>NZ_CP049887.1:0-609156 GCF_011304195.1 Vagococcus hydrophili | reverse complement strand
CTCTATCAAGAAAGAAATCTCTTTAGATCCAGTACTTATTGAAATGAAAAAATATAAGTCGGAAAAAGAAAATATGCTTAAAAAAATTAAAGAAGAAGCAGAGTATTTTTATAATCAATATATTGGAAAAGCAGAAGAATATAGTCAATCAATTCAACAAATTAATCAAGAAATAACGTCATCAAATAATTATCTAGAAAAAATATTCAACGATGATGTAACGTATCGTGATGGCTCATATTGGAATAATTTAGGAGAAAGAGTTAACCGAGATCGCGTTGGAATCAGAACAATATCAGAAAACATTAAATTAAGTAAAAAGGACGGTATATAAGAATGGCAACAATTGAGCAATTACTAGGAACAAGAAGAGCAAATGAATTTAGAACAGCATCAAGAGCAAAAGCTCATAAAGAAAAATCTCAAGTAGGAGTAGATATTAAACGTAAGCAAATTATTAATAAGATTAATAAGGCAAAAGAAACAACGAAAAAAGTAGAAAGAAAAAAAGTAAAAAAAAAACCGATAAGTAATAAAAAATCAGAGGCAAGAGGTTTAGCAAATTATTTAACAGGTAATATGACTACTGAAGAAATGAGAAGTTTAGGCATTGTTGTCAATGGAGGGAAAGCCCTAATCTCTAAAAAAATGTCACATAAAATTATATCGTATGTTCAAGAAGTCAATCCGATGCGTAAGTTAGGACAGGTATATACTCAAAAAGGAAAAAAAGGAATACCAATGATAGTAAGAAAAGCAGAGGCTAATATTGTAAAAAGTGAACGTGATGAAAATAATAAGATTCCAGAAACAGACACTGAAGTTGAAGTCGTGTGGTTAGAACCTATAGAATTTGATTGCTTAGTTAAATTTACAAAAAAATTAGAAAACAAATCAGAATTTGATATTGAAAAAATACTTATTGAGGAAATAGGAAAAGCAATTGTAAGAAAAGAAGTAGAGTGGTTTATTCATTCAAACGATAATCCGTATTCGTTAAACAATAAGGCAGTTCGATATATACCTCGAACACTATCCGATAGTTTTTATAAATATCTAGTAGGAGCAAAAAACTCGCTACCAACAGCTATGAGGAAAGGTGCTACCTGGTTAATTAATAGAGCTGCTCAAACAAAATTAGAATCTCTTTTAAGTGAGGATGGAAATCCAATTTTAAAAGAAAATGGAAATGATGACTTTGATTTCACATTGCTTAATTATCCAGTTGAGGTATCTGATGAAGTAGACAGTGATGTTCCATCATTACCAGTTATGTATTTTGGAAACTTTAATTATTTCTTTATACAAGATGTATTATCAAATTTAGAAATCCAAAGATTAAACGAAAAATATGCAGATGAAAATAAAATTGGTGTTTCAGTGTATCAAATCAGTGATGGCAAGTTAATCTTTGGTCCATTTGAAACGGCAGCGTTTAAACTTGATATTGATGGACTCAAGTAGTAGCACCTAGTTCTGATAAAGCCCCCCTACCTATTTTTCTAAAGTTGATAGCTTTGGGGATAGGGAAGGGGACCTCTTCAGACACCTCTAGAGCATTTTAAAAAAGAAAGGGGGGATGAATCGGTTTAAAAACATTCAGAGCATCGTAAAACAAGTAAGGAATTATTGATTTCAAAGGATTTTAAAGATGAATCAAAAATTTAAAATGTAAAAAAATAAGTAAATTCATATTTGTTTTAGTTGCTTTGATTTAATTGTCTTTAGAGGTGTGTGAAGTGGGTTGTTTCAATGGTTTATAGATGAAATCTAAGTATGTAAAATGTGTCAAATTTTGTACAAGTAAAAAAGGTGCAAGAATTAAAATTAAGAAACCTTTTAAAGCAAATAAATATCATTCAGTAAATATTAAGAATATATGTGGTAAAGCGTATCACATATCAACGAGGAGGGAATAATGTGTCAACAAAAGAATCTGATGTAGTATTAAGGTTCAAAACAAGTGGAGAGGTTTCCTATTCAAAAACAGTTAAAGAAATAAACAAAGAAATAAATCTAGCAGCAACTGAATACAAAAATCATACTTCAGCAATGGATAAGGATGCTACTGCAACAGAGAAGTTAACAGCAACCAAACAAAAATTAGAAAAGCAGTTGTCACTTGCCGAAAATAGAACAAAATTATTAAGAGAGCAATATGAAAAAGCAGCTAAAGAAACTGGTGAATATTCTAATGAGTCTCAAAAATTATACAAAAAATTATTAGAATCTGAAACTGGAGAAAATAAACTAAGAGACGCTTTAGAAGAAACAAATGAAGCATTAAAAGAGCAAGGGAATATCTCTATAGATACAGCTAAAAAGATACAAAAAATTGAAGAAGCTGGAACTAAAGTAAAAGACGTTGGAAAAAGGATGTCATTAGGATTAACAGCGCCTATCCTGGGTATTGGAGCAGCAGCTTTATCATCATTTACAGAGCTAGATGATTCCTTAGATGGTATCACTACAGCAACTGGAGCTACGGGAAGTCAGTTAGAGTCATTACAAGACAGCTTTAAAAATGTGATTGATAATATACCAGCTGAAATGAGTGATATTTCTAGTGGTATAGGTGAGGTTAATACTCAATTTGGGTTGATGGGTAAAGAGCTTGAAGGAACAACTGAAAGTATGCTTAAATTTTCAGAAATAAATGGTTCAGAAGTGTCAGATTCAACTATTAATGCCAAGAAATCTATGGATCTATTTAGATTATCAATGGATGACCTACCAATGGTTTTGGATGTAGTCTCTAAAACGAGTCAAGACACTGGTGTTGGTGTGGATAAGTTATTTGAGGCAGTTAATTCAGGAGCACCACAGCTTAAAAATATGGGTCTTGGGTTTGCAGAATCAACTACTTTAATTGGTCAAATGGAGAAAGCGGGTATTGACTCAGCGGGTGCTATTGGTTATTTAGCTAAAGCTAATGTTAATTATGCTAAGGACAATAAAACTATGCAGGAAGGTTTAGGAGGTACAATTTCAGCAATACAAGGAGCTACTACTGAACAAGAGAAATTGAGAATTGCTAGTGAGGTATTTGGTTCTAAGTCTGCGCCTAAAATGATTGAAGCAATAGACGGTGGATCTCTTTCCATGGATGGTTTAGCAAACGCGGCAAAAGATGCAGCTGGGACAGTGGATAAAACATTTGAAGAGATACAAGATCCTATTGATAAAGCAAAAATAGCACAAAATCAATTAAAGGAAGGGATGGGAGAATTAGGAGAACAAATTCAAATTACATTGTTACCTATTTTTGAAACGGTCAGCAAATCAGTAAAATCGGTAACAGACTGGTTTAGAAGTTTGTCAGATGAAAATAAACAAATGATCGTGTGGATTGGTATTGTTATAGCAGCAATAGGTCCATTGCTAGTTATTTTAGGTTCTTTTATGGGGTCTATTTCTAAAATAGTGACAGGAGTTAATGCTTTAATGAGTGTTTGGAGTGCGTTGACAACCTTTTTAGCAGCTAATCCTTTTGTATTAATTGCAGCAGCTATTGCGGCATTTATAACTGGTTTAGTGTGGGCCTATAATAATGTTGAATGGTTTCATGATGGTGTTAATGCGTTCTTTAAAGGGATTAGCGATGTAATAGTTCAAGTGTGTAATTACATATCTGGTTACTTAGGTGGTGTGTTTGATGGAGTTCTCGTTGTGTTAGGCAGTTTTGTGGATGCCGGCATGAAAATATTTGATGGTTTGATTGATTTTATTTCTGGAGTATTTACAGGGAATTGGTCGCAAGCTTGGGAAGGAGTACAAAAAATATTTGGTGGTGTATTTGATGGCTTAGTAGCTTTAGCAAAAGCGCCTTTAAATCTTATTATCTCTTTGATTAATGGTGTAATTGGCGGTCTTAATAAAATTAAGATGCCTGATTGGGTTCCAAAAATGGGTGGAAAAGGTATTAATATTAGTGAAATACCATATCTTGCTGAAGGTGGACATCTATTGAATGGACAAGCAATCGTAGGTGAAGCTGGGCCGGAGCTATTATCAAATAAAAATGGTAAAACAACAGTTACTCCACTATCTGATAGAGAGAAAAAAGAGGGATTTAGTGGAAAAGGACATATTGGAAATGGAAAAACTGAAGTTCACATCCACATCGCCAAAGTAGATGCTAATAATCCATCCGATTTAGACAGAGCCAACAGACAAATGGCAAAGGCAGCTAAACAAGCGATTATTGATGCAGGAGGAGTACCAGTGTAGATAAAATATCTATTTATAAAAAGTTTTTTGATTAAAAAAATGTAATTAACAGCTATAAATATAGTTTATTTTTGTTCTTTCCACCAAACATCATGAATATAATTCAAAAACTCGGGATTTAAAAAATGCCATTCTCCACCAATTTTTTTTACTAATCCTAAATTTATAAAATGTGTAGTACAAAAATGTTTGGTTATCCAACGAGCTTCTTTTTCTAAATTTCCACTAATGTCTCGCATTAGAACCCAAGGTTTTACTATCTTAGCTTCAATATCAGCTACACGTTTATCGACTGATTCATTTATTAAATTTTCAAACTGTTTTTGTAAATCCATCTATTTCACCTCATATTGTTGACCACAATATTTTATTTTTAAATTTAAATTATAAATAATTTTTTTTAGATTGTAAACAGGAATACAAATAACTTTAAATGTTTATTTAAATATTGCCCCCAGCTAAATAATACTATCTATATGCTATTTGTAAGTTTAATAATGTATTAAAATAAATAAGAGACGAGAACCGCCTCTTATTTTATATAAACTCACCATCTCACCCGTAGCTTTTGAATGCCATAATGAATGCCATTTGAATGATACATATTACGACTTGTTGAATATGTTTTAACAAAAGTCTACTATTATATAGCGTTTCTTGTGACAGGTTAAAATATGCTAAAAGTAGAACTTTCTCTATCCAGTAGCTAAATAATACTCTTAAACAACTCAATTTATTGGGTTGTTTTTTTATTGCACAGAAAGTAGCGAGTTGGTTTAATTTAGCAAGTCCTTTTGTTATAATAGTAATAGAAATATAGGGAAAGGTGTTAGTTTAGATGATAAATAGAGTGGATAATTTAAGAAAAGAAATGATTAAAGAAGATATTTCGTCATTTTTAATTACAAGTTCATACAATTTACGTTATTTAACAGGATTTACTGGAACGACAGGTGTTGCTTTAATTACCTTAGATGACGCATTTTTTATTACAGATTTTAGATACACAGAACAAGCTGAGAAACAATGTACTGGTTACAAGGTTGTTCAGAATTTTGGACCGATTTTTGACGTTGTGGCCGATTTAGTAGAAGAAAAAGAATTGACAACCCTTGCCTTTGAAGAAGCGACAGTCTCTTTTAAAGAATACGTTCAATTAGAAATGATTATGGAAGCTGATTTGATTCCTGTTTCAGGAATGATTGAAGAGTTAAGAGAAATTAAAGATGAAGATGAAGTTAAAATTATCGAAAAAGCGTGTGCAATTGCAGACAAAGCGTTTAGTCATATTCTAACGTATATCAAACCAGGGATGACAGAAATTCAAGTAGCGAACGAACTTGACTTCTATATGAGAAGTTTAGGTGCTTCAGGTGTTTCTTTTGAAACAATCGTAGCTAGTGGGTTAAGATCTGCGATGCCTCACGGAGTGGCTAGCGCGAAAGTGATTGAACAAGGTGATTTTATTACGATTGATTTTGGTTGTTACTATGAAGGGTATGTTTCGGATATGACGCGTACTATTTCTTTAGGTGAACCAAGTGAAAAATTAAAAGAAATTTATCAAATTGTTAAAGAGGCGCAACAGAAAGTATTAGATGTTGCTAAACCAGGTATGACAGGCGCTGAGTTAGATGCTGTCGCTCGTGATTATATTACGTCTAAAGGATACGGTGAGGCATTTGGTCATTCGACAGGTCACGGAATCGGGTTAGAGATTCATGAAGGTCCTAACGTTTCTAAGATGGCAGAAAAATCGTTTGTAGCAGGTAATGTGATTACAAATGAACCAGGTATTTATTTACCAGGGATTGGCGGCGTTCGTATTGAAGATGATATGTTAGTCACAGAGAATGGGATAAAGAGATTGACACATTCTGAAAAAGAGCTTATTATTTTATAGAATAGACAAATGAGGAAAAATGCTTTATTCTTAATGTTTTAAAGGTAAAGTTATTTCAATCAGATTGTAGGTTTCTCAAGTTAAAATGAACTGAAGGAGGAAGACAGATGGCAGAAAGTAAAGATTTAGTCCTAAGCAGCAATAATCAAGAAATTGGTGGAGAAATTGTTGTTGCTCCTGAGGTATTAGAAGTTATCGTTGGGATTGCGGCGTCTAAAGTAGCGGGTGTTTATGCGATGCGTGGTAATTTAGCATCAAATGTTACCGAATTATTTGGTGGATCAGTCCACGATAAAGGGGTATCATTAAAAAACGATGAAGGTAACATTCTTATTGATTTATTTTGTTATCTAAATTATGGTGTTTCAGTACCTAAAGTAGCAATAGACATGCAAGAAAAAGTTAAGCAACAAGTTTTATATATGACGGATTTGGAATTAGCAGAAGTTAACGTTCATGTGGTGGGCGTAGTTCCTGAAAAAATTTCATTACCAGATTTAGACGAGTTGTTTGATTCAGAAGATGAGGAAGAATAGAGTGGATTTAACAAGACATCAGTTAAGAGAAGTAGCGTTTCAAGTCAATTTTTCTATGTTGTACCTTGAAGATATAGAAATTGATCAAGCCATTGAAAATGTTCTAGATTTATATGAAGGACAACAGAGTGAAGAAATTCCTCAATATGTAAAAGTAGTAGTTGCTGGTGTAAAAGAGCGTCAAGCAGAATTAGATCAACATATCGAAAAACATTTAAAACGTTGGACAGTTAGTCGAATTGCAAAAACTGATTTAACGATTTTAAGACTTGCCTTATTCGAAATGTTTTATGTGTCGGATATTCCGCATAAAGTATCTTTAAATGAAGCTCTCGAATTAGCGAAAACATTTAGTGATGATGAGTCTCGTCGTTTTATCAACGGTGTGTTATCATCTGTCATGAAAGAAATTGACTCAGACAATTAATTTTGTTTGAGTTTTTTTGTGAAGCAAAACGATATTTTATTCACTCTGTTTTAATCCGGATTCAAAAGGCAATTCTTTCGGTAACTTCACTAATATAAAGCAATTCGAAAAACGTGGATTGTTTAGTATTCACTCCAGTTGCTTGGAGTTAAACGCCTTTTTCATCACTCTGTGTAGTCCGGAATAAAATATCTGCTCCTGCGGCAATTTCAGAAATTAAAATCAAGCCTAAAACCATGGCTTATTTTTAATTTCTTCCAATTGCTTGGAGCAAAACGATATTTTATTCACTCTGTTTTCCAAAAATTCTTTTTATGCTAGAATGTAGGCATGTGTAATTAAATTTTGGAGGTGTTTTTAATGGCAATATTATTAGATGGTCGCGCACTTAGCGATAAGATTCAAGAAAATCTGAAGCAAGAAGTTGCTGGATGGAAACAAAAGGGGAAAAGACTTCCAAAATTAGTGGTTATTTTAATCGGTGAAGATGTAGGGAGTCAAGTTTACGTTA
The DNA here is from genome assembly GCF_011304195.1 of Vagococcus hydrophili. Lineage (NCBI taxonomy): Bacteria > Bacillati > Bacillota > Bacilli > Lactobacillales > Enterococcaceae > Vagococcus > Vagococcus hydrophili. The sequence goes on along the minus strand of NZ_CP049887.1, from coordinate 601,549 downwards.
AAAATAAAGAGAATTCAGCAAAAAATATTGGGTTTCATTCCCAAGTTGATCGTTTGCCTGAAAATACAACTGAAGAAGAGTTGTTAAGACGAATCAATGAGTACAATGAAGACCAACAGGTAGATGGCATATTAGTACAATTGCCACTACCTAAACATATTGATGAAGAGAAAATTATTTTAGCGATTGATTCTAAAAAAGATGTGGATGGGTTTCATCCGCTGAATATGGGGAAATTATTTATTGGGAAACCTGATAAGTTACCCTGTACCCCTTACGGAATTATGAGATTACTAGAGGAACATGATGTAGAGGTTGCTGGAAAAAAAGCTGTGGTAATTGGTCGTAGTAATATTGTGGGAAAACCGATGGGTCAATTATTATTAATGAGCAATGCGACGGTTACGATAACTCATTCTCATACGAAAGATTTAAAAGCTATTACAAAGGAAGCGGATATCGTAATTGTGGCAATTGGCGAGTCTGAATTTTTAAGAGCAGATCATATTAAAGAAGGCGCAGTGGTGGTTGATGTTGGGATGAACCGACATGTAGACGGCCATTTAGTAGGGGATGTTAAGTTTGATGAAGTTAGTCGAAAAGCGTCTTACATTACGCCTGTTCCTGGTGGTGTTGGTCCAATGACGATTGCGATGTTAATGGAGCAAACCGTTGCAAATGCTAGAGGTTAGTAAAGGATTGTGAAGAGATGACTGAAAAATATTTAACAGTAACAGCGCTAACTAAATATTTAAAACGAAAATTTGAAGCAGATCCGTATCTAGAGCGTATCTTTTTAACAGGAGAGATTTCAAATTTTAGAATGAGACCTAATGCCCATCAATATTTTAGTTTAAAAGATGATCAAGCGAAGATTTCAGCGATTATGTTTAAAGGTGCCTTTGGGAAATTAAAATTTAAGCCAGAAGAAGGTATGAAAGTTTTAGTTATTGGGCGGATTTCTTTGTATGAGCCTGGCGGAAGTTATCAAATCTACGTGGAACACATGGAACCAGATGGTGTTGGCGCTTTGTATCAAGCGCTAGAAGAACGTAAAAAAACTTTCCAACAAGAAGGGTTATTTAATCCTGATTTTAAACAGCCTTTAGTTAAGTATCCTAAAAAGATTGCAGTTGTAACCAGTCCAAGTGGGGCTGTTGTGAGAGATATTATGACGACAGTTAAAAGAAGGTACCCAATTGCTCAGCTGGTAGTCTTTCCGACTTTGGTTCAAGGTGATAAAGCAGCGGCTGATATTACTCGTCGGATCAAAGAAGTGGATCAAAGCAGCGAGTATGACACGATGATTGTTGCCCGTGGTGGCGGATCGATTGAAGATTTGTGGCCGTTTAATGAAGAAAATGTGGCTCGAGCTATTTTTGAAGCGAGAACACCTATTATTTCGTCTGTGGGACATGAAACAGATATAACGATTGCGGATTTAGTGGCGGATATGAGAGCAGCAACACCCACAGCAGCAGCAGAACTTGCAACACCAGTCTTAAGAGAAGAGTTGTTAAGGATTAAGGAAAAAGAAAATCGTTTGGTTCAAGCGGTGTCTGTGCAAATAAAACACAAGCAACAAAAACATGAACACGCGATGAATTCTTTTGTTTTTAAGCAACCTAAACGTTTGTATGAAGCTTTTTCGATTCAATTAGATACACTGAACCGTAGATTAGAGCAAAGTTTAGCACAAGAGATAAATCAAAAAGAAAAAGCTTTTGAACAAATGAAGCAACGACTTTATTTTAGAAATCCTCAAGAAAAAGTGAATGTATCGAAGCAACAAGTGGTATTTCTAGATGATAAATTAGAAAAAAGTATGGCACGTTTGTTAGCAGATAAAAAGAGAGAGATGCAGCAATCAGTAGTGCGTTTGGATATGTTGAGCCCTCTTAAAACAATGCTACGCGGTTATAGTTACACAACAGTGAATGAAAAAATTATAAAATCAGTGGATGAAATAGAGGAAGAGCAACTATTAAATATTCATTTGTCAGACGGCGTGATAGAGGCAACTGCTAAAAACGTTGTTAGAAAGGATTGAGAATATGGTAAAAGAAAAAAAACAAACCTTTGAAGCTTCTTTAGAGGAACTTGAGAATATAGTGAAACAATTAGAGACAGGTGAGGTACCTTTAGAGGATGCTTTAGATCAATTTCAAAAAGGTATTGCTTTGAGTAAATTATGCCAAGAAACGTTGACTAACGCAGAAGAAACATTAACAAAAATTATGTCAGATGATGGTCAAGAAGTACCTTTTGAAGAACAGGGAGAGTAGCGATGAGTTTGAATTATAAAGAATTTGCGACGGAACAAATTCCTTTAATCGATCAAGAAATGATGTCTTTTTTAAAAGGGCACAATCAATCTGAATTATTAGTAGAAGCGATGAACTATTCTCTTGCGGCTGGTGGTAAAAGATTTAGACCGCTACTTCTTTTAGGAACAGTAGATTTTTTTGATATCCCTTTAGAGAAAAAACATTACAGTGTGGCTGCGAGCTTAGAGATGATCCATACGTACTCTTTAATTCATGATGATCTACCAGCGATGGATGATGACGATCTAAGACGCGGTAAGCCAACAAATCATAAAGTTTATGGTGAGGCAGTAGCCATTCTAGCGGGAGATGCTTTATTAACAGAGGCTTTTCATTTAGTGTCAGAAACAACACTGGACAGTTCTTTAAAAGTTGAGTTAATTAGTCTGCTCGCAAAAGCGTCAGGGGCAAGTGGTATGATTGCTGGCCAAATGGAAGATATGTTGGGTGAGAACAAACAAATCACATTAGACGAGCTTCAAAAGATGCACAGTAAAAAAACGGGTGAATTGATCAAATTTGCAGTGGAAGCTGGTGTAACGTTAAGTTCTGATAATATGGAAGTTAAAAAGAATCTTGTTGAATATGCTGAATGTTTAGGTATGGCTTTTCAAGTGAAAGATGATTTACTGGATGTTATTGGGGATGAAGCGGTTATTGGTAAAAAAACAGGGGCGGATGCGGCTCATGATAAAAATACTTATGTTTCATTTTTAGGTTTAGACGGAGCCAAAGAGGCATTTGAATCTTACTGTAACCAAGCGCAAAAATCGTTAAATCAAAGTAAAGTATTGTTAGGTTATCCTGAAAAAGAAACGTTATTAGATGCTATTTTAGAAGAATTGAAGGTATTATAATGGGCGAAAAAGTAAAAAAAGAGCGTGTGGACGTTTTAGTCGTTCAACAAGGGTTAAGTGAAACGCGTGAAAAGGCAAAAAGAAATGTCATGGCAGGACTTGTAGTAGATGCTAATGGTGTTCGTTATGACAAGCCGGGTGAGAAAATTTCAGCTGATTCTGTTCTTAGGTTAAAAGGACAGGCGTTAAAATATGTTTCTCGTGGTGGTTTAAAATTAGAAAAAGCAATGTCGTCTTTTTCTATTGATTTTGAAGGGAAAACATTACTTGATATTGGTTCTTCCACAGGAGGATTTACTGATGTTGCTTTGCAAAATGGTGCCAAAATGAGCTACGCTTTAGACGTTGGTTCTAATCAATTAGCTTGGAAGTTAAGACAAGACGAGCGAGTAGAAGTAATGGAAAAAACTAACTTTAGATATTCTAAATTAGAAGACTTTACCAAAGGGCAACCAAATGTCGCGTCTATTGATGTGTCTTTTATTTCTTTAAAATTGATATTACCTGTCTTAAGAACGATTATCTCTTCTGATGGGGAGGTCGTTGCTCTGATTAAGCCACAATTTGAAGCTGGAAAAGCTCAAGTTGGTAAAAAAGGGATTATTCGAGATAAGAAAGTTCATTTATCTGTGTTGAAAGACGTGCTAACTTTTGTTCAAGAGTTTGGCTTTAATGTAGAAGGACTTGATTTTTCACCGATTACAGGTGGGGATGGGAACATTGAATTTTTAGCTCACTTGAAACCTGCTGATGGCATGGGACAATTTTTAAGTGATTTGTCAGCAGAAGAGATTGTAGAGTTATCTCATAGTAGGCTAACGTAATTTGTTAACTGGAGGAAACAAAAATGAGAAAGCAAGAAAGACATCAGTGGATTGAGAAGATTATTACTGAAGAAAAAGTATCTAAGCAAGAAGAATTAGTTCGATTATTACTAGAAAATAATATTTTGGTGACTCAAGCAACCGTGTCGAGAGATATTAAAGAAATGAAATTAGTTAAAAAACAAGGCGAAGATAAACACTTCACGTATAGTATGCCGGAAGAGGATCGTTCGAGTTTTGCGAAGTTTGAGCGGATGTTAAAAAGTTCCTTTATGGATATTCATCAAATGGATAAGATGATTGTGATCATTACTAAACCAGGTAGTGGATTTGCGTTAGGTGGCGCGATTGAATCTTATTATAAAGCTGATATATTTACAGTGATGGTGAATGATGATAAAGTCTTGATTTTTGCTAAATCAGAAGAGTTAGCTCTTGATTTGGAAACTAGGATATTAGAAATTGTATAAGAAGGTGATCATATATGATACAAGAATTATCTGTCCAAGATTTTGCGATTATTTCTAATTTGAATATTGAATTTAAAGAAGGTATGACAGTTCTGACTGGTGAAACAGGTGCGGGTAAATCGATTATTATTGATGCGATGGGTTTGATTGTTGGCGGGCGTGGTTCCAGTGATTTTATTCGAGATGGGGCAGAAAAATGTCGCATTGAAGGGTCTTTTTATGTTGAAAGTAATCAAGAGATGGATCGTTATTTAGCAGATTGTGGCATTGAGATGGTTGATGATGTCTTGGTTGTTCAACGAGAAATTTACCGAACCGGGAGAAATAACTGTCGCATTAATGGCCAGTTGGTTAATACGAAAACCTTAAGAGGGATGGGACAATATTTGGTTGATATTCATGGTCAAAACGAGCATCAAGAATTAATGGAAGCGACTCATCATTTAGGGTTGTTGGATCAGTTTGATGTGGATCGTTTGACGCCTGTATTAGCTGATTATCGGATACATTATACTAAATTCAAAGAATTAGAAATGAACCTTAAGAAATTTCATGCTAATGAAAAAGAATATGTTCAACGAATGGACATGTTGCAATTTCAATTTGAAGAGATTAATGAAGCGGAACTTTTACCTAATGAGGAAGAGCAACTTCTAGAGGAACGAAAAAAACTAGTTAGTTTTCAACAAATTACAGACGGTTTAAAAAATACGTATAATGCTATCAATGGTGATGAAAGTCAGGCGTTGGATTTAGTTGCTCAGGCAATGAATGAGATGAGTAGCATTGAAGATTTAGATCCATCTTATAAAGAAACAAGTGAGTTGATTCAAACAAGTTACTACTCCTTACAAGAAGCTCTAACAAATGTTTCGGCATTTGTGGATGATTTGGAATTGGATGAATCTCGTTTGCTCGAAGTTGAAAGCAGGCTAGATGTCATTCGTCAGTTGAAAAGAAAATACGGTGAGACTGTTGAAAAAATATTAGAGCATTTTGAGTATATTAAAGAAGAACTATCTCTTTCAGAATTTGGTGGCTTAGATGTTGAACAGGTAGAACGGGATTTGGAATCTGAAAAAGAATTGGTTGATTCTTTAGGTCGAGAGCTAAGTCAATGCCGAAAAGAAACAGCTGGAAACTTAGAAGAAAATATCTTAACAGAATTAAAAAGCTTATTCATGGAAAACACTCGCTTTAAAGTAATGTTTACTGAGTTAGATAAACCGAATGAAACAGGCTTAGATAAAGTTGAATTTTTCATTTCTACCAATTTAGGGGAAGATTTGAAACCTTTAGTTAAAGTGGCTTCTGGCGGTGAGTTATCTCGTGTGATGTTAGCGATAAAAACAATTTTTTCGAAAAATCACGGTATGACAAGTATTGTATTTGATGAAGTGGACACTGGTGTAAGTGGTCGAGTGGCTCAAGCAATTGCAGAGAAAATCCATCAAATTGGAACGAACTCTCAAGTACTATGTATCACTCATTTGCCTCAAGTGGCAGCGATTGCTGATACTCAGTATTTTATCAAAAAGGAAATAATAAATAAGCGAACAGAAACAAGTGTTAGTGAATTGGCAGCGACCGAGCGAGTGGATGAAGTTGCTAGAATGTTGTCGGGAGCAGAAATCACGCCGCTGACATTGGAGCATGCGAAAGAATTATTGTCGATTGCACAGAAAAAATAATCAAATGAAAAAGACGTTTAACTCCATGTTACTTGAAGTTGAACGCCTTTTTCATCACCATGTTTAATCCGGAATAAAAAATCTGCTCCCACGACAACTTCAGAAATGAAAATCAATTCAAAAAGCGCGAATTGTTTTTCATTTCTTCCAGTTACTTGGAGCAAACCGATTTTTTATTCACTTTTGTTTTAAATCATACCTAAGCTTGCTAGTGCAGTTACGACTGCTCCGCCTACCATGGCAATTAACATCACCCAAATAACTACAGTAGTGATTTTTGAGAAAGTGCTTTTTGGTTTTTTACTCATAATATTTTTTTCCGCCTTTTAATCTTAGATTCAATGATAATAGTTTACACCGAATAAGATGAGGAATCAAGGTGAGGAGCAATTTAAATAATGCTTAAAAAATTAACTTGAAAAAAATTGAACTGTTCCTCGAGATGAATTATAATTGTTTAAAGGATTAAATATAGAAAAAGCCTTGTTCTGTAATGCTTGTTACAAAGACGTCTTTATAAGACTAACCCTTGTTATGGGATTGACATCTATCTAACGTATAATAGGTGTGTCTTAGTAGTGAAGCTTACAAGAGGATTGTGAAGGGAAATAATCACATGCAAAAATTCACCATAGTTACCTTTTTTTGGTATACTTTTCCATTAATATTATTATTTGGAAGTTCTTTTTTAGTAAAAAAAGCTTCTCTTGAAAAAAAATATGGTATCAAATCACCCGATATTGCAACACCGTTTTTATTAGTAGGAATTCATTACTTATCAAAAGCAACGTTTGATGAGAGTTTTTTACCTTATACATTGCTAATTGTTTTACTTGTTTCTATGTTGATAGCAGTGTTTCAAGCGTATCAGTACAAAGAAATTAAGTATAAACGTTATTTGAAAATGGTGTGGCGAATCATCTTTTTAATTACTTTACTAATTTATTTCTTACTTATTTTAGTAAGTATTATCCTGTTTTTAAAATAAAAAACTAAGACAATAACTAGTATCTATTCTAGTATTGTCTTTTTTGTTTTCACTTTTATTACAATCTATACCAAATCTTAATTTTTTTACTAAGAATGTGGTAGAAAGTGGGGGAATGTGGTAGACTAGTTCTATTGAGTGGCGAGTCGAGGTGACCTTTTATGTTTATGGGAGAATATCAACATAATATTGACTTAAAAGGACGTCTAATTGTTCCTTCAAAACTGCGAGAAAGCTTAGGCGAAAAATTTGTCGTAACAAGAGGAATGGATGGATGTTTATTTGGTTATCCGATGAGTGAGTGGGAAATTTTAGAAGAGAAAATGAAAGAAATGCCACTATCAAAAAAAGAAGCACGTACATTTGTCCGCTTTTTTTATTCCGCTGCTATTGAATGTGAAATTGATAAACAAGGAAGAATTAATCTTCCCTTAAATTTAAGAAATTATGCGAAATTAGAGAAGCCATGTGTCATAATTGGGGTTTCAAATCGAATTGAGATTTGGAGCGAAGAGCGTTGGATAGAATTCTCACAAGATGCAGAAGAGAATTTTGATGATATTGCTGAAACGATGATTGATTTTGGTTTTTAAACTAAAGGTTGGAGAAAGATATTTATGTCAGAAACTTTTGAACATGTCACTGTTTTACTGAAAGAAACAGTTGATGGACTTAATATTAAACCTGATGGCATCTATGTAGATTGTACATTGGGCGGAGCTGGTCATAGCCAGTACCTTCTCTCACAACTATCTGAAAAGGGTCATCTTTATGCGTTTGATCAAGATGAGACAGCTATAAAACATGCTAGTATTAAATTAAAAAATGAGTTAGAACAAGGTAAAGTAACGTTTATCCAGGCGAATTTTAGATATTTACAAGCAGAATTAGCTAAACATGGTGTCAATGAAATTGATGGTATCTTATATGATCTAGGTGTATCGTCTCCTCAATTAGATGAGGGAGAACGAGGCTTTAGTTATCATCAAGATGCTCCTTTAGATATGAGAATGGATCAAACAGCACCGATTAGTGCCTTTGATGTTGTGAATGAGTATCCGTATGAGCAATTAGTGAAAATCTTTTTCAGATACGGAGAAGAAAAATTTTCAAAACAAATTGCTAGATTGATTGAGAAAAAGAGAATTGAAAAGCCAATAGAAACAACGGGCGAATTAGTAGAATTGATTAAAGACGCGATACCGGCACCAGCTAGAAGAAAAGGTGGACATCCGGCTAAGCGAGTTTTTCAAGCGATTCGAATTGAAGTTAACAGTGAATTAGAAGTTATCGGAGAGTCACTAGAACAAGCTATTGAGCTATTGAATCACGAAGGTCGTATTAGTGTGATTACCTTCCATTCTTTAGAAGATAAGATTGTTAAAAATATCTACAAAGAATATAGTCAACCAAAAGATTTACCACCAGGTTTGCCTATGGTACCTGTGGAATATCAACCGACATTAAAAATGATTAATAGAAAACCGATTGTTGCTTCAAGTGAAGAGTTGGAAGCAAATAACCGCTCAAGAAGTGCGAAACTTCGAGTAGCCGAAAAAATAACTCCTGAAAGGATGGGATAGGAATGTCATTACCGGAAAAACAAGAACCAATGATTTATGATTATGCACAGACCTTACCTCCTGAAAGCGAGAAAAGGTTACAAGAAACGATTCCTTACTTAGTACCTAAAAGTAAACTCAGAAAAGTCAGCAAGTTAGAAAAGATTGTTTTTGCAACTTTTATCGTGACGTTTTTATTTCTATCGATTGCGACAATTAAAATGACAACGGCAATTAATAGAGAAGAAGAAGCAATCACCGCTGTTCAACAAAAAATGAATGAATCTAATAGTGCTATTGATAAGTTAGAGCAAGAAAAAAATGAATTGCTCAGAGCAGACCGGGTTAAAGGAATTGCTGAAAAGGCTGAAATCAAGGTAAGAGAAGATAACATAAGGAAAATAAAATAATGAAAGATTTTAGACGGAAATTCAAAAAAAAAATAGCGTCAAAAAACTTAACACCATCTGGCAATAGAAAAAAAGTAGGGATTATACTCTTTGGAACAACTATTGCCATTTTCCTTCTTTTTGCAATGCGCTTTGTTTATATTATCGGAGTAGGTAAAGTTGGATCTGAAAGTTTAGATAAGAAAAGACAGGATCTATATCAAGGAAGTAGCATCATCAAGGCAAAACGGGGAACCATTTATGATCGAAATGGACAACCAATTGCTGAAGATGCTACTTCCTATTCGTTATATGCTGAATTAGGAAAAGATTATATTGGCTTAAACAATGTGGAACTTTTTGTCCATGATAAGGATAAAGATAAGATAGCTGATATTTTGAATCAATATGCAGGTATCGATAAAGAAATAACTCATAAGCAATTGAGTAAGGAAGTTAAGAAAAATGCCGATGGTAAGTATTACGGTAGTACTGAGTTTGGCTCTAAAGGTAAAAATTTATCTTTAGAAACGAAAAAAAATATTGAAAAAGCGTTAGAAAAAGAAAAAATTACCGGAATTTACTTTACGGAACATCCAGATAGAATGTACCCTAACGGAAAATATGCTTCTTATATAGTAGGATATGCACAACCAGAAAATGCAGATGAAGAAGATTCTAAATTAACTGGTAAGAATGGTATGGGAATTGAAAAAGCCTATGATGATGTTCTTAAAGGTGAGGATGGCTTTAAGTATTATCAAAAAGACAGTAAAGGAAATGAATTACCTGGTTCTGTCATTGTAGATAAAGAAGCTGTCAATGGAAAAGATATTTATACAACCTTAGATAGTAACCTTCAACTCCGTTTAGAAGAAGTGATGGATGAAGTGTTCGAAAAGTCGAACCCAGAAGATATAACAGCAATGCTGATGGATGCAAAAACTGGTCAAATCTTAGCTGCTTCACAACGTCCAACCTTTGATCCGCAAACAAAAGAAGGGCTTTACGAAGAAAAAGATAAACCAAAACCAGTATGGCAAAATCTCTTAGTCCAAAAACCATATGAGCCAGGATCAACAATGAAGGTCTTTACAACAGCAGCAGCTATTGATTCGGGTAACTTAAATGAAAATGAAACCTTCCAATCGGGGCAAATTCAGGTTTACGATACACCAATTAGAGATTGGAAACCAGAAGGCAAAGGAACGTTGACCTACAGACAAGCCTTATCATGGTCAAGTAACGTAGGGATGGTTCTTTTAGAGCAGAAAATGGGAACTAAATGGCAAGACTACCTACAAAAATTTGGCTTTGGTAAATCAACTAAATCCGGATTACCTTTTGAAGAAGCTGGAAATATTCGCGATAAAAATCCGGTAGATACAGCCATGTCTTCATTTGGACAAGCAATTGGTGTCACGAATTTCCAAATGATGCAAGGATTCACAGCGATTTCGAATAAAGGAACGATGATGAAACCTCAGTACATTCAAAAAATCACATCAGAAGACGGTAAAGATGAAGAGGTTTATAAACCAGAAAAGGTTGGTCAACCTATCAAACCTGAAACTGCAGATAAGGTGTTAGATTTTATGAAAGATACAGTAAATGATCCTGAGTATGGAACAGGATATGAAACTTATGGAATTGATGGAGTTAATGTGTCGGCTAAAACAGGAACTGCAGAAATATTTGATAGTGGACAATTAGTGAAAGGTGAATATGATTATCTGTACTCAGTGGTTCAAATTGCTCCCACCGAAGACCCACAATATATTATGTACGTTACACTAAAAAGACCAACAATTACTGGAGAACATGGTAGTCCTCAAAAATTAATCTCAGATATTTCAAATAGTATGTTAAAACATGCGTTTAAAGTCGATACGGTTAGTTCAGATAATTAAAAATTAGGAGAGAATTATGATACTTACAGAATTATTAATCCCTTTATCCTTAGGGTTCGCATTTGTTTTAATGACAATACCTCAATTTATAGCTTTTTTTAAAGTAAAAAAAATGGGACAAGCAGTCAGAGAAGAAGGGCCACAAGCTCATTTAGCTAAAACAGGAACACCAACAATGGGTGGATTAGTTTTCTTGTTTAGTATTGTACTTGCTTCAATTATTACAGCTTTTTGGAAAGAAGAGTTAACTTCTTCTTTCTGGAGTATTTTATTTATTTTAGCTTTATACGGTTTATTAGGATTTTTAGATGATTTTATTAAAGTCTTTAAAAAACGTAATTTAGGGTTGAATTCTAAACAAAAACTATTAGGTCAAATTGTTGGTGGGATTATTCTTTATCTCATTATGAAATCAGCAGGTATTAGTACTTTACTTTATATTCCGTTCCTTGGAAATGTGGATATGGGTGTTATCTATGGTGCCTTTGTTGTCTTTTGGTTAGTAGGATTTTCAAATGCAGTGAATTTAACAGATGGAATTGACGGCTTAGTGTCAGGGTTAGGATCTATTTCGTTTGGAACCTATGCCATTATTGCATGGCAACAAGAACAATATGATATTCTTTTAATTTGTATTGCTTCAATCGGTGCTCTGTTAGGTTTTCTTGTTTATAATAAAAAGCCTGCTAAAATCTTTATGGGGGATGTGGGCTCACTGGCATTAGGCGGTATGTTAGCAGCAATCTCAATCTTATTACATCAAGAATGGACACTTTTATTAATTGGGTTAGTGTATGTAGTAGAAACGTTAAGCGTGATTTTACAAGTGGCATCATTTAAATTAACAGGTAAACGAATTTTTAAAATGTCACCGATTCATCATCACTTTGAATTAAGTGGTTGGAGTGAATGGAAAATCGACATTGTTTTTTGGATAGTAGGATTGGTTATGTCAGGTATTACATTAGCTATTTTATATTTATAATATGAGGAGATCGATTGGTATGAAAAAAGCAGCAGAATACGCAAATGAAAAGATTTTAGTTTTAGGATTAGCTAGAAGCGGTGTTGCAGCAGCCAAGTTATTACATCAATTAGGCGCGTTTGTTACAGTGAATGATGCAAAAAACATAGATGAAAATCCAGAAGCGCAAGAATTGCTTGCTTTAGGAATGACTGTGATAACAGGAAGCCATCCAATCGATTTACTTGATGAAGGATTTTCGCTAATTGTCAAAAACCCTGGGATTCCATATACGAATCCTATTCTCGAAAAAGCAATTGAAAAAAATATTCCAATTATGACAGAAGTAGAAATAGCACATGCCGTTTCAGAGGCTGAATTTATTGGTATAACAGGAACAAATGGGAAAACAACAACAACAACGATGATTTACCAACTATTAAATAGCGAACGATCTAAAGGTGAAGCTAAATTAGCAGGTAATATTGGCTTTCCAACAAGTGATGTGGTTCTTAAAGCAAAAAGTGATGATGTTTTAGTCACTGAATTATCAAGTTTCCAATTAATGGGAATTGATAAATTTAAACCATCTATTGCTTTAATTACGAACTTGTTTGAAGCGCATATTGATTATCATGGAAGTCGTGATAATTATGTTTCTGCTAAATGGGAAATTCAAAAAAATATGACGTCAGCTGATTATTTGATTTTAAATGGTAATCAAGCAGAATTAAGAAAATTAGCAGAAACAACTAAAGCTACAGTCATCTATTTTTCAACAACTTGTCTGGAAAAAGAAGGAGCTTATCTTTTAGAGGATGCTTTAGTTTATAAAGATGAAAAAATTATGTTAGCATCAGAAGTTGGTGTGCCAGGTAGTCACAACATTGAGAATGCTTTAGCAGCGATTATCGTGGCTAAATTATCAGGTGTGTCAAATGAGAGTATCAGACAAACTTTAATGAACTTTTCAGGTGTTCCTCACCGAACTGAATTTATTGGTGAGTATGATGGTGTGAGAATTTACAATGATTCAAAAGCAACGAATATTTTAGCCACTGAAAAAGCTTTAAGTGGTTTTAATAATGAACATTTAGTTTTAATTGCGGGTGGTTTAGATCGTGGGAATGGCTTTGAAGAGTTAGAGGAGTCTTTAGTAGGGTTGAAAGCACTCGTTGCCACAGGTGAAACCGCAGATAAATTAATTGAAACAGCCAAAAAAATGGGTGTGACAAATTGTGTGAAAGTATCAGACATGGGACAAGCTGTGAAAGCTGCATGGGAAATAAGTGAAAGAGAAGATGCTATTCTCTTGTCACCAGCTTGTGCCAGTTGGGATCAATATAAAAACTTTGAAATTCGCGGAGAAGCGTTTGTTAAAGAAATAAAACAAATAGTAAGTAGGTAAAAACATGAAAGTATTAGTATCCGGTGGTGGAACAGGTGGTCATATTTATCCAGCTGTGTCTCTCGTGAAATATATTAAAGCGAAACATCCTGACGCTGAGTTTTTATTTGTTGGGACAAAAAAAGGATTGGAAAGTAAGATTGTTCCAGATCAAGGTATCCCTTTTGAGACAATTGAAATTCAAGGATTTAAACGCTCTTTATCCTTAAGCAACTTTAAAACAATTCAATTATTTTTAAGTAGTATCAAAAAAGCAAAACAGATTATTAGGAAATTTGAACCAGATATTGTGATTGGAACAGGTGGTTATGTTTGTGGATCTGTTGTTTATGCAGCTCATAAACTAAACATTCCAACAATCATCCACGAGCAAAATAGTGTGGCAGGTATGACCAATAAGTTTTTATCCAGATATGTAAATAAAATAGGTATCTGTTTTTCTGATGTAGCTAAAGATTTTCCTTCTGAAAAAGTAGTGATGGTAGGTAATCCCAGAGCTCAAGAAGTGGCTAATATTAAGAAGTCGGAAGTTTTAAGTCAATATGATTTGAAAACAGATATTCCAACAGTCTTAATATTTGGAGGAAGTCGTGGCGCGTTAGCAATTAATGAGGCTGTTTTAGATAGCTTGGAAATGCTTAAAACAAAACCTTATCAAGTCTTATACGCCTCAGGTGAGATTTATTTTAGTGATGTAGAAGAAAAATGGGCAACGATAACTGGCGAAAAAAGCAACATAAAGCTTGTGCCTTACATTAAAAATATGGAAAATGTATTAGCTAATGTGGATGTCGTTGTTGGTCGTGCCGGTGCTACGTCCCTAGCAGAAATCACATCATTAGGACTGCCTTCAATTTTAATTCCAAGTCCCAATGTGACAAATGACCATCAAACAAAAAATGCTCAAAGTTTAGTCGATAAGCAAGCTGCTGTGATGATACCAAATGCGGAGTTAAATCAAGAGACTTTGGTCGCTAAAATTGATGAATTAATGCTTGATTCAGATAAGCGACTTGCAATGGCAGCTTCATCTAAAAAAGAAGGTATTCAAGATGCTACTGACCGTTTGTACCGTTTAATCACGACGTTAACTTCATAAGAGGAGGCAGAAAATGACTGACAATAATAATCATGAAGAAAATATCAAAAAACAGTTAATGCTTCCGAATCAAGAAGATAAAAAAGAGTCTTCTGAAAATGAAACAGCGTCACAATCTGAACAAAAGCAAAGTGATGAAAAAAATGTAACTTCTGAAGAAAAAAGTGCTGGTTTAAGTTTTAGTAAATTAAGATATAGCCAGTCACCAAAAGAAAAAGAATTGTTTAAACGCTTGTCCTTAATTTTAGGTATCTTAGTTATTTCAATTTTTATTACATTATACTTTATTTCACCTTTAAGCAAAGTAGGGAAAATTGTTGTTTCGGGAGTAGAAAATAGTGATTTAAATGAAGTGGTTCAATCTTCTGAAATAAAAGTAGGTAAAAGTTTATGGGAACAATATTTTAATAAGAGTGTCATGGCTCAAAATGTCAAAAAAGACAATAAGAGAATCGAAACGGCTAAAATTAGTTTAGTTAACTTGAATCAATTGAAAATTACGATTAAAGAGTACCCAACAATTGGTTATGTTAAAACGAGTGGGAAAAACTATGAAGTCTTATCTAATGGCACTATTTTGAAAGAACCTGTTAAAGACATGAAGAAAAATTTACCACTACTTCAAAATTTTAAAGAGGGTGAAAATCTCAATGAGTTCTTAGATGCCTATAATCGATTTGATGCAACGCTGAAAGAAAATATTGAGAGTATCGAGTCATTAGCAACAAAAACGAATCCATTTAGAATTAAGTTTAAGATGAAAGATGGCAATGAAGTCATCGGTTTATCAACAACTATTGCAGACAAGATGGCTTTTTATGATAAGATAACCGCTGAAATGAAAGATAAGGGTGTTATTGATATGGAAGCGGGTCTTTCAGGGGTATTTTCATACCCGCATAAAACATCAGAATCCACTGTAGAAAGTAGTTCAAGTCAAGTTGTAGAGTAACAGAGCAAATTTTAAGAAAAAAATAATAACAATTATAGTATTCTTCTTTATTTAATACCCTATTTTATGATAGAATGGTGTGAGGTATTATGCAATAATAGAGGAAGACTCTGTTAGAAAATAGGAGGGAACACCTTTCATGGCAAAAACAGGAATACATGTGAGTCTTGATATTGGAACAACTTCAGTGAAAGTCGTAGTAGCTGAGTATATAGAAAATCAAATTAATATTATTGGCGTTGGAAATGCAAAATCAAAAGGATTAGACAGAGGTATCGTTATTGATATCGATAAAGCTGTTCAATCTATTCAAAGAGCAGTTAAACAAGCAGAAGAAAAATCAGGCGTACAAATTAGAAGCGTTAGTGTGGGCATTCCAGCTAACTTACTTCAAGTTGAAAAATGTGAAGGTATGATTGCTGTTAATACAGAATCAAAAGAAATTACTTCAGCAGATGTTAAAAATGTTGCATCAGCAGCTGTTGTAAGATCAACTCCACCAGAACGCCAAGTAATCACTTTAATTCCACAAGAATTTAAAGTAGATGGCTTCGAAGGCATCAAAGATCCAAGAGGAATGATTGGCGTTCGTTTAGACATGAAAGGCTTATTATTTACAGGCCCTAAAACAATCGTTCACAACATTCGCAAATGTGTAGAAAAAGCTGGTTTAGGCGTAGAGGAAATGGTTATTACACCGTTAGCTTTAGCTGAATCAATTCTTTCTGATGGTGAAAAAGATTTTGGAACAACAATTATTGATATGGGTGGCGGACAAACAACTACATCTGTTATGTACGAAAGAGAATTAAAATTCTCTCACGTAGAACAAGAGGGTGGCGAGTTTGTTACTAAAGATATCTCTGTTGTTTTAAACACATCGTTAACTAATGCAGAAGCTTTAAAAATTAACTACGGTTATGCTTACCCAGAAAGAACATCTTCTAACGAAGAATTTCCAGTTGATGTGATTGGTAAAAATGAACCAGTTAAAATTGATGAAAGATATTTATCTGAAATCATTGAAGCGCGTGTTGAGCAAATCTTTACTAAATCTAAAGCAGTTTTAGATAGTATTGACGCACTTAATTTACCAGGAGGAGTTATCTTAACTGGTGGAGCAGCTAGTTTACCAGGTGTGGTAGAGTTAGCCGCTGATATTTTTGGAACAAACGTTAAATTGTACGTTCCAAATCATATGGGCTTACGTAACCCAGTCTTTGCTAATGGCATCGCAATTGTTGAGTATGTTGCTCAATTAGATGAAGTTTATCACGTGACTAAATTAGCTATTTATGACAACAAGAAAAAAACGGTAACTAAAAATAGAGAAGTTCCAATGGAGCAACCTAAAAAAGTAGAAACACAACCCGTACAACCAAAAGAAACAATTACAGAAGTTGAAGTAGAAGCAACTGAAAAAGAAGGAATCGGTAACAAGTTTAAAGGTTTCTTGTCTAACATATTCGATTAATATCCTAGGAGGAAACAAACAATGGAATTTTCTTTAGATAGCACAGTAAACACTGGTGCAGTTATCAAAGTTATCGGTGTCGGTGGCGCTGGTGGTAATGCCGTAAACCGCATGATTGACGAGGGTGTTAAGGGAGTAGAATTTATCGTAGCTAATACAGACGTTCAAGCTCTACAACATTCAAAAGCTGAAACAGTGATTCAATTAGGACCAAAATTTACAAAAGGACTTGGCGCAGGTTCTTTACCAGATGTGGGAGAAAAAGCAGCTGGTGAAAGTGAAGAGCAAATTGCAGCTTCATTACAAGGCGCTGACTTAGTATTTATTACTTCTGGAATGGGTGGCGGTACTGGTACCGGTGCAGCACCTGTTGTTGCAGGAATTGCTAAAGCTCAAGGAGCTTTAACAGTTGGTGTGGTGACAAGACCATTCAGTTTTGAAGGACCAAAACGTAGCAGATTTGCTGCTGAAGGTATTTCAGAATTAAAAGAAAATGTTGATACATTAGTTATTATTTCAAATAACCGCTTATTAGAAATCGTTGACAAGAAAACACCAATGTTAGAAGCTTTTAGAGAAGCTGATAACGTGTTACGTCAAGGTGTTCAAGGTATTTCAGATCTTATTACATCACCAGGTTATGTCAACTTAGACTTTGCCGATGTGAAAACAGTTATGGAAGACCAAGGAACTGCTCTTATGGGTATTGGTGTGGCAAATGGTGAAGACCGTGTCATTGAAGCAACGAGAAAAGCTATTGCTTCTCCATTATTAGAAACTTCTATTGAAGGAGCTGAGCAAGTCTTATTAAATATCACTGGTGGATTAGATATGACATTATTCGAAGCGCAAGATGCTTCTGAAATTGTGGCAAGTGCAACTGGTGGCGATGTGAATATCATCTTAGGTACATCAGTTAATGATCAACTAGGTGATGAAATCATCGTAACAGTTATCGCAACTGGAATTGATCCAGGTAAAAGAGAACGTCCAATGGCTCCAAGAGGCAATGTGACAACTCAAGGAATGGTTCAACGTCAAGTAAGACCAACTCAAGAAGCTAAACAAGTTGAAGTTGAAGCAACGAATACAAATAATGGCGCATTTGGTGATTGGGATATTCGTCGTGAAGCACCAACACGTAATGTACCTGATGAAACACAATTTGAATCAATCGAAAAGAGAGATTTTGATACATTTAGTAACACTGAATCAGATCATTCTTCAGATGAAGATGATGATGAACTTAGTACTCCACCATTCTTTAGAAGAAAAAAATAAGAGGTGAGTAGGTAGTGCTTGAGCAGACGATAAAAACGAACATTCAAACAATTAAAGAAACCATTCAAAAAAACTGCGAATTAAGTCACAGAGACGCGTCTCTTGTGAACTTAATTTGTGTCAGTAAATCTGTAGATAGTGAAACAACGAAACAAGTTGTGGACAATGGAATGATCCATTTAGCAGAAAATAGAATGGAAAAATTAATAGAAAAAAAAGAGTATTTAGCTGATCAAAAGCAAATTAAATGGCATTTTATTGGGAATTTACAGCGGCGAAAAGTAAAATCAATTATTAACGAAATTGACTATTTTCATGCTTTAGATAGTTTTAGTCTCGCTAATGAAATTAATAAGCGAGCCGACAACCAAATAAAATGTTTTGTTCAAGTTAATGTTTCAGGTGAAGAATCTAAACAGGGCTTGTCAGTGTCAGAAGTTGAAGAGTTTATTCTTTCGCTGTCTGAATTTGAAAACATATCTATTGTAGGTCTTATGACAATGGCACCGTTTAATGCGAGTGAAGTTGATTTACATTTAATTTTTTCTACGTTGAATAAGTTGAAAGTAACGATTGAAGAGAAAAACTTAAATTATGCCCCTTGTACAGAATTAAGTATGGGAATGAGCCGTGATTTTGGAATAGCTATTCAAGAAGGTGCAACGTTTGTTCGAGTAGGCTCAAATTTTTTTAATGAAGAAGGAAACGAGGTGGCAGAAAGATGAATTTATTTAAATCTAGAAATTGGTCCAATTTTTTTGGACTGGACGATTCACAGGAAGCAGATATTAATTTAGACACTCCCATGGTAGATGAAGAAAGTTTTGAAAAAGAAGAGACACAATATTCTAATGAACCATCTTACGCTTATCAAGCGTCTGAAGAAACGAATACGTCTTCTTTAGGTCAAACTTCTTCAAATAATTTAGCTAATAAGAAGGTTGTTGATATGAACGCTTATCAAAATGTGAACGAGAAAAATCAACGACGTCAAACTGAAAATAAACGTGTACACCGCAAAATTACTGTATTCGAGCCTAGAGCTTATTCAGATTGCAAATCCATTGCACAAGCATTATTTAGAAAAGAAATCGTGATTATCACTTTTTCAGCAATGGAAGAATTCCAAGCACGAAGAGTGGTTGATTTTATTACTGGTGCTATTTATGCTGTAGATGGAGATATTCAACGAATTGGTGAAGAGATATTTATTTGCTCACCAGCAAATGTGGATGTTGATTCATCAGTAGCACAAAGTTTAATTTCGACACACTTATCTAATTATTAAGGATGTACATTTATGTTAATTATGAATCTTTTAATGATATTTCTTAAAGTAGTAGAAATTTATTCCTTTGTACTTGTGGCATATGCATTACTATCTTGGTTTCCAGGAGCATATGAAACATCAATAGGACAATTTATTATAAAAATTAGCAGACCTTACTTAAGTTTATTTGACCGTTTGCCTTTGTCATTTGGTCCAATAGATTTTACAATCATTGTAGCAGTTGTTGCATTACAACTTGCAAGTAAAGGATTTGTTATGCTGATAACACGAATATTTTTCGGTTATTAATTTTTAAATGAGAAAGGATGTGAGTTTTTTGCTAGCTAATGTGTATCAGCATTTTCGCAAGGACGAGCATCCTTTTATTGATAATGTGATTAGTTGGTTTGAACAAGTAGAAAATCAATACGCACCTTATGTTACTGAGTTTTTAAACCCAAGAGAAGCGTTTATTTTAAGTAGCTTAATAGGGACAAAAAGTGATATCACTTTTTCTTTATTTGGAGGATTTGAAAATTCTGAGCGGCAATGTGCAGTGATTTATCCAAGTTATTATGAACCACAGCAAGAAGATTACGAAATTGAAGTATATGAAATAAAATACCCAACTAAATTTGGTTCATTGAGCCATGGTAAAATTCTCGGTACATTAATGAGTACTGGCGTCAAACGAGAGTTTATTGGTGATATTATTACTGATGGCTCTAGGTGGCAAGTATTTATTAAAGACTCTATGGCGAATTACATTGTGAATCAAGTGGATAAAATTGGGTCCTTTGGTGTTCGCTTTGAAAAAATAGCGTATACTGATCTTTTGATTCCAACGAATGAATGGCAAGAAGAGTCTTTAACAGTCAGTTCCTTAAGAATTGATAATATTATTTCCACAGTATATAATATATCTAGGCAAAGAGCCAAACAAGTAGTAGAATCAAACCGAGTCAAAATTAATTGGGTCGAAACAGAGCGAGTGGATTATGTCGTCGATTATCTTGATATTATATCAGTGAGAAAGTTAGGACGAATTCAAATACTTGAAGAACATGGAAAAACAAAAAAAGATAAAGTTCGCTTAAGCATTCGTGTCTTAAGAAAGTAACTTTTTTATGAGGTGAAAGAATGTCAATAAAACCAATCGATATTACGAGTAAGAGTTTTGCATCGAAATTTAAAGGATATGACAAAGATCAAGTAGATGATTTCTTAGATCAAATCGCATTAGATGTAGAAAAATTAGTATCTGAAAACAGAGAACTAGAAAAACAAGCAAAACAAGCCGAAGAAAAATTAAGTTACTTCAATGAATTAAAAGATTCATTAAATCAATCAATTATTGTGGCACAAGATACAGCTGACAAATTGAAAGAAAATGCAACAAAAGAAAGTGACTTGGCTATTCAACAAGCACAAGCACAATCTGAAGATATTTTAGCTCATGCAAATAAAATGAGTGAAGAATTAATCACAGGTTCAACAAACAAAGCGAACCAAATTTTACTTGAAGCAAGTGAACGTGCTCGTCAATTAGCTGTTGAAACAGATGATTTGAAGAAAAAAACACGTGTCTTCCACAGAAACTTATCTGTGTTGTTAGAATCACAATTACAAATTGTAAAAAGTGGTGAGTGGGATGAATTATTAAAACCATTTGGTGCTTATGTGGATAGTAGTCATACAGCATTTAGAGAAGTTCTTGACGCTGTTGAATCTGCAAACAGTAGTGATCCTACAGCTGTAGCAATTGAAGTTAAACCTGAATTTAAGGAAACAACTGAAATTGTATTACCAGAAGAGAAACCTGCTAAAAAAGAAGATAAAGTAAAAGAAGAGACTAAAAAAGGTGGCCGTCCAGAACGTGCTAGCCGTAGTCGCGTAAAATAAAAAATGAAATAGAAAAGCCTGTGTTATTCTTTTAAGTGAGTCAGGGATAGTGAAAACCTGATAAGACTCTAGTATAGGAAAGATCCTTCATTTAATGCTACTTCCGAAAGACAAGTAAGTGTAGCCGGTTAAAGACCGTTATCATGAGAGAGAATACTTGGATTAATCCAGTATTAAACATGGGTGGTAACACGAAGACTTCGTCCCTTTTTAGGGAGGAGTCTTTTTTTATATATTTTTTTTAAAAGAGAGGAATGTGTGTATGAAAACAAAAGAAACACTACATTTAGGTAAAACAGGTTTTCCAATGAGAGGCAACTTGCCTAACAGAGAAGTAGAATGGCAAAAAAACTGGGAAGAACAAAAAATCTATGAGCGTCGTCAAGAATTAAATGAAGGTAAACCAACTTTTATTTTACATGATGGACCTCCTTATGCGAATGGTAATATCCATTTAGGTCATGCGTTAAACAAAATTAGTAAAGACATCATTGTTCGTTCTAAATCAATGGCTGGGTTTAGATCACCTTATGTTCCTGGTTGGGATACTCACGGTTTACCAATCGAGCAAGTATTAACAAACAAAGGTGTTAAACGTAAAGAAATGTCACGTGCAGAGTATCTTAAAAAATGTGAAGAGTATGCCTTAACGCAAGTTGATACACAAAGAGAAGATTTCAAACGTTTAGGTATTGGTGGCGAGTGGGACAACCCATATGTTACTTTAACGAAAGATTACGAAGCAGCACAAATTCGTGTGTTTGGTAAAATGGCTGAAAAAGGCTATATCTATAAAGGCTTAAAACCAATTTACTGGTCACCATCAAGTGAATCATCACTTGCTGAGGCAGAAATTGAGTACAAAGATGTGAAATCAGCTTCTATTTATGTAGCATTCAAAATCAAAGATGGCCAAGGTAAATTAGCAGATGATGTTAACTTTGTTATTTGGACAACAACTCCTTGGACGTTACCAGCAAACTTAGCCATTACTGTAAATAAAGATTTTGCTTATGTGATTGTGGCTGTTGAAGGTAAAAAATATGTTGTAGCTAAAGATTTATTAGAGACAGTATCTAATGCGATTGGTTGGGAAAATCCTGAAATTTTAGAAGAATTCAAGGGTGAAATGTTAGAAAATATGACAGCTCAACATCCATTCTACGACCGTGAATCATTACTTATTTTAGGTGATCACGTGACACTGGATGCAGGGACTGGTTTAGTTCATACAGCACCAGGTCATGGTGAGGATGACTACATTGTTGGGCGTAAATATAATTTAGATGTGGTATCTCCTGTGGATAACAGAGGCTGTTTCACGGCTGAAGCTCCTGGATTTGAAGGGATTTTCTACGATAAAGCCAACCCAATGATTACTGAATTGTTAGAAGAAAAAGGCGCTTTGCTTAAATTAGACTTCTTTACACATAGTTATCCACATGATTGGAGAACTAAAAAACCAGTTATCTTTAGAGCGACTGCTCAGTGGTTTGCTTCAATTGATAAATTTAGAGATAATATTTTATCTGAAGTTGAAAAAGTGGATTGGATTATCCCATGGGGTAAAACACGTCTTTATAACATGGTTCGCGACCGTGGAGATTGGGTAATTTCTCGTCAACGTGCGTGGGGTGTGCCATTACCAATTTTTTACGCTGAAAATGAAGAACCAATCATTACACCAGAAATTATTGAACATGTAGCTAATCTTTTTGCTGAACATGGATCAAGAGTTTGGTTTGAACGTGAAGCCAAAGACTTATTACCAGAAGGCTTTACTCATCCAGGAAGTCCAAATGGCGAGTTTACTAAAGAAACAGATATCATGGATGTATGGTTTGATTCAGGATCATCACACGAAGCTGTCTTACGTGGTCGTGATAACTTGTCATTCCCAGCTGATCTTTATTTAGAAGGATCTGATCAATACCGTGGTTGGTTTAACTCAAGTATTACAACCAGTGTAGCGATTAACGGCGTATCTCCATATAAAGCTGTTATATCACAAGGATTCACTTTAGATCCTCAAGGCCGTAAACAAAGTAAATCATTAGGTAATACCATTGAACCAGGTAAAGTAACTAACCAATTAGGTGCTGATATCTTACGTTTATGGGTAGCTAGTGTGGATTATGAATCAGACGTACGTGTTGATATGAATACACTGAACTCAATTGCAGAAGTTTATCGTAAAATCCGTAATACGATGCGTTTCTTACTTGCTAATACATCTGACTTTGACGCAAAAGCAAACGCTGTGGCATATGACGATTTACGTTCTGTGGATAAATATATGATGATTCGCTTGAATCAAGAAATCCAAACAATTAGAGAAAAGGGTTATGATAGTTATTCATTCTCAACTGTGTATAAGAGATTAGTTAACTTCTGTAACAATGAATTGTCAGCTTTCTACTTAGACTTTGCTAAAGATGTGGTTTATATTGAAGCAGAAGATAATTACGATCGTCGTGCGATGCAAACTGTCTTCTATGAAGTGTTAGTGGCATTAACAAAATTAATGACACCAATCTTACCTCATACAGCAGAAGAAATCTGGGAGTATTTACAGGAAGAAGAAGAGTTCGTTCAATTAGCTGAGCTTCCAGGATTTACAGTTTACCCAGATCAAGATGAAATTCTAGATTTATGGAGTAACTTCATGGATGTTCGCGATAATGTCTTAAAAGCTCTAGAAGAAGCGCGTACTGAAAAATTAATTGGTAAATCATTTGAAGCTAAAGTGACTATCTTCCCAAGTGAACCAGTTAAAGTGTTATTAGAAGCTTTAAATGCAAACTTAGAACAAGTATTAATTGTTTCAGGTTTTGAAGTGGCTTCAGTTAATGCTGAGGTTTCCGAAAAAGCTGTTAAGTTTGATAATATGTCAGTTTTAGTTGAACGTGCAGAAGGTGAAACTTGTCAACGTTGTCGTGGGGTCAAAGAAGATGTGGGTAGTCATGAAAAATTAAGCAACCTATGTCACAGATGTGCAACGATCGTTGAAGAGAACTTCCCAGAAGCATTAGTGGATGGATTAGAGTAAAGAGGTTGTGACAGAAGTGTTCAGCTTCAAGAGATAAGAAGGAAATTACGAAAATTGCTTTTTAAATTTTTGTGATTTTCGGCTTATTTCCGAAGAAGCTACTTCTGTGACACCGTTTTGTTTGTAAAAGAGGGACTGTGACGTACTTATGTCACAGTCCCTTTTCTATTATTTAATTAAACCTTGTTCCTTATACCACGCATCTGGTTCCCAAACCCATTTGTGTCCATCTGATTCAAGTAAATCAAAGGCACATTTTGGACCCATTGAACCTGCTGGATAAGTAGGAATCGGAGTTGTTTCTTTGTCCCAAGTATGGCGAATGATATCTACGATTTTCCAAGAAGTCGCCACTTCATCCCAATGAGTGAAGTTTGTCGCGTCACCTTTAAGACAATCAAGAATTAATTTTTCATAGGCTTCTGGACTGTTGTCTAGGTTTTCTTGTGAATGACGATAATCAAGTTTCACGGGATCAATGTTAAAGCCGTCACCAATTTCTTTACCGTTAAGGGTTAATGAGAAGCCTTCTGTTGGCTGAATATAGATCGTTAAGATATTTTCAGGTAAATCAGCAGGATCATTACTTGCTTCTCTAAAAACGTTGATTGGTGTTGATTTAAAGACAATATTAATGCGAGTTCCTTTTTCTGTGAGGCGTTTACCTGTTCGAACGTAGAAAGGCACACCTGCCCATCTAAAGTTATCAATCATAAACTTAGCGGCGACAAATGTTTCCGTTTGAGAGTTTTCCTCTACACCAGGTTCGTCTTTGTAGCTAGCAAATGAGTTGTCACCTAATTTACCTTCAGCATATTGTCCACGAACAACTGCGTGTAAGACTTCTTTTTCATCGTAAACTCTGACTGCTTTTAGAGCATTGATTTTTTCAGTTCGAATCGCTTCTTCTGAAAAAATAGTAGGTGGTTCCATCGCAAGGAGCGAAACGACTTGTAAAATATGATTTTGAACCATATCTTTTAAGGCACCACTTTGATCGTAATAACCACCGCGCTCTTCCACACCTAAACTTTCAGCTAAAGTGATTTGGACGCTCTCAATGTATTTATGATTCCAAAGAGATTCAAAAATGTTATTGCCAAAACGAACGGCTGAAATATTTTGAACCATTTCTTTTCCTAAATAATGATCAATACGGAAAATTTGCTCTTCCTTGAAAGCTGCGCCTATTTCATTATTTAATAACTCAGCTGTTTCATAATCTGTACCAAAAGGTTTCTCGATGATTAGGCGACTAAAACCATTTTCTGTCATGATTTTTTCTGATTTTATATGTTTTGAAATTGTGCCAAAGAATCTTGGAGCCATAGCTAGATAGAACAAACGATTACCATCTAACTGGTATTCCTCATCTAAACGATTAGCTAAATCTCCTAATACTTGGTATTCAGCTGTGTCATTCACGTTATGTGCTTGATAGTAGAAGTGAGAAGTAAAATCTGTGATTTCTTGTTGTGTTGGTTGTAATGATTCAATCGACTCTGCTACGATTTCTCTAAAGTAGTCATCTGACCACTCGCGACGAGCTGTTCCGATGACTGCAAAATGTTTATTAATATTTCCTTTACGGAACAGTCTAAATAATGAAGGATAAAGTTTTCTTTTCGCTAAATCTCCGGTACCGCCAAATATAATAAATAACGCTTTGTTATCTTGTGACATAGCATAGCCTACTTTCTAATCGTAATATTCATTTTATATTTTACTTGTATTACTCAGACAAAGCAATCATAAGGGTTACAAGAGAGGAAGTTTCTTAAAAGTAAATTGGTAGCATGAAAGAGATTTTTTTTGGTATGATAGGGAGTATAACTAATAAAATAAAAAAGAGGTAAATAAAGTGGCAAAAAAATACACAGAAAAATACGTTATTCCTTCTTACGAATGTGATCGAAGTGATTATTTAAAAATACCAACATTAGTAAAAATTTTAATTCAAATTTCTGGTAATCAAAGTAAGTCATTAGGTGTAAGTGATGCTTATGTACATACGTTTGGATTAGGATGGATTATCTTGCAACATGATATTTCAATTAAACGTTTACCAGTAGCCGGCGAAACAGTAACTCTAGGAACAGAAGCTGCGAACTATAATAAATTTTTCTGTTATCGTAATTTTTGGATTTTAGACGAAGAAGGCAATGAATGCGTGACGATGGAAACAACATTTGCCTTAATGGATCTTAAAGAGCGCAAAATGGGTAGTGTCTTAGATGAGATTATTGCTCCTTTTGAATCAGAAAAAATTAAACGAATTAAACGTGGTGAGAAGGTATTACCAGTTGAAGAAATTACTCAAAGTAAAGAATACAGTGTGAGATACTATGATATAGATGACAATCAACATGTTAATAATGCGATTTATTTAGATTGGATGATAGATGTATTAGAGATTGATTGGTTAACAGAAAAACGACCTAGTAGTGTTTCGATTAAATTTAATAAAGAAATTAGATATGGTGAAGTCGTTACAAGCAGTTATCAACAAGACGAGGATAATACTAGTCGTCATCAAGTAACTGTAGGTGAGGATATTTGTGCAGAAGCTAATATAACATGGCATTCTTAAAATATAAATTTTAGTCATATTATTAAAAAAAAGTTGCAAATTGATGAGAGTAAGCGTATTTTAGAAAAAGAAACACAGATCACTTTGGGAGGACAAAGGATGAAATTTTATAATAAATCGTCAAAATTAGATCATGTTAGTTATGATGTACGAGGTCCTGTTTTAGAAGAAGCCGATAAAATGGTGAAACGTGGCATTGATATCATTAAATTAAATACAGGGAATCCAGCAGCGTTTGGGTTCAAAGCACCCAACGAAGTGATTGATGACTTGATTACGAATGCGAGACATTCAGAAGGGTATTCTGATTCAAAAGGAATTTTTTCAGCAAGAAAAGCGATTCAACAATATTGCCAATTAAAAGGCTTTCCAAATGTTGATATCGATGATATTTATACAGGTAATGGGGTCAGTGAGTTAATTACAATGTCAATGCAAGGGTTGATTGACAACGGAGATGAGATTTTAATTCCTATGCCCGATTACCCATTGTGGACAGCAGCTGTGACGTTAGCCGGTGGAAATGCGGTTCATTACGTATGTGATGAGGAAGCCGAGTGGTATCCAGATATTGCTGATATAAAAAGTAAGATTACAAGTCGCACAAAAGCGATTGTTTTAATTAATCCAAACAATCCAACAGGAGCACTTTATCCTAAAGAATTACTAGAAGAAATCGTGAAAGTAGCGCGAGAACATCAATTAATTATTTATTCTGATGAAATTTATGATCGTTTGGTGATGGATGGTTTAGAGCATATTTCGATTGCGACCCTTGCTCCCGATTTATGTGTCATTACTTTTAATGGGTTATCCAAATCACACCGAGTAGCAGGGTTTAGATGTGGATGGATGGTTATTAGTGGTGAAAAGAAACATGTGAGAGGCTACATTGAAGGCTTGAATATGTTGGCATCTATGAGACTATGTTCGAATGTCTTGTCTCAACAAATTATCCAAACAGCTCTAGGTGGCTATCAAAGCGTAGATGAGCTATTACTTCCTGGTGGACGGATTTATGAGCAACGAGAGTTCATCACAAACGCTTTAAATGAGATTCCAGGAATTACAGCAAAAAAACCAAAAGCAGCATTTTATATCTTCCCTAAAATTGATACGAAAAAATTTAATATTTTAGATGATGAAAAATTTGTTTTGGATTTTCTTCATGAAAAACATGTTTTACTAGTCCATGGTAAAGGCTTTAATATGCCAACACCAGATCATTTTAGGATTGTCTATTTACCTAAAGTAGATGAATTAAAAATGACCACAGACGCATTAGGAGACTTTTTACAAAATTACCGTCAAAAATAAAAAAAAAACAAGCTGACCCTGTTTTCAGCTTGTTTTTTTGTTATTCAAAGTTAAAATTAACCAACTTGTTGGCAAGTTTTTTTACTAACTACCAAACGTCCTAAATATTTTTCTTTTAATTCTGTTGTTGGATTAACAACAGCTAATAGGACTGAATTTTCGTATTCTTTTTCAATAATTCCTTCAAATTGGCTACCTTGCCAATCGAAGTTTACTTTACTATTAATTTCCAAAGGTTAGCGCTCCCATCTGTACTAAGTTATGTAACTAATAATGAATGTAACGAACGAATGAATGGCATAATTATAACATATTTCTGTATAAAAAAAGTCATTTAAACAAAATTAAATCAGAAAAATAGTCCGTATGTTCGATATCCAGTTATGAAATTTCATTCACATGTATTGTATAGACCAATCCTTGACGAAAAAAGCATTTAGTGATAGGTTTAAGGTAACAAATATAGAAGGAAGTTTTGACAATGAAAACAGTAATCTATGCAGATAAATTTTTCTTAACAAGTGGGACAGAAGGCCCTGGATTTTTAGATATTACAGATGGTATTTTTGGGAAAGTAACGAAAGAAAAACCAGAAGAAACAGAAAAAGTCATTGATTATACAGATAAATGGATTGCCCCAGGTCTAGTGGATACTCATATTCATGGGTTTAAAAATAATGATGTGATGGACGCAAATGCTGAAGGTATTAAGCAAATGTCTGAAGATTTATTGTCTTGTGGTGTGACGTCATTTTTACCAACAACGTTAACATCTAGCCGTGAACAGTTAACAACGGTTGCTAAAACGATTGGTGAGGTTTATCAAGATGTGAAGGGTGCGAAAATTCAAGGGATTTACTTTGAAGGACCGTTCTTTACAGAAGAATACAAAGGCGCTCAAAATCCTGGTTATTTCTCTGATCCAGATATTGACATATTCAATGAATGGCAAGAAGTATCAGGTGGAATTATCAAAAAAATCGCCTTAGCACCAGAGCGTGAAGGTGTCTCTGACTTTGTAAAAGAAGTGACTGATAATGGTGTTGTCGTTGCCCTTGGACATAGTAATGCTACATTAGCTGAAGCCAGCGAAGCGGTTGAATGTGGTGCCAGTGTCTTTGTTCATGCCTTTAATGGCATGCGTGGCTTAAATCACCGTGAACCTGGAATGGTTGGTGCCGCAATGAATTTAAAACACGTCTTTTCTGAATTGATTTGTGATGGACATCATGTGCATCCAGATGCGGCTAATATTTTAATGGAAAAAGCGGGACATGATCACATTGCCTTGATTACAGATTGTATGATGGCTGGTGGTATGCCTGATGGAGATTACATGTTAGGTGAGTTCCCAGTAACCGTTAAAGATGGAACAGCTCGTATGGCTGAAGGTAATTTAGCAGGGAGTATTTTAAGACTCAAAGAAGCGGTTAAAAATGTGGTTGAATGGGGAATCGCAACCCCAGAAGAAGCAATCATGATGGCAAGTTACGTTCCTGCTGTTAGTTGTAAAATGGACGATGTGTGTGGTAGTATCACTCGCGGACGCGCTGCAGATTTTATTGTTTTATCAGATGCATTAGATTTAGAAGCAACTTACCTAGACGGCGAGTGTCGTTTTCAAGTACAATAGTAAGTGTAAGAAAAAGTAGTTTGGGATTTTTCTCAAGCTACTTTTTTAAATTAAGGAGGTCGTAAGATGTATAAGGAAAGATTAGAAAATGTATTAAAAGAGATGGAAATTAGAAATATGCCCCAACTAATCGTTTCAGATCCGATGACCATTTTTTACTTAACCGGAAAAATGATCGAACCAGGTGAAAGATTAGCTGCGTTGGTTCTTAAAGAAAATAGAGAACATGTGGCTGTGATCAACAAATTATTCCCAATTCCAGCATCAGATTTAGGCATGCCAGTGGTCAAAGTGGATGATATCGACGAAGGAAAAGGCATTGGTGTGTTAGCTGATCAACTGAATCATGATGAAATTATTGCTGTAGATAAACATTGGGCAGCAGAATTTTTACTTGGCTTAATGAAAAAAGTTGGCAAAGAAGTGAGTCATTTTGCCTTAAGTTCAGAGATTACCGATGATGTTCGTGCCATTAAATCAGAAGATGAAAAACAAAAAATGCGTGAAGTATCAAGAGACAATGATACAGCTGTTGGTAAGTTGGCAGATTTAGTTCCTGAGAAATTAACGGAACTTGCCATGACTGAAAAATTAGCTACTATCTATAAAGAATTAGGTAATTCAGGCTTTTCATTTGACCCAATCGTGGCTTACGGTGCTAATGGAGCAGACCCTCATCACATGAACGATGATAGTATTGTAACGGCTGGTGATAGCATTATTATCGATATCGGTGGTATGAAAAACGGCTACTGTTCTGATATGACTCGTACATTTTTCTACAAAGAAGTATCAGATAAAAGTCGTGAAGTTTATGAGACTGTTCTTGAAGCGAACAAGCGTGCCATAGAAAAAGTAAAACCAGGAGTTACATTTGCTGAAATTGATGCAGCTGCTCGTGATTATATTACTGAAAAAGGATATGGTGAGTACTTTACACACCGTACAGGTCACTTTATTGGGATGGAGTGCCATGAAGCAGGAGATGTTTCAGGGGCAAATCATACAAAAGCCAAAGTCGGCAATATTTTCTCAATTGAACCAGGGATTTATGTGCCAGGTGAAGTGGGCGTTAGAATTGAAGATTTAGTGATTGTGACAGAAGATGGCTGTGAGAATTTAAATCACTATCCAAAAGAATTAACGATTTTAGGATAAATAAAAAGCTAAGTTAGGGACTACGCCTTAACTTAGCTTTTTTAGTTTATTATTTTTATAGGTTAAGACTTCATTATCGCGAAACGGGGTTAACTGGCAAACTTCTTTTTCAGTTACTAAAATAGTTTGAACAGCTTCATCTAAATATTCGTTCTCTAAATGAGGAACAGGAGAGATATCGATTTGATTTAATCCAGTATAATCAGCTAACTCAGGTGCCATACTTATGTCATCCATGTGCTTAATATAAGAGATATCTTTTGCCATAATAATAGAACCTGCTGATTCACCAATGTAAAGTTTACCAGCTTCAATATGTTGAATGATTAATTTGTCTAAACCTGTTTTTTTGAGTTCTTGAAGTAAATAAAAAGTGTTACCACCAGCGACATAGATATAATCAGTTTCGCGGACCAATGCTTCGTAATTATGCTTGTCTTTATCTAGAAGAGTCACGTGAGCTCCTAGAGTTTTTAATAGATTGATACCTTCTTCTATGTAGTCAGAATTTTCTTCAACCTGACTAGCAATATCAATAAAAACAATCTTTTTTCCTTTGATCGACTCTTGAGTAAATTCTTCTAAAAATTGATAACTATCTATAAATGATGAAGTTAAAAATAAATATTTCAAATAAAACGCCTCCTGAGAATGATAACTATAGTATAGCAATTAATGATGTCAGAATGTGACACTGTTAACGGGAGTCTAGTTTAAAATGATGAATAACTTTTGTGGCTACCTCTTCTGCTGAAAGCTTTGTGTTATTGATTGTTAGTGTAGGTATTTCTGGGAATAATTCCTTAAGCTTGGAATCATCAATTTCTAAACAGTGCTTATCAACACTGGTCAGAAGTTCATTTCTTGAAAATTCAAGATCTCTTTTTGAAGGCTTGGCTTTTAAACGATCTTCATGAGTATTTCGCTTTAAACGCGTCGCCATGTCAGCTTGCAGTGCCGCAAAGAAAACATCTTGATTTTCTGCCAGAAAGATAGCAGCAATTTTATGGAGAAACTCAATATCATAAGAGCTGCTAAAATCAGCAAGTACAGTAAAAATAATATTTTTAGTGGTATTCGTCTTAGGTGTCTTAACAAAACTTTCAAATAAATTAAAACGTGTGTCATCTGATAAACGGAAAGTCTCCTTGGTATAGCCTAAAAAATTAGCATAAATATCAATAGTTTGGTGATTAAATAATAATTTCCCATCGATTCTTTTTTCAAGCGCTTTCCCAATCGTCATTTTTCCAACAGCGTGCGGTCCGATTAAAACAATTAATCCCATTAAGCATTCCTCCTAAAAATTAATTAAATTGGAACCATTATAGCATAAGTTTATTTTTGAAACCTAATTTAAAAAAATCGGTTACTGCTGAGCAAGTAGAAAAACTCAAAATCAATCAAAAATGCTGAGTGGTTTTGAGTTCTTTTGCTTATTATTTGGATGTTTGATTTGTAAATTTTGTCTTTCTAACTAGCTAAAATATTACTATTTAAATTTTTTTCTTCTAACTGAATGAAAAAGTCAATAGAACTTAACTCAAAAAACTCACTATCCTTTTTATTTAAGCTATAAGGAATAACCAAAACAGAGGTGTCTGTAGCAAGAACATAGTCATTATCAATGGTTTGAGCAACAATCGCATAATCTTTAAGTTCCTCTTGTAACCAAATATCATCGTCTTTTAAAAATTCAAGATTTTGATAGAAGTTGCTTTCTATATTGGTTAGATTGAATAGTAGATACCCCTTATAATCTGATATTTCTTTTTCTTTCAAAAGAGTTAAGAAGTCTTTTGGTTCAGCTGTTTTAAGTTCAGTTTCTAATTCCTTAAACATCACGCAAACCTCCTATTTTTTATTTTCTATCGTAACATTGAAGTTAATTTTCGTATGTTTATTTAAACCCTTACCTTCCATTTGAACGGCAGTCGGCATACCAATGTCACCTTCGTAAATTGGTTTCACTCGGTAACGAATGGTTTCACCGTTATCAGCTGCTTTTCGGACCATGTTTTCATACTTCGTCATAAAAGGCGTATTCACAGGGTTTTGATAAAGTGTGACTAAATTTTTAGGATCTTCACCACTACCACCGAGTTGGCGACCAATTAAATGACCTCTTGAATGATTATTTGGATCAGTTCCTGAAATAAATCCTGGTGGTCGGATGTCCTGTTTAGCTCCCGTTCCAGTTCCAATCATAGCAGGTGTAATTAAAGCTTCAGCCGTTGTCGGGCGATCAAATTGATCGTATTCTCCGTAATGAATCCAGCCCTTTTTATTGTCTTTCATCTCTTCTTGAGTAAAAGTCGCATCCCCATGCTCAATCGGTCCCGGATTATCACCAGATTGGCTACTAGGTGCTTGAGTTGTCTTTTGACTGGTTGGTTTTGTGTTACCAGGTAGTAAAAAATCATTTAAAAAATCTGGTAACTGAACGCCTGCAAAAGCTAATCCTAAAAGAATAATTAAACCGATTAAAAGTGATGCCGGATGTTTTTGTTTATGTTGCTTCTTTTTTGCCATTGTCTTCCCCCTAATTTATCTACCATCATTATACGTGATAAAGAAAGTAAGAACAACAGTTCGTTTTATAGTTTTCTTCATAAAAAACGGATTTTATTTAGAAAAACCAATTTACTTTGATATAATTAGTAAATAAGAAAAAGTGAGGTGTCATGATGAGCTATGTAGAAGTGAAAGATGTATTTAAAAGGTATCATATGGGGGACAACGTGATTGTTGCCAACAACGGCGTATCATTTTCCATTGAAGAAGGGGAGTTCGTTGTGATTTTAGGACCTAGTGGAGCAGGAAAATCAACGGTTCTTAATATACTAGGTGGTATGGATAGTTGTGATGAAGGTCAAATTATTGTAGATGGTGTGGATATTGCTAAACATAATGCCAAAGAACTAACGACCTATAGAAGACTAGATGTTGGTTTTGTGTTTCAATTTTACAATTTAGTTCCTAATCTAACGGCAAGAGAAAATGTAGAACTGGCTTCTCAAGTTTCAACTAACGCACTTGATGTGGATGAGGTTTTAACATTAGTTAACTTAGATCACAGAAAAGCTAATTTTCCTTCCCAATTATCAGGGGGAGAACAACAACGAGTGGCGATCGCTCGAGCTTTAGCTAAAAACCCTAAACTCCTGTTGTGTGATGAGCCAACAGGTGCTTTAGATTTTGAAACAGGAAAACAAGTACTGAAAATATTAGAAGATACCTGCCGTAAACAGAAGACAACGGTCATTGTGATTACTCATAATTCAGAAATAGCTAAAATGGCAGATCGAGTGATTCGAGTGAATGATGCTAAAGTCAGAAGTATTGATTTAAATGAACATCCTATACCAGTAGAAGAAATAGAATGGTAGGAGGGATATGAATGAGTAAAAAAGCCTTAAGGAAATCCAATATTAGGGAGATTCTACAATCTAAAGCAAGATTTTTTTCAATTCTACTAATTATTTTATTAGGTGTTTGTTTTTATGCAGGAATCAAAGCAACAGGACCAGATATGATTCACACGGCAGATACTTATTATAAAGATCAGCAGTTAATGGATAGTAAAGTCGTCTCCCCCATTGGTCTTGAAAATAAAGAGTTAGAATTAGTGAAAGAAAATAAACAAGTAAAACAAGCTGAAGGTAGCTACACCATAGATGCTACAGAAAAAACCGAGAATACCGTCATTCGTTTGATGTCATATGACCAAAAACAACAACTAAATCAACCAAGATTATTGGAAGGAAAACTTCCTGAAAAAACTGGTGAAATTGCTTTAGATAATAGAGCTAAAGAGCTTAAAAAATATAAAATTGGTGATAAAATAACCATTCAAACAACAGAGGATAAACTAACAACAGAAAATTATGAAGTGGTTGGCTTAATTAATAGTCCTATGTATATTGATCAAGTTTCTAGAGGAAATACCAATGTTGGTAAAGGCTCAGTGGATATTTTTGGTATTGTCCCCACCACAGATTTTAATCTTGATGTTTTTACTGAGCTTTATGTGACGTATAAAAACACTGAAAAATTAGAAAGTTATAGTAAGACGTATGAAAAAAGAGTAAAAACCAATCAAAAAGAACTAAAAAAACAATTAGATTCATCTCAAAAAGAACGCGTTAAAACATTATACCAAGATGGAAAAGCCCAAATTCAAGAAGGAAAAGAACAACTTGAAACAGGTAGAAACCAATTAACGAATGCTAAACAGCAAATAGAAACGGCTAAAAAAGAGTTAAGTACCCAAAGTGAGCAAGTAACAACAGCTGAAAAAATGAGACAACCAGTTCCACAAGAGATGAAAGAAGCTTTGAAAACGTCTGAAAAAAGTTTAGCAGAACAAGAAGAAAAATTAAATTCAGAAGAAAAAACACTTCAAAGCAAACAAACTGACTTAGAGAAAAAGGAAGATGAAGTTGATTCTCTACAGGATATTAAATATGTTTATCAAGATCGGAATGTTAATCCTGCTTACACAGAATATAAAGACAACGCGGACCGTATTTCTTCCATTGCAACTGTCTTTCCTGTATTTTTCTTCATGATTGCTGCACTGATTTGTTTAACCACCATGACTCGAATGGTGGATGAAAAACGGGGTGAAATAGGCACGCTTAAAGCATTAGGCTACAGTAATTTTGAAATAGCTCAAAAATTTATAGTTTATGCGGTATTAGCTAGTGTGATAGGGAGTTTATTAGGACTTGTTATTGGTTTTAATGTTTTCCCATCAGTTATTTATAATGCATATGGCAGTTTGTATAACTTGCCACCTGTGATTATCACTTACTATCCAAGTTACTCAATCCAATCACTTGTAGTGGCACTTCTATGTACAGTGTTATCATCAATGATTGTTTTAAGAGTCGATTTATTAAGTACGCCTTCTGTACTAATGAGGCCTAAAGCACCAAAACCAGGTAAAAGAATTTTACTAGAAAAGATACCTTTCATCTGGTCAAGATTTAACTTTAATCAAAAAGTAACAGCGCGGAATTTATTTAGGTACAAACAGCGAATGTTAATGACGGTTTTAGGTATTGCAGGATGTATGGCAATGATTATTACAGGATTCGGATTAAAGGATTCAATCGGGGACATTGTTGATATCCAGTTTTCAAAAATTTGGCACTATGATGCCACAGTGGTTTATAACCCTGATGCTACAGAGGAAGAAACGAATAAGTATGAAAAAGAGAGAGATGCTTTAACTGTTTACGAGTCCCATTTAGTCTTATCTCAAAAAACGGTAGAAGTCTTAAATGATGGCTATAAAAAGCAAGAAGTAGTAGTGGATACACCAAAGGAAACAAAAAATCTCCATGATTTTATTACCTTTAAGGACCGTGCATCAGGTAAGTTATACTCTTTAGATGACTCAGGAGTTATTATTAATGAAAAATTAGGAAAACTGTATGGATTAAAAGAAGGGGATAGTCTGAAAATAAAAGGTAGTGGCGAAGATGAAAAGGAAGTTAAAATAAGTCATATCGTTGAAAATTATGCCATGCACTTTATTTATATGACACCTAAATTTTATGAGCAGACATTTGGTGAAAAGCCAAAGTACAATGTTGATTTGTTGACGTTTAAAGATAAGTTGAGTCAACAAGAGGAAGAAAAATTAGCTGAACAACTAATGAATACTAAAAAAGCAATCAATGTGAGTTTTACAAGCCAAATTGGTAAAGCGATGGATGATACAATGGGAAGCTTGAATATTGTGGTCTGGGTATTGATTGTTTCAGCGGCGATGCTTGCGTTTATTGTCCTATATAATTTAACTAACATCAATATTTCGGAGCGAATTAGAGAACTCTCAACCATTAAGGTGTTAGGTTTTTATAATAAAGAAGTGACGATGTATGTTTACAGGGAAAATAATATTTTAACAGTCCTAGGAATTTTACTGGGATGTGTCTTAGGAAAATTACTTCACGGATTTGTTCTCCAAACGGCAGAAGTTGATATGATGATGTTCCCACCAGACATTCATGGAATTAGTTATCTTTATTCGGCATTGTTGACGATCCTATTTTCTCTAATAGTTATGTTCTTTATGCACAGAAGATTAATCAAAGTGGATATGATAGAGGCTTTAAAATCCACAGAATAATGATAGGAAAAAAGGAAGAGATTGTGAGATGAATTCACAGACTCTTCCTTTTTTATTTAGGATAATAAATGATTTAATTCATTGGCTAGTTTTTTTGTTTCATGTTTTGAATAGAAGTAATAAGCAATTAAATGCCCGATAAACGTCAATAAAACAAAAAGCAAAAGATAAGGTTGAATGAATGAAAACATCTCTGGTGAAAAGAGATAAACAGCTAAACAGCCGAAAGTGACATTCACAAGAGTACTAATCGCAATATTTGTCCCTGCTTTTAGGGTAGCGTATTGCCAAAGATAAGGATAGAACACACCAAAGATGATTCCAAATAAAAAACCAATCGCTAGGATGTGCCAGAAAAAGTTAAAAGGAACCATTTTTTTGTGAAATACTAGTGTGGCTAAGAATGTAACCCAAACAGTAGAACCTAACGTTGTTTGAATGAATGATTGTTTTAATTGTTTGAACATAATAACCTCTCCTTAATTTGTTTAACATAGTGACGACTAACGATATAACTTGTTTGACTGTGAGTTAGAATTTCTAAACGAGCGTGTTTTTCAACTTGAAAAGATGTCACACACATTAGATTAATAAAAGTTGATTGATTAATTTGATATAAGTTGTGCTGATTTAAAAAGGTTAATTCTTTAATTCGTTTAGAGTAAAAATAACTCTCTTGATTTGTCAGAGTTACTTTAGATAAATGACCTAATGCTGTAATTGCTTCAATATCAGAGATGGCAATAATTTTTTGCCTATTATTGCTAGGTTGTGTGACAATCAAAGTTTGTGGTTGATTGAAATTTTTAGTTAATTGATTTAAAAATGACTGATTACTTGGGTGACTGATAATCTCAATCTCTTCTTGATTTTTTTCTTCTGAATACGTAATATTTAATTTCATGTGTCCTCCTCCTTACAACCCTAGAATAGCAAAATTAGTTTATCATGAAAATAATTTGTGGGTTAGTTGCAACATTTATTGAGTTAGTTACATAAAAAAATAATTTAAGTAAATTAGGCGTTAAAAAATGTATTTAAAACACATTATTTTATAAAAAATAAAATGGTGTCAATGAAAGGATTTTATAACGTTGAAAATTTAATTTTTGTTATTTATTAAAAAAAGGTTGTTTTTTAAACGTATAAATTTTATACTATGTTTATGCCTTGATAACAACACGTATATATTATTTTTATGTTGTTAGTGTCTATAATGATGTTTGATATGAGGATTATGTATACTTCTTCGTTCATAAAGCGTAGAATTTATATACAAAAAAGGAAGAAAGGAGAGCCTAAGTGAAAAGGAAAATATATAAAAAAAGGTTTTTGAAGTTTTATTTGATTGTTACGACAGTTATCTGTGGTGTGCTGCTTCAAAGTGTAACAGTTAAGGCTGCCCCCTCATTAGCTAATCTACCTGGAATTAAAGTCATCAACAATAAAACTGGAGAAGCAACAGATGGAAGTACAATATCTGGAGAGTATTCTACTCAGTTGAGGATATCACAAGATATGTATTACTCTTTTAGAGGAACAACAAATGATGCGAATAATAATAAGAACTATGCCCAAGCAAACGGAGCAAATAGTGTTAGATTTAATAAAAATATCATGTCCTCTACACCGAATAAAAATAGTTCCGTTAGATTAAATAGAGTTGCTATCTATCAAGGTGAATATATTGATTTAAGAATTAATCTAGGGTATAAAAATGGAAATAACAGTTCAACAGGTGATGTTCAACTATATGTGCCTTCTTACAAAAGTACCAAGAAGCAACAAGATGATAATTTCCTCCACTTTAGAAATGGTGGTGGTGGAAAAAACACAGATATTTATTTTGAGTATGAGTTTTTAAAATCAGGAACAGAAGTAAGAGTTAGCGACTATAAAGGTATGTGGAACTATCGTCGAGTTAATTCGTACAAGTCAGTTACAGTCAACGCTAATACTTCTCATCAGTTGTATGTTTACGATAATACATCTATTCAATATAGTACGAATCTAAATCAAATTACTGCTATAGGTACAAATGGAGCGGCTGAAACCCCGGATACTAACTTTACTAATTTATTAGATTTACGATATGGAGTATTTTATACTACTATGACAACCTTGAAAAGTAGTACCTCATATTTCAAATATGAATTAGATCCGATTACTAAATTAGAACTACCTTATCCAGAGATTATGGGTCACACTAACGAAGATCCTAAAAGTAATCAAGTAGCTTATACTGTGATACAAGACATGCCGATTCAAGCGAAACCTAATTTTTATCCTACCTCTTATGTTTTATTCGTAACGTTAGATAAAGCAGTGGATATTAACAACATTCAATACAATGTAAAAGATATCCAAGGTAAAACAGTTTCTAATGCTTTTGATTTAGCTTATAGGTCGCCGGAGACGAATCAAATAGGTTTTATTGTTAATAGTGGATTACTATCTAGTGCTGGTTTTGTTGATAATTCTTATCGAATCAATATCTCAGGACAAGTAAAATCAGATGTTAAAAAGTCAGAATATTATAACAATGGGTACTATGTTTTTCCAGCGAGTACATACTATAAGACGAATACTAATTACTCTGATTCAAGAAAAGCTGATGCCAGGCTAAAAGCAAGAGTGACTGCGACTCCTAAAGAACAGACTGTTGCACAGTATTCATCAACAACAGATTGGTCAAAATACGACGTTACAGATTTGTTTACTGACTTTGATGGTGCTTTTGAAGGTGATGAAGTAGAAATTAGTAATATTCAAAGCAAAGTCTTTTCTAACAAAGGGCAAGATAGTGTTGAGGTTACTTTAAAAGGTAAATCATCACAACTAACCGCCACTTTTACCGTCCCCGTAAAAGTTTTGGAACAAAGAAAAGCCCACATTCATTATGTAGATGAAAAAGGAAAAGAAGTAGCAAATGTTGTTGAAAAAACTGGATTTGAAACGCAAACTTACGATTACACAGATGAGATTAGAGATATTACTAATTACAAATTTGTAAAAGTGGATGAGACTAAAGGTAGTTCGATTAAAGGTGAATTTAATAATGGTTTAGATATCGACGTTTATTTAATATACCTTTTAGATAAACAAAAAGTAACAGTGAACCATGTAGATGAAACTGGAAAAGTGATAGCTAAAGAATCAATTACTGAATACGATTCAAACTCAGAGCAAACAGTGAATTCTTTAAAAGTACCAGGATTTGAAGTCACATCAGCAAAAGTTAATGACTCTAAACAAAGTCTTTCCCCAGACGGAAGTTTAAAAATTTCAGTTGAAGATAAACCTTTAATAGTTACATTTACTTACAAATCAGTTCATTTTGATTTAAAACTTACCGCAGATACAACAGGAGTTTCCCAAAGAGAAGATATAGCCTACACGTTACAGGTAAGTAGTGGAATGAAATATTCTGCTGAAATGATCAAAGATAATTATACAAATGTCAACCTGAGTATTTCAGTTGATCCAAAGCTAAAAGATATTAGAGATATTAAGGTTATTAACAGTCAAAATCAAGTCATTGGAGTTGGTCAATATACTCCAGAAACCAACGCAATTAAAGTTTCTTTAACAGAATCAGTTGTTAATAGTGACGATTTTAAAGTGAGATATATTGCTACAGTTAAAGAAGATGCTAAAACTGAAGATGTGATTGAAACTAAAGCTAACATGACTGCTTATTATATTGTTAACGGTGAATCAGTTCCAATTTCCCGTCAATCGAATGAAGTTAAAACCCCTATTTTAGGTGGTTTAAGTTTAATTTCAGCCCCCAAAACGATTGATTTTGGAAAGGTGACTTATCAAGCAAAAAATATGACAGTCGACAACCCCTCAATTGATGATCGATTAGTAGTTTCAGATACACGTGCTAAAGCAACAGATGGTTGGACTCTTTCCGCGACATTAGCATCCCCACTAATGTCAAATGGAGAAGAGTTAGCTGGAAAAGTTATTTATAAAACAGGTGATTCAGAATTAGAATTGTCTAGTAATTCTCAAAATATCTATGTACAAAAACAAGAGAATCAAAGCAAGGTTGACGTGACTGATACTTGGGGCACAACCCCACAAAGTGATGGCATTAAATTGAAGTTTAAAGCAAAAGATGAACTGAAAGCAGGAAGCTATGAAGGCAAAATAAGATGGACATTAATGGCAGGTCAGCCATAAGATACTGGGAGGTTATCAGAGTGAATAAAAAAATTAAATACCTACTACTTAGTATGTTAGCTTTTCTTTGCTTGACTAGTTTTCCAAACAAACAAACTGAAGCAACAGGTGCTGAAGGTGGTCAGGTTTCGGTTCCAGGGAAAATTACGTTCGAATTGGAAGAAAAAAAGAATGTTGATTCAAAGAAAATAGAAAAGACAAGTTTCAAAAATTTAGAACGTGTGTTACCTAAAACTGGAGAAAAAAGAAGTGACAGCAATACATTAGTAGGAATCTTTTTCCTTCTTCTAGTAGGAATTTTCTTTAAAAAGAAAGTTGGTGCGAAAGAATGAAAGAAAGATATTTAAAAATGAGTTTCGCAGGAACACTCATTATTCTCTCAATCATGTCAGTAACCAGTGCTTTTGGTGAATCAGCTACTTTGGATCAAAAAGGAAATGTCACGGTTGACGATTCAGGAAAAACAGAGATTGTTGATCCAGAAAAGCCAGAAGAGGTGATTGAACCAGGACCAAGTCCTTCAACTTCGGGCTCATTAAGAATCGATTATGTTTCTTCATTAGACTTTGGCAAGGTAAAAGTCACAGAAACCAATAGAGTCTATCCAACGTTAGCTAATAAAGTTGGAACAGAAGGTAAGTTGCGTGGAACGTTTATCCAAGTCAGTGATTTTCGAGAAAAAAGAACTGGTTGGTCCCTACAAGTGAAACAAGAAACACAATTTAAAACGGATACTTATGATGAGTTAACAGGAGCGGTTCTATCATTAGATAAAGGCTGGGCTAACTCATCTAGTTCAAATAACTCACCTTCTGTTACGAGAGATACCTTAGCTATTAATAATATTGGTCAAGTATATGAAGTCGCTCGTGCAGATGAAACTTCAGGAGCCGGCGTTTGGACTATTGCATTTGGTGCGTCAAAGGAGAATGACAAAAATCAACCAGTGACAATTGAAAATAATCAAAAATCAGGAAAAAGTGTCAATCAAGCCGTTAGTTTGAAAGTTCCAGATGCAACAAAAATTGTGGCAAAAGAATATCAAACAAAAATGACTTGGATTTTATCAGAAGCCCCGTAACTATGTTTAAAAAACTCTGTTAAAGAGATTTTAAAAAAATAAAGAATATTCTTAGGAGGAAATAATAATGAAATTTACAACAAAAAGTGCATCAGTACTATTAGCTATTTTAGCAGCATCAACAATCGGTGGAACAATCGCTTCAGCAGCCGATGCAAAAGAATTAGAGTCAACAGGTACAGTTATTGTCGATGGTGATGGCGATACAGGTGGACCAGATACAGATGGTAAAATTCCAGATCCGGAAAAAGAAGACCCAACAAAACCAACTGATCCAGAAACAGTAGATCCAAACCCAAACAAAGGACCACTTAAAGTAGAGCTTGTTTCAAAACTTAATTTTGGAAAAATCGCGCCAAAAGCTGGAGAAATTAAAACTAATGCAGCTCCAATCAAGACTGAGGCGGGTGACCGTGGTGCATTAATTCAATTTGCAGATGTTCGTTCAGATGTTTATGGTTACGTATTACAAGCTAAAATGAGTCAACAATTTACTTCAGGTTCTAACGTATTAAGTGGTTCAACAATTACTTATAACAACGGAATTGCAAAACCAGAAACAGATAATACCAACACACCTGGTTCTTTTGTAAAATCTGGTGATATT
The DNA here is from genome assembly GCF_011304195.1 of Vagococcus hydrophili. NCBI lineage: Bacteria > Bacillati > Bacillota > Bacilli > Lactobacillales > Enterococcaceae > Vagococcus > Vagococcus hydrophili. The sequence continues at coordinate 558,413 of NZ_CP049887.1, read as the reverse complement.
GTATTAGGTGCAGGTGAAGATGATAAAACATTTAATTCAGTGGAAGTCTTCAAAGCAGACGCAGCTAAAAAAGAAGGTAAAGGTCGTTATACGTTAGAATTTGGACAAAGTAAAGATTATCAAGCACCAACAGGCGTTATTGGTACAGGAACACCTGATACAGCAGACAAAGCTGTTCAATTAACAATCCCTAATAAAACAGCTTCTAACATGGCTAAAGGAACGTATGAGTCTAAAGTAACTTGGTCATTAGTAACTGCACCGTAAGAAATATAGAATTGAAGTTAAAATCAAAAAGCTAGTCCTTTTTTTCATCCAGTTTAAAGAATCTACTTTTTGAAAGATAACTATATTGAAGTTGTAACGAGATGTTTAACTTCACGAAATAAGACGTTAATCACAAAAATTTCATTGAATTTTTGTGGTTTTCGCCTTATTTTCGTAGAAGTTACTTTTGAAATATGGTTGGCTGCAAGATAAGGAGTTATAGTCAATTTTCCTAAACATTTGTAAGCGTTGGTAGAGTGATTAAAACGGAAGTAAAAAAATAAAGAGGTATAACATGAAAACTAATAATAAGAAAATAAGAATAATACTAGTAATGATTCTTTGGTTGTGCTCAGTAGTAGGTTTCAATCAAGTTCAAGCTGATGAAACACACAACGAGAATTCTTTTAAGTACAAAGTCATTTTTCCAGACAATCAAATGGAAGAAAATATTGGTTATTATCATTTAAAAATGAAACCTGATCAAGAACAAATTGTTCAGATTGAAATGACTAATCCAGGAACTAAAAAAACCGCTGTCGGCATTTCCTTAAATGGGACAAAAACAAATGCTAACGGTGTAATTGAATACGGAGATACGAGTATAAAAAATGATACGTCAGTGAAATTTGATTTCACTGACATTGTTTCGGCACCTAAAAAAGTAGAACTGAATCCAGGTGAGACAAAAACATTAGAAATAAAAATTAAGATGCCTAAAACGAGTTTTAATGGAGTTGTGACAGGCGGAGTCCAAATGATTCAAGAAGGACAAAATAAAGTTGAAAATAAAGGTGGTTCGATGGTATTAAATGAATACGCCTATGTTGTTGGAATGGTCTTGCAAGAAAGTGATGAAAAAGTAACCCCAAAATTGAAACTTAATTCAGTTAAAGCAGGCCAATCTAATTATAAAAATATGGTTTATGTTAACTACTCAAATATAGAAGCAGCATATGTTGATAATATGACCACTGAAGTTCAAATTACCAAGAAAGGCTCAGATGCGGTAATTTATGAAAGAAAACAAGCAAAAATGAGAATGGCGCCTAATTCGTTTATTTCATTTCCAGTAGGGATGAACGGAGAAAAAATGGAACCAGGTGATTATACAGCGACTATCTTGGTAACAGCAGATAACGGGATTAAAGAAAAATGGACAAAAGATTTTAAAATCAGTAAAGATGAGGCTGATAAGTTTAACGAGCGAGATGTTGGTTTAGAGCAAAATAAAGGGATTAACTGGCTATTCATTGGACTTATTGTCGTTGGCTTTTTTGCTGTCGTTCTTATTGTTGTGATGATCATGACAATTTCAAGAAAAAACAAACAAAAAAAAGCCAAGAAAAAGGGTAGCAAAAGAAGAAAGTAAAAGATAAATTTGGAGGGTCCCTATGAAAGATTTACAAATGATTTTTTTTGGCACTTTCGTTAGTAGTTTATTGTTATTATTACTCGCATTAACTTTTCTTACGCTATTTGTTATTAAGAAGCAGCAAGTAAAGAAAATTAAATCTGAAAAATTAAGAAGCAAATCTCAACGAAGAAAGCAAAAAAAGGAATTGGAGAGACTCATAAAAGGAAGTAAAAAAGCGCTAGTTACTTGTTTAGCTTTTTTACTTTTAGGTATCGGTACAGGTGGAGGCGCCTATTTCATATCTTATTATCAAGCGATTAATTTAAGTGAAAAAGATAAAGAATTAGTCACAAATGGTTACTACTTATTATCCGATTTTGAAAAACAGCTGAAAAATATTAATAAAGATGGGATGGATTTAAAAAAATCATCTCAAAACATTCAAAATTTAGGAGGTGCCATGGCTAGCTATAGTGGTTTAAAAGCTAGTAATTTGAATAAAGAAGCAGGCCAAATTAAATTAAATCGCTATTATAATATTGTAAAAGAGCTCGGTGTTAATGCAACGGGTCAATCTCAAGATTTTTTTGAAAATAAAGAATTAGTAGAAGAATTTTTAAAAGATATCAAGAAGGCACAAGGGTATCAAAAAGAGATTTTTAAATACTATAAAGTTGATGATGGGGCATTAAAAGCCAAAGAATAAAACTTTTAGGATGATATTTTTGAAAAAAAAGATAAGAAAAAAATCAAGTCGAAATCAAAGAATGAGGAAGAAATATCGAAAGCTAACAAATTTAGTTTTCGATATTTTATTAGGAATTAGCATAAGTTTATTCCTTTTTTTACTAGTTGGTCGAATTTTCTTTTCTATTCATAAAGTAGATGATAATTCGATGTATCCTCTATTAAAAAAAGAAAATAAGATGATTGTTCGGCGTGGGAAAACGAAAATTAATCGGTTCGATATAATTGCTTTCAAAAATGGTTCGAAAATTGAGTTTCGAAGAGTCATTGGTTTACCGAAAGAAAGAGTCAAGTACGAAGATGATTATTTGACGATTAATGATGAGTTGGTAGATGAAAAATTTATTATTGATCAGATCAATGAGTATGGAAAAAAAAGTGAGGTTTATACACGATCTAAGCAAGGTGAAAATGGGTTTCAAATGAATGAAATACCTAGAAATTATTATTTAGTTTTAGGAGATAATCGTCCGAATGCTACTGATAGTAGGCAATATGGTTTGGTGTCAAAAGACAAAATTATTGGAAAGAGTTCTCTTATGCTGTCTCCTTTAAGAACGATAAAGTAATAACAAAAAAAGTCATAAAAAACATTTTTGTGTTATTTTTGCTTTTTGTTAATCCTTTCATCCGTTTTTTACGAATTTACTAGGCTTTTATCTGTAATATTGGTAAAATAGTGTTAAGGTAATTAAGAGAGGAGTGAGGAAAAATTGGTAGCTGGTTACCCATTAGATACAATTTATTTATATGTTTTAATTGGCTGTACTGTTGTTTCTATACTGCTGTTTATTTTTGGTGATATTTTTGATTTTGATGGACCGATTGATCCGATGCTAATTGTTCCTTGGCTGGCGTTTACCTCGTTATTTGGGATTATTGGGGAGAAGTTTACTGATGTGACAAGTATCATTGTTTTTCTACTTAGTGGTGGTCTAGCTATGATCATTGTTTTCTTGATGAATTTCTACATCTTAGTGCCCTTAAAAAACTCAGAAGCAAGTATCGCTGTGACAGAGAAAGACTTAGAAGGTCGAAAAGCAACGGTGATTACGCCGATTCCACTAAAAGGAATGGGTGAGATTAAAATATCGAGTGTTACAGGTATTATTACCAGACCGGCAAGTTACTATGAACCACAAGAAGTAGAAGTTAAAGCAGGTTCTGATGTCTTGGTTATCGAAATTAAAGACCGTGTTTGTTATGTTGTACCCTATAAAGAAAATTTCATTTAATAAAGGAGAAGGTTAAGTTATGGGAATTTTATTTTTACCAATCGTCTTAGTTGGGATTATTTTATTAATGTTATTAGTTGTGTTTGTTTCAAAATATCAAACAGCTAAACCAGATGAAGCGTTGATTATTAGTGGTAGTTATCTAGGTACTAAAAATGTTCATCAAGATCAAGGTGGCAATAAATTGAAGATTGTTCGTGGGGGCGGAGCTTTTGTTTTACCTGTGTTCCAACGATCAAATCGACTAAGTCTACTTTCAAGTAAATTAGATGTGTCAACGCCAGAAGTATATACAGAACAAGGTGTACCGGTTATGGCTGATGGAACATCAATCATCAAAATTGGTTCTTCTGTTGAAGAAATAGCCACTGCGGCAGAACAATTCTTAGGAAAAACACGTGAGGAATTAGAAAATGAAGCCCGTGAAGTACTAGAAGGTCACTTACGTTCAATCTTAGGATCAATGACGGTAGAAGAAATTTATCAAAATCGTGATAAATTTAGTCAAAGTGTCCAAGAAGTAGCCAGTGTGGACTTAGCTAAAATGGGTCTGATTATTGTATCATTTACGATTAAAGATGTTCGAGATAAAAATGGTTACTTAGACTCACTAGGTAAGCCACGTATCGCTCAAGTTAAACGTGATGCTGAGATTGCTGAAGCCGAAGCTCTAAAAGAAACACGTATAAAAAAAGCGCAAGCTGAAAAAGAATCTCAACAAGCTGAACTTGGTCGTCAAACAGAAATAGCTGAAGCGGCAAAAGAAAAAGAATTAAAATTAGCAGCTTATAAGCAAGAACAAGATATTGCTAAAGCCAAAGCCGATCAAGCTTATAATTTAGAAAGTGCCGTTGCTCAACAACAAGTAGTGGCTCAAGAGATGGAAGTTAAAGTTATTGAGCGTCAAAAACAAATTGAATTAGAAGAAAAAGAAATTATTCGTCGTGAGAAACAATACGATTCAGAAGTGAAGAAAAAAGCGGATGCGGATCGTTATGCTAGAGAACAAGAAGCGTTGGCTTCAAAAGCCCGTGAAGTAGCTGAAGCCGAAGCTGAAAAATTCAGAATCGAATCAATGGCAGAAGCGAACGCCTCACAAGTACGCATGGATGGACAAGCGCGAGCAGATGCTATTTTAGCTCAAGGTCAAGCAGAAGCCCAAGCAAAAGAAAAAATCGCCGAAGCCTTCAAACAATACGGTGAAGCTGCTGTTTTAAGTATGGTACTTGAAATGTTACCAGAACTTGTTAAAGAAGCATCTCAACCACTTGGCAATATCGAAAAAATTTCAGTTGTGGATACAGGTCAAGGTGGGAAAGATAGTGGAGCTAATCGTATTACAAATTATGCAACCAATCTTTTAGCTTCTTCTCAAGAAACTTTGAAAGAAACAACAGGTCTTGATGTGAAAGATTTATTAGAGAGTTTTGCCTCTAAAGGATCTAAAAATGTTATTAATGTAAATGATACGCCTGAAAATTAATTCTTAAAAAAAGGAGGCTAGCTCATAATTTGTGAGCTAGCCTCTTTTCCTATTTTTTAGTAGTTGATGCTTGTTTTTGGAAATTTTTACTTAAGTTTAAAGTATATTCCATATTGCTAATCGACTCTTCTGCAACCATTGTAACAGAACCATATGTCCGGTTAATAATGGAGCCTTGTTCAGATAGATTATCAACAGGTAGGTTTTCATATAAAAGTTCTTCTTGTTCAAAACCAGTCTCCATATAGAGAATTAAAGAATCATAGTTGTTTTCGATAATTTTTAAACTACTACTAATTAATTTAAGTTTATCATTATCTACATCAATGGCTTCTTTACTACTAATTCGTTTGATTTCTTTTTGGTATTTTTTAAGTTCTTTTTGACCAGCTACTAATTCGTCCAACAAGTCTTTTCGTTTATTGAAATTTTTATAAAGATCGCCTTCTTGTTCTTTGAAGAGACCTGTTTTAGGTTTAGCGTCTATGTCTTTTTCAAAAGAAGGTTCAATTTTTTCAACGGTTTTAAGTAGGTCTTTAAGGATTGCTTCTTGTTGTCCAATGACAACATTTAATTCTTTCGATACTGCTAAAGATTCATCTAGCTCTTGTGTGATACCGCATGATGCGATAAAAAATAAAGTGCTGAGTAAAAATGAAATGGCTAGCCATTTACGTTTCATTCTAAATTCCCCCTGTATATTCTATGATATACGAAAGCGGAAAATTCTGCTAGTATTTGAAGTAAAAGTATTTAGTTTTTTTAACGATATTACGAGGAGTGAGGCAATGAGAATTGGTTTAAGAACCATAAAAACAGTCATCGCAGCAACATTAGCTATTATGTTAGCTAATTACATTGGGTTAAAATACCCTTCCACAGCGGGGATTATCGCTATACTAAGTGTAACCAATACGAAAACCTCCTCATTCAAAGTAGGAATTGGCCGAATTATCGCCCTATTTGTTGCCATCTTGATTGCTTTTTTAAGCTATCATCTATTAGGATATACGCCAATTGCATTTGGTTTATATTTATTAATTTATATCCCCATCGCCGCAAGATTTAAAATGTCAGAGGCAATCCCAGTAAATTCTGTCTTAATGACTCATTTTTTAAATGAAAAGAGTATGTCAGGTGACTTGGTACTGAATGCAATCATGCTGTTATTGGTGGGTGTAGGCTTAGCTTTAGTGGCTAATCTATACATGCCAAATGTTGAAAAGGAAATCAAAACCAACAAAGCTAGAGTAGACGAATCAATTAAGTTTTTACTTAAAAAAATGTCAGAAACGTTAAATGACAGACGGGCTATTTTAGATTGTGACTTGATTGTTGAAGGAATTGCTAAAAGCATCAAACAAGGAGAGCAATATGCAAAAAGTCATTTAGATAATCAATTATTAAATAAAGATATTTATGAAATTAGTTATTTTCAAATGAGACGAATGCAACTTAAAGTGTTAGAAGATATGATTGATTTGATTAAAAATATTGAAGTCGAATCAGAAGTATCAGAAAAAATAAAAGAGCTTCTTGATTTTATTCAGGAAAATTATGCTGAAGATAATGACGGGATTCTTTTAAGAGAAAAAGTATCTTTAACAATGGCTCATTATGAAACGAAAGAACTGCCTCTAAGCCGTAAAGAGTTTGAAAATAGAGCAAGATTGTATCAATTTTTAACAGAAACACAAACTTTTATTGATATCAAGGTCAATTTTAATCGAGGAAAATAGTTATTAAAATTTCTTTTAAATTTGCATAAAAGATGCTTTTTTATGATGGAAAGGGTAAAATGATAGAAAGAGTTTTAACGGAAAATACAGATGTGGAAGGTGTGTGGAAAGAATGCATCAAGCAATTGTTAATATTATGTTAGACCGAATCAAAGATCAATTTGTTAGTGAAAAATTATTTTGTGAACATTTCTTAGCTATCTCTTTTGAAGAATGGCAACAATGGAAAAAAGGACAACACCCACTATCTAATGAAAAAATGCAAAAGTTAAAGAGTTTATTCTCTGATTACGAGTGGATGTTAATTCAAAAAATTGCTAGACAAACAATTCTCTTCCCAGAGAAACGAAACTATGTGGTTTCTGAGTATAAACGACTTAAATCAATTATCGCTAAAGAGTGGATTAAAACAGGCATGACAAAAGTTGAAATGGTTACCCAGCAGAGTGTTTCAGATAAAAAAGAAACAGTCTATCCAAAAAAAAATATGGTGAATTTACGTATTATGATGAGTTACGGTGAATGGGGATACGATGACATTTTAGAGTTTTGTATGCCAGGAGTGATTCAACAGCAAATTGCTGAAGCTCAAATTGATTTAATAGAATGGGTAGACGAAAATTTAATCGATACCTATAACCAAAGTGTAGATGAAGTAAAAGAGTAAGGGGAAATGTAGAGATTTATGGCAAAAAAAATATTTATCGGAATTACCTGTTTATTTATCTGCTTAGCAATCATTTTTCATACCCAAAAAAATGATCAATCAAGTAAAGAAACAACTGAATCGACACACGTTATTGTTAAAGAAGAGACCAAGCAAACAACGCAGCCTCTACCTGGAAAATTAGCTGATTGGAATCTGATTTTAGTTAACAATGAACATAAAATAGAAGAGGAACCAACCAATTTAAAAGAATTACCAGATGGTCATAAAGTGGATAGCCGAATCTATGATGACTACTTGGCTCTTTCTGAGGCAGCCAAAAAAGCTGGCTTTGAGTTAACGATAATTTCATCTTACAGATCTGTTGCTGAACAGGAAGAAATTGTAGCAAGAGATACACAAAATTATCTGGATCAAGGTCACTCAGAAGAAGAAGCTAAAGAATTAGCCATGAAATATTTAACCGTTCCAGGTTTAAGTGAACACCATACAGGTTTAGCACTAGACGTACTTGATACAAAATGGTACGAAGATGGTAACACCTTAGAAGAGGCTTTTGGTGAAACAGATGCCGGTAAATGGTTAGCCCAAAATGTTAAAAATTATGGTTTTGTGATTCGCTATGAAAAAGGCAAAGAAAAAACCACAGGAATTAATTATGAACCCTGGCATATTCGGTATGTTGGCAAAGAAAATGCTGAGTACATGACAAAGCATCAACTTGTTTTAGAAGAGTATATCGAACAACTAAAAAAAGTAGGTAAATAATGGCAAAAAGAAAAAGAAAAAATTACGCCCCCGTAGGCTTGAATAAAATCCCCATTTTTTTAAGTATGATTATTATAGGTATTGGCATATTTGTTTTCATGTTAAGCTTAAAAGGACTGACTGGCCCAAATAATGAAGTAACCGCTCCTATAGAAGACCCTAATTTAGCAAATGAAGAATTTATTAATCAATTAGTCCCTGTCGCAAAAGAACTCCATCAAGCATATGGTATCTTACCGAGTATTATATTAGGTCAAGCCATTTTAGAATCTGATTGGGGACGTAGTGAACTGAGCGCTAAATATAACAATTTATTTGGAATAAAATCATTTAGTCCTCATGACGATTCTGTTAAACTAAAGACAAAAGAATTTAAAGATGGTAAATGGATTGAAATTAATGCTAATTTTAAAGTGTATGCGAGTTGGGGAGATTGTATGAGAGATCATACGTTGTTATTTGTAAATGGCGTTGATTGGGATCCTTATTTGTATCAAGGGGTTTTATTAGCCTCTGATTACACAACGGCAGCTAATGCCCTTCAAAGTGCAGGTTACGCCACTGATCCAAACTATGCATCAAAAATAATTAGTGTGATTGAAAAAAATAAATTATATCAATATGACAAATAAAAGCCACAAGCCGGTTACTTGGTGACTGGCTTTTTATGTAGGAGGAGATATCATGAAAAAAGAAAAAAGATTAATTCCAGAAATAGTCACACCCCTTAGAAAAGATACGATCAATGTGCCCAATGTGATTCGTGAGTGTACTGGGATTAAAATTTTTGGTAAGCGAATTAAATCTATTTGTTATTCAACCGATATTGCTATTATAAGAAATATTGATGCAGATGCAGTCATTGCTGTTTATCCTTTTACACCTCATCCAACGATTACGAAATGCATTATTGAAGCAGCAGATGTACCTGTTTTTTCTGGTGTGGGTGGTGGTTTGACACAAGGAAATCGATCAGTCAATATGAGTATGTTCGCAGAAGCCAATGGATCGATTGGAGTGGTTGTAAATGCGCCAACGTCAAAAGAAACCATTTATGATATTTCACAAATGATTGATATTCCTATTATTGGGACGATTACCTCTGAATTTACAGATGTGAGAGAAAAAATTGAAGCAGGAGTTAAAATATTAAATGTGAGTGGTGGTAAAGATACCGCTCATATTGTGAGATTAATCCGCAAAGACTTTCCTGATTTTCCAATTATGGCTACAGGTGGTCCAACGGAGGAATCAATCATTGAAACCATAGAGGCTGGTGCGAATGCAATTACGTACACTCCACCAACTAATGGAACACTATTTAGTAAGAAAATGAATGTTTACCGCGAACAAGAACGCTTAGATAATGAATGACACTCTATGTAGAAGGAGCTAGATTTTGAATAAGAAGGAAAAGAAAATCCCGGAGATGGATATGAACACGAATCCGGTTTGGGGTGTTTTATCTAATAAACATTTTCCTAAAAAGAAAAATACGGGAAAAAAGAAACGAAAAAAGAAACACTCAGAGGCCTCAATTGATGAGGATTTAAAAAAAATGTTTGTAGAAATAGAAGAAAAACAAGCGCTAAAAAAAGCAATGAATGAGAAACAAAAAGCCAAAAAGAAATGGCGTATACAATTGACACCCTTTCATTTAGTTGTCATAGGATTAGTTGTGATTATTTTAAGTGTATCAGGTATTATTTTATTTAAGTACGATCGTTATGAAACAGCAACTAAAAGTATGGAAGCTCAAATTACAACAGGTGAAACGTTACTTTACCAAAAAGGATCAGCCGTCTCTCGGTTTGATGTGGTATTAGTTGAGCACGAAGGTAAAGAAGAATTGTTAAGAGTTATTGGAATGCCTGGCGATACGATTCAAATGAAGGACGATATTTTAACGGTCAATCACTCTAATTACGAAGAGAGTTACCTAAAAAATAATTTTATTAATTTCAAGTATGAAAAGAAAAATGCAAAAAAAGTGTATACCTCTAATTTTGATACCGAGCATATTGTTGGTTTGGACAAAGGAACTAAGAATATTCCGGAGAGAAAGTATTTTCTTTTGGGAGATAATAGACAAAAGGTGGCGGATAGCCGTCAGCTAGGGTTATATGATGAAAACGAGATTAAAGGAATGATTAAAATGAGTATATTTCCCTTAAAAACGGCGAGACCGATTCATTAATTAATAAAAATTATTTAAATTAAATAGTCTTGACTGCACAACTAAACTTATTTATCAGTTTAGTTATGCAGTTTTTTGTTTTTTTTTGCAAATAAATAAGAAAAACCTGGATTTAAATAACGATTTTAAGAAATGGTTATTGATAATAGACAAAAACTTTTATTTATTATAAATAGATTATTAATTAAAAAAACTTTTCTAAAGTCTGTGAAATAAGCTGTAACAGTTGTGTAATAAGGTTATTTAAGAAAAGTTAAAGGGTATCTTTTATGAAAAATGTAGGGATTCTAATGAATATAAAATATAACATAATGAGCATATTAAAAGGAGATTGTAATTTTAGATTTCTTTTAAGCGTAATTTATTGTAAAATAGAAGAGGAGAAATAATATTAAAAAATTATAAATTAGAAAAAGTTGAAAGAGGTCGTTTTTTTATGGAATTAATCAGACAACAAGAATTTGTTCAAGGGTTTCACTATGATGCATTACCAGAAGATCACACAGAGGAAACAGCAATTAATGTCAGCTTAAATCCCTTTGAAATTAAAGATGAAATGGAAATTGAAGCAGAAACAAATTCTATTTTAGGTTTAAGAATTGAATTTAAAATTGTTTTGGAAAAAGTCATTTTATCAGGAGATGTGGCACAATTTGTACAAGTTGTTGATCGTAAAATTGATAAGATTGAAGATTTAACATCCGATGAAGTGAACGAACTTGTTAGACCATTATTTGTTTTAATTGAACGTATGGCTTTTGAATTAACAGAGATTGCTTTAGATGCGCCTGGTGTTCAATTGAACTTCTCACAAGGATAATTTGTCGATTTAGTCATACACACACTTAAATAGTCAGTTTTTTAATAATGAAAATCAACTAGTTTAAGAAAGCGTAAGTTTATGCAACATGAAGAGGTTGGGACTTAACAGTCAACCTCTTTTTATTTAGGAGGGATATAAATGAAAAAATATCTATTTGTTATAGGTGATATACACGGGGAATATGATTTGTTTAAATCTCTCTTAGAACATGTGGATGATAGCTTACATCAATTGGTTTTGATAGGTGATTTATTAGATCGAGGGAAAAAATCTAAAGAATGCTTAATGTTAGGGTATCGATTAGTTAAGGATAGACAAGCGATATATTTACGAGGTAATCATGAACAAATATTTTTAGATTTTTTGAAAGATCCTGAAAATAGATATCCAAACTATCTTTTAAATGGTGGTGGGGAAACCATCGAAAGTTTATTACACAAAGGCGCGCTAGAAGAATACTCACCTACAGAAATTTCACTAATGATTCAATCAAGGTACAAAGAATTGATTGGGTTTTTAGATACTCTACCATATTATTTTGAGTGGAAAGACTATGTCTGTGTTCATGCTGGGGTTAATCTACAATTAAAAAATTGGCAAGACACCTCACATAGAGATTTCTTATGGATCCGAGGAGAATTTCATCACACTATGAATAGAACAGATAAAACCTTTGTTTTTGGACATACGCCAAGTAGTTATTTGTATAAAGATGATACTAAAACTAAATTATGGTTATTTGATCGTAAGGTAGGACTTGATGGTGGCGGTGTCTACGGAGGATCGATTCACGGGGTTATTTTTAGTGAAGAGGGAATTGTTCAAGACGTTGAATATTTTAATAACCAAAAATGGGAACCCAAGTTTTAAAAGGACTGCTATAAAAGAGAGGGATAAAAAATGGAAATGAATCAGTTTAATATAAATTATCGAATTTTTAAAAAAGAGAGAATTAAAAACAATAATCGTAGTATGCTGCTAGTACCAAAACAGCAAGATTTAGGTAATTTTAATCAGTTAGAGCTTAGTTGGAAAAATGACTTGTTAGAAGAAACCTATCTTTCCATTGTTGGACGTGTCACGATCAAGGAATGGGAAAGAATACTAGGAGCTTATCCGATTAATCGTGCCTTTTTACAAGTTAAAGAGGATCAAACGATTAAATTTTTAATTAGTTTTAAAGTAGCAGAAGAATTATCCGGAACTGAAATTAGAAATATCATTTTTACAGCAACCAATATTTTAAATGAATGTTTGGAAAAGGTAACTAAAAAGATAGTTGGAGAACAAGCTTTAGGCTCTTATTTATCTGATATGGAAGAAGATATATCTAGTACCTCACCTGCAATGAATTACGAAAATCGTTTGAAAGAACAAGATGATCGTATTAAACAAATGACCTTAGAAGCTAAAAAACAAGAAGATTTTTTACAAAGCTTAAATCAAATGGAAAAAAGTATCGATGCTAAAATGCTCTCAACAGAAAATGCTTTATTAGCGGATATTAATAATCTTCAAGGTAAATTAGCTTCATATGAAAAACAAGTAGAAGCTTTTCGAGTGAAGGAACAACGTTTAACCGAGGAAAACAACCAATTAAGAGGTAGTAGTAGCCAACAAACCTTAACTTATGAAACTAAAATTCAAGAAGCAACTGCTTTAATGTATCAAAAAGAAAATCAAATTGAACAATTAAATACAGAGATTAAAGGGTACGTTAGAGAAATCCAGGCCTTAACAACCAAAGACAACATCAACTCTGAGATGAACATTCAATTAGATAAAGCGAATTTGAAATTAAATGAGATGTTGAAACAAAATAAATTAGATACAAGTCGCTTGGAACAAATGTCTCTAATTGAAACAAAACTTAAAGAAGTTTTTAAAGAAAAGCTGGTTTTAAAAACACAATTAGCAGATGCACAACGAGCAGTTCAACAATATGAAAACACCAATAATCGTTTAAATGAATCTTTAGAAAAATTACAAACCAATCAGGAAAATCTTATTGGAAAAGCACGAGAAGATCATAGTTATTTAGAAAACAATTTGAAAGAAATTGAAAAACAAATGACTTTGGAGAAAAATGAATATCAAAAAGTAATGATTGAGTTAAAAGAAGTGAACAAAAAGTTAGCTCAAGAAAAAATGAATAGCGAATCAAAGGTTAAAGAAGTCAGCCAGTTCGAAAAGAAATTTAAAAACTATGAAGTAAGTAAGCAAGAATTAGAAAATGAAAATAAATCGTTAGAAGAAGAACTTCTTCAAAAAAATATTCAAGTTAAAAATATCCAGGTCACTAATGATTTACTAAAAGAAAAAATCGAAACCCTAGAAGTCAAGCAAGAAAAATTTGCTCATATGGGTGATTGGGAAGAAAAATATGAAACACTAGAAACCAAATACACAGAACTAAATAATGAAGCTTATTCTTATCGTCAAGAAATTCATTTGTTAACCACTCAAATTGAAAAACTAGAGGCACGTATTACTAGCGAGATAGCTACACCAGAAGTTAACTTTAAAGAAGTAACTAAGCCCGTCGAGCCTGCTAAACAACCTGCAGTAGAAGAGAGCATTACTGATGACGAAGATTATGATTACGAATACGATTATGACTATGAATACTTCACTTATGAAGCAGACCCTTATGTAGAAGATGTGGTGACAGAAGAGTTAATCAATATTAGAAAGAAAGATCAAGTCAAAGATGAAGAAAGAATCCAAGAGTATTTAAGTTCATTTGATACAGATGATTACACAGATGTGAGAATCAAATCATCTGAATATAAAAAATACATCATGGCATTCAAATTTTTAACCTTCAGATGGGATCAAGTTTTCATTATGGATGATACAGATAAAAATACTGCCTTTTTAGAATGGTGCTCACCTTTCATTGAAGATGTGGAAGATTTCCAAGAAGATCTAGAATATGAAGTAAAAAAATCAATTTTCAATAAAAAATATGTTACCATGGATAAGTCGACTTTAAATCTTTTAAAAGGTTATAGTGAGTTGTCTACTTATTTAGATACGTATTATTTAAAAGTATCGTATTACATTGATAAATATTTTTTTAATGAGGGGAAGCAGTAAAAAATGCAAGAACAACAAGCTTTTAAATTACTAGAAAAAGAATTAAAGAGTTATAAAAGTACCCAGTTAACAACTGTCTTGAAACTTTTAGAAGAAGGCAATACAGTGCCTTTTATCGCAAGATACCGTAAAGAAATGACAGGTAGCTTGGATGAGGTTCAAATTCGTGAAATAGAAGATAGATACAGTTACTTACAAGGGTTAGTTAAACGTAAAGAAGAAGTCTTACGTATTATCGAAGAACAAGGTAAATTAACCGAAGAGTTAGCTAAAAAAATTAAAGCGTCAAAAAAAATGCAACAAGTGGAAGATTTATATCGTCCCTTTAAACAAAAGAGAAGAACGAAAGCAACGATTGCTAAAGAAAGTGGTTTAGAACCTTTTGCAACATGGTTATTATCTTTCCCAATGAACGAAAATGTTGAAACGAAAGCTGAAACCTTTATTAATCCAGAAAAAGATGTGAAGGATGTTAAAGACGTTTTAGCAGGAGCTCATGAAATCATTGCTGAAATGATTAGTGATGAACCAAGTTATCGTGAGTGGTTAAGAGAATTTGTTTGGCAAAATGGTATTTTTGAAACAGCTGAAAAAGACAAAAGTTTAGATGAAACTGAAGTTTATGAGATGTACTATAGTTTCAATGAACCAGTTAAAAAAATCGCTTCTCACCGCGTATTAGCAGCTAACCGTGGGGAAAAAGAGGGTGTCATTAAGGCAGGTCTTTCAGTTGACGAAGTACGAATCTTTAATTATTTAGATAAAAAAATTATCACTAATGAAGCAAGTTCTGCAGCTAGTTATGTAAGAGCGGCTTATGAAGATAGTTATAAACGTTTTATTGGTCCTGCAATTGAGCGTGAAATCCGTGGAGAATTAACGGACAAAGCAGATGAACAAGCCATCGCTATTTTTGGTGAAAACTTAAGAAACCTATTATTACAATCCCCATTAAAAGGAAAAGTTGTTTTAGGATTTGACCCAGCCTATAGAACAGGTTGTAAGTTAGCGGTTGTGGATGCTACTGGTAAATTACTTGCAGTGAAGGTGATTTATCCACATAAACCAGCTTCCCAAGCTAAAAGAAGTGAAGCACCGAAAGAATTAATCTCTTTTATTGAAGAATATAAGGTAGAGATGATCGCTATTGGTAACGGAACAGCTAGTCGTGAATCTGAATTATTCGTTTCAGAACAAATGAAACAAATTAAACGTGAAGTTTTTTATGTGATTGTAAATGAAGCAGGGGCTTCTGTTTATTCTGCAAGTGCCATTGCCCGTGAAGAATTCCCAGATTTACAAGTCGAAGAACGTAGTGCTGCAAGTATCGCCAGACGTTTGCAAGATCCTTTAGCCGAGCTCGTGAAGATTGATCCTAAAGCTGTTGGTGTGGGTCAATATCAACATGATGTGGCTCAAAAACGTTTAACAGAACAACTGGACTTTGTTGTGGAAACAGCGGTGAACCAAGTGGGTGTTAATGTGAATACAGCCAGTGCCCAATTATTACAACATGTTTCTGGGTTAAACAAAACAACTGCTAAAAATGTAGTCTTATTTAGAGAAGAAAATGGTATTTTCAATAGTCGAACTGAGCTAAAAAAAGTACCTCGCTTAGGACCTAAAGCTTACGAACAAGCGGTCGGATTTTTAAGAATTCCAGATGGAAAAAACATTTTAGATAATACAGGGATTCATCCAGAAAGTTATGCAACGGTTAAGAGTTTACTTAAAGAAGTTAATATTTCTCTAGCGGAACTAGGAACGAAAGAAGCCACAGACGTGTTAAACAAACTATCTGTGGATAACTTAAGTGAGTCTCTTGAAATCGGTAAAGAAACATTAGAAGATGTGTTAAAAGCACTCTTACAACCAGGAAGAGACATGCGTGACGAAATGCCGGCGCCACTTTTAAGACAAGATGTGTTAAGCATGGATGATTTAAAAGCTGGAATGGAAATGCAAGGAACGGTTCGTAACGTTGTGGATTTTGGTGCTTTTGTTGATATTGGTGTGAAACAAGATGGTATGGTGCATATCTCAAAATTAAGCACGAAATTTGTTAAGCATCCAACTGATGTTGTCGCTGTGGGTGATGTGGTCACTGTTTGGGTTGATTCAGTAGATATAAAAAAACAACGTATCGCTCTATCAATGATCCCAATTGCCAAAAAATAATGATGACAAATGAAGAATTACAAAAATTAGTTGAAGAAATTTCACTTCAATTTTTTAAGAAACCATTTAATCATCAAGCATCCTTCAATAAACGATTAAAAACAACTGGTGGCAGGTATCATTTATCTAGCCACCAGTTAGATTTTAATCCTCTTGTTTTAGAAAAGCACGGAGAAGAAGAATTGATTGGTGTGATTAAACACGAGTTATGTCATTATCATTTACATCTTGAAAATAGAGGCTATCAACATAAGGATCAGGATTTTAAACAACTTTTAAAAGCGACAGGTGGTAGTCGGTTTGTTAAAACCCTTGTGGAAAAGAAAGAGATTCGCTTACAAAGTTATCAATGTCAAACATGTGGAGCTTTGATTAAACGTAAGCGACGTGTTAATACAGAAAAATTTGGTTGTCAGTGCGGAGGAACTCTTAAGCATTTGACAAAAACTAAATAAATCGTTATAGTTTTAAATGTATTTGTTTTATAAAAAACAAATAGGCGAGAATGGCGGAATTGGCAGACGCGCAAGACTAAGGATCTTGTAGAGAATATTCTCTGTGAGGGTTCGAGTCCCTTTTCTCGCATAGAATTGATAGAAAAAGACTGAGGGATGTGTTGTTAATCAGTCTTTTTTTATTGTAGTTAAGGAGGCGATTAGTTGAATATTTTAGACCTTTTAGATAAGCCTGATATGACACAAATCAAAGTCATTCAAAAATTATTGAATGAAGGTGGTGTCGCATCTGTTAAGGACTTAGGTGCACAGTCAAAAGTATCAACCGCATCGTTAAATAAATACTTAAAAGAAATGAATGAAAGAGTAAAAGAAATTAATCCAGATATTGATTTAGTGTTAGAAGATAAAAAAATTGAAATCAACATTCCAAATTATTTTAACTTTCAACACATATTAATTCATTATCTAACAGACTCAATCAATTGCAAAATTATTATGTATATGAGTAAACATGATGGAGTTTCTTTAACACAATTAACACAAGAATTAGCAATAAGTGAAGCAACGTTATTTAGACGCTTAAAAGATATAAATAAAATTATTAGTGAATTTAATATTCAAATTAAAAATGCTCGATTTGTTGGAGATGAACTACAAATACGGTATTTTTTATTTGAGTTTTATAACCACGCGTTACCAATTAATGTGATTAATTATCACACCCTAGATGATTCAATCGTGTTGCTGATTGAGAACCTTTCAAAAGAACTAGGTGTCCCTATAGAAGAAAAAAACTATTATCATTTATATTTATGGTTATTAATAAGTAAGAGACGAGAATTACAGGGAACCAGCTTAGAAATTGATCAACAAGAAATTTATCGAAAATTATGTCCTGATCCTTTTTTTCAAGCAGTTTATAAAACCAACGAAACACCATTAGGTAGTACTTCTGCTATTCAGACAGAAACAGACATTATCTGTTTATTTGTTTTCTTCATATCGACTTATATTTATGAAAAGCCTTTATCCGATGAACAATATGTTTATTTTTTAAAAAATGAATTTTTAAAGGATATTATAAACTTAACTGAAAATACCTTAGAGACAATTGGGCGTTATTATCCACTAGAGAATATGGAAGAAGCTTTAATTTGGCATATTGAATGTAATTTGTTTCAACTACATTTTAGATTAGTTCATTTTAATAGTTATATTAGTTATTTTGAATCGGATTACATGATGTCTAACCAAGCAGATGATCATATCAGTCAAATTGTTAATGATGTTATTTATGAACATTTGACTTTCTTTAACTTAACAATTTCACCAGCTATCTATGACCATGTGTTTGCTAATTATCGATTTATACTTCAGACTGTTGAAAGTCAATGTGTCAAATCGATTAAGGTAGGCCTAGCTATTCAAGTAAATTATTTAGCTCAACAAGATATTTTGAATTATTTAGAAAAGGTCTTTACAAAAGAGTTTAAATTGACCTTAAAAATTGCTGAAGTGGATGAGATGTATGATGTGTTAATCACAGATATCTTTCTAACAGATAGCTCCTTTAAATTTAAAGAAATTTACGTTATAAACGACGGATTAAATATGTATGATGAAAAAATGATTAGAAAAATATTGAGCGAATCAATAAAATAGTGATTTATTATAAGATGAAAACGATTTTTAGAGTGTAAAACTCTAAAAATCGTATTTTTTTTTCATCGTTTTCTCTTTAATGTCAATTTTTTCTGACTTAGACAAAAAAGACGATAGTTATTTTAGTTTAACTGCTGTTATATTATGATATGTATAATTAAATGATTTTTTAAACTGATTTACATTCGTTTTTTTTGTTTTTGTTATCTAAAAAAACATTTTGTGAACAAACTAATGGTATGTGAAGACTTTTAGAAAGAAGGGAAAAGGAATTAGCAAAAAAATTGTAAGAATTTCCGTTGTTATTTTAGCTTTAATTTCTTTAGCTTGTCCGATTGTTATTCGTGCAGTAAATTACAATCCTATGAAATACACCCATGATAAAAAACAAAAAACAAAGGATTTAGCTGAAGACGATCCAGTCGGAAAAGTGATGAATGATGTGAAAGACAAAGAGAAAAAAGCTTTTGAGGACAATTATAAAGCACAAAAAACAAAAGAATACGAAGAAGAGTATCAGGCATATTTAAGCCATGTTCCTTTTGGTGATTTTATTGAATTGAAAGTCAAAAATGACAGTAAAATTTCAGTGAGTCTTCAATCTGCAAAAGCATTATCTGAAGATGATGAACGTGTAGTAGCAACAAAAAAAGAAATTAGTGATGTGTCCCAATTAGTGGAAGTAAGCTACATTGTGTATGTTGCTGAGGGAGAGTTTACCTATAATGCGTCTATTTTTAAATTTCTTGATGTCAATGAAGATCAGGGGGCAGTTATCATGGATTATTCAGATCAAGGTACAACTCTTAAGAAGGGTCAAGACAAGCTGAGTACTGTATTGGTAGCTTTTAAAGGAAACGGTGATAAACTATCAGCTCAAATCGGAAACGCAGTATTCAAAGGAACAATCTAGAGAATAAAGGAATGACAATATGATTTATTGTATAACGAATGGTTTAGGTAAGAAATTACCAGGAATTGAACATAGCCAAGTTAACCGAATAAAATTGTTAAATGAATATCAGCAAGAATCAAAAATTATTACCCTATGTCATAACCCAGAATTATATGAAAATGCTAAGTTACTTTCGATTGAAGAAAATATTTTTTCAATTTATGACTATTTCCAAGAATCAATTGGTCCCAAAAATCATGTAGCAATAAATTACTATGAAAAATGGCAAAAAGGTGAAAATTATCGTATAGAGTTTGTAAAGAATACCACAGATATCAAGGTATTCTTTATGGAAGATTATATTTGTTACGTAAGGTTTTATGATAAAGAATTTCAAAAAATTAATTATATTAACTATTTTGATTCCCCTTATCAAAATAGGAGAAAAATCCGAAGAGAAATTTTTGATACACGTGGTTTTTTAAGTCAAGTTAAGATTTTAGGTGGAAAACAAAAAGTAGAACTAGAGAGTTATTATAATCCAAGTGGAAGTGAAAAATTTAGAATTTACTATAACGATAAAAAAGAAATCTCTCGAATTCATTTATTAAATTATAAAAATGAAGAACGTTATTTTAATAATAAAGAGGAATGGCAAGCATTTTTCTTTGATGAAATTAATCAACCAGATACCTGTTTTTTTACTGATAGGACTCGATTTGTAATGGATAGTATCAAGATGATGAAAACTAAAAAAAGAGTGTATCCAGTTTTTCATAGTATTCATCTAAGAGATGCCACAGATCCTGTTGGCTCAGAAATTACTTTTCCTTATCAAAAGATTTTTTCTAACTTAGATCAAGTATCGGGAGTTATTGCTTCTACTAAGCAGCAAGCATTTGAGTTGAATGAAAGACTGCCTGAAAAGCTCAAAGCTTATCCAATTCCAGTAGGGTACAGTCATGATATACCTAAACGAGACTTTTCGACTAAGAATCCTTATAAAATTGTTTGTATGGCAAGATATTATTCAGAGAAACAACTGCTTCATCAAATTAAAGTGATTCAGTCCTTAGTTCCTTCTTTTCCCGAACTTGAGTTACATTTATACGGATACGGTGATGGATCAGATGGTTTTAAAGAAGAAAAAATGTTGAAAAAATATGTAGATGAACATCAACTCAATCAGCATGTCTTTTTTAGAGGATATGTTAGAGAGATTTCTTCAGAATATGAAGATGCTGGGGTGATGCTATTAACAAGTAATTTAGAAGGCTTTTGCTTAGCCATGTTAGAAGCAGTAGAACACGGTGTTCCTGTTATTTCTTATGATATTAGGTATGGTCCAAGTGAAATTATTGTGGACGGACAAAATGGCTTTTTGGTTGAGAAGAATAATATGACGGAAATGAAAGAAAAGTTATGCTATTTGTTAGCTCATCCAGAAGTTCATCAAAAAATGTCTCAAGAATCTTATAAGATTGCCCAAAAATTTTCAAAGGATCAAATAATAAAGAAATGGCAGTTATTAATAAATAATGATGAGAACAAATAATTAGGAGGATTTAGATTGAGTAAGAAAACCTATAATTACAAAGAAAAAATGAATAAAAATCAGAAGAAAAAAGAAAAATCTTCAAAATTACTTTATACAACAATGGTAGCTTATGGTGTGGCGACAGTAGCAGGTGCCTCAACCAATGTTTCAGCTGAAGAATTAGAACAAGCAAATGCAGTAGATGAGACTAAAACAGAGCAATCTAAAGAAGTTGTTAATGAAAAATCAGCAAAAGTAGCACCACAATCAACGCCAACTGAAGCTTCAAAAGAAGTACCTAAAGAAACGCCTAAAGAGGTTGAACAAGAACCTAAAGCTTCAGAGGAAGGGAATTTAGAAATTATTGGCGCAAAAGATTATTTACGTCAAGTTGCTGGAGACATGAGTTTAAAATATCAGAACATGCCTGCAGGTTCTAGCTTACAAGCTGTTTTAGGTGAAACGTATCAGTTGTTAGAGAGTAGTACACTGACTGTGGATCAATCGAATCAACAAGTAGGAAAACTAATGGCCGCTGAGGGTGAGTATCTCGCTTCTTTAGCAGCAAACAAAGAAGAAGTAGGAACCAAAGATTCTGCTGCAACAGACTCAAATGGCACTACTTCTAATGAAACTAATAATTCTGAACAAACAAATAATAGCACAATGAATACAAGCGGTAAAGAAAATAAGAATGAAGCAAAAACAGAGGACAAAACATCTAAAGAAGAGACATCTGTTCAAACTGGAAATGAAAACTTAGATAAAAAAATTGCTGAATTAAAAGGCAAGAAATTAGAAGAAAATTACTCTAAAGAAAGCGCAGAAAAAGTAAGCGCGATTATCAATGACATAGAAGTTAAAGTAGCTGAAGGTTCGATGACTACTGAAGAAGCAGAAAAAGCATTAAAATCTTTAGAGGCTGCAGAAAAAGGGTTACAAGTAGATACGACCAATTTAACAAGTTTGATGAAACAAATCGAATTAGATTTATTAAAATTAGGCTCAATTAATCAAGAAAAAGCTAAATTTATACAAGAGATAATTAATGAAGCGAAAGCACTGGAAAAGAAAAAAGATGCCACTCAAACAGAGATCAATAAACTCGTAGAACGTATGAATAAACATGCGAGTGATTTAAATGTCAGCTCTGAAGACCTATTAAGCTATGTGGATGAGGTTTCAGGTGAGTACAAACAAACAGACTATACAGCGTTAAGTTACAAACAGTTAAATGATGCTTTAAGTTATGCGCTTTTAGTCTCCAAAAACAGTAACGCTACACAATCCGAAATTTATTTTGCTTACAATCAAATTCAGGCAGCTGTGAATCAATTAGTCGCAATTAAAACGGCGAGTGAGCTTCAAGAAAAAATTGATGAGATTCAAGGCTTAGATAGTAAAGAGTACACTTCCGAAAGCTACAAAGAATTTTCTGATGTACTAAAAAAAGCACAAAAAGTGATGAATGCTGAAAAAGTTTCAACAGATACGTATTCTAATATGTATCATCAATTAATGAAATCAATCGATGATTTAGTTTCAAAAGATGATATTAGTAAAGACTTAGAAGCAACCATCAATGAAGCGAATCAATTGATTAAAGATAATAAACAAAAACAAGTTTATACAAACGACACCCTAAGTCTAGTCTTAAAACAATTAAAAGTGGCTGAAACTGTAGATTATAAAACTGTTTCTGCAGATCGTTTAGTTGAAATAAACACGCAATTAAAACAAGCAATCAGTGGATTGGTAGAAATTGAAAACTTAAAAGGTTTAGAAACTTTAATCAATGAAGGGAATAAGTTAATTGGACTAGGCAAAGGTAATTTTACAAGTTCATCTTGGGAGACTTTGAACAAACAATTATCTTATGCTGAGGCTGTGATGGGTAACTCAAAATCAACAGTTGATGAGATTTCAAAAGCTTACCAAAAATTAGATCAAGCTATTGATGCTATGGTTAATAAAGCTAGTTTATTAAAAGAATTAGACAGTTTATTATTCAAAGCGGAAGGTTATGAAAAAGACGAATCTAAATACACAACTGAATCATGGGCATCATTTGAGAACGCGTTAATAAAAGCTAAAGCTATTAATAGAGAAACGATTAATCCGGATACCTTAAACAGTTTAGTGAATGAGTTAGCCATGACAATGAATCATTTATTCTTAACTAGTAATGAAGCGATTAATAATTTACAAAAAGAACTAGAAAAATTAGTAACTTTAGATAAAGAAAGTGCGTATACATCTGAAAGTTGGCGAAACTTACAACAAGTTGTCAAAACAGCTTATGATTTAGTGGATAGTATAGATGATATTAAAACCTCAGATGTGTTGAGCATCACAGAACAGTTATCAAAAGCCATTGATGGTCTAACCTATAGTGCAACGGATCGCCAAAATGCTAAGAATAAATTGAAAGAAGAAATTTCAATTTTTGATAAGATGACAGAAGATGAACGTAAGAAAATTCTTCATGGTTACGAAGAGTATGAACAAGCGATTAATAGTACGAGAGATTTATTAGATAATTTAAATGTAGCAACACAAGATATGTCTAATGCTTTCAACAAGATAACGACAGCTAAAAATAATCTAACAATTGATGAAGGCTCAAAAACAATTTTAGTTAATACAGATAGTTCTATTGGAAAAAATACAGGGATGAAAGATGGAAAATTCAATGTTGAAGTAAAAGTAAAAAATCCATCATTACAATTTTTTACTTACAAACCTTCTTTTGAAACAACCGTAAAAATTCCACATAACTTGATTCCTTTCTTTGAAAATGGCGACTGGCGTCAATATGTCCAAATTGCTTACAACAACTCAGCTGGATCAGTTGGTATCGGATCGGTGTATGTTCAATCTGGGGACAAAACATCAGGTGGTATCGCCGGGATTGGTGCCAAATGGGATCCAACTTTAAATCTATTATCACTAGATGATGCTAAAGTTTTAAATGATTTGAAAATAACTTACAAGATCGTGAATGGTCAACCTGTTCTTTATATAACAACCAATAAAATGACACCTGGTACAGGATTAATGCCTGTTAATGAATTTGAATTAAATTATTATTTACGTTTTAATTTTGAACAGTATTTAAAAGACGGTCATGTCTTACCGATTCAGGAAAAAAATGATGACACAGAAGTAGGTGTTGTAAGTAAAGTCCTTCAAGAAGGTATTTTGATTGATGCTTTTAATATGAGCGACAAAAAGAATGTAGCTAATTTAAGTGATTTAAATAAATTAGATGTTCAAGATAAAGTGGTATTAGGCGATGTCCATACACAAGTTGTGGATGGAACCAATACAATTGTGGGAAATGCCAAACAAACTGGTAACAAAGGCTTAGATGGAGACCAATATCAAGCCGTATTTGAATTAAATGGTAAGGAAATTGGTAGAACAACAGTTGATAAAGATGGTAATTTTATTTTTAACTATACTGTTGTGGATAGTAAAACTGGTAATATCATTGCGCAAAACTTTAAAGATGGGGATAACGTTAAAGTAACCATTGTTAGAATGAATGAAAAATATGATGTATCAACATCCTCAGATAGCCGAACAATCAATGTAGTTAAAGGGAAATCTCCAAAAGTTGATTTAAATTCAATTAAACAAAATGGAAAAACAATTAGCGGTAAAATTTCAACGTTGACCACACAAGATGGTAAGAGTATGGCAATTGACCCGTCAGACAAAAATGTTTATACAGTTCGTTTAGTTTACTATGCTCCAGGGCAAGCAACAGGGATTGAACTTGCAGAGGTTAGAACTGACAAATATGGTAATTTCAGTTATGTCACATCAATGGCGCTACAATATGGTGGACGAATCGAAGCGATTGGTTATGTCTATCAAGGAGCGGTTAACAGTAATGGTGATTTAACATCAACAGGCATTCAATTAACGAATTCAGACACAACTCCGGTGAGTAAAAAAGTAGAGTGGAATATTGCTAAACCTTCTGTTAATCAGATTAAAGAAGGAGATACGATTATTTCCGGACAAGCACCAGTAAATGAAGTTAAATTTAATGAGGCGAACTATAAAGTTCAAATTACCATTGGTGACAAAGTTTACTTAGGTGATATTGATGATAACGGAATGTTTTCTGTTAATGTTAGAAAAGTCGAACGAGGGGAAATTGTAAAAGTTGATATCGTCGGATTTGTTCCAGGTAAAACAGCGCATGTAACTGGTTCAGAGGTCGTTGAGAGTGTGGTTGTTGCCTCATCAGAAGCTAATGATAAATGGACAGTCAACAAACCAACCATTAACACACCAAAAGCAGGCGAATCAACCTTAACGGGAATTGTGTTACTAGATGATAGTCCAACAAGAAAATACTATTTAACGGTGACTGTTAATGGTGTAGAAATTAATGTGGACGAAGGAGCATTAAATAGGGAAACAGGTAGAATTCAAATTGATTTGGGACAAAAAATTAAAGCATCTGACGTGATTACAGTCACTTTACATGGTTTAGAAAAAGGTTATGATGGTGAAAAATCAGCAACCACAGATGTTGAGATAGGTATGCCAGAATCATTTGAAAACTGGGAAATCAGCCATCCAGTTGTGAAAGACCCTCAAATTGGCGATAAAGTCATTAACGGATATGTCAAAGTAGATTCATCTTATGATCGAACTTATTATGTTCAGGTGAAAATCAATAATGGCAAAATTATCACAGGTGAAGTTGACCAATACGGTAACTTTAGTGTGACATTACCAAAAGCGTTAGAAGGCTACGATGATGTTTCAGTTGTTATTGTCGGTCAGCAAGGAGATGCTGGTAAAAAACAAAGTCAAGAAAACTTAAAACGCGTACCTGCTAAAAATACGGAAGTAAATAAGAATGGTTTGGAAGCAGCGATTGATGTAGCTGAATTCTATTCTAATGAGAATAATATCTATACTAACGAAAGTTTTGATAAATTATCTAAAGCTTTAGAGTCAGCTAAATCAGTCTTTGAAAATAGTGCAGCTACACAATTACAAGTAAATACTGCCAGAGATGCGCTGAATAATGCGATTAATAATTTAGTCACGATTAGTAGTGTCAAACCTTCTCAAGTATCACTTGATGCGCTTCAGTCACTTTTAAAAGAAGCAGAAGGCATGAGTCCGTCTAAATACAGTGGGACAACTTATAAAGTACTAGTTGAAGCTATGGATCAATCTAAACAAGCGTTACTAGATGAAAAAGCAACACAAGATACGATTGAAGATATGATTACATTACTATATAGCGCAATGGAGCAATTAAAAGCACCAAGTATTACTGACCCATCAGCTGTGGATCAAAATCGTTTAGAGGAATTAATTGCAGCGGCTAAACAATACAAAGGTTCAGATTATACAGAATACAGTTTCGCTGTTTTACAAGAAGCTATTAGAAAAGGTGATGAAGCACTAGGAAATCCCAATGCAGCTACCTTAAACAGTGCTTTTAATGAACTAAAACGTGCTATGGAACATCTTGTGCCAGTTGTGGCAGTAGGCGAAGCCGGTCGGGAGCAACTTTTAGAAGAGATTAATCAAGCTAAACTTCAAAAAGAAACGGACTATACAACAGAATCATATAATAAACTACAAGTCGCAATTTCTTATGCTGAAAAAATTTACGGTGATAAAAATTCCTCTGTCGAATCTCTTTCAGAAGCAAGAAATCAATTATTGCAAGCAAGAAAAGGGTTAGTTAGCAAAGATGATTTAAGAAAACAATTATCTATTACCTATGTTGAAGCAAAAGATGCGATTGAAAAACAAAAAATTAGCTACTTTACTAATAAGAGTTATTCAGTCATGAATGAGGCTTATAAGAAAGCACTGGAGCTAGATAAAAATAGAAAAGCGACAGCTAATGAATTAAATCAAGCCTTATTAGATTTACAAAAAGCTATTAGTGATTTGGTTCCGTCAACTAATATTGAGACTCTTCAAAAATTGATTGATGAAGCATCAGAAATTATTTCTAAACCAAATGAAAAATGGAAATATACAACTAAAACATGGAATGAATTAAACATTCAACTTCATAATGCCAAGGATATTTTATCAGCTTCTGAATCAGCAATGGAAGATATTTCGATTGCAAGTAATCATTTAAGTAAAGCGTTAAACAATCTTATCTCTAAAGAAGATCTATTAAGTCAATTAGATGTTTCACTAGAAGCAGGTAAAACAGTAGATGAGATTGATTATAGCTACTATAATGGCAAGGAAACAGCACTTAATCAATCTTATCAAGAGTTCAAAAAAGTCTTTGAGAAAGCATCTAAAATTGATCGAAGTAAAATTGAAGCAGATGAATTAAGTAAATTAATTGACTCTCTAAATCAAAGTATAGCTTCTTTAGTAACAACAAAAGAAGAAGCAACTCAAAGTTTGATAGGGACGTTAGAAAAAGCTAAAACATCAGGCATTTCTTCAGATACGAGTCGACCAAATGACTTATATAAGAATGGATTCATGATAAAAAATAGTATCAAGAATGCTGAAAATATTTTGAAAGATCCTAAAGCAACGGCAGATGATATTAACAATGCTAATGTCATGTTACAAGAAGCGTTAGATAATGCAGAATATCAAGAAGCTAAAGCAAATGACGTTCGTAAGAAAATTGATCAACATATCAAAGACTTTAGCAAGCTAAATCCTAAAGATTATGTGATTGGTTATGATGACTATGAAAAAGTTATTAAAGATTCTCAAGCAGAGCTAAATCGTAATTATGGATTAACGCTAGATGAATTAACAGACATGCTAACAAATATTGAAAACACGAAGAAAAACTTAATTAAAGCAAGAGAAATAAACTTTGTTACTATGGGGAACACGAAGAGTGAATTTGAAAATGTTGTAATTAAAGATGGTAAGCTAACCTTTAAAACAAAATCAAAACAAAGTGGTGTTGGTTTAGCAGTTTACTCACCAAGCTTTGAAACTCGTATTGAACTACCTAAGAGCATGAAAGTTATTTTTGAATCACCAGATTGGAGAGACTATGTTTCAATCTCAGCAGATGCAGGTGTAGGTGTTTTAATTAGTACTTCTGATACATTTAAAGTTGATAAGATAAAACTATCTCAACTTCAATCAGATGATATTACTGTTGAGTACTTCTTATCAGCAGATGGTATTCCAACCTTAAGAATTGTGACACGCCGCATGGCTAATAAATGGTCGGAATCAGTGGCACCACAAACTTGGTTTAAGGCAGATTATGACTTTGACTTTGATTTAGCAGCTTGGTCTAGAGATCATAACACGTATCTTCCTCTAAATACTGAAGGTGATAATACAATGCGTGTTATTACAGAGCTAAACAAAAAACCAATCGTATTTGTGGGAGAAGAAACAGAAGGGACTACAACAGCCTTAAACAATGATTATTCAAATGGAAAATCAAATGGTTCAACATCCGGTCTAGGTGGTGACAAAGGAACTGCTCAAGTACCTGTTTCGTCTGCGGAATTAGGAAATGTCTTAGTTAGTGGTGGTACAGTGATTCATGGACGTGTCCAACAAAATCATAACACTGATTTGAAAGATGATGCCTATAAAGTTCGAATTGAAGTGAAACATGCTGATGGTTCAGTGGAATTATTAGGCTTTACGGATTTAAATGATGACAATACGTTTATGTTTGTTTATGGTGAAGCTGATAAATACGGTAATATTACAGCTAAAGGATTTAATGCTGGAGATGTTATCTTAGCCACTGTTATCAGAGAAAATAAAGCACGCGGCTTTGTTTCAGAATCAACAACCCAAGAATGGAGTGTTGGTAAAGCGAAAGCGCCAGAAGTAACTCTTGATCCAATTAAAAATGGTAGCAAAGTTATCTCTGGTAATATTTCAGGAATGATGGATCAAAAAGGCAACTATGTTGAGTTTAATCCAAATGATCTAAATGTATATAAAGTGAAATTAACTTACTACTCACCTGACGGAAAAGCGATTCAATTATCAGAAGTAAGTGTGGATCGTCAAACCGGAGAATTTGAATATTATGTAGGAACACCGCTTGAATTTGGTGGTTATGTAGAAGCACAAGTCTTCGTATACGCTGGAAAGCTAAATAGCTCAGGTACATTAGTTGGTGTTGGTAAACAACTGCAAGATGTGATGCCACAAATTACGCAAGCTGATGTAGAGTGGGGCGTTCCAGACCCATTGCTAAATCAAGCAGCTGAAGGAGATACATCAATTAGTGGGTTAGTTCCTAATATTGATAATGGCGATTACCGAATTCGAATTACCATTAATGGTCAACAAGCCGGTGAAGTTGAAGTAACAAAAGATGGCTTATTTAAATTAGATGGTCTGGAAACACCGCTTCAAGTAGGCGATACTATTACGGCCCAATTGATTGCTTATCGAAATGGCGAATCAGTGAAAGATAAAAACGGCAATGAACTAGCATCTAATATAACAACAATTAAAGTGAAAAATGCGGATGATTTATATAAAGATTGGACAGTAAAACAACCATCAATAGATGATTTATTTGAAGGAAAAGAATACGTGACAGGGACTGCACCAAATGATAACTCATTAGGTAGAACTTATGATGTGATTGTAACGGTGAATGGTACTAAAACATATCGTGGTAAGTTAGATAGTAATGGTCATTTCATGGTCAAAGTGGATAAACTAAATGCTGATGACAAAGTAGAAGTTCAAATTGTCGGCCATCAACCAAACAAAAAGGATAAATTTAGTGATATTTCTGAAGCAATCGTTCAATTATCACAATCATGGGAAGATTGGAAACTTCAACCGATTGAAGTAAAACAACCTTCTGCTAATGATAATGTGATTATTGGAAAATCAATTAATAATGATTTTTCAAATGGCAGAACCTACACTGCGGAAGTTCAAATTAATGGTGGGGCTGTTTACACAGGCACTCTTAATCCTGATGGAACATTTTCAATCAATGTACCAACCTTATCTTATAAAGATGAAATTTCCATTCGATTAGTTGGTCATCAAGCGGGATACAATGACAAACTAGGAAATGAAACTATAGTTACTGTAGATAAAGAAAATCAAGTCGATAAATCTAAATTGCAAAACTTGTATTCAAATGTAAAAAATACATCGAATACTGATCATAAGTACACAACTGCAAGTTACCGAGAGTTTGAAATAGCTCGAGAAAATGCAAAAGCTATTTTAGAAAATCCAGATGTGACACAAGAGCAAGTAGATGAAGCTTACAGAGTTCTGAAACAAGCCTTCGAAAATCTAGTTGCAAATGATACGACAGAGGTAGATAAGACTGAATTGGAAAAAGTTTATGAAGAAACTAATCCAGAAAATCCAGAAAATGATAATCGTTATTCCAATGATGACAGTAAATATCCAGATGATATTTATAATGAATTTGAAGATGCTAGAGAAAAAGCTAAAGAGATATTAGATGACCCAGAAGCAACTCAAAGTGAAATTGATGAAGCGACAAAAGAATTGAACAAGTCTAAGGAAAACTTAGATAACTATTTCGATAATAATGTTGATCCTGGTTCAGATGGTTCCGATTCAGACAATTCGGATTCAGATGGCTCAGATTCAGATAACTCGGATTCAGATAGTTCAGATTCAGATGATTCGGACTCAGATAATTCGGATTCAGATAACTCAGATTCAGATGGTTCCGATTCAGACAATTCGGATTCAGATGATTCGGACTCAGACAATTCGGACTCGGACAACTCAGATTCAGATAACTCAGAGTCAGACAATTCAGACTCAGATGATTCTGATTCGGACGCTTCGGACTCAGATAACTCGGATTCAGATAATTCAGATTCAGATGATTCGGACTCAGACAATTCAGATTCCGACAATTCAGATTCAGATAACTCGGATTCAGATAATTCAGATTCCGACGCTTCGGACTCAGATAATTCGGATTCAGATAGCTCAGATTCAGATAATTCCGACTCAGACTCAGATAATTCAGATTCCGACGATTCGGATTCAGATGACTCAGATTCGGACGATTCAGATTCAGACAACTCAGATTCCGACAATTCGGATTCAGATGACTCAGACTCAGATAATTCAGATTCCGACAACTCAGATTCCGACAATTCGGATTCAGATGACTCAGACTCAGATAATTCAGATTCAGATAGTTCCGACTCAGACGATTCAGATTCAGACAACTCAGACTCAGATAGTTCAGATTCAGATAATTCAGATTCCGACAATTCGGATTCAGATTGCTCAGATTCAGATAATTCAGATTCTGACGATTCAGATTCAGATGACTCAGACTCAGATAATTCAGATTCCGACAATTCAGATTCAGATGACTCAGACTCAGACAATTCGGATTCAGATGACTCAGATTCAGATAATTCGGATTCAGATAGCTCAGACTCAGACGATTCAGATTCAGATAATTCAGATTCAGATAACTCAGATTCAGACAATTCAGATTCCGACGATTCGGACTCAGATAACTCAGATTCAGATAGTTCAGATTCAGATGACTCAGACTCAGATAATTCAGATTCCGACAACTCGGACTCAGATAGTTCAGACTCAGACGACTCGGACTCGGACAACTCAGATTCAGATGACTCAGACTCAGATAATTCAGATTCAGATAATTCAGATTCTGACGATTCAGATTCCGACGACTCGGATTCAGATGACTCAGACTCAGATAATTCAGATTCCGACAACTCAGATTCAGACAATTCGGATTCAGATGACTCAGACTCAGATAATTCAGATTCAGATAACTCAGATTCCGACAATTCAGATTCCGACGATTCGGACTCAGATAACTCAGATTCAGATAATTCCGACTCAGACGA
This sequence comes from Vagococcus hydrophili, assembly GCF_011304195.1. Taxonomy (NCBI): domain Bacteria; kingdom Bacillati; phylum Bacillota; class Bacilli; order Lactobacillales; family Enterococcaceae; genus Vagococcus; species Vagococcus hydrophili. The sequence goes on along the minus strand of NZ_CP049887.1, from coordinate 526,436 downwards.
TTCAGATTCCGACAACTCAGACTCAGATAATTCAGATTCCGACGATTCGGACTCAGATAACTCAGATTCAGATAGTTCAGATTCCGACAACTCAGACTCAGATAATTCAGATTCCGACGATTCAGATTCAGATAACTCAGATTCCGACGACTCGGATTCCGACAACTCAGATTCAGATAATTCCGACTCAGACGATTCAGATTCCGACAACTCAGACTCAGATAATTCGGATTCCGATAACTCAGATTCCGACAATTCGGATTCAGATGACTCAGACTCAGATAGTTCAGATTCAGATAGCTCAGATTCAGATTCTGACGATTCAGATTCCGACAACTCAGACTCAGATAATTCAGATTCCGACGATTCGGACTCAGATAACTCAGATTCCGACAATTCGGATTCAGATGACTCAGACTCAGATAATTCAGATTCAGAAAATTCAGATTCTGACGACTCGGATTCCGACAACTCAGATTCCGACAATTCGGACTCAGATAATTCAGATTCAGATAGCTCGGATTCAGACGCTTCGGATTCGGATAACTCAGACAACTCAGATTCCGACGAATCGGACTCAGATAATTCAGATTCAGATGATTCGGACTCAGACAATTCAGATTCCGACAATTCAGATTCAGATGACTCAGACTCAGACAATTCGGATTCAGATAGCTCAGACTCAGACGATTCAGATTCCGACAACTCGGATTCAGATAACTCAGATTCAGATAATTCCGACTCAGACGATTCAGATTCAGATGACTCAGACTCAGATAACTCAGATTCCGACGACTCGGACTCGGACAACTCAGATTCAGATAACTCAGATTCAGATAATTCAGATTCAGACAACTCAGATTCAGATAATTCGGATTCAGATAACTCAGATTCAGACAATTCAGATTCAGATAACTCAGATTCAGATAATTCCGACTCAGACAATTCGGATTCAGACGATTCAGACTCAGATAATTCGGATTCAGATGCTTCAGACTCAGATGCTTCAGATTCGGATAACTCAGACTCAGATGACTCGGATTCAGATGACTCAGATTCCGACAATTCGGATTCAGACGATTCGGACTCAGATAACTCGGATTCAGATAGCTCAGATTCAGATAATTCAGATTCCGATGACTCAGATTCAGACGACTCAGACTCAGATAATTCAGATTCAGACAACTCAGATTCAGATAATTCAGATTCAGATAATTCGGACTCAGACAATTCGGATTCAGATAATTCAGATTCAGACGATTCGGACTCAGATAACTCGGATTCAGATAGTTCAGATTCCGATGATTCAGACTCAGATAACTCAGATTCAGATAATTCCGACTCAGACGATTCAGATTCAGATGACTCAGACTCAGATAATTCAGATTCAGACGATTCGGACTCAGATAACTCAGATTCCGACGACTCGGATTCAGATAGTTCAGACTCAGACGACTCGGACTCGGACAACTCAGATTCAGATAACTCAGATTCAGATAATTCCGACTCAGACAATTCGGATTCAGATGCTTCAGACTCAGATAACTCAGATTCGGATAACTCAGACTCAGATGACTCGGATTCAGATGACTCAGATTCCGACAATTCGGATTCAGACGATTCGGATTCAGATAGTTCAGACTCAGACGACTCGGACTCGGACAACTCAGATTCAGATAACTCAGATTCAGATAATTCCGACTCAGACAATTCGGATTCAGATGCTTCAGACTCAGATAACTCAGATTCGGATAACTCAGACTCAGATGACTCGGATTCAGATGACTCAGATTCCGACAATTCGGATTCAGACGATTCGGACTCAGATAACTCGGATTCAGATAACTCAGACTCAGATAATTCAGATTCTGACGATTCAGATTCTGACGATTCAGATTCCGACGACTCGGATTCAGATGACTCAGACTCAGATAATTCGGATTCCGACAACTCAGATTCAGACAATTCGGATTCAGATGACTCAGACTCAGATAATTCAGATTCCGACAACTCAGATAATTCAGATTCCGACAATTCGGATTCAGATAGCTCAGATTCAGATGCTTCAGACTCAGATAACTCAGATTCAGATGACTCAGACTCAGATAATTCAGATTCCGACAACTCAGATTCAGACAATTCGGATTCAGATAACTCGGATTCAGATGACTCAGATTCCGACGATTCAGATTCAGATTCAGATGACTCAGACTCAGATAACTCAGACTCAGATGACTCGGATTCCGACAATTCCGACTCAGACGATTCGGACTCAGATAACTCGGATTCAGATAGTTCAGACTCAGATAATTCAGATTCCGACGATTCAGATTCAGATAACTCGGATTCAGATAATTCAGATTCCGACAACTCAGATTCAGATAGTTCAGATTCCGACAACTCAGATTCCGACGATTCAGACTCAGACAATAACGGCAATGGATCTAAAGATGATGGATTATCAATTGATGATTTAATCGATTCAATAGATAGTGGAAATAATAAAGACAATAGCGTTATGCCAATGTCATATAAACCAACAAATAGTACTCTTAAATCTGGAAATGGTAATACTTCAAGTAATCATAGTGGAGGGCGATTACCTCAGACGAATGAAAGCAATAATGCAGCAATGGGAGCTATCGGATTGGGCGCAATGCTAGGAGCATCAACTTTATTTTTCAAGAAAAGAAAAAAAGAAGAAGAGCAAGAAGGATAGTATAAATTAGTAAAGATAAACAGCTTAAGAGAGCATCTTAGGCTGTTTATTTAAAGGTGAAGGATGAAATATAATGGAGCGGAAATTATCATTTAGCTGTAACCTAGAAGAGAAGCAGTCAAAATCTACAGAAGTGCCAGTTACTCTAAAACCAGAAATTCAAACAAAAATAAGTTCCCTTGAAGAAGAATATAATGAAATTAGTTTGAAGCAGGATATGATCCAAGAAACAATCATTTATGAATTGTATAAAGAAAAAAAAGGTTTGGTGCAAGAACTAAGTAGTGTTCAACTTGAATTGGAATTTTTAAAACAAGATAACAAATACTACACGAAATTGCTTAAAACATTAGACAAACAAAACGTTGACTTTAATAAAGAAGTTTCAGAACATGTTTTAAGATTAAAAAAATTAGAGATAAAAAGAGAAGAAATTAACGATTCAATTGAACTAAATGAGCAAAGAAAAGAGAGAATTGAACGTATTTTAACTCTGGATGAAGCTAAAATTGAAACGATGGATGTATATAATGGGAAAATGGTTGAGGTAGCTGACAATATTTCAAATCGAAGAATAAAATTAGAAGAACTAGAAATGAATACTAAAAATATCGAGAAGAAAAAAATTTCTTTTGATGATTATTTTTGTAAAGAGAAAGAAGCAACAGGTGATTTAATAGATGTTCTTCAAAGTTTTGAAGTAAATAATCAACGAAAAAAAATAAGAGTTCAAGAAGATATAGAAGAAAATACTCAAAAAATAATGCAGTTAACTGATAATATTCATTTATTAAAAAATCAAAAAGAATACATTGAAAAACGATTGTTTAAAATTAAAGGAAATTCAAAAGGAATTCTTAGTAATATTTTGAAAAATGAGGTTTATGTCATCGTAACGGAAGAATTACCTAAAGAGCTAAGTCAAGGTGAGGCAGATTCGATTAGATCTTGGAATAAATTATTGTTGCTTAATAAAAATATTAAGGTAGCGACATTAGATTTTAATTCAGATATTTTAAATACAATCGTGAATTATAAAAAAATGGGTTGGCTACCACAAAGTGTTTCAGTGCATAATCTTTTTGATGATTTAATTGGTATATCACAATCAAAATCAAGTAAAATTAGTGTCAATGATAGTCGAAAAGAAGCGCTTATCCCTTTTTTTGCAAAAGAAGAGGATGGTATCAAATATTATTATGACGATAATGAAAAGACGACGTTAACGATTAAGGAACAACCAGATACACATTTAGAGTACTATCATTTTGTAAATGAAGAAAAAGAATATATCGAAGTTTACAATGATGGGTACTTAGTTATGGTTCGAGAGTTAGTAGATAAGCAATCAGAAGTTCAAAAATACTTTGATTTTAATGGTGATGTGGCTATCACAATCAAGATAGAAAACAATCAATTAGAGTATATTAAATATCAAGATTTATACTTTCATTCTCACCAAGAATTATTAATTTATTGGCTAACGCACCATATTGAAAAATATACAAAAATCAATCTTATTTTAGATCAAGAATCACAATTACTTAATGATAGAGAATTATTTAATAATCATGGTATTAATTTAGTCCCTCTTATTCAAAATAATGAAAGCCCTAGAGAAATTACTGAGTTTATTAAAAACAATCAATTTGAGGAGATATTTGTTTTAAATAGAATGTTGTTTAATCAAATTGAACCAGATTTAATGGATGACTGTTTAGTTAGAATTTTAGATGGTTATGATCAAGCGTATCAAGAAAGCGTAAAAACAAAGATTATTATTGATAGTTATTAAATGAAAAGTAGGGTGACTTAGCTCATTCTACTTTTTATTTTATTGAGAATGGTTTGTAACACTTTATATTGTGTTTTGTTATTGTTTAAAGTCTATATATTGTGGATAACTCTGTTGATATGTGGATATGTTTTAATATAACATGAAAACTTCTACTATATTCTCAATTAAAGTGATGAATTGTCACTGGTTATTGTGTGTTAATCTATGTATATAAAGGATTTTAACTATAAATGATAATCAATCTTATTTATAATTATTCTTTTGACAAACTTATTTTAATTTGTTAGGATAACTAGTGTAGTAATTAACAAACAAATAGGAGGCTTTTTTCATGGCTAATATGATTAATAAAGAATTATTTGATTTTCAAGCAGACGCATACCGTCAAGGTGAGTTTGTTACGGTAAATAAAGAAGATGTTTTAGGTAAATGGAGTATTTTCTTCTTCTACCCAGCGGATTTTTCATTCGTCTGTCCAACAGAATTAGGCGATTTACAAGATCACTATGCAAAAATTAAAGAACTAGACTGTGAAGTTTACTCTGTATCTACAGATAGTCATTTTGTCCACAAAGCATGGGCTGATGCAACAGATACAATTGGTAAAATTGAATACACCATGTTAGCTGATTCAAATGGAAAAATCTCACGTTTCTTTGAAGTTATGGAAGAAGAAGCAGGGCAAGCTTACAGAGGTTCATTTATTTTAAACCCACGTGGTGAAATTAAAGCGTACGAAATCCATGATATGGGAATCGGTCGTAATGCAGATGAATTAGTTCGTAAGTTAGAAGCAGCAATTTTTGTTGAAGAGCATGGGGATAAAGTTTGTCCAGCAAACTGGAAACCAGGTGAAGATACAATCGCACCAAGTTTAGACTTAGTAGGTAAATTATAAGAGAGTGTGTTTAAAGGAGTTTTGCTTCAATTGATTGGATTCATTGAAGAAGTAGCCTTAAAATACTAGAGTAAAATATAGAAGACTGGAGATAATTGTTTCCAGTCTCTTTTTTAAAGGATGGGTAAAAAATGACTGAAAAAATATATGATTTAGCTATTATTGGAGCGGGAGCAGCAGCTTTATCTGCTGGTATTTATGCTGGACGTTCAATGCTAAATACGGTAATTATTGAAAAAAATAAAATTGGTGGTCAAACAGTGACAACCTCGATGATTGCCAACTATCCTGGTGTCAAAGATGCAACAGGGCCAACTTTAATTGAAGAAATGCGTGAGCAGGCTGAATCATTTGGCTGTGAATTTATGACAGGTGATATTGTAAAGACTTCACTTTCAGAGGATGTTAAAGTTTTAATTGATGCTAATGGCAAAGAAATTAAAGCGTATGCAGTGATGTTAGCAACAGGAACGTCACGTAATAAAATTGGTTTTCCTGGAGAAGTAGAGTTCACGGGTCGCGGGATTGCTTATTGTTCAACGTGTGACGGAGAGTTATTCACAGGGATGGATGTTTTTGTTTTAGGTGGAGGATTTGCAGCAGCGGAAGAATCAGTTTTCTTAACTAGATATGCTAAAAAAGTCTACATGATTATTCGTGAACCTGACTTTACCTGTGCCCCAGCAACGGCCAATTTAGCCAAAGAACATCCAAATATTGAAATTACCTATAATACTGAGGTAAAAGAAATTACTGGTGATGGCGTTCTTCAAAAAGCTATCTTTGTTAACAACGAAACAGGGGAAGAATCAACTTTTGAAGCAAGTGAAGAAGATGGTTCTTTTGGTATGTTTGTTTTTGCTGGAAGTAGTCCGAATACTTCTCTAATCAAAGATCAGGTTACCTTAGACGGACGTGGTTTTGTTCCAACTAATGATAATATGGAAACGAATATCCCTGGTGTTTATGCTGCTGGTGATTTAAGAGTTAAAGAATTACGTCAAATCGTAACAGCAACAGCAGATGGTGCGATTGCGGCCACAAAAGCACAGCAGTATGTGGAAAAATTAAAAGAGACATTAGGAATTGCAGTTCAAGTAATTGCTAAACCTAAAGAAACTAAAAAAGTCGCTTCTAAACCAGCTAAAAAAGAAGCAGCACAAGCAGCTCCAGGTAATTGGTTCCCAGAAGTTATGAAAGAGCAGTTATCAGGTATCTTTGGAAAATTAACGAAAACAGTGACCTTACTTCATGTATTAGATGCCTCTAATCAAAAATCAGTTGAATTAGCAAGTTTTGCTAAAGAATTTTCTGAATTAAGTGATAAAATAAGCTACCAATCAGTGAATAAAGGTGAAAATACAGAGCTAGAAGCTAAGCTTGATGTTACACGTATGCCGTCGCTTGCTATTTTAAATAGTGAAGCTGAATTTACAGGTATTAAATTTAGCGGTGTGCCTAGTGGTCATGAACTTAATTCTTTAGTTTTAGCGGTTTACAACGTAGGAAGTCAAGGTCAAGAAATGACTGAAGCAACCAAAGAACGTATTGCTAATTTGAAGGATGCTAAAATAGAAGTTTGTGTGTCTTTAAGTTGTCACTTATGCCCAGATGTTGTAGCAGCTTGTCAACGTATTGCCTCAATTAATCATAATGTTACTGCAGAGATGATTGATACAAGTCTTTTCCCTGAACTTAAAAAAGAGAAAAAAATCATGAGTGTCCCAGCTGTTATTATTAATGGTGAAAAAGTAATTTTTGGTTCAAAAACAATGGATGAAATTTTAACAGAGTTGGAAAATCAATAGAATATGATAACAAGAAGAGATTGACTGGAATGTCAGTCTTTTTCTTGTTTATTCAAATAAATTTTAACCAGTTTCTCAGAGCTAAGCGCCTTTTTCACCACGCTTGTTTGTCTGTTTTCACGACAAAATTAGTGATTTTATTTTAGCTAGTTTGACGTATACTTAACTCAATTAAAAACAGGAAAGAGGCGTTGGTATGAAAAGAAAAGTTAGTGTTGTTTTGTTAGGTGTAGTTATGTTTCTGGTTACGTTTGCTCCGCAAGTAGTGGTTTCAGTTACTCAAGATACGTTAATATTTGATTTAAATGATGAATTTGAAGAGGTGCAAGTTGTTACTGATGCGCCTAAAGAACAAAGTTTATTTTTTTTAGATTAAAAATATCGAAATTTATTTTCTTTATCTCACAGTTAAAATACAGTTTAGGTGATAAATAATCATAAAATGTTAAAATATAATGAGAGAAGTATGCTATACTTTTACAAAAGTATTTTAATTGGAGGAAAAAGAGATGAAGTATAAGAGTACAAGAGGTCTAAATGAAGAAGTAACCGCCTCTCAAGCGATTCTAAATGGTTTAGCAGCTGATGGAGGATTATACATTCCAACCCAAATTCCTCGCTATGAGATAACAAATCAGCGTTTCTTAAATAACACGTATCAAGAGTTAGCTTTTGATATAATGAAACCTTTTTTAGAAGATTTTTCAGAAAAAGAATTAAAAAGTTGTATTGTTCAAGCGTATGATGAAAAATTTACCAATGAACTAATCGCGCCTATCAAAAAAATTGGCTCTGATTATTATTTAGAATTATTCCATGGGCCAACCCTAGCATTTAAAGACATGGCTCTTTCTATTTTACCGTATCTTATGACAACATCCCTTAAAAAACAGAAAATAAAAGAAGATGTTGTTATCTTAACAGCAACATCAGGAGATACAGGAAAAGCTGCCATGGAAGGCTTTTCAGATGTGACGCATACTAAAATTATTGTTTTCTATCCTAAAGAGGGTGTGAGTGCTATTCAAGAGCGCCAAATGTTAACTCAAAAAGGAGAGAATACGTTTGTCGTAGGAATTAATGGTAATTTTGATGAAGCGCAAACGGCAGTTAAAGAGATGTTTAATGATAAAGAGCTTAACCAATTGTTGGCTAATAATAAGTTGCGTTTTTCTTCAGCTAACTCGATTAATATTGGACGTTTAGTGCCGCAAATTGTGTATTATTTTTACGCTTACCAACAACTGGTTTTATCTAAAGAAATAACATTAGGTGATAAAATTAATGTTTCTGTTCCAACAGGGAATTTTGGTAATATATTAGCTGCGTACTATGCTAAAAAAATGGGACTTCCTATTGAAACATTAATTTGTGCTTCCAATAAAAACAATGTCTTAACCGAATTTTTTAAGACAGGAACGTATGATAAAAATCGTGATTTCTTTGTGACTAACTCACCTTCAATGGATATTTTAATCTCTAGTAATTTGGAAAGACTTTTAGCAACGATAACTAAAGGAAATACTCAGCGCTTAAATCGCTTCATGTCAGATTTGGATGTTCAAGGTAGTTACTCCTTAGAACAGGATGAACAAAAAGAATTACTTGAATTTTATTCAGGTTTTGCAACGGAAAGTGAGATTGAAACTGTGGTGAAAGCTGTTTTTGAAGCAGATAAATATGTGATTGATCCACATACAGCTGTTGCCAAAAAAGTAGCAGAAGACCATCAAAAGGAAACGAACACACCTTTAAAAACGGTGATTGTCTCGACAGCAAGTCCTTACAAGTTCCCAGCTGTTTTTCTAGGTGAACAGGTAGATACAGATGAAGTGGAAAAACTACATGAATTAACAGGCTTAGAAATTCCTAAATCAGTTTTAGAATTGGTTGATTTACCAATTCTTCATGACCGTGTTGTTAATGTGAGTGACATGAAACAATCAGTCGTATCAATATTATCTCTTTAATATGAGACGCTAGATTAATTCAGTCTAGCGGTCTTTTTAATTTAAGTTTGCTATAATAATAAATAGAGGTGAGGCCCATGATAAAGATTGGTATGACAACTTTTCATGAACATGGCAGTTTACTAGGTAAATCAAAATTAACCCTAGAAGAATACGCGTCCTATTTTCCAGTAGTGGAATTGGATACTTGCTTTTATGGTATTAAATCTGCCAAAACGAGTCAAAATTGGGTAGATAGAACACCGAGTACGTTTCAGTTTATTTTAAAAGTCTATAAAGGCATGACGAAACATAGTTCATGGGAGGAGTATTACGAAAGTGAAGAGGAGATGTTTTTAGCTTATCAAGAGTTTTTAGAGCCTTTGAAAGCATCTAAAAAACTAGCTTTTATCTTATTTCAATTCCCCGCAAGTTTTAGTTGTACAAAGGAAAATGTCGTTTATTTAAAGAAAATTCGTCAGTATTATCCAAGAGAAAGGATTGCCGTCGAATTTAGAAATAGCAGTTGGTATGATGAAAAAATGAAAGCATCGATGCTTAACTTTATGAAGCAAGCTGAATTTTCATTAGTGATAGTAGATCAACCTCAAGTAGCACTTCATTCTGTTCCTTTTGATACTTCAATTACCAATCCGGACTTTGTCTTTGCAAGACTTCATGGAAGAAATAAAGGTAATTGGTTGGATAATAGTGAAGATTGGCGTAAAAAGAGAAACTTATACTGTTACTCGAAACAAGAGTTAACAGAATTAGGAAATGCTTTTACCCAGTTGTCTGCAGTAGATAACTACGTGATTTTTAATAATAATTCAGCACAAGATGCAGCGCCTAATGGAATGTTGTTAAAAGAACTGTTAGGGTTAGAATATCAAGGATTAAACCCGGAACAAACATCTTTATTTTAGGAGGATTAGTTATGATAAAAGCAGCTTTTTTTGATATTGATGGGACACTTTTAAGCAGTAATGCCGAGTGTTTACCTTCAACGATTTCAAGTATAGAAAAATTACATCAACAAGATATTATTTGTTGTATTGCTTCAGGACGAGGCCCTAAAAGAATGGCGAGTTTGATTGGCAATTTACCAATGGATGCTTACGTCTTATATAATGGGCAATTAGTATTCTCGCATACCAAAGGGATTTATGAACATTATTTTGAAAATGAAACACTAGAACGTTTAGCTCAGTTTGCAGATGAAGAAAATCGCCAATTGATTTTTGGTGGGCGTAAAGAATTTTATGGAAGTCAATCAATGAAAATGGGACAAAGACGTTGGCTGAAACAACTTTATCATTTGTTTCCAGATAAATATTCGGCAAAAGATTTAGAAAAATTTATAAAAAAATGGAATGTACTACCAAAGAATGAGACAAAATTTATGGAGTTGCCGATTTTTTCTCAGCCAATCTATCAGTGTGTGCTATTAAGTCCTGAGAGTGAACAAACTCGATTAGAAGAGTTATTTCCTGATTGTCATTTTACCCGTTCTAACCCTTATTCTGTGGATATTATTCCTAAAGGTGGCTCAAAAATAGTCGGTATTAACCAAGTGTTAGCTCATTACGGTATTGATAAAAGTGAGGCCATTGCGTTTGGTGATAGTTGGAATGATACAGAGATGTTACGAGAAATTGGTGTTGGTGTTGCTATGGGAAATGCGGCAGAGGACATCAAAGATTTAGCAGATTATGTGACAGATACCAATGACCAAGACGGGATTATGAAAGCTTTAAAAGAATTAAAAATTATTAGATAAAGAAAGAGGTATGTTTGTGGAAACACCATTTAACCAAGTAAAAGAATTTCATCAACACTTTGATCCAATTAAGCATAAAGGAGCCAAAGCTCTAACTAAAGAACAAGCTGAATTTCGTAGTGGCTTCAAATTAGAAGAAATCATCGAATTTTTATACGCGGCAAATGCAGGAGATGAAGCTGGTTTCAACGAAAGTATAAATTATTTAAAAGAAACCATCGATGTGGAAGCTAAAAAAGTGTTGGAGAAAAAGAAAGAAGTCGAGCCTCTTGTAGATGAAGTGGATGGTTTGATTGATTTACTTTATTTCACGTATGGTTCATTTGTGATGATGGATATTGATCCGACACCGATTTTTAATATTGTTCATCAAGCCAATATGGGGAAAATATTCCCAGATGGAAAACCGCATTATCATGAAGTAACTGGAAAAGTCTTAAAACCAGATAACTGGGTAAAAGACTTTGCGCCAGAAGGAAAGATTAAAGAAGAAATTACTCGACAAATAAACGAAGGGGTGTAAGTGGATGGATCAGCTAGCTATCAAAATCGTTTCGACGGATAATCCTGAGTTAAAAGATTTAGTTGCTGAATTAAATTCATTCTTTATCAAAGAATGGGGAGAGGACGTCAATACCTCTTATGCCAATCATCATCAGTTGTCTTCTATGCAGGAAGCAATTGTTGCTTATGTTGAAGGGACTCCAGTAGGTTGTGGTTGTTGGAAATTACTAGATAAAGAGACACCAGAAATTAAAAGAATGTATGTCAAAGAAGAGTACAGAGGCACACCAGTAGCCACAGAAATTCTTAGAAATTTAGAAGAGACTATTAAGAAGCAAGGGTTTAAACAAATGGTTTTAGAAACAGGTTCTGAGATGAAAGGGGCTATCCGTTTCTATGAAAAAGCTGGATTTAAGATTGTCCCTAATTTCGGTGAATTTATTGATGATGCGTTGTGTGTCTGTCTCAGAAAAGAATTAGTATAAAAAAAACACTTTCCTTCATTTTTGTTGAAGGGAAGTGCTTTTTAATTGTTCCAGCCCTAGAAAAATTCGTGATAAAGTGCTTTGATTGCTTCATCTGTATGGCTGTCTTCAATAGCGAATAAAATACTAACCTCTGAAGATCCTTGGTTAATCATTTCTAAGTTGATATGTTTTTTAGAAAGGGCTGAAGTTGCTCGAGATGCCACCCCAATGTTATTTTTCATACCTTCGCCTACAAGAGCGATCATCGAGATGTTGTGCATGACTTTAATTTCATCAAGCTCAAGTTCTGTTGTTAAACGTGAAATCAATGTGTTTTCTAGTTCAGTGGTTAACTGATTCTGTCTCATAATAAGAGTAATATCATCAATTCCAGAAGGCATATGATCAAATTGTAAGTTTAATTCTTTAAAGATTTTCAGAACATCATAACCAAATCCAAGTTGTCGGTTCATTAAATACTTACTTATATAAATACTTGTGAACCCAGAATCCCCTGCAATCCCAGTGACAGGTGTTGGATGAGATACTTTTTGAGCGGAAATTTTTGTTCCAGGAGCCTCAGGATTATTGGTGTTTTTAATAATAACCGGAACGTTGGCTTGTCTGGCTGGCATCAAAGCCTCGTCATGTAGCACTCTAAAGCCAGTGTAGCTTAGCTCACGCATCTCTCTAAAGCTTAATTCAGTAATTGGCTGACAGTTGGCAATTAAACCGGGATTGGCAGCATAAATAGCATCCACATCTGTAAAGTTTTCGTAGCAGTCAGCAGAGACACCAGCTGCAATAATTGAGCCTGTCACATCAGACCCTCCACGAGAAAAGGTACAAATTTCACCTTCTTCTGTATAGCCAAAGAAACCAGGAATCACAGCAACTGTATCTAATTCTTTTAACTGCTTAATTTTAGTATAGGCGACAGGTTTAATAATAGCTTCTCCCGGCAAATCCTCAACTAAGATCCCAGCGTCATTAGGATTTACGTAAGTTGCAGGGACCCCATTTGCACTAAAGAGTTCAGCAATTAGCATGGCATGACAATTTTCCCCGCTTGATTTAAATAAATCCATCACTCTTGCTTGATCTCTATGCTTTGTTTCTTTTAATTGATGGATATGGCTCGCAATTTCAGGGAGAGCAGACTTCAAGTTAAATTCCTCACTAATTTGTTGATAACGTTCAATGATGGCTAGCTCAACCATTTCTGTTGATTGATTGGCTAAAAAAGCATCGGCATATTGAATCAGTAAATCAGTTACTTTAATATCCGTCTCATGTCGTTTTCCCGGAGCTGAGACAATGATGAACCGTCGTTCTGTATCAGCTTTAACAATTTTTAAGACTTTTTTGAGTTGAGTGGCATCAGATAACGAACTACCACCAAATTTGACAACCTTCACGATAAAAACCTCCTATAAGAATATTTAAGTTATAGAATACAGAAAAGTGACATTAAAAGCAATAAGTTCCAATTGTTATTGGATAAAAATCATGAAAAATTTCAGAAGAATTTATTAAGAGTGAAAAAAATCCCTCATTTTAATAATTTATTAGTGATACACAAGTTTGAGTATGTTATAATATTTGGTAGATGTAAATTTTCTAATATAGAGATCGATTGCAATGAATGACAAGCATTAGAACGTCCAAAGAGAAGTTTTGATAGCTGTTTTTTTCTGGTGAGTTGAAGGGGTAGTGGTGACTAACATTATATGGAGGAAATTTCATGAATACTAAATTTTGGTTATGGCTAATTTTAATTGTTATTATTTTAGCCGCAGGAACTTATTTAGCCGCCTTTTTTATGAGACGAAAAAATCAAGACCGACTGGAGGATTTAGAGAAACGCAAGATAGCGTTGTTCGATTTGCCAGTTTTAGAAGAAGTTGATGACGTCAAAAAAATGCACTTAGTAGGTCAAAGTCAAAACACCTTTAGAGAGTGGAACCAAAAATGGATAGACATTTCTACTATATCATTTGCTGAACTGGAAAGCCTGATTTTTGAAATTGAGAACTTAAATGAAACATTCCGTTTTATTAAAGTAAAAGATTCGATTGAAGAAGCTGAATTAACACTGAAAACTATGGAAGAAGAAGTTGAAGAAATTCGTCAAGGATTAAGCGATTTACGTGAGAGTGAAGTAAGAAACTCTGAAGCAGTACAACAAGCTTTAGATGCTTATGAAACAATTAGTGAATCTGTGACTTCTGATCCAGATAAATATGGTGTTTCTTACAAAGAATTAGAAAAACAAATTCAAAATGTAGAGCGTGACTTTACACAATTTGTAGCTTTAAATACAGCTGGCGACCCGATGGAAGCTCGTACTGTTTTAGAAAAAGCTGAAATAAGAACATATGAAATTCAAGAAATAATTGATCAAGTACCACCTTTATTTGAGACTTTAGATAAAGTATTTCCTAAGCAATTAAAGGAAATTAAAGATGGGTATGCAGCATTAAATAAAGATCACTACGTGTTTGAGAACGATGTGGTTCAAGTTAATGTTGATAAGTTAGACGGAAAAGTCCGTTCAACTTTAATGAACTTAGAGAAATTAGAAGTTGAAAATGTTGGTAAACTTAATGTTGAGATTGCCAAAGAGATTGATCAATTATACGATATCATGCAAAGAGAAATAGAAGCCCGTCATTATGTTAATGAAAACAAAACGACGTTAGTTAACTTCTTAGAGCATGCGGATAAGAACAATCATTTGATACTAATTGAATTAGATCATGTTTCTCAAAGCTATGTTTTAAATAGCAATGAGTTAGGTAAAGTTCGTGGTTTCCAAGCGCAAATGGAAGAAATGCAAAAAGAGTTCGATGCAACAGAAGAAAAACTTAAAAACAAACAAGCAGTCTTTTCACAAGTCGCTGCGTTTTACCGTGAGAGTCTAGATCAATTAAAAGATATTGAAGAGGGTCAAATCGAAACTGGGCAATCTGTTAAAGATTTTGCACCAAGAGAAAGAGACGCCGTTAAGAAGATCGATGACTATGAATTAGAGTTGCGAACATTGAAGAGACATATCGAGAAGCAACGATTGCCAGGCATACCAAGTAGTTACTTAGAATTTTTCTTTGTAGCAGGTGAAAGAATAGAGGAGTTAAGTCGCGAGCTTAACAAGATTAGAATAGATATGAGTCATATCGATCGATTAGTTGGTTTATGCGAAGAAGATATCGCAACCTTAAAAGAAAAAACAAACAACTTAATCGATAGTGCTGCCTTAACTGAGCAAATGATTCAACACGCTAACCGTTTCCGTTTCTCTCATCCAGAAATTAAAAATGCGATTGATCGAAGCTTAAGTTTATTCTCCAGAGAACATCTTTACGAGGATGCTTTAGATACAATATCTGAAGCTATCGAAAGAATTGAACCTGGTGTAACTGAGCGAATTAGAAAATACTATTTTGAGAATAAAGATAACATGATTTAAACAGTAGCTAGTCTACTGTTTTTTTCTTTAATCAAATAATGAAGAGCGTCTAGTTGAACCAAGGGAGTTAAGGCGTTATAATAAAACATGAATTTTTAGAAAAGAGTGAGGCAATGATTTATTTTGATAATAGTGCAACGACAGCTATTGAAAAAAGTGTCTTAGAAACATATAAACGCACAAGTGAGCGATTTATTGGTAATCCCTCAAGTTTACATCGTTTAGGTGAACAAGCAAATGTCTTGTTAGATAAATCAAGAGCGCAAATAGCAACGCAGTTAGGCGTAAAAAAAGAAGAGCTATACTTTACTAGTGGTGGAACTGAAAGTAATAATTGGGTATTAAAGGGAACAGCGATTGAGAAACGCCCTTTTGGTAATCACATGATTATTTCTTCTGTGGAGCATCCTTCTGTCTCAGAAACAGCTAAACAACTAGAACAATTAGGCTTTGAAATCACTTTTGTTCCTGTTTCAAAGGCAGGTGTGATTGATGTGGATACGTTAAAAAACGCAATCAAGGATGAAACAATTTTAGTTTCAACGATTGTGGTGAATAGCGAGGTCGGCGTGGTTCAACCGATTAAAGAAATCAGTGAGGTGTTAGAAGCTTATCCAAACATTCATTATCATGTGGATGCTGTTCAAGCAGTAGGAAAAATTGCGACAGAGCATTGGCTGACAAATCGTGTGGATTTTGCTAGTTTATCAGCCCATAAATTCCATGGACCACGTGGCGTTGGAATTTTATATTGGAAACACGGTTGTAAGTTAGCTCCACTTTTAACTGGTGGTGGTCAAGAAAATAATAAACGCAGTACAACTGAAAATACACCAGGTATTGTAGCAACAGCAAGAGCTGCTCGTTTATTATTTGAAGATGCGGAGTTAAAAGCGAATTATATAAGAAAAATTCGCAATTATTTAGAAGAAGCTTTAGCTAAATTCCATAAAGTGACCATTTTTTCACCTGAAGAGGAGTCTTTAAAAGCACCACATATTTTATGTGTGGGTATTAAAGGGATTAGGGGTGAAGTTTTAGTTCATGCTCTGGAAGACAAAGAAATTTTTGTCTCAACAACAAGTGCTTGCTCAAGTAAGAAAAAAATGATGAGTAGCACGCTTCATTCAATGGGTGTGCCAAGCAAGTTAGCCGAGACGGCCATTCGAATTAGTTTAGATGAAAAAAATACATTGGCAGAAGCTGAGCAATTTTTAATTATATTTAAACAACTATATGATAAATTTGAAAAAATTAACGGATAAAAAGGAGTTTTTATGAAATATACTGAAATCATGATTCGCTACGGGGAATTATCAACAAAGGGTAAAAATCGACGTTTATTTATTAGTCAATTAGCCCATATTATTAAGAAAAGTTTACATGAGTTTGAAGAGGTAAAAATTCAATCAGATCGTGATCGGATGCATTTAATTTTAAATGGCACGGATTATCAAGAAGTCATGAAACGTTTAATACCAATTTTTGGGATTCAAAGTTTTTCACCTGTGGTTCGAGTGGAAAAAAATGAAAATATTATTCGTCAAACAGCAATTGATATGGTTAAAGATGTTTGGGAAGAAGGTAAAACGTTTAAAGTTCAAAGTCGTCGTTCGGATAAAAAATTTGTTTGGGATAGCAATGATATCAATCGTGAAGTTGGGGCTGCTATCTATGAAGGGATTCCAGGGATTGAAGTGAAAATGATTAAACCTGATATCCGTGTTGATGTTGAAGTCAGACAAGAAGCGGCTTATCTTTCTTGTTTAACAGTGTATGGTGCCGCTGGACTTCCTGTAGGGTCAAGTGGTAAAGGTATGTTGATGTTATCAGGTGGAATTGATTCACCAGTAGCAGGTTACTTAGCTTTAAAACGTGGCATGGAAATTGAGGCAGTTCATTTCTACAGCCCACCTTACACAAGCGAAAAAGCATTGCAAAAAGCTAAAGACTTAACTGTTAAACTAACGCCTTATGTGGGTGGTATTCAGTTTATCACCGTACCATTTACAGAAATTCAAGAAGAGATTAAACGCTCAGTGCCGTCTAGTTATTGGATGACGATTACACGTCGTTTCATGTTACGTTTGACTGATTTAATCAGAGAACAAAGACATGGGTTAGCGATTGTTAATGGTGAATCTTTAGGACAAGTTGCTTCTCAAACAATGCACAGCATGTTAGCAATCAATGAAGTAACAACGACACCAATTATCCGTCCAGTCATCACAATGGATAAAGCTGAGATTATTGAAATTGCTGAAAGAATTGATACCTTTGAGTTGGCGATTCAACCTTTTGAAGATTGTTGCACGATTTTTGCCCCACCTGAGCCAAAAACGAAACCTAAATTAGATAAAGTGCTTCATTATGAGAGTCGTTTAGAAGTCGATGCGTTGATTGAGCGAGCAATGGCAGGACTTCAAATTGAGGAAATTAAATCAAGTGATGTTTTCTTAAATGAAACAACAGATGAAATGGATGACTTGTTCTAATAGTTAGAGGAAATAGGAGAAACAATGAATATATTACTTTTATGCGTTATCTTCTTTATTAGTCGATTGATGTTTTCTAAAAAAATCGATAAATACGTATTTTTGAAATCTATTTTAGTATTATTAGGGCTACTTGTCGTAAATGGGATTCTTATTGTGGTTACATTTTTGGGAACCAATCAATTAGTAGAATATATTCCAGTACTTAGCACAGGAAATATTTTTACATATGTTTTATTAAGTGCCATTCTGTCAGGTTTATTATCATACTACTTATTAAGATGGGCAACCGTAAAATTTAAATTATCCATGTCTGTTTTTACTTTGATTGAATACTATATTCAGTGGAGTTTAATCTACATTACGATGTATCAATTAGTCTTTGATAAGTTTATCCAAGGAAGTCAGTTAGAGAAGATGTTAAAGGATGATATTAGTGATCCATCAATTTGGGTAGCGTTACTTCTTCCAGCGTTTATGTCTTCATGGATTGCGATTATCTTACTAAAACTACATAAAGAAGAAATTTAAAAAGAGCTGTGAGATAAGTTTAATTCTTATCTCCAAGCTCTTTTTTTGCTTCTAATTTTCTAATCGTTGTAAGAACTGCTTTTCTTCTAGGAATAAAAACAGAGCTCTTTTTTTCTTTACTAGCTTTTAAATCAAGGGTTCCGATACCAGAAATCTGACTGATATCTGAGATAGATAAATGAAGTTCGTCAGCTAACTGCCACATATAATTAAGTTCTTTTCTTATTTTTTGATTCCAAGTTATTTGAGCTGGAAAGCATAATAAAACAATAAAAACTAAAAGGATGTTATATTTAAAGTTTATTTTTTATAAAAGGTAATTAATTAAAGCAAATTGTCGAAAAAATGTCTGAAATTTCTCTTTTTACGTATATTTTTCACAAATTGATTGAAATGTGAAAAATTAAATGATACACTTAATGTGAAAATAGTCACAATTTGGAAGGAGTATTTATTTATGGAAAACTTGAAAAAAAATCATGCCATTCCAAAAGCTACAGCTAAAAGAATTCCCTTGTATTTTCGCTACTTAAAAACCTTAGATCAAAGTGGAGTAAAAAGAATTAAATCAAACGAATTTAGTCAAATGATTCAAATTCCTTCTGCCACTATCAGAAGAGATTTTTCACATTTTGGTGAACTAGGAAGAAGTGGGTATGGTTATGATGTTCCTTATTTAATTCAAGTATTTAGTAATATTTTAAATACGGAAATTGAAAAGAGAATCGCTTTAGTTGGTGCTGGTAATTTAGGGAAAGCGTTGATTAATAATAACTTTAGAAAAAATTCTAATTTAAATATTGTTGTTGCGTTTGATTCAGATCCAGAACTTATTGGAAAAACAATTAATGATGTTAAAGTCGAAGACATTGCTAAAATGTCTGAGATGATCAAAAAAGAAAGTATCACAACGGTTATTATGACGGTGCCAAGCAGTAAAGCGCAACAAGTCATTGACGAAGTGGTGGATGCAGGTGTTACTGCCATTCTAAACTTTGCACCAAAACGCTTGAGAGTACCACATCATGTTCAAGTTCAGTACATTGATTTAACAACTGAATTGCAAACATTGATCTATTACGATGAAAATTACAATCACCCCGATTTAACAACTATTTAATCACAAGCATCTCCTTTGTCTTTTTATTCTTTTCTCCTTATACTGAGATTAAAATAAAGATAGAGGAGTGTTTTTTTATGCAAGTAACATTAAAAGGTAACCCAGTAGAATTAGAAGGAATTCAACCAATCGTTGGTGAAAAAGCCCCAGTCTTTTCATTAGTAGATTTACAAGATAAGTTAGTCGATTTAGCTAGTTTATCAAACAAACCATTAATCGTAAGTGTCGTTCCAGATATCGATACATCTGTCTGTGCGATTCAAACAAAACGCTTTAATCAAGAAGCGGCTAGTGAAAATGGGATTAATTTTGTGACTGTTTCAAATAACACAAAAGAAGAACAAGGTAACTGGTGTGCAGCTGAAGGCGTTGATATGACAATGTTACGCGACGAAGATTTAGAATTTGGTAAAAACTATGGTTTATTAATTCCTGAGATTGGTCGCTTGGCACGTGCTATTTTTGTGATTGATACAAAAGGTAACATTGCTCATGAAGAGATTGTGGCAGAAGTTTCTCATGAACCTAATTACCAAGCCGCACTTGACGCAGCAAAAAATCTGATTTAAGTTTGACGTGAGTAGTGTTTCATTGTAAAATGAACCTAATATGAAAATGCTTAGATTAAGAGGAGTAATACTTTAAAAAGCAGTTAGAAAGAAAATCCTTGGCTGAAAGATTTTCCTTTGACAAGTATGAAGGTAGCTTATGAGCTGAATTTTTTTCGGTTAGTGAACGTTATCTCACTTTAAAGTGACAGTGTATGTTGATGCGCTGTAATCTAGGTGGTACCGCGAGCAATTCGTCCTAAAGTAGAAATACTTTAGGGCTTTTTTTATCGAAAAAAATAACATTCTAAATAAGAAAGAAGGCAATATGAGATGACAGAAGAAAACAATTTAGCACCAAAATTTGATCCAAAAGAAGTTGAAGCAGGTCGTTATAAAAAATGGCTAGATAAAGATGTGTTTAAACCAAGTGGCGACAAAACAGCAGAACCTTATTCAATCGTTATCCCACCGCCAAACGTAACAGGGAAACTTCATTTAGGTCATGCTTGGGATACAACTCTTCAAGACATGATTATTAGACAAAAAAGAATGCAAGGTTTCGATACGTTATGGTTACCAGGAATGGACCACGCGGGGATTGCAACGCAAGCAAAAGTAGAAGAAAAATTACGTGGTGAAGGTTTAACACGTTATGACTTAGGTCGTGAAAAATTCATCGAATCAACAAAAGAATGGAAAGAAGAATATGCTGGTCATATTCGTGAGCAGTGGGGGAAACTTGGTTTATCTGTGGATTACTCTCGTGAACGATTCACATTGGATGATGGCTTATCAGATGCTGTGAAAAAAGTTTTTGTGAAACTTTATGAAAAAGAACTGATCTACCGCGGGGAGTATATTATTAACTGGGATCCACAAGCTAAAACAGCTCTTTCAGATATTGAAGTAATTCATAAAGATGTTGAAGGTGCCTTTTATCATATGTACTATCCTTTAGCTGATGGCAGTGGCAAGTTAGAAATTGCAACGACTCGTCCAGAAACAATGCTTGGTGATACAGCAGTAGCCGTTCACCCTGAGGATGATCGTTACAAACATTTAATTGGTCAAAAAGTGATCTTACCATTAATGGATAAAGAAATTCCAATTATTGCTGATGAGTATGTTGAAATGGACTTTGGAACGGGTGTGGTTAAAATTACACCAGCTCATGATCCTAATGACTTTGAGGTCGGTAATCGCCACAGCTTACCGCGTATCAATGTAATGGATGCGACGGCAACAATGAATGAGTTAGCTGGAAAATATGCAGGTATGGACCGTTTTGCAGCCCGTAAACAAGTGATTAAAGATTTAGATGAACTAGGTTTACTTAAAGAAATCAAAAAACACGTACATAGCGTGGGACATTCTGAAAGAACTGGTGTGGTTGTTGAGCCTCGTCTTTCAACACAATGGTTTGTAAAAATGAAACCATTAGCAGAAATGGCTATGAAAAATCAACAAACTGAAGATGCCGTAACATTCTATCCACCACGTTTTGATCAAACCTTCTTAACTTGGATGGAAAATGTCCATGATTGGGTTATCTCTCGTCAATTATGGTGGGGACATCAAATTCCAGCATGGTATCACAATGAAACAGGTGAAATGTATGTAGGAAATGAAGCGCCTAGCGATATTGAAAACTGGACGCAAGATGAAGATGTTTTAGATACATGGTTCTCAAGCGCTTTATGGCCATTTTCAACAATGGGTTGGCCTGATACAGAATCAGAAGACTTTAAACGTTACTTCCCAACAAGCACTTTAGTAACAGGGTATGACATTATTTTCTTCTGGGTAAGTCGTATGATTTTTCAAAGTTTAGAATTTACTGGAGAACGTCCTTTTGAAAAAGTTTTAATGCATGGTTTAATTCGTGCCGAAGATGGTCGTAAGATGAGTAAATCTCTAGGTAACGGAATTGACCCAATGGATGTGATTGAGAAATACGGAGCAGATGCCCTACGTTGGTTCTTATCAAATGGTTCAACACCAGGACAAGATATGCGTTTTAGTTATGAAAAAATGGATTCTTCTTGGAACTTCATTAACAAAATTTGGAACGCATCACGTTTTGTTATTATGAACCTAGAAGGCTTCAATTATGAAGATATTAACTTAGAAGGCAACAAAACAGTTGCTGATAAATGGATTTTAACTCGCTTGAATGAAACCATTGAAAAAGTAACTTACTTCTTTGATCGTTTTGAATTTGGTGAAGCAGGTCGTCAGCTGTATAACTTTATCTGGGATGATTTCTGTGATTGGTATATTGAGATGAGTAAAGAAATTCTTTACGGAGAAGATGAAACTCAGAAAAACATGACTCGTAGTGTCTTAACTTATACTTTAGATAAGATTGTTAAGTTATTACACCCAATCATGCCGTTTGTGACAGAAGAAATTTGGGAGAAATTACCACACGAGGGTGAATCATTAGTCACTGCGCCTTATCCTGTAGTAGTACCTGAATTTACAGATGAAACGTCAGCTAGAGGAATGGAAGTCTTACAAGAATTAATCAGATCAGTTCGTAACATTCGTTCTGAAGTGAATACACCAATGTCTAAACCAATCACACTTTTAATCAAAACAAACGATAAAAAAGTAAACCTATTCTTCAATGAAAATACAAAATACATTGAACGTTTCTGTAACCCAGAAGAATTAGTGATTGCTGATAGTGTAGACGCACCAGAAACATCAATGAGTGCCGTTATCACAGGAGCAGAAATCTACCTGCCACTTGCAGACTTAATCAATATCGACGAAGAAATCGCTCGTTTGGAAAAAGAACTAGCTAAATGGGGACAAGAAGTAGAACGTGTTCAGAAAAAATTAAACAACGAACGCTTCGTCTCAAGCGCCCCAGAAGCCGTAGTCGAAGGCGAAAAAGCCAAAGAAAAAGATTACCTAGAAAAACAAACAGCCGTAACAGAAAGAATCAAACAGTTACAAAAGGTGCTTTAGAGACCGTTTTGCTCTGAGCAACTGGAGGCACTAAGGACCAATCGGCACTTTCGATTGATCCTTAGTGGTGAAGTTGTCGTGATAGCAGACTTTAAGCCCGTGAAATAAAAGCAATTTTTACCAATAATAAAAAATGTATAGGTGGTTAAGCAATGAATTATGAAGAAACAGTAGCCTGGATTCATGACCGCATTAAATTTGGTATCCGTCCAGGATTAATTAGAATTGATGAATTATTAAATAGATTGGACAATCCCCAACATAAACTAAAAACAGTTCATATTGGTGGAACCAATGGGAAAGGATCTACGACGACATTTCTTCGTTGTTTGCTTGAAGAACAAGGATTAAAAGTTGGCACGTTCACATCCCCTTACATTGAAACCTTTAACGAACGCATCGCCATTAACGGGAAATCAATTCCAGATGAAGAGTTGGTCCGTTTAGTTGCGAAAATTAAACCACTTGTTGACGATATGGATACAGTGGAAGACTTAAAAAATGCCGTTGAATTTGAGATTTTAACGGCGATCATGTTCCAATATTTCTTAGATTCTGATGTTGACATTGTAATTGTTGAAGTTGGTTTGGGTGGTCGCTATGACTGTACAAACGTGATTACACCATTAGTATCTGCTATTACAACGATTGGTTTGGATCATATTGATATCTTAGGTGAAACTATTGAAGAAATAGCTGGTCAAAAATCAGGAATTATTAAACAAGAGGTCCCTGTGATTGTGGGACGCGTAGATGAAGCTGCATTTGAAGTGATTCAAAAAGAAGCAGAGATGTTGAAAAGTCCAATCTACCGTTATGAAACTGATTTTTCAAGTAAATACATTCAACCAGATGATAACTGGGGAGAAATTTTTAACTTTAAATCTCAAACACTTGATTTATCACATATGACGATTAGTTTACTTGGTAAACATCAAGTCGATAATGCCAGTGTGGCGATTCAATTATATGAGGTGGTTTCAACTAAATTAGGCTTACCAGTTTCTGGAAAAGAAATAAAGAAAGGCTTAAAGAAAGCTTTTTGGCCAGGCCGTATGGAAAAAATTTCTGATGAGCCATTAATTGTTTTAGATGGAGCTCATAACGAGCATGCGATGGAAGTTTTAGTGAATAACTTAAAAACTGAATTCAAAGGTAGTCATATTCATACAATTTTTGGGGCATTATCAACTAAGGACATCGCTTCAATGATTAGAGACTTGAAAACAGTTCCTAATCTTGATTTAAAAGTAACAGCGTTTGATTATCCGAAAGCATTTACCAAAGAGCAATATAGCGAGATGGGTCTGAATGCTTATGATAAATGGCAAGAAGCTTTAGCCGTTAGTATGGAAGAATTAACAGGGGACGATGTGATTTTAATTACTGGTTCACTGTACTTTATTTCCCAAGTAAGAGAAATTTTATTAGGAGGCAACTAATTGGAAAAAATAAGTGGTGTCATTTTTGATATGGATGGTTTGATATTAGATACAGAAGCGATTTACAGTGCAAGTAACATCGTGATGGCTGAAAAATATGGTTTAAAAGGCTACGATGAAGCTTATTACAAAACGGAGATTGGTTTGAGTGAGGAGCATGTCTTTAAAAAATATCTTGAAGACTATCCTTATTTGGAGGAGTCAGTGATTCGTGAATTTTTTGATGAAAGTCGCCAAGTGGTTAGGGAAACATTTAAAGAAACAGGCGCACCTCTTAAAAAAGGTATCGTTGAACTTCTAACTTACCTGAAACAAGCAAGTATTCCTTGTATTGTGGCTTCAAGTAACACAAAAGAAACCATTGAAGATCTACTTGTAAAAGCAGAGCTGAAAGAATTTTTCGTCGATGTTGTGTCATGTAATGATGTGACTCATGCTAAGCCAGATCCAGAAATTGTGGAAAAAGCTGTGGAAAAATTAGGAACTCCAAAAAATGAAACAGTGATGTTAGAAGATTCATTAAATGGCATCAGAGCATCATACGCGGCGGGCGTGTCTGTAATCATGGTCCCAGATTTATTAGCGCCAACAGATGAAGCCTTAGAAAAAGCACACAGTATTAAAAAAGACTTATTAGAAGTTTTAGCTTTTATCTCAGAAAAATAAAATAGTCCCTCTCTCTTTTCTCGTACATTATAGATGAGATAAAGAGGAGGGATTTTTTGTTTGTATCACTCAAAGATTATGATGAAGAATTACAACCAAGAGAGAGATTAAGAAAATACGGCCCCGAAGTATTAAATCATCAAGAATTGCTAGCAATTATCTTAAGAACAGGTAGTCGCAATAAAAATGTCTTGGAATTATCAGAAGAAATTTTGAAAAGTTTTGATGATTTATTCGATTTGAAAACTGCCAGTGTTGAGGAACTTATGATGATCGAAGGGATAGGAGAAGTCAAAGCCATTGAAATTCAAGCAGTCATCGAATTTGGTCGAAGAATGTCTCTCTATTCAAGAGAGAAAAAAGGGAATATTCATTCCAGTGCGGCTCTAGGAGAGCAACTGATTAAAGAAATGAAAGACTATCAGCAAGAGCATCTGATGGTTCTTTACTTGAATACGAAAAATGAAATTTTGAAGAAGAAGACTATTTTTATTGGTTCTCTCAGTCAATCGGTGGCTCATCCAAGAGAAATTTTTAAATTAGCCGTTAAATGTTCTGCGGCAAGAATTATTGTGGTTCATAATCACCCATCAGGTAATCCAGAGCCTTCAAAGCAAGACATCGCATTTACTCATCGTTTAATAGAATGTGGAAGTCTAATGGGAATTGAGATGCTTGACCACTTAGTTATTGGGGAAAAGAGTTATATTAGCATGAAAGAAAACGGTGTCATATAGAAAAAAACGTTTACTTGGACACTTGCAATTACATATTAGTTGCGTTATGATTAAATTGTAATTTGGTTTTGGGAATCAATAGATGTTGTAACAAGCTAGTTTTAACACCTCTATCGACCGAAAGCAAGTATACAAATATTATTTAGTGCTTTATTGGCACGAGGAGGAAATAAAATGGCTCAAGGAACAGTAAAATGGTTTAACGCTGAAAAAGGATTTGGATTCATTCAACAAGAAGAAGGAAATGATGTATTTGTACATTTCTCAGCTATCGAAGGTGAAGGATTTAAATCTCTAGAAGAAGGACAAGCAGTGAACTTTGAAGTCGAAGAAAGCGACCGCGGACCTCAAGCAACTAACGTAGTTAAAGCTTAATTTAAAACTTAAAATTAACAAAAAGTGTAAGTAGATGTCTACTTACACTTTTTTTATATCTTTAGTTAGTTTCAAGAACAACAGGTAAAATCATTGGATGACGCTCTGTTTGTTCAATTAAGAAAGGTTGGATGGCATTAATAATGACTTCATTCAGCATCTCTTCATTACAATCTTTTTGTTTTAAAGCTTTTCTTATGGCGTTAAATAAAATACGTTGAGATTCTTGGATTAATTCACCAGATTCTCTCATGTAAATAAAGCCGCGAGATAGAATGTCAGGACCAGCAACAATCGTTTGTGTTTTATAATCAACGGTTGCAACAGCTAAGACTAAACCATCCTCAGAAAGAATGCGACGATCTTTTAGGACAATGTTACCAATGTCTCCAATACCGTTACCATCCACATAGACATCGTCAGCCACAAAATGACCAGCCATACGAGCGCTATCTTGAGTTAAGGCTAAAACATCCCCGTTTTCTAAGATAAAGCAGTTTTCTTTTTTAACACCTGTTGCTTGTGCTGATTGTGAGTGAACGTTTAACATACGGTACTCACCGTGAACAGGGATAAAATATTTTGGTTTTAATAAGCGTAATAATAATTTTTGCTCTTGTTGACCACCATGTCCAGAAGTATGAATGTTATTAACTTTACCGTGAATAACATTGGCACCAGCTTCTGAGAGGAGGTTGATTAAACGGTTAACACTAGTTGTGTTACCTGGAATTGGTGAGCTTGAGAAAATAACAGTATCATCAGGCTGAATTGAAATTTGACGGTGAGTTCCGTTAGCAATACGGCTAAGTGCAGCCATCGGTTCGCCTTGAGAACCAGTGCATAAAATCATAATTTCATTCGCAGGATATTTGTTAATTTCACGACTATCAATAAAGGTATCATCAGGTACATTTATATAGCCAAGAGCACGCCCATTAACCATCGCATTTTCCATACTACGACCAAAAACAGCAATTTTACGACCCGTTTTGACAGCAGCTTCAGCTGTTTGTTGTAATCTAAAAATATTAGAAGCAAAAGTAGCGAAAATAACACGACCTTCAACTTTTTCAATAATTTTTAAAATCGATTCTCCAATGACTTTTTCAGATTTGGTAAAATCGGGAATTTCAGCATTGGTACTGTCAGATAGTAAACAAAGAACACCTTCTTCACCTAATCGAGCCATTTTATGTAAATCAGCAGGTTCTCCAACAGGGGTAAAATCAAATTTGAAATCTCCCGAATAGACAACGTTTCCAGATGGTGTTTTAACAATAACACCGTTTGCTTCTGGAATACTGTGAGTGGTACGGTAAAAACTAACTGAAGTTTTTCTAAACTTGATGACTGAATCTTCGTTTACTTCATGCAGTTCAGCATCTCTTAATAACCCGTGTTCATCAAGTTTGTTACGAATTAAAGCCATAGCAAGAGGTCCAGCGTAAATCGGGATATTTGCTTGTTTTAGAAGAAACGGAATCCCACCAATATGATCCTCATGACCATGAGTAATAACTAAAGCTTTGACTTTGTTTAAATTTTTAAGAATGTATTGATAATCAGGAATAACATAATCGATACCAAGTAAATCATCCTCTGGAAATTTAATCCCAGCATCAATCATGATAATTTCGTCTTGAAATTGGACCCCATACGTATTTTTTCCAATTTCTCCAAGTCCACCAATGCCAAAAACACCAGTTTCATTGTTTTTTATTTGGACTTTCATGATTAATTAAACTCCACAAGTGTAAAGTCAGCATTTTCTTTTTCGTACTCTAAGTGGTTGCCTTCTAATAATTGGATTAATTCAATGTTATACGGGGTATTTGTTTCAATTATTCTTCTTGCTTCTACTGGGGAAGTCGCTTCAATGTATAGAGAAAGAGTTTTTTCTCTTTGTGGACTATTTTTTTTGTCATCTTGATAATATACTTTATAAATCATATAAAAATCTCCTTTGATTGTTTTTTAGTGAGTTAATATATTTTTAAACACAACAAACTGAGGTGTAGATAGCACCTAATTTTCAATATAGTTACTACTAAAATATTTTCAGTAGGTAACATGAAACCTTGTTGTGTTTCATTCTAAGATAAAAATTCACCGTCTCGCGTGTGAAGGATTTTCCTTCAACAATTACGTTCATTCTATCATAATCAATAGTAATTGTATAGAAACATTCACTACTAAAAAAATAAAGCGTGGCAGACAATTTTAGTCAACCACGCGTCGTTTCACTTTAAAATATCTTGGTATTCTTTTTTTCTATCAAACTCTTTTTTAGCAAATGGACAAAGTGGGATAATTTTTTTATGATGTTCTCTAGCATAAGAAACAACGAGAGAAACGAGCTTCTCAGCGATACCTTGTCCCCGGTATTTGTCGTCAACATAGGTGTGATCAATAATGATCATTGAATCCCCTGCAGTAGACCAAGTCACTTCACCGATTTCTGTTTCTTCTTGATTAAAGACAACAAAACGTTTTTCTTCCTGAGTGTAAGTAAACATTTATTTGTTCTCCTTTTTAATGAATTTTAGAGCACCAGTAGGGCAAGTATTAACAACTGTTTCATTTTTAGTGTTATCGGCATTATCCGTAATAATCCAAGGACGTCGACCAACTTCAAAAACAGCCGAATTTCCGCGAACGCAATTACCGACATGTTGGCATTTTTCTTTATTTATAGAAGATATCCATCGTCTGTCCGGAGTACTTTCTGTAACCCTCATTAATTAATTCTTTTTCAGATAAAAGTGATTCATTTGAATGTGTCATTGTCATCAATCCTTTCTCTTTTTTACATTATATCATTTTTTTAACGAGGGTAAAATTCAGAAAAAAATAAGAATTTATGACTTATTTTTTTTAAGAACAGATAGTATAATAAAAAAGGTAAAGTTAAGGGGGAAGAGACATGGTATTGAGTCTTGTGGTATTTGGAATAGTAATGAACGTATTAATTGCAGTTGTTTTCTGCCAAGGAAATATTTTGATAAACATCATATTTACATTAGGCATGCTGTCAGTTTTAGCTAGTCAGATAAAAACAACGTGGGATGAAAGAAAAGAAATCGAAAATTAAATATTTAAAAAATAGAGACTGACGTTGCGTGTTGGACTCTATTTTTTTATTTGTTTGGAGCTAAGCGCCTTTTTCATCACGCTGTAGTCCGGAATAAAAAATCTGCTCCTTCCAGTTACTCAGAGCAAACCGATTTTTTATTCACGCTGTTGTAGTTTGGATTCAAAAGGCAGCTCCTGCGGCAACTTCGCAAATATTAATCAATCCGAAAACCGTGGATTGTTTAATATTCACTCCAGCTGCTTGGAGCTAAACGCCTTTTTCATCACGTTGGTAATGCGACAAATGTAAATAATGTCTTTTTGAAATGGACGAAAAAGATAGGCTTTTTATAAATAAATATGGTATGTTAGAAAAAGCATAGTATTTACTTTTTTTTAGTTAGGAGATGGTTAGATGAAAACTATGTGGCATTACGCAATGCGCCAAAAAGGATTATTGTTGGTTAACATGATCTGCGTTTTTGGTTTTGTCATTATCGAGTTAGGATTACCGACGTTACTTGCTAAAATGTTAGACGTGGGAATTGTTAACAGCGATTTTGAGTATGTGAAAAAAATGGGTAGTTTCATGGTGATGACCATTATTGTAGGAATTATTCTATATATTGGTTTAGCTGTTGTGGGAGCTAAAATTAACACGCGCTTGGTTCAACATATGCGAGACGATATGATGGGAAATATTCAAACTTTTTCTCATCAAGAATATGAAAAAATTGGAATGTCATCTTTGATTACAAGAACAACAAATGATGCTTTTCAAGTCATGACCTTTATGGGAATGATTTTAAGAATTGGGTTTATTACACCGATTATGTTTGCCTCAAGTGTGTACATGATTGTTAGAACAAGTCCGTCATTGACAGCTTTTGTGATTGGCGCCTTACCATTCTTACTGGGTGGAATTTTATTTATTGGTAAAAAATCAGAACCCTTATCAACAAAACAACAGAAAAATTTAGACAACATTAATAAGATTTTAAGAGAAAATCTATCTGGTTTACGAGTGATTCGTGCCTTTGTCAATGAACCTTTTGAAGAGGAGCGTTTCGACAAAGTAAATTCTGATTACGCTGAAAGTTCAAAAAAATTATTTAAATTAATGGCCGCAGCACAACCAGCTTTTTTCTTCTTATTTAATATTGTTATGGTGCTTGTTATTTGGTTTGGGAGTATCCAAATTGATGCAGGTAGTTTAGAAGTCGGCAATTTAATTGCTTTTATCGAATATATTTTCCATGCGTTATTTTCATTCCTTCTATTCTCATCAGTCTTTATGATGTATCCGCGTGCCGCAGTTTCAGCTGCTAGGGTTCAAGAAGTATTGGATATGGAAACAGTGATTAAAGATTTACCAGAAGGGGTAACTGAAACAACAACACAAGGAGTTCTGTCGTTTGAGGACGTTTCATTTGCTTATCCAGGAAATTCAGAAAGTCCTGTGATTCGTGATGTGTCCTTTACTGCGAGTCCTGGTGAAACAGTGGCATTTATTGGTAGTACTGGAAGCGGTAAATCAACGTTAATTCAGTTAATCCCAAGATTTTATGATGTTTCAAGAGGGGCGATTAAAATTGATGGTGTGGACGTGAGAGATTATAAACTGTCAGCACTACGCCATAAAATCGGATTTATACCTCAAAAAGCGTTGTTGTTCTCTGGAACGATTGCGGATAATTTGAAATACGGAAAACCTGACGCAACAGAAGAAGAAATGCGAGAAGCGCTTGATATCGCACAAGCAACAGAATTTATTGCCCAAAAAGACAAAGGTTTAGAAGAACCTATTTCAGAAGGTGGCTCGAACTTCTCAGGGGGACAAAAACAACGCTTGGCGATTGCTCGTGCCTTAATTAGAAAACCAGCTATCTATGTCTTTGATGATAGTTTTTCGGCATTAGATTATAAGACGGATGCAACGTTAAGAAATAGATTGAAAAAAGAAACAACAGAATCAACGGTTTTAATTGTGGCACAACGGATCAGCACGATTATGCATGCGGATAAGATTATTGTGTTAAACGAAGGAAATGTTGTAGGAACAGGAACACATAAGGAATTGCTTAAAAATTGTTCTATTTACTATGATATTGCTTCATCTCAATTAACAGAGGAGGAATTAGCATGAAAAAATCATTCGGATTACTAAGTCGTTTGTATGCTTACATCTCTCCTTACAAAGGTAACTTTTTCTTAGCCATTTTCATGGCGATTGTCGCTGTTGTAATGAATGGTATTTTCCCCTACATAACAGGTCTACCAACAACAAGAGTGGCACAAAATATAAAAGATGGTCAAGGTCTTGATTTTGATTATATTGGAAAAGTATTAGTCTTGGTGATGGTTATTGGGGTCATTTATAGTGTGGCCAATTACTTGTCACAACGCTTCATGACAAACGTGGTCCAACATTCTATGAAAGATTTACGTCGTGACTTGGATAAAAAAATTAACCGATTACCAGTATCTTATTTTGATAAAAATCAATTAGGGGATGTTTTATCACGTGTCACAAATGATGTGGATGCGGTGAGTAATGCCATGCAACAAAGTTTTATTGCGATTATTAATGCTATCTTAGGATTAACCATTGCGATTGTTGCGATGCTAATGATTAATACAAAATTAGCGTTAATCGTTATTATCATTATTCCGTTATCAATCATTATTTCAAAAGTGGTTGTTAGTATTTCACAAAAGTATTTCAAAAAACAACAAGATTCTTTAGGAGATTTAAATGGTTTTGTCCAAGAAAACCTTACTGGATTTAACGTCTTGAAACTTTACGGACGTGAAGAGCAAACTATGACAGATTTTAAAGCTGTTAATAAAAAATTGGCACATAATGGTTTTAGAGCAGCGGCACTTTCTGGCTTGATGATGCCTTTAGTCAACTTAACAGCTTACAGTGCTTACGTAGGAGTAGCAGTGTTTGGTTCTTACTACATCATTCAAGGAACTTTGTTACTAGGTAACTTGCAAGCCTTTATTCAATATGTATGGCAAGTCAGTCAACCAATGGGACAAATCACCCAATTATCATCTGTGATTCAAAGTGCGTCTGCTGCAACTAAGCGCGTGTTTGAAATTATGGACGAACCAGAAGAAGTCCTAAACGAGTCTGATATTCCTTTACCAGAAAAAATTGAAGGTCACGTGACTTTTGAAAATGTGTCATTTAGTTATGATCCAGAAAAACCGTTGATTGAAAACTTAAATGTGGAAGTCAAAAGTGGTCAAACAGTGGCTGTTGTTGGTCCAACTGGTGCTGGTAAAACAACTTTAATTAACCTTTTAATGCGTTTTTATGACGTGACAGAAGGAGCTATTAAGATTGACGGCATTGATACGAAACAGATGAACCGAAGTGATGTGCGTTCACTCTTTGGCATGGTACTACAAGATGCTTGGCTATATAGTGGGACACTTGGTGACAATATTCGCTTTGGTAAATTAGATGCCACAGATTATGAAGTGGTAGACGCTGCTAAAACAGCCAATGTGGATCATTTCATTCGGACGATGCCAGATGGTTACAACATGGAGATTAATGAAGAAGGGGACAATGTTTCCCTAGGTCAAAAACAACTCTTAACCATTGCTCGTGCGATCATCTCAGATCCAAAAATTCTCATCTTAGATGAAGCGACAAGTTCAGTGGATACACGACTAGAAAGCTTAATTCAAAAGGCCATGGATAAAGTCATGGAAGGCCGAACAAGTTTTGTGATTGCCCATAGATTATCAACTATCAGAGATGCAGATTTAATCTTAGTGATGGATCAAGGTCATATTATCGAACAAGGTAATCATGAAACATTAATAGCTAAAAAAGGCTTCTACGAGAAATTGTACAACAGTCAATTTCAGGAAGAAGTGGAATAATCAGAGTGGTGAAAGCGGCGTTTAGCTTCAAGTAACTATAAAAACCAGCAGCAATCCATGTATCTCGGATTGCTGCTGGTTTTTGAATTTACCTCAAGGAGCTGCTATTTGAACCTGTACTATTAAAGAGTAGGCAGATACAGACATCTGGCTCAGCCTCTGTTTTATTTATAAATCTAGTTTATGGAGCATCTCTTGGTGTGAAATACTTTCATCATTTAAATTATGAGCTTTCATTGCTTTTTCGTAAAGATTTACATCTATTTGATTTTCTAAAAATTCTTCTTTTGTTAGTTCAGAAGAATCGATATGTGCTGTTGATTGATTATAGTAGGATTCTTTAGATGTATTAATAGTGAAGACCTCCTATTTAGTTTATTTCC
This sequence comes from Vagococcus hydrophili, assembly GCF_011304195.1. Lineage (NCBI taxonomy): Bacteria > Bacillati > Bacillota > Bacilli > Lactobacillales > Enterococcaceae > Vagococcus > Vagococcus hydrophili. Next base: position 492,790 of record NZ_CP049887.1, on the reverse strand, counting down.
AAGCTTCAAAAGTAATTGTCTGGTTGCTATCAGTTGGCATCACATCAAATTCATAATCAGAAGAAACATTGATATTTTTAAATCCAACTTTTTCAAGCATGAGTTTAAACTCATTTAGTCCATACCAACGAAGTAAAAATTGTTGCAATTCAGTTTTGACCAACTCACCATGACGCCAAAGAGAATAGGTTAAATGATAGACGATGTGTTGCTCTAGAAAATCAATGCTAATAATTTTCTTCTCAAAAGTGATAACTTCAGTCTCAGACAAAGTAAAACTGGTAGTAGTCGATTCTTCCACCTCAGGATAGAAAGGCAAATCTAAATCAAGAATTAATTTTCCGCCCACTTTAAGATGCTGATAAAAATTAGTTAGTGTTTGATAGGCTAGTTGTTCATTTTCAATCAAGCAAAAAGTAGAGGTAGGCAGGATAATCGCTTCAAAAGTACTATTCCCTAATGAAAAATGAGTTAGATTATCTTGATGTAAGCTAGTTTGTAGATGGTGCTTATCTAGATTATCTCGGCAAACAGCGAGCATATCAGTCGATTGATCCACACCTTCAACTTGAAATCCTTCTTCAAGTAAAGGAATCAACATCCGACCGCTTCCTACACCTGCTTCAAGAATTTTTCCAGTGATCCCCTCTAAACGTTCACTATAATAATCAATGTCCCCATTCAGTGAGGTTCCCACAGGTTTAGTTATTTCATAAACAGTAGTGGCTAAATTTCCGTAATGGTTATACATATAGTTCTCCTAACATTAAAATGATCTGACTATTTATTATTTCAGTATTTGAACCAAGTTTATCATAGATGGTTGGAATTAAGAGAATAAAACTTATTAAAAGAACTATAAGATGTTACAATAAGAGGCAATACTAAAAATTAGGGAGGTCATACGTTGGCCGAATACGAAGCAATTGAAGTAGTCACCTTTAAAGAAAGACAGAACCGATTTATCGCTACCTGCCTCAATCAAAAAGGGGAGGAAATTATCACCCACGTTAAAAATACTGGGAGATGTAAAGAATTACTGATTCCAGGTGTGGAAGTAGCTGTTAACTTTCAAGATAAACCCACCAGAAAAACCAAGTATGATTTAGTGGCTGTTAAGAAAAATGGTGCTTGGTTCAATATCGATAGCCAACTTCCCAATGATTTAGTGGAAGAAGGAATCAAGCAAAACATCATAAAATTTGATATACTAAAGGGCGAAAAGCTTAACTTTAGAAGAGAATACACCTATGAAGATTCACGTTTTGATTTCTTAATTGAAACAGAATTAGATGAAAAGTTATTAATAGAAGTTAAAGGAATGACTTTAGAAAATGAGCAAATCGGCTCCTTTCCAGATGCGCCAAGTCTACGTGGATTGAAACATGTGGAGACGTTGATTGATGCAGAGAAAGATGGTTATTTAAGAGGCGTTATTTTTGTGGCTCAGTTTGAAAAAATTAGCTACGGAACGATTAACCAAGAGATGCAACCAGCTTTGAAGGAAGCGTTTGAAAAAGGCATGGATCAAGGTCTAGAAGTGCAAATTTATAATACAAAAGTCACACCAAGTTTAGTCGAAATAAATAAGAAAATCCCATTTAAGATAGAGAAGGGTTGAGGGAATATGTTGAATTTAGGAATTATTGGAACCAATTGGATTACACATGAATTTGTTAAAGCAGCTATCACAAGTGAAGAGTACCAACTAAAGGCAGTGTATTCAAGAAGTGAGGGACGTGCTAAAAAGTTTGCGGAAAAGTACGAAAATCATGAACAAATTACCATTGAGACTGATTTATCTACTTTTTATAAACTAGATAATATTGATGTTATTTATATTGCGTCACCTAATAGCTTACATTATGAGCAAGCTAAAGGAGCTATTGAAGCAGGAAAGCACGTGATTGTGGAAAAACCAGCTGTTTCAAGATTAGCTGAAATTGAAGAATTGATTGATTTGGCAGAAGAAAAAGAAGTCTTTTATTTTGAAGCTGCTAGAAACATTCATGAGGACAACTACGAACGTGTGAGAGCTTTAGTGAAGGACCGTCACGACATAGTAGGGGCTAATTTAAACTTTATGAAATATTCCTCACGTTACGATGCTGTTTTAAGAGGCGAGGAGCCAAATATTTTTTCACCTAAATTTTCAGGTGGCGCCTTAATGGACTTAGGTGTTTATCTTGTTTATACAGCAATTGGTTGGTTTGGAAAACCAAATGAGAGTTTCTATTTCAACCAAAAGTTAGTCACAGAGGTAGATGGATTAGGGACGATGATCCTTAGATACGATGACTTTGATGTGACGATGACAACAGGTAAAAATGCAGATAGTTATTTGCCCTCAGAAGTTTATTTGAGTGATAGCACGATTTGTTTAGACGCTGTTAATTCTATTCAAGAAATTAAGGTGAAAAAACGCGAAGCTGGAAAATTAGTTGAATTAAATTATGGTAATCCAAAATTGGAAAATCCGATGATTGAAGAGGCGATTGCTTTTAGTCAAGTGATTCAAAACCCGATGAGTGTGGAACAACAAAAGAAATACCAAAAATGGATTCAATTAGCTAAAGAAGTTCATGAAGTAATGGAAGATTTACGTAAACAATCAGGTATTGTTTTTGAAGCAGATAAATAAAAAATTAGGAGAATGAGATGAGTATGTACGAAGAGTTATTAAAAGAATGGCAAGAAAAATGGGAAAAAGAAAATTTTAAAGCACCGACCTTGATTCAAGAAAAAATGTTCGCTCCTTTAAAGGTAGGGAAAAGCGTTTTGGGGATTTCTCCAACAGGCTCAGGAAAAACTTTGGCTTATCTTTTACCACTACTACAAACGATCAAAAAAGGTGAAGGGAATCAGTTGCTTATTTTGTTACCCTCACAAGAATTAGCGTCACAAGTAGCGGAAGTCACTAGAGAATGGATTAAACCCTTAGACTTAAATATCCAAAGTATCATCGGTGGTGCTAATATTAGTCGTCAAATTGAACGATTGAAAAAACGCCCAGAAGTGTTAGTTGGGACACCAGGGCGTGTGTTAGAGCTGATTAAAGCGAAAAAAATTAAAGCTCATTTAATCAATACGTTAGTTTTAGATGAAGTCGATGATTTAGTGGCTCAAGTTGAATACAATGCAACAAAAAGCGTGATGAAGAGTGTCATGGCAGATACGCAAATTGTTGCCGTATCAGCAACAGGACAAGTTATCTTGCCAGAAATTGATACATTGTTTAAAGTCACCCCTGAAATTGTAGATGTGACTAGTGAAGATACAACAAAAGGTGTCATTAAACATTCTTATATTAACGCACCAACGAGAAAAAGATCTGATACGTTAAGACGTTTATCTTATGTGACAGATTTTAAAGGACTTGTTTTCTTCAATCAATTAAGTGAGTTAGGTGTGGCTTCTGAGCGTTTAACTTATCTAGGAATCGATCACAGAACGCTAGCCTCTGATCAACATCAATCAGAGCGAAAAAGAGCCATTGAAGATTTTGAAAACAATAAAGTGTCCTTACTTTTAACAACTGATATCGGTGCTAGAGGATTAGATTTTTCTGAATTAACCTATGTGATTCAATACGATATTGCCATCAATGCTGAAAATTATGTTCACCGTTCAGGTCGTGTGGGGCGTATGGGTAAAAACGGTGAAGTGATTAGTTTAGTCAATGAACGTGAAGCCCGTGAATTAAACAAGATGGTGAAGGGAATGGACCGTGAATTAACAGAAGTTTTTGTGAGCCATAACCAAATCATGACAGAAAAATTAGAAGTTGAAGAGCATGAATTACCGCAAAAGAAAGAAGTTAATAAAAATTATTCTACAACAGACAAAAAAGTAGTCAGAGAAACTAAAAAAGAAACACCTGCTAAACCAAAGAAAAAGAAAAAAAATAGAACCAACCGAAATAAAAATAAAGGTGCTAGCTGGAAATAGACATGTAGGGGGAATGGATATGTCTAGTAGAAAAGAGCAAATTTTTACTGTTTTAAAGAAGTCAGTGGAACCAATTAGTGCTGCAGATATCGCAGAAAAATTAGGGCTAGAGAGAAGTAATGTCAGTCGTCATTTATCAGAACTTTTTAAGGAAAACGAAATCGAGCGGATTGAAGGTCGACCTGTTCTTTACGTCGTTAAAGAAACTAAAAAAATGACAGAGAACCTTAATTTGATTTCCTTTGATCACTTAGTGGGAAAAGACGAATCGTTAAAGTTATCTATCCAACAAGCTAAAGCAGCCATGCTCTATCCACCGCGAGGATTACATACCATTCTCTTTGGAGAAAGCGGTACAGGAAAATCACTTTTTGCTGAATGTATGTATGAATTTGGTTTGAGTTCAGAATCAATGAAAAAAGACGCGCCTTTTATTTCTTTTAACTGTGCTGATTACGCGCAAACACCTCAATTATTATTTAGTCATATATTTGGGGTGAAAAAGGGTGCTTTTACAGGAGCTGACGTAGATAGTCCTGGGTTAATTGCTAAAGCTGACGGCGGGATTTTATTTTTAGATGAAATCCACAGGTTACCTCCAGAAGGACAAGAGATGCTCTTTACGTTTATTGATAAAGGGACGTATCGCCCACTTGGAGAAAGCTCTAAAACTTATTCAGCCTCTGTTCAAATAATTGGGGCAACAACAGAATCCACTGATATCTTTTTAGCAACATTTAATCGCCGAATTCCTATGAGTATCACATTACCTTCACTAGATAAAAGAACGTTGGATGAACGCTTTGAAATTATCACCTTATTTCTAACACAAGAAGCAGGTCGTCTTAATAATAAAATCGTTGTTGATCGAGATGTTATTTTAGCCTTTATGCTCTACAGTACTGAAGGAAATATTGGGCAAGTGAAGCGTGACTTGAAACTAATCTGTGCCAAAGCTTTCTTACATTACCGAACCAATGAAACGGATCATTTAAGTGTGGGTGTGAATGATTTGCCGCTACAGGTCCAAAAAGGATTACTGAAAATAAAAGATTTAGGTGATCGGATTGATTCGTTCTTTGAGTCCACCGTGACGAGTTTAAGTTTTAAACCAGGTAGTAATCAGGTGGTTTGGACCCAAGACAAGACCCAAGAAATGGATGTCTATTCGACGATTGATGATCAAGTGTCATCACTTTCTAAAGTCGAATTAGAAGAAATAGATTTAGAAGAACTGATTGAAAAGAACTTAAATCAATATTTTGAAGTCTATGTGAATGAGTTGGCTCGAAATGATATTCATAAAGAATTAATTGACCCTAAAATTTGGCATTTAACTGAAGAACTTTATAATATTGCTGAAGAGAAGTTAGCGAGACGGTTTAATGAGCGCACACGCTTTACGTTTTCCATGCATCTTCAAAGTACCATTGAGCGGATTCAAAACGACAAGATGATTGTCCATCCTGATTTAAATGGTGTCAGAAAAAAATATTTAAAAGAGTTTCAAGTGGCAATTGAACTATCTAGTTTGATTGAAAAAGAATTTAACATAGATGTTCCTTTTGATGAAATAGGTTTTATTACGATGTTCTTAACCTTAGATATTAGTGATGAGCTTGAAAAACAGGAAGATAAAGTGACGGTCTTACTCCTTATGCACGGAAAATCAACAGCATCTAGTATGTTAGAAGCTGTTCAGGATTTATTAGATGTGGAATCAGGAGTCGCGTTTAACATGCCTCTTACGATGGAAGTCACGACCATGTATGAACAAGTGAAAAACTACGTTCAAACAAACCGAGAGGATTTAGCGAGTGGGGTTCTGATTTTAACAGATATGGGTTCTTTAAATAGTTTCAGCCATATGTTGATGAAAGAAACGGGTGTCACGACGAAAACGATTTCCATGGTCAGTACACTAGTTGTCCTAGAAGCTGTGAGAATGGCGAGTGTGGGGCGTAGCTTGAAAGAAATTTATCAGAATATCCAGTTGTCATTTGAAACAGCTGTTCATGCTCAGTTTAAAGAAATCACTACCTTAAAAAAAGCCGTGGTCGTAACGTGCTTTACTGGTGAAGGTGTCGCTAACAAGTTAGCTGAGAGAATTAAGCCTGTCTTAGAGAGTGATGAAATTACGATTATCCAAATGCAGTTTTTAGAAAAAATGGCCTTTAGAAATCGAATGGACGAACTCATGGATACCTATGAGATAAAAGCAATCGTTGGAACTGTGGATATTAACTATCAGAATATTCCTTTCTTCTCAGCTTATGATATATTCAAAGACGATCATTTAACTAAACTAAGACAATTAGTTTATAAAGAAATCTCTGTGAAAGAATTATCTCAGTCTTTAGACGGGGCGATTAAGAGTGTTTCTTCATTGTACGGACTGTTAGATGAAGTAAAAGGAATAACAGAGAAGATAGAAACTGAACTTTCTTTAGTATTAGAACCAGGAGTTGACATGGGGATTCTACTTCATATTGCTTTTTTAATCGATAGTTTACTAACTGGAAAACATCAAAGAGTTTTTAATGAACTTCAAGGGTTTAAGAAAAATTATCGCTATGAGATGGATATTGTCAAAGTGAATATTTTAAGTTTAGAGAAAAAATATCAAGTCACCGTCTCTAGTGATGAAATAGCCTACATTACTGAAATGTATTTAAAAAATAAAATATAGCATCACACTTAGATAACGGATATTACAAAGTTTGTAATATCCGTTATCTTTTCTTATTCCACTTAATAAAAGTTAAGAAATAAAACATAATTTGTTAATACTTAAACAAGAAACTTTGGCTATAATGAATTTAATAGAAATTCAAAGTGGATGTGAAAAGATGATAAATAAAAAACAGAAGACAAAAAGTATTATGGAGAAAAGTGATTTATTGTTAATTGTGTTGATTGCAATCACAATGGGAATCATCTTTTTCTCAGAGAGAAATTTAATAGGTGTCTTATTAATCCTTTTAATCATTGTCTTGCCAGGTAGCTGTTTGTTGTATTGGTGGGACTTTAGAAAGCAAAATAAATAATTCTTAATTACACACTAACCTAGTGTGTAATTTTTGTTGTATACTATAATAAAAAGTAAACGCTTATATAGCAACGATTTCAACTGGTAAAGTTGGCACGCATCTTGCTTATATATAAGTGTAAACTAAATTTAGGAGTGGTTAATATGTCAAAAAAAACAATTATGTTAGTGTGTTCAGCAGGAATGAGTACAAGTTTATTAGTAACTAAGATGGAAAAAGCTGCAGAAGCAAGAGGAATGGAAGCAGAAATTTTTGCTATTTCAGCTTCAGAAGTAGATGCTCAATTAGAAAAAAAAGATATTGATGTTTTATTATTAGGCCCACAAGTTCGTTTCATGAAATCTCAAATGGAAGAAAAATTAGCTGACAAAAATATTCCATTAGAAGTTATCAATATGTCTGATTACGGTATGATGAATGGTGAGAATGTATTAAACGCAGCCGTAACTTTAATGGGTGAATAAATCAAAAAATTATAATTTCAAGGTGGGAAAAGAGATGGATCAACAAAATTTAGAAGCAATCATGGGCTTAATTATGAATTCAGGGAATGCTAAGAGTGATGCAATGGAGGCTATCCAAGCAGCTAAGAGTAATGACTTTGAATTAGCCGATAAAAAAATTAAAGACGCAGAAGAGTCGTTAACAATGGCTCATAAATCTCAAACAGGCCTTTTAACGAAAGAAGCCCAAGGAGATAACATGACTGTTACACTACTAACAGTACACAGTCAAGATCATTTAATGACAGCGATTGCGTTTAAAGATTTAGCAATTGAAATTATTGAATTACATCGAAGAATTAGTAAGTAAAACGAAAAGATCAAAATTATTTTCTAGGTAGAAATAGTTTTTGATCTTTTTGTTTTAAATCCATCTAAATATGCCATGGACATTTCTATGTGTTAGTGAGAAAATAGATATGTTAATTTCTAAGTCCTCGTAGCTCAGTTGGATAGAGCAACCGCCTCCTAAGCGGTAGGTCGGAGGTTCAACTCCTCTCGTGGACGTCATTAAAAAAGTTGATATAAAAGCCTCTAGTAAGTGCTTATATATCAACCTTTTTTCTTTTATTCAATTTTTTTAAAGAACATATTATCATAAATTAGTCGAGTGATGAACTGATATAATCGTTGATATTCTAAACTATTATAAGTATTTTCAAAAAAGAAATGCTCGACATGGCAATTTTTACCCTCATAACTGTCGGAAACAAAAAGATTAGCTTCATCAGGGTTTTTAGTGATGCTAAGAGCTTCAGAACTAAATGAACTAGTTAAAGAATGGGCAAGTAACGCTTCAGTGTGAATATTTTTTGAAAATTGAATAAAAATGTTTAATTGTTTAGGTTGTGTATTAATATCGAAAATGTAGTGAAGAATATAAACCAACTGATGCAACTTATGACTTGGAATCTTAGTAAAAAAAGATGAAAAAGAGTTCTCTTGAATAAAGGCTTTGATTTTAGAACTGTTGGAAATAAAAGCTTCATTCGTTTTATCATATGGATTTTCAGAAAAAGTATCATCTTCGTAAAAGACGCATAGATCGATAGAAACATGCTTTAAGTAAATCAAATTAATTAACAGCAAGTAGTAAGACTCCGTATAGCCAGCTGTTGTATACTCAAACTTGGCGAATTTGGCGAAACTTTCAAGAATGTACTCAATTTTTTGTGCGATTTTTAAACCAGATTGTTGATATTTTGAAATAATTTTTCTCTTTTCTTGGAAAGACTCAATTTCAAAAACAGATGCTCGCAGTAAAAAACAAAAAACCCGAGATTCAATAAGTTGTGATGAGGTAGCTATCAGGTCATTATCTCCAAATAAATTAAAGTTTGATTCATTAAAAAAGATAATATCTTTAAGAAAGCTATCGTCTTCAGTCAACCACTCTTGATGATAAGTTGTTCGGTAGAGGGAGATCCCTTGAATCATTCGAATACGCATTTCATGAGACGAAGTTAACTTTTTCGGTGAAATAAGATTAGTTTCAATGTTAGTCAAATCTAAAAAAATTTGCGGGATATTAGTTGGAAATGGGTTCTGTTTAATGGTTCGATTTTGAAATAAAAGAATATGGTACAGAAAAAAGCGTACATTAAATTCTCGACCTTTAAATCTACTTGGGTGAGTGATGTCGATTTCAATTTCATAAGGTTCAGCAAGTGTATTCAATGTTGTTAGTTTGGCGTAAACAGTAGATAAAGAATAATTCAGCGTTTCGGCTATTTGAGGAATGGTTAAGTTAGTGCTGATAACAGCCTTTAAAACTAGATAAAGGGAACTGTTGTCAATATAAAATTCTTTCATGTGGTTAATAAGATAAGCACGGTTTTGCCACTCGCATTTTTCAAGGTAGTAATCACCATCCTCAGAGCAGCACAAAGTAATGTCATCAAAGACAATTGTTAAATCTTCTTGTAATTCAGCGGTGTACCTTAAAATAGAATTTTTAGAAACATTAAATTTTCTTGTTAAATCTTTTGGAAAAATTCTTTTCTGACTAATAAGTAAATCGTCTAGAATTTCAATCTTAATCAATTCTTTTCGGCTTAAAAAATATTTCAGACGCATGCTGGAGTCCCCTTAACTCTATTTGATTGTTTTATACTAACGTGAAGTTTCTTCTTTTACAAGATAAGTGTTTTATTTTTTTGGCAGATATTGCGCCAATTTAAAGTAATAAAAATAAGAATAATAGGAGTATACTACTATTATTGAATGGTTGCTAAACCTTGGGAAGGGGACTTACACTAGGTAAGATTGTTAGCAAATCATGAAAAAACTTTCTTTCTTTGAGGAGATGTACCTGACATCTTCTCAATTTTTTTGTATTTAATTTAATAATGATAAAAAGAGGGTGTGGCTCATTATTGAGTCACATCCTCTTAAAAAATACTTAACTAATTTATCTGTTACGCCCATTCACCATTTCTAAAGACAGGAACACGAGTCCCATCTTTTTTAATACCGTCAATATTCATTTTGTTTGAACCAATCATAAAATCAACGTGAGTTTGGCTACGGTTAAGACCTGCTGCGATTAATTCTTCCTCTGTCATTTCAGTCCCACCTTGGATATTGAAAGCGTAAGCTGAACCAAGAGCTAAATGGTTTGAAGCATTTTCATCAAATAATGTATTGAAGAAAGTTAAACCAGATTGAGAGATTTGTGAGCTGTCAGGAACAAGAGCAACTTCTCCTAAACTTTTCGCTCCTTCGTCAATAGCGATTAATTTTTGTAACACTTCTTCGCCTTTTTCAGCTTTAGCTTCGATGACTTTACCATCTTTAAAAGTAAATGTCATGTTTTCTAAGGTATTTCCTGAGTAGCTTAAAGGTTTAGTACTAGTGACAACGCCGTCAATTCTGCGGTTATCTGGAGCTGTGAAGACTTCTTCTGTTGGCATGTTAGCCATGAAGCGTTCCCCACGAACGTTTAAGCTACCAGCGCCTTCCCAGTGATGATTTTCAGGTAAACCAATGATTAAATCAGTACCTGGCGCTGTATAGTGTAATGCGTCAAATTGTTCAGCGTTTAATTCAGCTGATTTAGCTTCTAACAATTTATCATGAGCATCCCATGCAGCGATAGGATCTGATTCGTACATACGAGTGACTTTGAAGATTGACTCCCATAAAGCATCTACTTGTTCTTCCGTTGAATCAAGTTCTGGGAAAACTTTTTTAGCCCAATCACTACCAGCCGCAGCAACGACAACCCAGCTTACTTTGTTTGCTTGAGTTGCTTGGCGAAGTGGCATCATTGCTTTACCCATCGCTAGTTGATAAGTAGATAAGCGCTCATTATCAACACCAGCGTAAGCATCAGGATTTTGAGAAACCACACTAATACGACTAGCGCCTTTTTCCACCCAATCATTCATTTCATCAATTTTATATTGAGGGACCGTTTCAATAATTTCTTGATCAGCGTTAACAAACATTTCACGACTAATGAAATCATCTGTCCATTGAACAATGACTTGTTTAGCACCTAATTTGTAGGCTTCGCTCACAATATAGCGTGCTAAAGGAGCTTGTTCGACCTGAATTTGAACAACAACAGTATGTGATTTTTGGACATTCACACCAACTTTTGTAATCAATTTCGCATAATTTTTTAATAACGTATCAAAATTTTCTAAGACCATAAATAAATTCCTCCCAAGTTTAAGTATTATAGTAAATAGTAGCATAAGAGCAAGGTTATATCAATTGAATAAAGTTTGAATAAAGGCTTAAGAAATGTATAAAATATATAAAAAATTACAAAAAACAGATTAAATTAATTGGTATTATTAAAAATTCATGATACAATTATGATAAGTAAAAGAACAATAAAGTTTTTTTATTATAAAAAATCATGATTACAAAAAAAGAAAGGTGGGAAATCTCATGGCTAGAAAGAAAACTATTACAAGAGAACATATCTTAAATGCCGCACATGAAGTAGTTGCAACTGAAGGTTTCTCTGGCTTTACAGCAAGAAATATCGCCAGCAAGATGAAAAGTTCAACTCAACCCATTTATTTAGAATTTAAAAATATGGATGATTTAAGAGAAGCATTTTTTGAAGAAGTTGAAAAATATCTAAGAGATGAAGTATTTAACAAGGAAGTTTCAGGAGATCCGATTATCGATTTAACTTTAAACTACGTGGAGTTTGCTAAGAATGAGCAAATGTTATTCCGTGCGTTGTTTGTTGAAGAACATGCTGATGGCGAATTGTTAAATAAATTTGGTTTAGAGATGTTTTTAGAAAAAGCTAAATTAAAAGAAGAGTACAATGGGATGACTGATGAAGAACTTAATACAGCATTCTTAGGTAACTGGGTAACTGCGACAGGTTTAGCATCACTAGCAACAAGTGGAAGAATTCATGCAACAACAGAAGAAATGGTAAGTATTTTAAAATTTGTTAATAAATCATTGAAAAGTTTTCCTAATTTCACCATAACAACTAAATAATTTTAAAATTTCTTGACTAAATTAAAATTATTTAGTTATCTATTGTTCGTAAAACGTACTTTTATGATTCTGAATAAAAAAGGATGCTGTTAGGCATCCTTTTTTGTGTTATATCTATTTATTTTCTACAGCTTCGACTAGTTTTTGAGCGAAGGCTTCTAAAGCGACAATATCATCCTCTTCAGCAGCTAACTCGACTTTAACTGACTCAGCGCCTTTTGTAGCACCGACACTTGCAAAGGCCTTGTCAAATTGATCCACTACTTGGCAGAAATAAGTGTAGAAAGAATCGCCACTCCCAACAACGCCGTAAACTTTTCCGGATAGATCAAGTTCTAATAGTTCTTCATGAAAATCGATAATTTCATCGGGTAATTCAAAGTCGTCATAGGTATAAGAAGCAACCACACAAATATCAGCATCTAAAAAATCAGCCGCGTCGACTTGAGTACATTCATTTATTTCAACATCAATATTTTTTTCTTCTAAAGCCTCAGCCACAATATCAGCAATTTCTTCTGTATTTCCTGTAAGACTAGCGTAAACAATTTTTGCAACAGTCACAAAAAGAACTCCCTTCTTAAATTAGTGCTACTAAATTATATCAAAATAAATGGTATTTTCAATTTTTTATGATTATACGCATATTTGGCGTATCTTACTGATTGTGCTAAAATAGGAATGCTAATTAAGAGAAAGTAGGGAATAAAAATGATTACATTAAAATCACCAAGAGAAATAGAAATGATGGCTGATTCAGGCGAGGTTTTAGCAAGTGTTCACCGCGCTTTACGTGATTTTATTAAACCGGGGATTACTAGCTGGGACATCGAGTTATTTGTCCATAATTTAATCAAAGAAAAAAACGCAGTGGCAGCTCAAATTGGATTTGAAGGATATAAATATGCCACATGTTGTACTATTAATGATGAAATTTGTCACGGATTCCCAAGAAAAGAAGTCTTAAAAGACAACGATTTAATCAAAGTCGATATGTGTGTGGAATATAAAGGGGCGATGAGTGATTCATGTTGGGCATATGTCGTTGGTAAATCAACACCAGAAATTGATCACTTAATGGAAGTAACGAAAAAAGCTTTGTACTTAGGAATTGAACAAGCTCAAGAAGGAAATCGCATCGGTGACATCGGTCATGCGATTCAAACGTATGTTGAATCTGAAAACTTATCAGTAGTTCGTGATTTTATCGGACACGGCATTGGACCAACAATTCACGAAGCGCCACAAGTTCCTCATTACGGCGAAAAAGGTAAAGGGTTACGCCTAAAACAAGGTATGGTTATTACAATTGAACCAATGGTAAATACAGGAACATGGCAAATGAAGATGGACAACAATGGTTGGACAGCTCGTACACAAGATGGCGGTTTATCATGTCAATACGAGCATACCTTAGCTATTACAAAAGAAGGTCCAAAAATCTTAACTTTACAAGACTAATCAAGGAGTAGGTATATGCAAGAGCAAGAGAAAAAAGAGTCAGGGTGGAAAACGTTTGTTAAGTCTTTTATCGAGACATATCAACAATCAGAAGTAGCAATTTATGCAGTGGTGGTTACCTATTATTTACTTCTGTCATTTTTTCCCTTGCTCATTGCGTTAGGAAATATCCTACCGTTTTTAAATTTAAGTGATAAAAGTGTGTTGCCTTACATTAAAGAATTATTACCACCCGATATTTATATCATGTTGAAAGATACTATTAGTAGTTTGCTTAAAACGAGTAGTGGTGGGTTACTTTCTATTTCTGCAATCGGTACTTTTTGGGCGATGAGTAAAGGTATTGATGCGATACGGATTAGTTTAGATAAGGCGTATGGTGTTAAACGAGAGAAGTTTCAATTTTTAAGACGCTTGTTTTCATTCCTAATGGTTTTCATTTTAATGTTAGGAATCGGAGCGTTGATGCTATTTATGGCATTTGGTCAGACGATATTGGAGTACGTCCTGCCAATATTTGGTCATCCAGAAGAAATTTTAACAACTTTCAAAACCTTAAAATGGCCAGTAACAGCTTCTGTGCTATTAATTATTCTTTTGATGCTATATTATTACGTCCCAAGTGCGAAGGTTCATTTTAAAACAATCATTCCGGGAACACTTTTCACAACGGTTTGTTGGATGAGTGTGACTCAGTTTTATGGTTTCTACATTAATAATTTTGCCAAAAGAATTAATAGTTACGGGTTTATTGGAACCTTTATTTTCTTTATTTTATGGTTAAACATTGCCGCCACGTTGATTATTATTGGTGGGGTCATAAATGTGGCGCTAGAACGGCATTATTATGGGACCATCGAACCAAAGAAAAATATTGTTGGCGATTATATTGCTAAAAAGTTAGATAAAAACGAAGAAGTTATTGAATCAAAAAATAATAATAAAAAAGAACAAGATCAAAACATCTAATGTTTTAGTCTTGTTCTTTTCTTTTTTTTATGACTTCTTGACGGTATGCGCGGTTTCCTAAAAATTTTAAAGAGTTTAAAAGAGGTTGTTTATCAACACCAGTTAAACCAATCATCTCAATAAAAATTTCTAAACCAAACAGACACGCAATCGTTAAAAGAATCGTAGCCCATGTGTTTGTAAACATGTAAAGTAAGGCAATCAGAGAAAAAATCAATGCCATACAATAAATAGATAAAACAGCGCCTCTGTGAGTAAACCCGAGAGAAAGCAACCGATGATGCAAATGCATCTTATCAGCAGATGAGATGGGACGTTTATTTAGCCATCTTCTAATCATCGCAAACAAAGTATCAGTGATAGGAACACCTAAAATAATTAAAGGTGTAATCAGTGTGATAAAGGTAGCATTTTTCAATCCTTGGATAGATAAGACGGAAATTAAGAATCCAAGTAAAAGGGCACCAGTATCACCAAGAAATATTTTGGCTGGATGAAAATTGAATGGGAAAAATCCTAGTACACTCATTAATAAAATAAAAATAGCTAAAGGAACTTGTATTTTAACAGCTCCTGTCGATGAGGCCACGTATCCGACAATCCCAATCGTTGTTAAGGCAATCATCGAGATACCAGAAGCTAAACCATCTAAACCATCCACTAAATTGATAGCGTTGGTCAGACCTAAAATCCATAACACTGTAATGGGATAACTTAACCACTCTAAAGGCACTAAACCAATATGAGGCAACGTAATCGTACTTACGGTAATGTCAAAAACAAAACAAACATAAAGGGCGGCAAGTGTGACACCGATTAATTTTTGTTTTGGTTTAAGTTCAAAGATATCATCGATTAAACCTGTGAGAACCACAATTCCAGATGATATAACTAAGTGTAAGCTATAGTTAAAAGGAATCAGATCAGGAAAGAAGAACAAAACAGAGATGGAAAAAGCAATGTAAATTGCCAAACCACCAGCTGTTGGCATCGGCGTTTTGTTAATCCTTCTAGCGTTTGGCTTATCAACAGCACCAATTTTAAAAGCTAATTTTTTTATTAAAGGTGTTAAACAAAGAGCTAGGATCATTGTTAAAAATAAACGGAAAGCTACTTTTAAAATGAAATCCATTTGTTAATTACCTACTTTCATAATTCATCAACATTATACACGAGTTTTAAGGGCTAAACAATGTGTAAAATTTTAAGGAATTCTTTAAGATAGTTAAAAAAACAAGGATTTTCTATTTTTGATAGATAGCCTATGTTATACTAACAAAGAATAATTTGAAGCGTAGGAGTTTTGACATTGACAAGAAGAAAAGATAAAAGAAAAAATACCAATGAAACATCTCTGAGTACACTTACTGGAGACAGTACTAAAAGAACGACACGTAAAAAAACAAAGAAAAAATGGACTATGGTTTGGCAAAGTTTAACCATTGTCATGCTTATTACCATTTTGGGTGGTTTAGTTTATGTGGTTAAAGGGTTAATGGATACCAATGATTTTCTGAATAAATCATACACACCAAGAACATCTAAAAGCGTTCAAAACGATAAGATTGACGTTCAAAAAGATCCTATTTCTATTTTAGTACTAGGATTGGATGATAACAGCGAACGTGAATTGGGAAGTGCTAGAACAGATTCTATGCTGCTTTTAACAATTAACCCAACAGAAGAGTTAGTGAATATCACAAGTATTCCAAGGGACACCTATACAAGCATCAAGTCAAAAGATTTTGAAGGTAAAGACAAAATCAACTCTGCTTTTGCTTATGGTGGAATAGATGCCACGATAGATGCCGTTGAAAATTTAGTGAAGGTACCGATTAATTACTATGCAACAGCAGACTTCCAAGCCTTTGAAAATATCGTTGATGCCTTAGGTGGTATTGAGATGGACGTACCATTTACCTTAACAGAACAGAACTCACAAGGTAAAAAAGTAGTGGAATTAAAAGAAGGTCATCATAAACTTAATGGAGAACAAGCTTTAGCATTTTCAAGAACACGTTATGTGGATAACGATATTGAACGCGGGAAAAGACAACAACAAGTTGTGGAAGCAATCGCTAAAAAAGCAATGGATGTTGGCACGATTGCTAAGTATAAGAGTATTTTAGAAGCTTTAGACGGACATATTAAAACAGATATGCCTTCTAATAAAATTCTCTCTATTGCACAATCTGGTCTAACAAAAGATTATAAATTCGAGTCTCACGCCTTTTCATGGATGAGTTTTGATTATGCCCCTTACGGAGAAAGCATTAGTATGGTTGGTTTACACCAAGACAGTATTGATTATATCTCTCATAAAATGCGTTTATCATTAGGTCTTGATCAAAAAGATGAAAGAGATGAACCAGGTTATAAATTTGAATCAAATGGTGTCGTATCACCAGAAACATTCCCGAATGACGGGATGGCAATTGTAAATTAGAAAAGTCGGGAGAAAGGTCTAAAAAAGCGCCTTTTTCCTGCTTTTTTTACTATAAACTACTAAGAATGTTGTAAGCTTTTGAAGTAATTTTGAAAAAAAGTCAATTTTAGTGTAAAATCTCTATGAGGTTTCAATGAAACGAAAGATAGGATGAGACAATTTTGAAACAAGATGAAAATGTAAAAGTTGAACTAACGATGATTACAAAAGAATATGATTTATATAAGAAAAAATCAGATAAAATTAAAGCACTATTCAAATTCTCTGAAAAAAGCGTCCCACATTTTTGGGGACTAAAAGGAATCGATCTAAAAGTCTATGCAGGAGAAGCGGTCGGTTTAATCGGTATCAATGGCTCTGGGAAATCAACCTTATCTAATATTTTAGCAGGGATTATTCCTCAAAGTACGGGTGAAATGAAAATTGATGGTGAAACGTCTATTATTGCAATTGGTGCTGGGTTAAAACCGCAACTATCAGGTAAAGAAAATATTCGCCTGAAATGTTTGATGAGTGGTTTTACGAATCAGGAAATTGATGACATGATGGATGATATTCAGGCTTTTGCAGACTTAGGAGATTTCATTGATCAACCTGTAAAGAATTATTCAAGTGGGATGAGATCACGTTTAGGTTTCTCAATTGCAGTTCACAATAATCCAGATGTCTTGATTATTGATGAGGCCCTTTCTGTTGGAGATGATACATTCTACCAAAAATGTGTGGAAAGAATCATGAAGTTTAAATCAGAAGGAAAAACAATCTTTTTTGTGTCTCATTCACTACAACAAATTGAAAAATTATGTGACAAAGTAGCTTGGATTCATTACGGTGAGTTAAGAGAGTATGGAGACACTAAAGAAGTGGTGACTCATTACAAAGAGTTCATTGAATGGTTTAAAAAGCAAAGCGCAGCAGATAAGAAAAAGTATCAAGATAAATTTAAAGTCGAACAAAAAGAATTTAATGAAGAGAATTTGAAAATAATCGCATCTGAAAGAGGTCATGACGCTTCAGCACTGAAAGGTCCTGCGATTGGCAAGATGTCGGTACTAACCAAAGTCTTGCTAGTCGTTATGTTGTTCAGCATGATGTTGTTTGGGTATTTACAACTTAGTGGTCGTTCCTTTACATCAATTATCACAAACCCATCAAGTCTTTTCAGTGTGAATCAAACTCACGTGAAGGAAAAATTAGCTTTAGAAAATACGCAAGAGCAGAAACAAAACAATGAAATCTATTATTCTTGAGCAATTAAAAAAGATTTATAGTCAGTATGTTCGGCAGGTTTCAGCTAGAACTAAAAAGCAACCAATTAAAAAGCAGGTCGTTTATCTACTAAGTTTTCCAAACAATGACCATGGCTTGATTGAAACATTGAGTAAAGAGTTTGATGTAGCAGTTTGTTACACGAAGCAATTAGAAAAAGAAGCGATGAAATTAAGGTCACTTGGTATTCCAATCTGGAATATCAATAGTTACCAAGGTTTACGAAAAACCATTGAGTTAGTGTCCACAAGTCGCGTAGTATTAGCTGATAATTATTTTGCTTTTTTGGGTGACATAAACAAACGAGAAGATCAGTCGATTTTTCAAATTTGGCATGCAACCGGAGCGATTAAACAATTTGGTTTAGAAGATAAAACGGCTCAAAAGAGATCTAATGAAGATCAGGAGCGATTTAAGCGAGTATATCAATCTTTCGATTACTTTGTTGTTGGTTCTAAAGCGATGGCTGAAGTCTTTAAAAATAGTTACGGAGCAAGAGAAGAACAGATGTTGTATCTTGGTTTTCCGCGAACAGATTTTCTACATCAAATCAAACAAGTCGAAAAGATGACTCAACAAGTGGTGTATTTACCAACGTACCGAGAGATAGAAACAAACAATATAGTAGAGGATTTGCTTATCTTAAGGAAAAAGATAGATCCTACTATGGATTTATATATTAAGCCTCATCCTCATGAAAACTGGGGGAATAAAGAAGAGCTTCAAAAGACTGAAGGAATTTACTTGTTAGATGGAAATACTTCCTCAGATGAGTTGTTGACTCAGGCGGATATCTTAATAACTGATTATTCTTCAGTTGCCTTTGATTACGCTTTGGTTCATCCTTTAGGAAACTTAATTTTTTATTGGTATGATGAGGGTATCTATATAAATCAAACAGGCATTCAAGATAAACTAAGAGAATCAATGCCTAGTAAAATTTGCTATACTATAGAAGAAGTCCTTCATGAAATTAAGAATGAAGAACAAAATTTATCTACATTTAATGATTACTGGAATACTCACAATGATGGTAAGGCAGTTGAACGGTTATTAGAAGTGATAAAAAAAGAATTGGATGTATGAAAATGCCAGAATATAAAGTAGAGAAAATAATGGATGTGCCAGTGGATATCTTGAACATGTCTGATATAAAAAAAGATATGCTGAATTTTTTTGAAACTAATCAAAAAATGACGCTAACAAGTGTGAATCCGCAAATTATTTTAATGGCCGAAACAAACGGCACGGTAAAGCACTTCATCGAACAATCAACCCACCGAATTGCTGATGGTATCGGCTTGGTAAAAGTGTCGAAATGGACAAAGGGTGACATCAAAGAACGTGTCGCTGGTATTGAAGTCATGGAAGAAGTATTGCTTTTTGCCAACGCACATCAAAAGAATGTCTTTCTTTTAGGGGCTGCACCAGAAGTGGCTCAAAAAGCGGCAGAGAACATTCAACATAAATACCCAAATCTGAACTTAGTTGGTTGGATTGATGGTTACACCGAACTCTCTGATCACGATATTGTAGCTAAAATGAATCAAGAAAAAGCTGATATTGTTTTTGTTGCAATGGGAAGTCCGAAGCAAGAAGAATGGTTGGAACGTAATATGCCAAAGATACAAGCCACTATTTTTCAAACAGTTGGTGGAAGTCTTGACGTGATGAGTGGTTCGGTCAAAAGAGCCCCTAGCTTTTTTATTAAAACTAATTTGGAGTGGTTATACCGCTCTTGTAGTAATCCAAAAAGATTTTATCGCATGATTCAGATACCAATTTTTGTCTTTAAATCATTAAGTTGGCATCGGAAAAACGGGAAGCATTAAGGAGAGTTTTAAACGTGAATGACGTAAAAACAATAATTTTAGAACAAGTAAATAATTTCGGTATTATCCGTCGTATATCAAAATATGAAGAAAAAGCAACCTACCAAAGTCACTATTTAGGCTTAATTTGGCAATTTTTAAACCCAGCAATTCAAATCGGGATTTATTACTTGGTTTTCGGATTAGGTGTTAATCAAGGTAAGAAAACAGATGGTGTTCCTTTTATTATCTGGATGTTAATCGGGATCACTGCGTGGTTCTTTATTAATAGCTCGATTTTAGGTGGATCAAACAGTATTTATAAACAAGTTGGTATGGTGTCTAAAATGAAATTCCCAGTGAGTATTTTGCCAATGGTTAATATCTCAAGTAATTTTGTTAGTTACCGCGCCATGATGTTAGTGTTATTAGCATCAATGTTTGGTTTTGGTATTTACCCAACCATTTATTGGTTACAATATTTCTATTACTTTTTCTGTATGATTGCCTTTTTATTTGCCTTTGGTATCTTAAATTCAACGATTACAGTTTTAGTAAGAGATTATCATATCATGTTACAATCTATCCTTAGATTATTATTCTATCTATCAGGTCCCATTTGGAACTTTAGAACAATGTTCCAAGGAACAGAGCACCGTTGGATTATTAAAGTGTTAGAATTAAATCCAATTTACTACATTATTGACGGCTTTAGAGATTCATTTTTATCGAAACAATGGTTCTGGGAAAAAGGAACACAGACAGTCTTCTTTTGGTTGATTGTTGGTTTCTTAATGATTATCGGATCTCATGTTCATATGAAATTTAGAGCGCGATTTGTAGACTTTATCTAAGGAGACGTGTGATGAAAGGAATAATAGAAGCTATTATCAGTATTTTATTCAAAAGTATGGGTGTTTTCCGTAGTCCGAAAACAGTTTACTTTGAGAGCTTTCATGGCACTCAGTACAGCGATAATCCAAAGGCTATTTATGAGTCAATGGTAAAAGAATATCCTGATTATAACCTCGTCTGGGGTGTTAATAAGGGCAGTGAGAAACCTTTTCGTGATGAAAAGGTTTCTTATGTATATCGCTTTTCTTTTAAGTGGTTTTTAACGATGCCAAGAGCTTGTGCTTGGGTGATTAATACACGAACGCCAAAGTGGTTACCAAAAAATAAGCAAACAATTTATATTCAAACGTGGCACGGAACACCGCTGAAAAAAATTGGCTGTGATATTCCTAAAGTTAATATACCTGGGTATACAAAGGAAAGTTACGATCAATCTTTCGCAGAAGAATCTAGCAGGTGGGATTATTTGGTTTCACCAAGCTCGTATACCACTGAAATTTTTAAGAAAGCTTTTGCTTATTCTGGTAAACTCATAGAGTCTGGTTATCCTAGAAATGATTTGTTAGTTCAAGCAACCAAAGAAAAAGCAATTAAGAATCAGTTAAAAGAAAAGTTAAACATTCCTTTAAATAAAAAAGTTATCTTATATGCGCCAACTTGGCGTGAAAAAGAAAATCGAGTGAATGGTAAATATGAGTTCACCACAGATTTTCCTTTTGATAAGATGGAAGAGGTTTTAGGCGAAGATACTCTGCTTTTAGTTAGAATGCACTATTTAGTTGCTCAAAATTTTGATTTTTCAGACTGTAACAAAAAAATAATCGATGTGTCATCAAACTATGACATGAGTGAATTACTAGCAATTAGTGATTTGCTTATTACGGATTATTCATCTTGTATGTTTGATTTTGCCATAACGAATAACCCGATAGTTTTCTTTATTCCTGATCAAGAAGAGTACGATCAAGAATTGAGAGGGTTTTATTTCAAAATGGAGGAAACGATGCCTGGACCTTTAATAGAAAATAAAGAGGGTTTATTAGCAACATTGAATGATTATCAAAATGGAGTTAGTTTAAAAACTGACAACTACACTAAATTTAAAGAAAAATTTACATCACTTGAAAAGGCTGAGGCATCAAAAAGTGTTACTGAGGTTATTTTCAAGCATAGAGAGGAATAGACTATGGGAGTAGCAAATAAAATTGCGCGTTTGATTGGACCCGCTGTATTACCGAAAATATCCTATTACCGTAAAACGGTTGATTCATACACGAAATACTTTGTGTCAGAAAAAGTTGAGAAAAAAACGGTACTGTATGAAAGTCGTGATGGAAAATCTTTAACAGATTCTCCTTTTGCCATTTTTGAGTACTTATTATCAGTAGATCCTGAACAAGAGTACACGCATATTTGGAGTGTCACAGAATCAAGCGAAATGGAAAAAGTAAGAGAATTATATAAGAGTAAGAAAAATGTCATTTTCGTTATTAGAAATTCAGATGAGTATTTAAAATGGTTAACAAAGGCAGAATTTTTAATTAATAATTCAACTTTCCAACCTTTTGTAACCATCAAAGATGAACAAACCTATATCAACACATGGCACGGAACACCTTTAAAAACCATGGGCTTTGATATTCCAGGAAATCCAGCGAACGCTAAAAATGTGGTTCGTAACTTTTTTATGGCAGATTACTTAATTAGTCCAAATCCACATACAACAGAGATGTTTGTTAAAAATTATCGGTTAAACGAAAATTATACAGGGCAAATCATCGAGTCTGGTTATCCAAGAATTGATCAAACCTTTCATGAGAATAAAGATGATTTATTAAAAATGTTGTTTGATTTTAACGTCTCTTTAGATTTAGGGAAGAAAATTATTCTTTATACACCTACTTTTAAAGGGGCGGACTTAAGTGTCTCTGATGGAGAGATTGCTCAAATTCATCAAGAAATGTCTTTAGTGAGAGAACGATTCGGTGAGGAGTACAATGTATTAGTCAAAGTGCATCCTTTTATTTATGATCAAGCAAAAAAATATGTTCCACTTAGAGAATTTTTAATACCTGATATTATTGATACCAATAAATTGCTAGGAATTGTTGATTGTTTGATTACTGACTACTCCAGTATTTTCTTTGATTACTTAGTAACGGATAAACCAATATTATTTTATTGCTGGGATGATGATTTGTATTCTAATAAACGAGGTAAGTATTTTGAATACGATGAATTACCAGGACCCGTGGCATTTAATATTGATGAGCTAATAACTAAATTAGAGCACCTAGATGAGCAACAAGAAATCTATAAAGCTAATTATAAACTGTGTAAAGAAAAATTTGTTCCTTATGATGATGGTCAAGTAACAGCTAGAGTTGTGGAGATTATTTTTAATAAAGAAACTCTATTAGGTGTAAAAGTGATTCAACCGACAAGTTGTAAAAAAAGGTTATTAATTTATCCAGGTGGCATGCGTAGTAATGGGATTACGAGTAGTTTTCTTAGTTTAGTGCAAAGTATTAACTATGAAGAATATGATGTAGTGTGCTTACTGGATAATATTCGTGCTTTAGATCAGATTAAAAATGTAGCAGATATTCCAAAAAATGTATCACTTTTGTTTAGATTTGATATTTCAAACTTTACAGCTAAAGAGTACTATCAAGATATGCACATTCACCTTAAAGGGGTGAAAAAAGGTAAGGAAGATAAATATCCTAATGAAATCTACGAACGTGATGTTAGAAGGTTACTAGGAAAACAACGCTTTGACGTGGCAATTGACTTTAGTGGTTACAGCTTACATTGGGGCAAGATTATTTTGGCATCAAAAGCAGATCGACATGTTTGTTACTTACATAGCGACATGATGCTTGATATGGAACGAGAAGTTAATGGAAGAAAAATCCATAAGATTAACCTTCAAGGTGTTTTTAGCGTCTATAATCGTTATGATGGTCTAGTCTCTGTTTCTGAGGTTATGAAAGAGATTAATCAAGAAAAATTAGCACAGTATGCAGATAGAAGTAAATTTACGTATGCGGATAATACGATTAATCCTAAGAAGATTTTAGAAGGTACTAAAGAAGAAAAAATAATAGAAGTTAAAGACACAGAATTTTTCTTTAGAGATGGTCATATAAACAATCTAGAAAAAACAATCAAATTGAGAAGTTCAAGACCAGATATGGTACTAGGAAATGTGGATAAAAAAGAATTACGTGATCCTCACGTGGATGTTTTAGGAAAATTTGAGTACAATGAAATCCTTTATTATAAAATCTCTCAAAATCATCAATACCTTGGTTGGGTCGAGGCAAGTGGAGTAGAAGTTGATTCTGTCAAAATACTTTCGAAGAATAAAGTCAGTTACTTTGGTAAATTAAACACCTCAGCTGCAGATTATTTTTATACAGAACCACTAGGTTTAGCTGAGAGTTATCCTTTAAGTAAAGCCGGTTTATATCGAAACATCTATGTATCGATTACTGATGAAGTTGTGACTCAAACAGGTATTTCTGTTAGAGTAATGCTCAAAGGGAATGATTTAGGCTGGTTGCCAAAAGGGAAAATAACTTTCTCTAAAAAATTAAATTGGACAAAAACTAAGGAACCTTCATTTAAAGTTAAGTTACTTAGGGCGTTTGCATTATCAGCAAATCATCTAGAAAAACGTTATCAGATGAAACGTTTGAAAGATACCCCACTAAAAAAAGAATGGCTAGCAGCTTATTATGAAAATAAAAACAAAACTAGTTTAAAAGGTTACTTATTACCAATTGAAAATGAAAACTATAAGGAATTAGGAGTATTTCAATCAATCTACGTCCAATCTCTAGCAACTACGCTAAATGGTAGATGGTATGAAATAATGGATGATTCTGGTAAGACGTATTTCGTGAAGGAAGAAGCCATCTCTATAAAGAGCTTTTCAGAAGAAACGGTAATGACTGAAAAAGAAGTGTTCAAAACAGCAACCTTCAAAAAGATTGAAACAGTTGTTTTTAGTACGTTGCTAGAAGCAATTGATAAAAAAGGTACAGTCGTAACATCTTTGGATTCTGTCACAGTGACTAAAGAAATAAAAACATCTGAAAATAATATCTTCTATGAAGTTAAGTGGGAAGACAAGTTCTTGTTTGTAGAACAAGCTTCTTTAAATATTATGAGAGGTGAAGGTATTTTAAATGCCAAGGATGAAATAATTCCTTATCCTGATCAAGATAAAGTAAACATTGTAACCGTTGGACGTTTATCTCAGGAAAAAAATCAAATCGTATTAATAGAAGCTTTTGTAGAATTTCAAAAAAATCAGCCAAATAGCCACTTATACATTATTGGTGCTGGTCCAGAAGGAAATAACTTACAAAATAAAATTCAAGAATTAGGTATGTCAGACTATATTGAATTGTTGGGTCAGGTCTACAATCCTTTTGAATTTATTAAACGCTGTGATATTTTTGCGTTGACTTCTTTATATGAAGGTCAATCGTTGGTTTTAATCGAAGCTTTGACATTAGGAATGAAATGCGTCTCAACAGATATCCCAGCCTGTCGATTAGTTCTTAAAGACGGTGCTTATGGTTTGATTTCAGAAACAAATGATGCGTATGGTGTGGCTCAAAGTCTAACTGAAATGATAAATAAAGAACAAAGGTTTGAAACTTTTGACCCATACGCGTATAATCAAGAAGCAATTAAAATGTTTTATCAAACATTAACCTCATTAAAATAATATGAGAATGTAAAAAAGAGTTGAATATTTAGGGATATCGTTCTATTATAAAAAAGGAGTGTAAAAAACACTCCTTTTTATTTAAGGTAAAAAGGAGCAATAAAATGCAACGAAAAAAAATACTAAGTATCTTTGGTACAAGGCCAGAAGCCATAAAAATGGCACCAGTTATCAAAGAACTAGAAAAGAGATCTGACGAATTCGAATCGGTGGTTGTTGTGACAGCCCAACAAAGAGAGATGCTTGATCAAGTATTGACTGTTTTTAATATTAAACCAGACTATGACTTAAATATCATGCAACCAAATCAAACCTTGGCTCAATTAACAAGCCGTGTTTTAATGAAATTAGATCCGATTTTAGAAGTAGAAAAGCCTGATGTGGTCTTAGTTCATGGTGATACAACGACGTCATTTGTAGCAAGTCTTGCCGCTTTTTATCACCAAATAAAAATCGGTCACGTGGAAGCCGGTCTTAGAACATGGGATAAATATGCTCCTTATCCTGAAGAAATGAACCGTCAGATGACAGATTGCTTAAGTGATATCTATTTTGCGCCGACAGTATTAAGTAAGGCTAATTTACTTCAAGCAAATGTCCCAGAAGAAAAAATATTTGTGACAGGCAATACAGTCGTTGATGCCTTACAGCAGACAACGAAACATGGATTTTCACATGAAATCACAAAAAAATGGGACCCTGATAGTAAGAAAGTGTTACTAACATGTCATCGCCGGGAAAATTTTGGAAAACCGATGGAACAAGTATTTAAGTCGGTAATCAAAATGGTCGAGACTTATTCAGATTTAGAAGTGATTTATCCAGTACATCCTAATCCAAATGTAAAAAAACAAGCGGAAGAGATGTTCAAAAATCAGAAACGGATTCATTTAATTGACCCGCTAGATGTGATTGATTTCCATAATTGCATGAGCGAATGTTATTTTATTATGAGTGATTCAGGTGGTGTTCAGGAAGAAGCACCTTCATTAGGTAAACCAGTTTTAGTTTTAAGAGAGGTAACCGAACGTCCTGAAGGTCTTGAAACAGGTATTTTAAAACTTGTTGGAACTTGTGAAAAAACAATATTGAACGCCGTTGAGAAATTAATGATGGATAGTGAATATTACCAGTCTTTAACTAAACAAAACAATCCTTACGGAGACGGCTATGCCAGTATAAAAATTGTTAATTTATTAAATGAACAATAAAATGTCATTTTTTATGTTATTGAAGTCAGTAAATGTGTTATGATAGTAGAAAAATAATATGTAAGTTATTTGGAGGAACAAATGGAAGAGACGATTAGTTTACAAGAGATTTTTACCCTGCTTAAAAAGAATGTGGTTTTAATATTATCAATGTTTTTTGTAGGGATTGGGATTGCAGCATTAGTAACTTTTATGCTGATTACACCAAAGTATAGTGCAGCATCACAATTAATAGCGACATCACAAAATAAAGATAAAAATGTAAGTACAGATAACATCAACAGTAACTTAATGATGATCAATACCTACAAAGACTTTATTAAAGGTCGTGTGGTAACAGAAGAGACAAGAAAACAACTTGAAAAAGAGATTGGTTTTAAAGGAACAGCGACAGATGTTGAAAACATGGTCAATGTGACACAAACACAAAACTCACAAATGTTCTCAATTGTTGTAACTTCAGAAAGTCCTAAAGAAGCGGCTACAACAGCCAATGTTATTGCTAATATCTTTAGAGAAGAAGCGAAAGAATATACAGAAGCAGATAAAGTTTCGATTATCTCAGAAGCAGAAGTACCAACTTCACCTGTTTCACCAAATAAAAAAATCAACTTAGCTATTGGTGGGATTTTAGGGGTTATCTTAGGAATTGGTTTAGCGTTATTAAGCCAGTTATTTAACCGTACTGTGAAAAATCCTGAATACTTAACTGAAACATTAAATATTCCAATCGTGGGTATTTTACCACTAGTGGACGCTAAGACAGTCAAAGAAAATCGTGCGAAACAATGGGCAGCCCTAGAAGATACAAATGCCATGACGGATAACAACAGTGACGAATTATTTGACTTCCAATCTGAAATTGATGGTCTAGATGATGATTTATCAAAATTGAATCGCGACGTGAACTTAGAAGACACGATTGATTTATCAAACTTAGATATTACAAAAATTGATTTAACATCATTGGATTTAGATTCATCAGATGATGACCTTGCTATGCCTCAACCAAAATCAGAGGCAACTAGAGCAACACGTAGATTTGTTAGATAAAAGATATTTGAAGGTTAGAGGAGTATACTAATGGCAAAAGATAAAAGAAAAACACTAATCAACCCAGAAGCGGTAACGCTCTTTACAGTGGTTGATCCCTTATCAACAGTAGCAGAACAATATCGTACAATTAGAACCAATTTACTATATTCAAATCCAGAATCAAGAACACAAAGCATTATCGTGACATCTTCTGGACCATCAGAAGGTAAATCAACAACAGCAGCAAACCTAGCTGTTATCTTCGCTCAATCTGGTATTAAAACATTACTAGTTGATGCGGATTTACGTCGTCCGACGGTTCACCGTACCTTTGATACGGATAATACAAAAGGTTTAGCGAGTTTACTAAGTGTGAGACGTATGTCTTTAGGTGAGGTTATCCAACCAAGTGAGATCCGTAATCTAGATTTATTACCTTGTGGACCCGTATCACCTAATCCATCTGAATTACTATCATCAGCACGTATGAGAAAAGTGGTTCACATCCTAAAAAGTCAATATGACTTCATTATTTTCGATGTGCCGCCAATCAGTACCGTAACTGATGGTCAGCTAATCGCTTCACAAGTCGACGGAACATTACTTGTGGTTCGTGAAGATCAAACGGATAAAGCTGGTTTAGAACGTGCTGTTAAATTATTAGAGCGCGTGGATTCAAAAATTTTGGGAGCTGTTTATATGGGAGAAACAGGACACCAAGATTACAGTTATTACTATAGTTAAAACATAAAGGGGAAAAAAATATGCTCGTCGATATTCATTGTCACATACTACCAGGAATCGATGACGGAGCACAAACAATAGAGGATTCTCTCGAAATGGCACGCGTAGCTGTTTCTGAGGGGATCACTCACATTCTTTGTACACCTCATCATAATAATGGTGTTTACTTAAATCCAAAACATGATGTTATCAAAAAAGTCGAAGAGCTTCAAATCATTTTAGATGAGAAAGACATACCGATTACACTTTTTGAAGGTCAAGAGGTTAGATTGTCTCATGACGTGTTACGTCGCATCTCACAAAATGAAATTTTATTTACCGATTTAGATGATTCTTATCTATTGATTGAATTTCCCTCTGCGGAAGTTCCATTATATGCCCGTCACACGTTGTTTGATCTATGTACGAGTGGTTATCGCCCAATTATTGTTCATCCAGAGCGTAACCAACAACTCATGAAGAATCCAAATTTACTTATCCCATTTATTGAGATGGGGTGTTTAGCTCAAGTAACGTGTGCTAGTTATACTGGTCAATTTGGAAAAGAGATTCAAAAAGTGGCAAAAATCATGATTGAGCATGATTTAGCCCATATGTTAAGTTCCGATGCCCATAACACAGGACACAGAGGCTTTTATACAAAAGAAGCCTATGATCTACTGGAAAAAGAATTTGGCATCGAGAAGAAAGAACGGTTCACTCAAACATTGAAAGACATTGTTAACGGTGACCGAGTAAAAATAGCAGAACACACGGAGTACAAAAAGAAATTCAAATTATTTGGATAAATTTAGGAGAGTTTGAAAATGGGGAGAAAGACGAAAATGGCAGTTATCTTGCTGATAGATTCAGCAATAATAGTGTTTGCCAATTTAGCAAGTAACATTTTTTTAGCGTCAATGATGACCGTTTCACGTAGACATATGGTGTATGCGCTACTTGCGCAAGTAGCGTTATACGTCGTCTTTGGTTTTTTATTTGGGGTGTTTAATAGAATAACGAGATATACAAGTATTAACTCAATCGTATCGATCTTTTCAGCGATTACGGTAGCAAGTGCGATTGAGTTAGTATTTTTTTACGCCTTAGATACAAGAAAAGAGGATTTATTTCAAACCATTTCTTCCTTCTTTGTCGCTTTACTACTAATTATTAGTAGTCGGATTGCTTGGCGCATTCTTGTGGAGTACCAAATGAAAAAAGGTAGCCGTAACGGTGTAGAGATTCAAAATGCCTTTATTATTGGTGCAGGAGATGCGGGAGAGCTTCTTTACAACACGTTAAAGAAAAATTCAGAAAAGACTCATTTAGAAATCAAAGGTTTTATTGACGATGATATTAATAAGTATAAAACAATCCTTTCAGGGCAAAAAGTTCTTGGAAATATTGAGCAACTACCAGATTTGATTGCTGAATATGGTATTGAAGTTTTAACAGTGGCAATTCCCTCAATGACAGCAGCTCAGTACGAACGTTTACTAGATATTGTAAATCCTTTAGACGTTGAACTTTATACAATACCTTCTATTGAAGAATTAGCTACAGGTAAAGTTGCGGTAACCAAACTTCGTGAAATTGATGTCGTGGATTTACTTGGTCGTGCGGAAGTTACATTAGAGATGGATGTTATTAAAAGTCAGATTACGAATCAAGTAATCATGGTAACTGGTGCAGGTGGTTCGATTGGTTCTGAGATTTGCCGTCAAATTATGGCTTTTTCACCTAAACAAATTTTACTTTTAGGTCATGGTGAAAACTCTATTTATTTGATTGAGAAAGAATTAAACCAATGTTATAGCGAAAAGAACACAGAGATTGTCCCGATTATTGCGGATATTAGAGATGCTAAACGAATCTTTGAAGTGATGAAAAAATACCAACCAGCGATTGTCTACCATGCCGCAGCGCATAAACATGTGCCTTTAATGGAATGCAATCCAGCAGAAGCGTTAAAAAATAATATTTACGGAACAAAGAATGTGGCAGAAGCTGCTTTAGCTAATGATGTTACATCATTTGTGATGATTTCAACAGACAAGGCGGTTAAACCACCTAATGTCATGGGATCAACGAAGCGAATTGCTGAGATGATTGTGACAGGACTTAACGGAAAAGGTACAACGAAATTTAGTGCTGTACGTTTCGGAAATGTATTAGGGAGTCGTGGTAGTGTGGTTCCTTTATTTAAAGAACAAGTAGCCAATGGCGGACCGCTAACGGTAACTGACTTTAGAATGACCCGTTACTTTATGACGATACCAGAAGCGAGCCGCTTAGTAATTCAATCTGGTTCCTTAGCTCAAGGTGGGGAAATCTTTATCTTGGACATGGGTGAGCCTGTTAAGATTTATGACTTAGCGAAGAAAGTCATTAAATTAAGTGGCTACACTGAAAATGAAATACCGATTATTGAAGCAGGCATCAGACCTGGTGAAAAATTATATGAAGAATTATTAGTAGATAAAGAACGTTCGAAAGAACAAGTTCATGAAAAAATCTTTGTTGGTAATGTTAAAGGATTTACTTATGATCAGGTATTAGAATTTGTGGAAGGATTACCTGACAATCATGATGCTTTAGCAAGAGAATTAATTCGTTTTGCGAATAAATCGAGTGAGGAGAATTAAAATGAAAAGAAATATACCATTTTCACCACCAGATATAACAGAAGCAGAAATTAATTCTGTTATCGAGGTATTAAAGTCAGGTTGGATAACTACTGGACCTAAAACAAAAGAGTTTGAGAGAAAGATTGCTGAATATTGTCGTACAGAAAGAGCAGTCGCTTTAAATTCAGCAACTGCATGTATGGAAATGACATTAAGAGTGTTGGGAATTGGACCTGGAGATGAAGTAATAACTTCTGCCTATACATATACTGCATCCGCAAGTGTAATTCATCATGTCGGTGCTAAAATTATTTTAGTTGATACACAAAAAGATTCTTATGAAATGGATTACGATCAATTAGCAAGTAAAATTACTGAAAAAACAAAAGCAATTATTCCAGTTGATTTAGCGGGAATAATGTGTGATTATGACAAATTGTATCAAGTAATAGATAGTACTAAAGATAAATTTAAATCATCTAATAAAATCCAAGAAGCTATTGGTAGAGTGGTTGTATTAGCAGATGCAGCTCATTCATTTGGAGCTACGTATAAAAATAAAATTAGTGGCGAAGTGGCTGACTTTACATCGTTTTCTTTTCATGCTGTTAAAAACTTAACAACTGCAGAAGGTGGAGCAGTTACTTGGAAAACTATTGACGGGATAGATAATGAAGAAATCTATAAGGAATTTATGTTGTTATCTCTTCATGGTCAGTCCAAAGATGCGTTGGCGAAAACTGAGATTGGGTCTTGGGAGTACGATATCGTAGCTCCGAATTATAAATGTAATATGACTGATATCATGGCTGCAATAGGTTTGATTCAATTAGAAAGGTACCCATCAATATTGAAAAAAAGAAAAAAACTTATTGAAGCTTATGAAAAAGAATTAAGTGACGTAAACATGGTAAAAGTATTAGGACATTATCATTCTGAATCAAATTCTAGTGGTCATTTATTGATAACTAATTTTAGGGATTTAAATTTAGAAGAGAGAAATGATATGATTATTTCGTTAGCTAAAGAAGGCATATCAACTAATGTTCACTATAAACCGTTACCTTTGTTAACAGCATATAAAAATTTAGGTTTTGATATAGAAGATTATCCTAATGCATATGAATTATATGTTAATGAGATAACACTTCCGTTAAATAGTTTAATGAGTGTAGAAGATGTGCACTACATTGGTAAAAAAATAAAAAAGGAGAATGATTTATAATGAAAAAAATTCTTATTTTAGGTGTGGCATCGGTACAAGCTGATGCTATAAAAACATTGAACAGATTAGGGTATGAAACACATGCGTTAGCGATGAAAAAAGATGGTCCAGGTGCTGATTTAGCAGATAGTTTTAAAGAGATAAATATACTAGATATTGAGAAAGTAACAGAATATGTAAAAGAAAATAAGATTGATGTTGTTTATTCTGTAGGATCAGATTTAGCTATTCCTGTTGCTTCAGAAATTAGTGAAAATTTAAAATTGCCTTACTTTGTTACAAGTGAAACAGCAAAAATTTGTAATAAAAAAGATAAAATGAGAGAATTTTTAGGAAATAATTTTGAAGGAAATGTAAATTACCAGATATTGAAAGCGAAAAGTGAGTCTATAAAATTAGATTTTCCTTTCATTATGAAACCTACTGATTCTCAAGGACAACGAGGTGTAAATTTAATTCATACTCAGGAGCAATTTGAAAGCCTATTTAACGAAACACAAGGCTATTCAAGAGATAAGTTAGTTATAATTGAGCAATATATAGATGGTCCAGAAGTCTCGGTTAATGGATATATGGAAGATGGGAAAATAACATTTTTGGAAGTTTCAGATAGAGAAACATGGGAAAAATATACAGGATTGATAAGAAAGCATGTAGTACCATCAGAAAAAATAACGCCTGATATAAAAAATAAATTGATTTCAATTATTGAAAATGCGTGCTTAAAACTGAATATAAATAATGGTCCAGTTTATGTACAAATGAAAATAGAAGATAATAGTCCATATATTATTGAAATAACACCAAGGTTAGATGGTTGTCACATGTGGAAGCTATTAAAATATGCAACGGAATTCGATATACTTGAATCAAGTTTATACCATTTAATTGAAAATAAAAATCCAAATCTATCAGTAGAAACTAATGTTAGAAAATATGAATTAGAATTTGCGTGTCAAAAACCTAATACCAATGCAGTTTATACTGATTATAAGGAAAATGAAGAGAATTCTGAAGAGTATTATTACTATTATTGTGAAGGTGATCTAATTAGACCAGTAAATGGAAAATATGAAAAAATAGGATATTTTGTAAATAATAAAGAGGCTCAAATATGAGAGTAGCTATTTCTGGTGGTTCAGGTTTTATTGGTCAATACTTATGTAAGGAATTGTTAAATTGTGGAATGGAGCCAGTAATTTTATCTAGGAGAGAGAATAAATATAAAAATATAGAAACAATTAAAACAGATTATACATATAGTGATTTGATTTACAAATTAAAAAATATAGATTCATTTGTACATTTAGCATCAAAAAGAGGAAACCAAGGTAGAATTGAGGAATTTCATAGTAATGAAGTGATGACTCAAACCATTTTTGAAGTATGTAAAGAATTAAAAATTGATAATATAGTGAATGCATCAACTATTTCAGTATATAGCAAGCAAGATGAGTTGCCTTGGAACGAGTGTTCTACTGTGGATCCAGAATTAATGTACGGTGTGAGTAAATTTTCTAATGAGTGTATAGCAAATATATATTCTAAGAAACATGGCATGAATATAAAAAATTTGAGAATAGCTCATGTCTTTGGATTTAATGAAAAAAATAATTATATGATCAATAAATTTATGAGATTAGCGTACAATAAAAAACAATTATTATTAAATACTCCTTCAATTTCCAAAAGAGAATTCATTTATGTTAAGGATGTGGCAAGAGCCATACAGAAAGCACTTTTACTTGAGTCATCAGGTACTTATAATATAGGTTCTAGCATTAGGTTGACGAATGAAGAGGTCGCTAATAAGATAAATAGTGTATTCAAAAATGAAAATGAGGTATCTGTTTTAAATAAAGAAGGTAGTGAAGGTATATCTGCATCATATATGGATAATAGTAAAGCAATAGAGACATTAATGTACTCTTCAGAATATAGCTTTGAAGATGCTTTGAAAGAGATTTTTACAGAAATGAAGGAGTTACCAAATGTACCAGACTTATATTAAACGTATTTTAGATATATTGATTTCTTTCATAGGTATAGGTATTTTATTTTTAGTTATGATTCCTGTTTCAATTGTAATAAAAAAAGAAGATCAAGGTCCAATTTTTTTTAACGGTAAGAGATTAGGAAAAAATATGAAAGAATTTAAAATGTATAAATTTAGAACAATGAAAACCGGGGCACCTGATTTAAGAAATTCCGATGGGACCACATATAATAGTGCCAGTGATCAGAGAGTGACTAATGTAGGTCATACATTAAGAAAACTGAGTGTAGATGAGTTACCTCAGTTTATTAATGTTTTGAAGGGTGATATGAGTATTATAGGGCCTAGGCCAAGTCCACTTGGAAATAAAGACATGTATCCAAAAAAATTTTTTAAGAAATATGAAGTTAAACCTGGAATAACTGGTTATAATCAAGCTTTATTACGTAATTCTGCTACAATGGATGAAAGAATAGAAAATGATGCTTATTACACTGACAATATTAGTTTTTTTTTAGATGTAAAAATATTTTATTGGACGTTGAAGTCAGTAATAAGAAGAAAAAATATAAATAATCATTAAGAGGTAGATATGGGAAAAAAATTAATTTTGTTGACCAACTATTATCCTTATTATAAAGGTGAAGAATATTTAGAATCAGAAATCAAGCATCTTTCTAATACATTTGAAAAAATTATTATAATTCCAACTATGATAAATGAGAAAATGAAAGTTACAAGAAGTACACCAAAAAATGTGGATATAATTGAGATTAACTATCATCATACAACTATTAGTAAACTGAAAAACACAGTAAAGAGATATAAAGGAGAAGACGTAGAACAGACTACTAAGCAATTTAAGTGCTTATTATATCAGAATTATTTTAGTAATCGTTGTGAAGCGGTTTTTAAATTAATTTCTCAAAAGTTATTTTCTCAAAAAAATGATTTTATTGTTGATAATATGGAAGTGGTTATTTATAGTTACTGGCTATATACCACTTCTCAAATAGGAGTACTTCTAAAAAGAGAGTTAATAGATAAACATAATATATCGGTTAAATTAATTTCCAGAGCACATAGATATGATTTGTATGAGAATGAAACACGCTTAAATTTTCTACCATCAAGAAAATTTTTATTAAAAAATAATGATTATATTTATCCTTGTTCAGATGATGGAGCTGAATATTTAACAAGTAAGTATCCTAAATATTCAGATAAAATAATGTCTAGAAAGTTAGGAACTAGTTATAAAGGAACCAATATATTTACTAATGAAATTCCATTTGAAATAGTGTCTTGTTCAGCTTTAAGACCAATAAAGAGAATTAATTTAATAGTAGAGGCTTTAGAAATTTTAGAAAGTAAAAACATAAAATATCATTGGACACATTTTGGTGACGGTGAGGAATTGGAAAATGTTTCTAAATTAGCTCAGTTAAAGTTGAATAAAAGAAATTATAAGTTTAAAGGATTTGTTAAGAATTCAGAAGTTATAAAATTCTATAAAGAGAACAGTGTGGGATGTTTTATAAATGTATCAGCTTCTGAAGGAATACCGGTATCAATTATGGAGGCATTATCTTTTTCTATACCAGTAATTGCAACAGATGTTGGTGGAACAAGAGAGATCGTTTTTAATGGAGAAAATGGAACGTTGCTGAAGAAAGAAACAGGGAAGAAAGAAATCTCAGAAGAGATTATGAAAATCATTTCTTCAAATATCCAAGAATATAACAAAATGAGGGATAAATCATATTATATTTGGAAATCAATGTATAATTCTGAAATATTATATAAGGATTTTTCATTAGAAGTTCTAGAAATGAAGGGTGAAAAAAATTGAGAATATCAATCAATAAATTATGCTCATATATACTTTTAATAGTATCAGCTATTATTTTCTGTATTGCTTTTTTTAATAAAAGTATTGAAGTAAAAGCTGTAGGTATATTCGTTATCTTGATTTCAAATATGATATTATCCTTTGAAAATATAAAAAAAAATGTGTTGTTTTTATTATTTAATATCAGCTTTTTTCTATTTTTATTTTCAAGATTTAGTTTAAATATTTTTTTAAATTATGAATCTACAGAATATGGAATGTATGGTACAAACTTCACAAATATGGAAACTATAAATTTTATGCTAGATAGTTTATATATTTCACTCTTTTTCTTGGTAATGGGTTATTTATTTTTTTCAAGAATAAACTTTACTGAGAAAAAAGAAAATAAAGATAATAGTCTCTACTATTTCAAAATAAGTAGTATGCTTTTCTTTGTGATTACATTTCTGTTTAAATTTATATATATAAAAGATCAAAGTAGTTTTGTTTCAAGTACTTCATATTATGACTTTTTTTTAAGTTATCAAAGTAATCTTCCAAGATGGATTGTCAAATTGGCAGAAATGAACCTAATTTCATATGTTGCCTTTATCTCTTCGAAACCAAACAAGAAAGAATTTAGAATAATAACGGGTTTATTTTTATTAGTTAGTTTATATTCTATGACTGTAGGTAGAAGAATAGAGTTTATGTTAAATATCTTACTAATTGTTATATACCTTACATTGAAAAATGATAGTGATAGCTCTAAGAAACTATCCTTTAAAAATAAACTGACAATAATATTAGGAAGTCCTTTTTTATTGATTTTATTAAATTCTATTTCGTCTAAAAGAGATTCAATTCACCAACAGACATTGGGATTATTTGGAAATGTAAAAAGCTTCTTATTTTCTCAAGGTGTAACTGTAAATTTGATAGGTTATACATATGAATTTAAAGATACATTACCAAAAGGAAAACTTTATTCATTTGGACCGTTAATAGAATTTGTTCAAAGCAATGTTATCTATAAAAAAATATTTGGAAGTACAGCTTTTTCTGGTCAAACTGTTGAAAGAGCTATGGAAGGGAATTTATTTGCTCATACAATATCGTATTATATTATGCCAACTGCATATTTATTAGGAAGAGGATATGGATCTTCATATATAGCAGAAGTTTACTATGATTTTGGCTTTATAGGGTTAATAACAGCCAATATTTTTATCGGCATGTTGCTAAGCTTGCTACCTAGACTTTTAAATAAAAACAATTGGATACTTAACATATTTTCCTTTATGTTTATGCGAAATATTTTATTAATTCCACGAGCTGAGTTTATATCATTCGTGTCGAATAGCATTACATTTATTAATATATTAGGAATTTTAATGATTTATTTTTTAGGTATAACTATTAAAAGAATAAAAAAAGAAAAGTAACAAAGGAGGATATATCATAGTGGGTAAGCCATTAAGAGTGATGCAAATTGGAATGACTCCAAATCAAGGCGGATTA
Organism: Vagococcus hydrophili; assembly: GCF_011304195.1. Classification (NCBI taxonomy): domain Bacteria; kingdom Bacillati; phylum Bacillota; class Bacilli; order Lactobacillales; family Enterococcaceae; genus Vagococcus; species Vagococcus hydrophili. Next base: position 455,086 of record NZ_CP049887.1, on the reverse strand, counting down.
GAGTCTTATATTATGAGTATGTATAGAAGTATGGATAGAGAAAAAATTCAATTTGATTTTTTTTCTTTTAAGGATGAGAAGATTGCTTATCAAGCTGAAATTGAAAATTTAGGAGGAAAAGTTTATGATGTTGGTTATAAAAGAAGAAATATTTTAAATCATTATTTAAGATTTCCGTTCTTTTTTTTTAAAAATCATCCAGAAATTGATGTTGTTCATTTCCATAAAACTTCATTAATCGACATTGAATATATAATGTTGTCTTATTTTTCAAAAGTTCCAGTAAGAATCATACATTCTCATAGTTCAGGGAATATGTTTAGTAGTGGTAAACTAGTAAAAAATATTGAAAAATGGAATAAAAAAAAGATAAATAAATTTGTAACAGATAAATTTGCTTGCTCTGAATTGGCTGGTGAATGGCTGTTTAATGATAAAAATTATAAAGTTGTAAAAAATGCAATTAAACTAGAAAAATTTAGATTTAATAAAAATAAAAGAGTAGAGCTCAGAAATAAATTTAAACTGGACGACAAATGCTTAGTTATTGGTCATATAGGATATTTTACTCCTGTAAAAAATCATGAGTTTATATTAGAAATGTTTAAAAGTTTGTTAAAAGAAAATGAAAATAGTTGTTTAATTCTTATAGGTGATGGAATTTTGAAAAAAAATATAGAAGATTTAGCTATAGATTTGGATATTCAAAATAAAATAAAATTTTTAGGAGTTACTGATGATGTCTCAAGTCTTCTAAGCATGATGGATGTTTTTATTTTACCTTCAAAATTTGAAGGGTTACCTATATCAGCTGTTGAAGCACAATGTAGTGGTTTGCCTACATTATTATCCGATAAAATAACGAAGGAAGTTAAATTAACAGAGCGTTGTCAATTTTTATCTTTAAATGACATTAATTTATGGGTTACAACGATAAAAAAATATAGAGAAAATACGATTGATAGAGAATCTGTATTTTATAAATTAAAAGAACAGGGATTTGATATAGATGATGAGGCCAAAAAGATGGCAAATTTTTATGTAGAATCTATAAAAAATAAGGAAATTTAGATTATGAAAAAGAATACAGTTTCACGAAATCTATCATACTCTTTATTATCGAATATTGTAATTACAATTTTATCCATATTAATCATTTTAGTTTTACCTAAACTAGTTTCTGTTACTGAGTATGGTTATTGGCAATTATATCTTTTGTATGTATCATATGTAGGTATATTTCATCTAGGTTGGGTTGATGGTATTTATTTAAGATATGGTGGTAAAAGTCTTTCTGATATTAACAAGTCTACTTTAAATAATCAAATTATTTTATTTATATTTTTTGAGACAGTGCTAACCATTATTTTACTTTTTTTATCTTATAATTTTGAGACGAAGCAACCAAAATTTATTATCTATTTTTCCATTATCAACATACTTATTTTAAATTTTAAGTCATTAATTATGTATATATTACAATCTTTTAATAAAATAAGAGAATACTCAGTTATGGTAATTATTGATAGAATTATATTCTTAATTGTTTTTTTAGCATTGATATTAATAAAAAAAGTTTCAATCGAGTATTTGATGATTTTAGATATTTTTTCTAAATTTTTATCTGCATTAATCGGTGTATACTATATTAGAGTTGTGTTTTCATTTGTTTTTAAATTCGAAAAAATAGATTTTATAGAAGTATACAAAAATATGAGTTCGGGTATAAAACTATTAATGTCCTATTTATGCAGTATATTTATAATAGGAATTTCCAGACTGAATATTGTATCTGAATGGGGGATTGCAACATTTGCTAAAATTTCGTTAACACTTAGTATATCTAATTTTTTATTAGTATTAATAAATTCTATAGGAGTAGTTCTTTATCCAATAATTAGAAAAGTCCAAAAGGAATTGCTTCCTAGTATCTACTTAGCAATTAGAGATGTTCTAATGAGTACAATACTATTATTATTATTAGGATATTATCCATTAAAGTATGTACTGAATATTTGGTTACCAGACTATTATCAAAGTATTTACTTTATGGCTATACTATTTCCTATGTGCTTATACGAAGGTAAAATGTATTTACTAGTTAATACATATTTAAAGTGTTTACGCAAAGAGAAGATATTAATGAAAGTGAATATTGTTAGTTTATTACTGAGTATTTTTTTTAGTTTTGTATCAACAAAAATCTTTCATTCTTTGAATTTAGCAGTTGTAAGCATATTAGTGGTATTAGCAACTAGATGTATTTTAGCAGAAGTTTATATTTTATATAGTTTAAAAATCAAGTCATATAATGATATTTTTTATGAATTATTACTAACAGTAATTTTTATATGTAGTTCTTGGTTTTTGTCGCCTTTACTAGGGAGTTTTTTGTATTTAATATTTTTATTGTTATACTTATTCTTAAAAAAATCTAAAATTGTTAATTCATTAGTTATGGTAAAAGAATTATTAAAAAAAGAAATATAAAAAAGGAAGATGTTTATGATAATGATTGATAAAATAAATTTTTTCTTTTCTCGTAACGGATTTACAAGAGGAAAAATACTAAAAAAGAAAAAATATTTGAAATTTTGTGGTGACAATGTTTTTTTTCAACCTAGAAAAATTCCTAGTGATGCTAAGTTAGTATCGTTAGGCAACAATGTAGTTATTGCTTCTCAAGTAGTCTTTATCAATCATGACGTTATGCATCATGTATTTAATAACATTGAAAAACATTCTACGAGTTATCATATGGGAAAAATAGAAATAGGAGATAATGTATTTATAGGTGCTAATACAATATTATTTCCTAATATAAAAATTTCCGATAATGTAATTATTGCAGCTGGCAGTCATGTGTATAAAGATATAAATCAATCTGGTGTTTATGCTGGAATTCCTCTAAAAAAAATAAAAGAATTCGAAAAAGTATTTGAAGTAAGAAAAAAAGAACATAGTATGAATAAAGATTTATCAAGAGAAGAAATTATAAAACAAATATGGAAAAGTTGATTCCAATAATATTTGATAAGGAAGATGTTTTATGAAAAAAATTCTAGTAACTGGTGGGGCAGGTTTTATTGGATCTAATTTAGTGAAAAAAATTTGTATTAGCAATGAGGTAGTTATAATTGATGATTTAAGTATGGGGCGAAAAAAAAATATTAATAATTTACCTAATGTTACTTTCTATGAGAAATCAGTTTTAGATAGACATTTTATGGAAGATATTTTAATTCAAGAGAATTTTGATTGTATATACCACCTAGCAGCAATCGCAAGTGTTGCAGATTCTATTGAAAGACCATCAGAGACCCATGAAGTAAATTTTGATTCAACACTGTTTATTTTAGAAACACTTAGAAAAATGGAGAATCGTAATTTAAAACGATTAATTTTTTCTTCATCCGCAGCGGTTTATGGAGATGATAAAGAACTACCTAAAAAAGAAAATTCACCAATTAAACCTTTGTCACCTTATGCAATTGATAAATTTTCTTCAGAAAAATATACACTAATGTATAATGATTTGTATGGTGTGCCAACAAGCAGTGTTAGATTTTTCAACGTTTACGGACCAAATCAAAATCCAAGTTCTCCTTATTCTGGAGTAATGTCGATCTTGGTAGATAGATATGTTAAAAAAATAAAAAATGAGTCTTCTGAATTTAATCTTTTTGGAGATGGAGAACAGTCTAGAGATTTTATTTATGTTGATGATGTTGTAAAAGCACTAGAAATTATAGCATACTCTAATGATTCAAAAGGGAAAGTTTATAATGTGGGAACTGGAAATGAAACAACTATTAATGATTTAATATCAATAATATCTAGGTATTTAAATGAAGAAATTAAAATTAATAAATTAGAAGAGCGTTCTGGAGATATCAAGAAATCAGTTGCAGATATTTCTAATTTAAGAGAATTAGGATTTGAAGTAGATTATACAATTGATAATGGTTTGAAATCGTATTTAAAATTTCTAGATTTAATTAAATAAAACCAATTAAATAGAGTTATTTCATATTTTGAACTTTTATGCTATCCTTAACCATAACAACTACATTAAGGTGGAATACAAAATGAGAAAAGTAATTACATATGGAACATTTGACTTACTACATTATGGTCATATTAATCTATTGAGACGTGCGAAGGAGCAAGGGGATTACCTAATCGTTGTTTTATCTTCAGATGAATTCAACTGGGATGAGAAACAAAAGAAATGCTACTTCTCTTACGAAAAGCGTAAAATGCTTTTAGAAGCGATTCGCTACGTGGATTTAGTTATTCCAGAAAATAACTGGGATCAAAAAATGACAGATATCGAAGAATTTAAAGTAGATGTTTTTGTCATGGGAGATGACTGGAAAGGTAAGTTTGACTTTGTGAAAGAAACAGGAGCAGAAGTCGTTTACCTAGAACGTACACCAGAGATTTCAACCTCTCAAATAAAAAAAGATTTACACGAGAAAAACGCCGCTAAGTAATTAGCGGTTTTTTTGCTCCGTATGTATTGTGATACAATGTAAGCGGGAAGTAATCGAGTATATGCCAAATAAGGCGTCACTCTGTCATAATATGACAAGTGGCTCCTTATTTTATCGACACGTAGCTTGAATCTGTTCTGACCAAGGTAAATAAACCTCAAGTGCTTTAGAATTTGAACTATCTTCTAAATTAGGAAGATGCTTAAACAAATATTCTAAATACTTCACAGGAACTAAGTTATTAGCTTTAGCCGTTTCGATGATAGAATAAGCGATTCCGTTAGCTGTTGCTCCCCGTTCACTCGCAGAAAAATGCCAATTTTTTCTGCCAATCGTTGTTGGGCGAATACTTCGCTCAGCTAAATTATTTGATAAGGCACATCGACCATCCTCCAGAAAATTCATCAAACCAGCCTTCATATTAAGCGCATAGTTAACCGCTTTTCCTAATTTCGAACCTGGAAGAGCTCTGAAAGAAGCGATCCATTGCCAGAATTCATCAAGAATGGGTTGGCTTTTTGCCAACCGTAAATCATATCTTTCTTGATGGCTTAATCCCTTCATTTCTTTTTCAATATGAAAGAGTTGATCGCAATAGGTAACTCCTTGGCTTGCCGGAGTATCTTTAGAAGAGGAATCTTTCGCTTCAAAGAATTTTCTTCGGACGTGAGCCCAACAATTAACTAACGTCGTATTCTCAATCGATTTGTAAGCCGAGTAGCCGTCACAATGCAAATAGCCTGAGAATTCGGCTAAAAATTGTTGAGCGACACTACTTTTACGACTCAGGTCATGATGATATAAAATAATTGGATACTCTGCTTGTTCGATGGTTCGAAAGAGCCAAAAGTAAGACTTTTCTTTTTCACTTGATAAAACATTATAGTAAGTTTCATCCGCATGGATGAGCTCTTCTTTGACTAGTTTCTTTTTGAGCTCCTCCCAAATAGGTGTTAACCATTTTTCACATGAGGTGATGAACCAGTTTGCTTGTGTTCTACGTGGCACTCGTAATCCATAAGATTCCCACTCCTTTTCTTGTCGATAAAAAGGCAAACTCATTTCTATTTTTTGATGAAATAAGTGAGCTAAGATAGAGGCAGACGCCAAACTATGAGTGATTGGTTGTTTAGGAACAACGGCTTTTTTTATGGCATCAGCTCCATCTTTTTTACAATTAGGGCATTCGTAGGCATGTTGGTAGTACACATTTTTATACATCTTTGCAGGAACAAAAATAACTTCTTCACGGATTTTAGATTTACCAATATCTTTTAAATCAGAACAACACCAATCACAGGTGCAGTCTTCTCCTTCAAGCTGACAATGAACTTCTTTTATAGGTAAATCTTTTGTGAGGGCTGCTTTGTAGCCTTTTTTCTTTTTCCGCTGATAGTTAATTTCCTCAAAGACGGTTTTTTCTTCAGTTGTCTCTGCTAGATTAAAAGACGAGTCCTCTTCAAATAAATCTAATTGCCCATTAGGGTCAATTGATTTTTCAGATGAACGTCCATACAATTTATTTAAAAGAAATTGATTCTGTTCTCTTAGAAGTTTAAGTTCATTAGTTAAAGCTTCGTTTTGTTTTAACAATCGTTCTTCAAACTCGGTCAAAAGTAACACCTCCATTCACACATGATATGATAGCTAATTCTATCAATAATACGACGAAAAACCGTCTATAATTTTCATTATAAACGGCTAATTAAGAAACAAATCCAGTTTTAGCTTTTAATATCTTTTTTCTTTGTTCGATGGATAAACCTTCTAATAACCAACGGAGTTGTTGTTGCGTTAATTCTTTGACTTCTTCTTGTTTTCTAGGCCATTGTAATTTTCCATTTTCAAACCGTTTATACAGGAGAATAAAACCATCCCCTTGCCAGTAAAGTGCTTTGAACCGGTCTGAACGATTGCCACAAAATAGAAATAAGGCATCCGAATAAACATCTAACTCATATTGATTCATGATAATTGAAGCCAGACCATCAATCCCACGTCTTAAGTCTGTCTTACCACAAACAATATAAATAGTTTGTATCTTCGTATAATCAAGAACCATGATTGAACTCTTTCAATGCAGCGTTAAGAATATAGTTATTACATCCATTGTAAATCGTAATATCCATATTATCTCGTTTGACTCGTAAAGCAATTTTTTGCGTGGTTTGATTGGGTGTAGGGGCACTTTTAGGCGGTGTCGGTTGTAAAGAAACGGGAACAATTTCTTGTTTGTCTATCATTGAAAAACCTCCTCGTTATTTGTATCTTAAGAATAACCGAGGAGGTTAGATGTGACTATATACTTGGTTACTTCCCGCTTACGATACAATAAGGTAATCTAGGAGGGATCATATGGCTAATTACAAATATTCGGTAGAAAATACAACTAAAATTCAGCGTGAGAAATTGAAAAAAACTGCTTTAAGCTATTCTATCTTAGATGCACCAAAACCTACGCAAGGAACACGGGATTTAGTTGATAGATATGTTGATGGTGATATTGAAATATCAGAAGCGTTAGCTTTAACTATTGAAAAATACCGAAAATTAGGAAGGTCACGTGATTGATCCGTATATAGACCCAAAAACAAAAATATTGAAAAATTTACTAGGAATTACCACAGAAAAAGTCTTAACTCAAGCAGAAGCTGATATTACTTACATGAGGCTACTTGATAGTGATGCCTATTTTGAAAAAGATGAATTAAATTATTTAGCCATTTTAGAAATGCATAAGTATATTTTCGGTGATATCTATTCCTGGGCGGGTAAGACTAGAACGTTAAATATTTCAAAAGAAGAGAAAGTACTAGGTGGCGCTTCGTTAGTTTATACTGATCATGTAGAAATTGAGAGAAAAGCGACTGAAATAATCAGTGATATGAATTCAATTGATTGGTCTTCTTTGAGTCTTTATGAAACCGCTTTTAAGTTTGGCGATTTAATCGCGAAATTATGGCTTATTCATCCCTTTAGAGAAGGTAACACACGAACAGTAATGAGATTCGCAGGTATATTTGCAGCATCAAAAGGATTTCCACTAGATGCTAAGTTACTAAAAAATAATGCAAGCTACGTTAGAGACTCACTTGTCCTATACAATGTTCCAGAAAAACCAGAAAAAAATTATTTGCTAAAAATAGTAAAAGACTCAATTAACAATTATTAGTAACAGGTAAAAGTGGTAAATTTTAATGCAATCACTGGTCAATACTTTCGCACTCAGTGGCTCATTTGTTCGCCGAGGTGGTCAATTATGAGTGCCGTCTTCATACTGATATTGATTTACTGATTGATTCTAACGAGCAAAATGAATTTTTAGATCTAAGTAATGAGGAACTCTTTGGAAGATAAAACAAAGATTTTTGTAGGACTTACTGATAATGCCAAAAAAGATTTCAAAAAAATAGATGGTGTTAGGCGTAAGTGGGTGATTGCGGTAATAAAAAGAGTTGAAGAAAATTATGCCGAATTAAAAATCAGTGGTGTAATTGAGCCTTTAGAAGATAAAAATGGTATAAATTTAAAAGGTTACTATAAACTAAAGAATCCTAAATTAGGTGTACGAATGGTTTTGAGTATAAGTAGTGATGGATTAGGTGTATCTGTCGTATCAATTACAGGAAGTGATTTAGAAAAAAATGAAGCAGATTTAATGGCTAGTGTGGTCGCAATTGATCAGAGAAAAGAATTAGAAGTATATAAACAGGCAGCAAAACGTATAAGGAAAAAAATGTAGTGAAAAAGGCGATTAGCTCCAAGCAATTGGAGGAACTAAAAACCAATCCACGACTTTCGGATTGATTTTTAGTTGTGAAATTGTCGCGGGAGTTGCCTTTTGAACTCTAACTAAAAAAATGTAGTGAAAAAGGCGATTAGCTCCAAGCAATTGGAGGAACTAAAAACCAATCCACGACTTTCGGATTGATTTTTAGTTGTGAAATTGTCGCGGGAGTTGCCTTTTGAACTCTAACTAAAAAAATGTAGTGAAAAAGGTGATTAGCGCCAAGCAATCGGAGAAATTAAAAAAAGAGATTAACTCAACATGTCTGAGTTAATCTCTTTTTGACTATTCTACCAGTTCAACATAATCCTTACGAAGTGTAACAAAGACTTCACGATGATTATAGTATATAAGAGCATGCGTTGTTGTTTCGGTGTGGCAAATGGCTTGAATATCAAATACAGTGCTTTTGGAAAACAACATCCCGGTATCTTTTTTAAAAAACTCATCCGCCTTAATGATAAGTGGTTTGAGAGCTTTAAATCGTTTGCCTCTTACATGATAGTTGGGACAGTCTTTGGCTTCTTTTTGTCCGTATTTATTAAAGGCATGTAAGTCACCGTAAAAGTAACTCGTGTCATAGGGTGAGCTTGTATACTGCCACATAGCATAATCAAGCCACTGGGTGAGTTCTGGTAGGTTACTAGAGTATTTAGCAATCCATAAACCATAATCCCCAGCAATCACTTGTGACCAATCCTCCGCGTTAGCATCACTTTCATTCATATAAATCAGTGGTTTGACTTGTGTTTTTTGATAGATGATATCTAAAAACAGCTTAGCTTGATCAGCACCTTGTCGACCATAATCCTCATAGTCGAGAACCAGGAGACATTCTCCAAGGTAAGGAGTGACATAAGACAGAAAGAAGTTAGCTTGTTCTTCCACGGGAGATTGATCTAAGAAATGATACAAGCCAAAAGGTTTACCTAAAGCGCGTGCTTGTTGGATAAACTCTTCAGCGGTATCATCCTTAAAGTAATTCCCTTCCGTGAGTTTGAAGATAAACGCATCCGCACTCAGTGAGTTTAAATCTAATCCTCTTTGGTGGTTTGAGATATCGATAACAGTTAACATAGACATTCTCCTTTAATTAAAAGACTATAACAGAACGAAAATGTTTTGTTATAGTCTCTTGTTTTTTATTTCTTAAAACAATTCAGTTGTAATCGTTTCTGTGTACTTAGCTGATTTAGTTTCCGCGTACATTTTTTCGCCAGTTTTTTCGAAGAGATCAAGCCCTGTGATATCGTCCATGACCGTTTTCACTGTACCAGCATCTAATGTTTCGCTGGCTACTTTTGGTCTTAGGTAAGTTTTCTTTCCTGTTTCGTTTAAAAAAGTCATTGATAATTTTTTCATGATAATCGCTCCCTTTTATTTTTTTTAGATGTCAAAGCGTGATTTTTCAATCACCATAACTGAATTAATTGCTTCTTCTTGTGGTGCTAATTGCCCCATGAGTTGACCGAATTGGACGATTTCTTCATTTTTTGCGTCCTTTTTCATATTATTTAATGTTTGGCGACGTGGTCTTTCTTCACCCACGTTGTTGTAATGTAGTTCTAATTTTTTTCCTTCAAAGATTGGTTCCATCTTAGCCACTTCCTTTTAATTTTTTAGTAAGTTGCGCGCCCTACACTATTAATAACGAAATGAGTTGGGAAAATGTCACCCTAAGTATTTAAAAATTTTATCACTTTCAGTGCGACACGGTTTCGACATTTATAAACAGTGTTCCGACTGGTTTTATTCTTTTTGGCAATCTCTAAAATAGATAAATCATGAATATAAGCATCTTCAAGGAAACATCGTTCTATATCAGTTAAGAGAGGGCTGATTTTTTCTAAGAGTTCTTTTACTTCTAGTAAGTCATCAGCTTCTTTATCTGGTAGTTGTAAAAGCGTGTCATCACTTGAACTGTTTTCTTGGCGTTCAGTGTTCAGCCTTTCTTTTCTAATTTCGTCGGTAATCTTCCAGTAAATTCGTTGATAAACGTATTGATTAAAGGTACTCATCTCAGTGTCTTCTTCTATAAAGCGTCGGTGTGTTTCAATGAGTGTCCATCTGGCAATTTGTAAGTAGTCTTCAAATAATGGGTGATAAGTTGTCACATGGCATTTTTTTAGTGCTCCTAGTATTAGGACATGATGCTCTTTAATTAAGTCATTTTCCACGGTAAACACTCCTCATGATTTTTAGACCGGCCAGTCAAGAAGAGTATATAAAAGTTTTTAAAAACAAGTCATAATGAAAAAACATGATGATTTGATTAAAAGGTTCAAATATCCCTCAATATTTATTGATAAATAACAAAAATGTGTGCTGTGATTTCGTTGTTAAGCGTTTTCATGGTTTTAAAAATTAATTCAATTGGAGATGATACAGATGTCACTTCTAGAACAAAAAAAGAACCACTATGTTGAGTTATTACACGGTGAGGAAATAGCCTTGGCTGATATTTCCGAAAATTTTAAGGATTGCTGGTTGTATGACGGTTCAGTTAAAATTAATCACCGGACGATTGGTTTATTTAATATTGAATCCAGTGCGCACAAGTACAAGTCGTTGATTTTAAGTAGTGAGATGGAGCCAGTAGTCACGAAGCTTCGAACAGGAGAACTGATAGGAAAGTACCGAGAGGCAAACAATTACAATTATCTGATTCATAAAAAAGTCATGGAAGAAGTGTTTGAGCAGAGTATTTATAAGTTTCCAGAGATCGAACCAGATTTTTTATTCGTTCCTTTAGAAGGTCCATCCAAGGGAAACGTGAATTATATTAATTTTACGATGTTGAATGATGTGAGAGCTATTTCTAATCATGAATCCGTCCTATCCTTTTATAACCATCTGGAAATTATTATTCCTCAAAGAATCCAATCTCTTGAAAAACATTTGGATCGCGCCTTTGAATATTACACGGTGATCACTTACTTTTCTGACTCTTACAAAGTGGACAAAGAAAGTTTGAGCTTTGTAACACATTGGGAAGGAGCCTATCCCAGAATAAAAAAAGAGTTAGCCGGAAAAGCCGTTCAAAGAACTTCTCGGAATAATTATCAACGTTTAGTGACAAAATACCAGACAAAAAAATTATTTCCAAGTGCGGAGGACATGATCGTCATTGCTAATTTTTTTTTGATGTATAAGAGTGTGTTTTAGAGAAGTTTTTCAGATTATGCTATAGTTAGTATTAGCAAATTAGAAGGTGAAAAACATGGAAATCATACAATCAATTAGAAAATTAAAAAACAATCACTATAATGTGACAACAAAATCAGGGCGCAAAATCAGAGTCTCTGAGGATACCTTGGTAAGGTTTAGATTACTTAAAGGTCAAGAAATTGAAGATGACGCGTTAACTGAAATCGAAAAAGAAGCAGAGCTAGACATTGGTTATCAATTTGCCTTGTCTTATTTGAGCTATCAGTTAAGGTCTGAGAAAGAGATCAGAGATCATTTAAAGAAAAAGGAAGTTTCTTCTGAGGGGATTATTTATGTAGTGAATAAACTACATGAAATCAATTTATTGGATGATTTAGTTTTTGCGGAAAGTTATGTTCGAACGGTAATGAAAACTCAAGATAAGGGACCGCAAACGGTGAAGCAACAACTATTTAAAAAGGGGATTTCTGAGGACAATATTGCTAAAGCTCTTGAGTTATTTACCTTTGATGAGCAAGAAGAGATGGGCATGCGACTTGCCGAAAAAGCGCTAAGAAAATATCAAAATAAAAGTCACAAAGAAAAAATTAACAAAGTTCGTCAGCATTTATTTACAAAAGGGTATAGTGGCGACGTGATTGAGCTGGTTATGAGTAACTTGGAAGTCGAGAAAGATGAGGACGATGAATGGGACCGAATTATGGTAGAAGGTCAAAAACTATGGCGTAGACATCAGCGACTTGACGCTTCAAAGAAAAAGCAAAAAATCCGCCAATCACTTTTTCAAAAAGGCTATGATTTTGATTTGATTAATCGATTTATTGAGGAGAAAGAACTAGAAGATGAATAAGACACAAATTGTATGGAGTGATGAAGAAAAAGCAGTCATGAGTCCGCGACTTTTAGACTGGTATGATCAGGAGATGAGGCTACTTCCTTGGCGAGAAAATACGGACCCCTACCGTGTGTGGGTCTCAGAGATTATGCTTCAACAAACTCAAGTGGTCACGGTTATTCCTTATTTTCACCGTTTTTTAGATTGGTTTCCGACCATTAAAGATTTAGCAGAAGCTGAGGAAGATCGCTTACTAAAAGCCTGGGAGGGACTTGGTTATTATTCCCGCGTTCGCAACATGCAAAGTGCGGCTCAGGATATTATGGAGCGATTCGGTGGGAAGATGCCTAGTAACATTGAGGATATTTTAAGTTTAAAAGGAATCGGCCCTTATACAGGTGGTGCGATTGGTAGTATTGCTTATAAGCTTGTTGAGCCTGCGATTGATGGTAATGTGATGCGCGTTTATAGTCGTCTTTTTTGCTTAGGGGATGATATCGGTGAAGCAAAGTCACGAAAGGTGTTCGATGAAAAAGTTCGGGAAACGATGAGTCAGGAGCGTCCGGGTGATTTTAATCAAGCTTTGATGGATCTAGGGGCGACTGTTTGTACACCCACTTCTCCTAAGTGTGAAATTTGTCCTTTGAAAGAGATGTGTGGTGCCTTGTCTCGTGATCAGACCACTGATTTTCCTGTGAAAAAGAAAAAAATCAAGACGGTTCCTATGTTTTATGTGGCACTAGCAGTTCAAAATGACAAGGAAGAATACCTGTTAAATAAGCGCCCAGAAGATGGTTTACTGGCGAATATGTGGACGTTTCCTTTAGTTGAAGTTAGTAAAAGTGTTTATACACAAATGGCTCAAGACTGGCAAAATTATCAGCAAGATACAAAGGAGCCGAATCTTTTTGATTTTGTGGCAGAAGAAGATGTTTCTTTATTAGATGATAGTTTAATCGGTTTATTGAACGAGGAACAACCAGATGTCATTTGGCAAAAGCAACCAATAGGCGAAGTGAAGCACGTCTTTAGTCATAGAAAATGGCATCTCTTATTAGCCAAAGGATTTACTCGAGTGGAAAAAGAATTAAAACTAAAAGAAAATGAGCAGTGGGTACATGTAGAAGACTTTGATAGCTTTGTCTTTCCAAAACCTCAACAAAAAATGGTGGTTATATTAGACGAAAAAAGAAATAAATAGTGCTATTAAAATAAGATATATGATATAATAATTTTGATATTGGTGTAATGAACACCCTAGTGTAAAATTTGGCAAAAAGAGCCAAGGAAAGCAGGGTAATTGAGGAATGCGTGTACCTAAAGAAGGAGAGTTTATAACGATCCAAAGTTACAAGCATGACGGAAGTTTACATCGAACTTGGCGTGACACGATGGTATTAAAAACCAGCGAATGTTCTATTATCGGGATGAATGATCACACCTTAGTGACCGAAGCCGATGGTAGAAGATGGGTGACACGAGAACCTGCTATTTTGTATTTCCATACAAAATACTGGTTCAATATAATTGCTATGATACGTGAGAAGGGAGTTTCTTATTATTGTAATCTGGCTTCGCCTTATGTTTTAGATGAAGAAGCCTTGAAGTACATTGATTATGATTTGGATATTAAAGTTTTTCCAGATGGCGAAAAGCGTCTTTTAGATGTGGATGAGTACGAAGACCACAGAAAAGAGATGAATTATTCCGATGAAATTGATCTTGTATTAAAAGAGAACGTCAAGATTTTGGTAGACTGGATTAACAATGAAAAGGGCCCTTTTTCTATGGAGTACGTTGATGTTTGGTACGAAAGGTATCAACAATTATCAAGAAGACAGTAACACTAATCCATCATGTTGCGTAGAAAATAATAAAAAGAAACGTTAGGAGATTTCCTAGCGTTTCTTTTTTTATTATTTATTTTAAAGCACTTTCGATTTCTTTATACTGTTCTTCTGATAAGACAGCTTTATATGTTGTTAATAGCTCTTCTTTTGTTTTATCATCGATTTGATCTTTGTGTTCTTTGATTGCTTTTAGAACTTCTTGGAATTCTGCATCAGAAACTTCTTCTTTTTGTCCTACAGGGGCACCTTGTGGGAACATTTTTTCTAATTCTTTACTTGAGATGATATCTTCTTTTTTAGGCATTTTGATATCCGCTTTTTTGTCTTTCATTGTTGTTTCAAATTTAAGTTTCATTGATTTAATGCCAGTATCTTCTTTAGGCGTCATTTTCATTGAAACTTTTGTTGTGTCTTTTTTAACGTCAATATTTGCGGTCACTGTGATATCTTTTAAATCATCAAATGCTTTATCTAAATCAGCATCTTTGTCTTTTGCGTTTTCAGAAACAATTTTAACTAATTTAGTCATTTCTTCTTTAGTGAAAGTGTGGCTAATGACATCATCTTTTTTAGTGAAAGTCTTTTTATCTAAGCCTTTTAAAAATTCTGAGTATTTTTTAGCCATCTCTTGACGATCTTTTTCTGATTGTTGTAATTGTTTTGAAGCGTCTTGTAATTCTTTTTTGCCAACAGTATCTGCATCAATATCTAACACATCAATGTATTTACCTTTTAGTTTTGACATATCCATTTTGCTTGTATCCACAGCACCTTGAGACATTGAGCCTACAATATTCATAATGTACTCATAAATATCTGTGGCAAGGTACATTTTTGGTTCTTTTCCAAATGAGCCTACCATATTAACAGGCATTTCCATACCAAGTGCTTTGACTTTCATATCAAGACCAAAAGCCATTTCTTTTTCAAAATCAGCTTTCATTGTTCCGCTAATAGCAGCATCTTTCATTTGTGTGACCATCATGTTCATCATAGGGTTAGCAGCTTTATCTGTTGAAGGGTCACTAACTTCGATGTCTTCAATGTTCATTTTGAAATCCCAAGTTCCAACTGTTTGTTTATTTTGTGATTCCATGTAGCTTACAAATTCATCCTGAGGGCTTTTCCCACAAGAAGCTAAAACAACAACTGCTAAACTAAGTGTAGCAAGCGTTCCTAATTTCTTTTTCATCTTTAAACACTCTCCTATTTATATTTACCTTTTAAATGTATAAAAAGATAGTAGTAATGTCAATTCATTTTCATTGTTAAATAAGATTGTTGGTTTATTCACGTATCTTTTAGGAAAAATGATTAAAGTGTTCTTTTATTTCTTAAAGAGAGATGGATGGTATAAAAAAGGTAAGCATGATATAATAAACAAAAAGGAACGTGCGCTAACACGTTCCCATGTAGAACCATTTAAGATGGTGACATAAATTTTATATGATTAAAAAATAAACCATATCTAAAACTCGGTCAAAGTTTCGATGGTTTATTTTTTTTTATCATTTTTCAGAATAAGAACAATTGTTGAGACCAAGGTCAGCGTAAAGCTCCCAAAGGCGATCATCAATTGTAATGCTTCTGATATCGACAAAATAGGTTCTCCTTTCCTAGATTGAGTGGTTATATTCATAAGCCACCACCTCCAATACAGGATCACC
Source organism: Vagococcus hydrophili (assembly GCF_011304195.1). Taxonomy (NCBI): domain Bacteria; kingdom Bacillati; phylum Bacillota; class Bacilli; order Lactobacillales; family Enterococcaceae; genus Vagococcus; species Vagococcus hydrophili. The sequence continues at coordinate 439,283 of NZ_CP049887.1, read as the reverse complement.
ACCACCATAAAACTTTTCTACAGAGATATTATATCACGAATAAGTTCAAATAAAGAGGTGAAAAAAATATGTTCTACAATTCTTTCTCCATATCAAAATGCCTGATACCTGCTTCAAAGTATTCGTCGTCTTCAACTAAGTAGTTAAGAGACTCGTAAAAGCCAAGAGCACTTTCTTGAGCACCAAGAACTATTTTTGTAGCACCTGTTTCTTTAGCTGATTGTTCCGCAAATAATAAAAGTTGCTTCGCATACCCTTTTTTACGAGCTTCTTTTAAAACAGCCATTCGTTGCACTTTAAAAATGTGGTTTCCTTTATCTAGTAATCTAACAGTGGCTTTAGCTTGATTATTGTCATACAAAACAAAATGTAGGCAGTCACTTTCTTGGGCAATTTCAATATCTAAAGGAATATTTTGTTCTTTGACAAAGACTTCTTTACGAATCTTTAGGGCATCTTGATAAGTAGGACTATTAAGATCTGTGGTTTGTTTGATTTCCATTCGTTGGACACTCCTTTTCTGAGATAAAAAATAATAAAAGCAATTTTGGTTAATTTATATTATACTATAGGGTAATTATAGAAACAAAAATGAGACATTGTTTTCTATCTATGATCTAATCTAATTGGAGGAACTAAAAATGTATGATAAATTAAAACGATCGAAACTAATGTTTTGGTCAGTTGAATTATTAGTTATTGCAACACTTATACTGGTTGGCACGAAGATTAATTTTATCTTTAAACCAATCGGCACCATGTTTACCACCATGTTTGCCCCAATCTTAATCTCTGGTTTTTTATATTACTGTTTTAAGCCAGTTGTTTCTTTCTTAGAGAGAAAAGGATTAGGTAAAACACTTTCTGTAACGATAGTGATGTTACTTCTTGTAGGTATTATTGTGTTATCGATTTCTTCATTAATTCCGAATTTGATTAATCAGATTGCAGCCTTAACGAAAAAAATGCCTCAATTTATTACAATGGTAGAAGCATGGGCGGACCAAGTCAGTCATCATCCAATGTTACAAAATGTGGATATCCAATCTTATATTGATAAGTGGAACTTGTCTTTAGGCAGTATTGCTCAGTCGACATTTAACGGGTTAAGTACTGGAATCGGATCGATTGTTTCTTCTGTAGCAGGGATTGCCATGTTAGTAGTAACTGTCCCATTTATTCTATTTTACATGTTAAAAGACGGTCACAAATTTATTCCTGCAATTGAACCGTATTTACCAACGAAGCACAAAAATGAAATGATTGAGCTTTTAAGTAAAATGGGTGAAACGATCTCTAAATATATTAGTGGTCAAATGATTGAGTGTTTATTCGTTGGTGTATCAACGAGTTTAGGTTACATGTTAATTGGTGTGGACTATGCGTTTCTTTTTGGCTTCATTGCTGGGATGACTAACATGATTCCTTACATTGGCCCGTACATCGGTTTAGCTCCAGCAGTCTTTATCACCGTCTTTTCTGATCCTTGGAAAGCCGCTCTTGCCTGTGTGGTAGTTTTAGTGGTTCAACAAATTGATGGTAATATTATTTATCCAAATGTGATTGGTAAGAGTTTAGATATTCATCCACTAACCATTATTATTATTTTATTAGTTGCCGGAAACTTAGCTGGTTTACTAGGAATGATTTTAGGTGTACCGTTCTACGCTGTGTGTAAAACTATTTTTGTTTATGTGTTTAATATGGTAAAACTGAATAAGCAAGAAGAACCGAATACAGTTCAGTTAGAAGAACCTAAAAAATAGGTGTTTCTGATTGTCAAAATTAGTAGAGTGTGATACGATTTTCTGGTAATTGTTTTAAAAATTACAACTTATATTTATGTTAGGAGAGAACAAGCTTATGAACGCTGACCCTGATAGTCAGTCTATTTTAATCAACATCATTATTTTAATTATTTTAACACTACTAAATGCCTTTTTTGCTGCTGCAGAGATGGCCGTGGTATCTGTTAATAGGAGTCGTCTCGAGGCAAAAGCCGATGAGGGGGAAAAATCTTCTGTTAAGTTATTACGATTAATTAATGATTCTGGTAATTTTTTATCAACCATTCAAGTAGGTATTACTTTGGTCACTATTTTATCTGGTGCCTCTTTAGCCAATTCTTTTGCTAGAGAACTTGCTCCATTATTTGGTGGTGCTACCTGGGCAAAACAAGTGTCACAATTTATTGTATTGATTTTATTAACGTATATTTCGATTGTTTTTGGAGAGTTATATCCAAAACGAATTGCGTTAAATAAATCAGAGGAAGTCGCAAAATTTGTAATGGGTCCTATTAAATTTTTAGGAATTATTATGAAGCCGTTTGTTTGGTTACTTTCAAGTTCAACTAATTTATTAAGCCGTTTAACCCCGATGACGTTTGATGACGTCGATGATAAAATGACAAGAGAAGAGATGGCTTATATCTTAACCAATGAAGGTGTCCTTGATTCTGGGGAACTTGAGATGGTCCAAGGGATTTTTGATATGGACACAACCCTTGCTCGTGAAGTCATGGTTCCAAGAACCGAAAGTTTTATGATCGATATTCATGATTCATCTGAAGAGAATATAGATAAAGTTTTATCCAACAATTTTTCTAGAATTCCCGTATATGATGACGACAAAGATCGTATCATTGGTATTCTACATTTAAAAAACTTATTAAAAGAAGCCAGAGTTTCTGGATTTAAAGACTTAGACTTATTAAAAGTTATTCACGAACCCTTATTTGTTCCTGAAACAATTTTTATTGATGATTTATTGATTGAACTTAAAAGAACTCAAAACCATATGGCAATTCTTTTAGATGAGTATGGTGGTGTGGTTGGTTTAGTCACATTGGAAGATTTATTAGAGGAAATCGTTGGTGAAATCGACGACGAATCTGATGAGTTGACCATTGATGAATTATTCGAAAAAATTGGTGAAGATGAATACTTGGTTCAAGCCAAAATGCCAATTGATGATTTTAATGAAGCCTTTGGTACGAATTTAGCAATGAACGATGTGGACACAATGGCAGGTTACGTGATTACGGCTTTAGGTGTGATTCCTGAAGTAGATGAAACCTTGTCAATAGATGTGGAGCACGTCACTCTAACAACCCACAAAGTTGAAGGAACTCGACTTTTAGAAATTAAACTAAAAGTCCACGAAATAGAAGACGAACCTGAAGAAGAGAAATATCGTATTTTGAAGGGATCGGCTGATCGTGAGAAGAGTAAAGAAAAAGAAGAGTAAAGCAGGTTGAGGCTGACAGTGATCAGCCTCTTTTTTTAGAAGTTAAATTGTAATGTTCAGGTTGGAAAGTTTATAGTAAAATAGTATCATACGTTTAATGAAATAGAAGTAGGAGGATATGTATTAGAAAAATACATAATAAAAAAATGAGAAAAAAAATAAGTTTAGTTTTGATGGCTTTTATTATGTCTTGTGGGTTAGTGATGACGCCGCAAGCGCATAAATTAGGCCCAGATAGTTATGACAGAATTTCTAATAGTTTTCTAAAATTTGTTTATCATTTATTTAATGAGCTAATGGTTTCAATTACTGTGAATCGAATTGTCGTAACGTTGATTTTTGCTTTGATGTGTGTCAGTTTAAGATTTGTTAGTAAAAAACAAATCAAAATAAATTGGATTCAATATTTACTCTCAGTAATTTTGTCAATCTTTGCAGTATCGGGAATGGCTTTTTCATTTCCTAACTTAAAAGATGGAACTTGGAGTATTCTTTTTGAAAATAATATTCAAACGATTAAAACTTTAATTTTATTAGTATCATGGTTTTGGTTTTATAATTTGATTCAGTCCTTTTTAGTTTATATGCTGACAGAATTTAAGTTGAAGCCTTATGATTTAGGCAAATACGAATCATCTAAAATAGTTAATTTTGCTAGAAAACATGTCTATTTTTCAGCTTTAATTTTATATTTATTATTGGTATTACCAGTTGTTTTAATGGATTATCCTGGAACGATTTCTTATGATACGCTGATTCAATTGATCCAGTTTAACCATGATATGGAACTTAGAAATGATCACCCTATTTTTTCAACAGCGATGTTAGGGAATGCGGTGAAGATTGGAACTAAATTAGGCTATCCATCATTAGGAGTCTTTTTCCATAGTTTATATCATATGGTTGGTTCAGGTTTACTAGTTGCTTTTAGTTCATGGGTGATTTACCAAATTACAGATAAAAAGAAAATGGCTTATGGTTACGTTGTGTTAGTAGGACTGCTACCAATTATGACTAATTTAATTACCGTACCTGTGAAAGATACAATGTTCTCACATGCTTTTGCGGCAAGTGTGGCAAGTGCTTGTTTATATTTATATAAAAAGGACTTGTACTTCAAAAATAAAATATACTTAGTAACTGTTGTTACATTAACACTAGCAATTTTGCTTAGAAAAAATGCTATTTATGCGATTGTCCCAATGTTGTTTATTTTGATTCCTTTTGAACTCTTTAAACTTTACAAAAAAAAGGCGACTCATTTTGTGTTAGTAGCACTGATTATTTTACCAATTGGGATGGCTACTCTTATTGAAAATGGTTTGGTTTCTCATTACAAAATCAGTTCAGAAGTAATGGAGAGAGAAAAGCTATCAGTGCCTCTTCAACAAACAGCAAGATATGTAAAAAAATATGGAGATGAAGTCACAGAGAGTGAAAAGAAAACAATCAACAAAGTAATCAAATATGAAGGAATCCCAGAAAGATATCTACCAACTAGATCTGATCCGATTAAAGAATCTTTCCAAGAAGATGTTTCTTCTGAGGATATCAAAGAATATATGGGAGTTTGGGGAAAACAATTCACGAAACATCCTATGGTTTATTTTGAAGCAACCATGCATCAAATATTCCCGCTGTTTACAGTGACTAACTATAATACATATTATGCGAGCTTAGAATCAACATCCAAAATAACACCATGGACAAACTCACATTTTGAAATTTATAATTTAACACAACCTCAAATAAATACGGATTTGAGTTTAACCAAGATGGGTTATTCAAAACTGTTTGATTCATTACCTGTATTAGGGTTATTAAATAATTACTCACTTTATATTATTTTAATCATGATGATTTTAGCACTAGCGTTATATCGTAAAATGTATAAACTTTTATGGTTATTATTACCGACATTATTACTTTTAGGAACATTAATCGTAGGTCCTCTAATGATTGGCTATCATCGTTACTACATTCCATTTGTATTACTTGCCCCAATTTATTTAGCGGTAATGTATAAAGAGTTAAACTCGAAGGAAGAATAAAGAAAAACTCCTAGAATTAGTTTGTTTACTAATTTTTAGGAGTTTTATTTTGGATTGAAATAAATCCTGATTTTTAAGATTGTCATTAATAAAAGCTAAAAAGATACCGAAGCTAATAGTGTGCATGGAAATGAAAAAAAACTGACAAAGTAATGTGTGATAATTTATCAACTAATAGTGTTGCTTTGTTCAAAAAAATAATTTTTTGAGACTATCTTTTTGACTTTATATCAATTAAAATTAGAAGGATGGATATATATGAGGAGGAACAAGATGAATAAAGTAAAATCTATTTGGCTGTATGCGACCTTTATCTTTATCATGTCAATGCTTGTTGTGTTGTCATGGGATGATTTCTTTTGGGGTGGCACACAAGGAATGGAACAGCTAGCTAATAATTTTGATGGATATAATGGTAGGTATTTAGGAAACTTGATTATCATGGGAATAACAAGATCAACGCTCCTAAGAATTATTCTGTATACATCTGTCAATGTTAGCTTAGTACTAGTCATTTCTAAACTACTATCAGATAGAGTGAAGATGAGATACATTGTTCTTATCCTGATGACAATACCTATGGATATTTTTAGACAAACGTATGGTTGGTTTTCTGGATTTGCCAACTACAATGTGTCTAGCTTACTTGTATTAATAGTATTCTACCTTGTTTTGAAAAAAGAAAATAAATGGTGGTTGAACCTAGTCGTGTTACTAGTGGCTTTTTTAAGTCAGTTTTTAGCAGAAAATGTGTCAATGGCAAACGTGATTTTAAGCTTTTTAGCGATTATCTTTATGATTTTTACAGATAGAAAAAGAATCTCTTTAGCTGTTTTTTGGTTTTTAGGATCAATTTCTGGTATGTGGTTAATGTTTCAAAATAGTGCCTATCATTCAGATAGTTCAAGAGGATTATCAAATGTTTATTTCTCTGAGTTGTTTAAACATTTACTACAAGACTGGTCAGAGCTAGTTGTGAAAAACAATATCTTTTTGATTGCTCTATTTTCAATTGTGGTTTATTTAGCTTTAAAGAAACCAAAATTGATTGGTAGCTATTTGCTGTTCTTTAATATTTATTTTATTGGACGTAGCTATTTAAATATTAGTTTTTATCAAGCTCCGCTGTATATGTTATTAGGTGAGTTAATTTTAATTTTTATCTTTTTTGCCATTCTGATATATGCTGGTACTAAAGTTCTTAAAGAGTCGGATCTTAAATTGTACTTTATCTTTTTATTTACAGCTATCGTGATGGTTGGTCCATTCTTGATTGTGACACCTTTTGGTCCAAGAAATATTCTATTAACCTATTTATTTTTAGCTTTGGCACTAGGCATTTTATGGGTAAATACTGAAGTTAATGTAGAGTTAACTAAACTTGATACATATGTTAAGAGTGGTACCATTTGTTTAATGATGTTCTGCTTATTCTTATATGGCGTCAATAGCTTTGAAAATCAACGTCGTGTTTCTATGATAAAGAAAGCAGCTGAGCGTGGAGATAAAGTTGTGACCGTTAGACGACTGCCATTTTCATTTTTAGGACAAGCAATAGACGGTATTGATCAAGGTAGTAGAGCGGATGATTTCAAACAACATTACGATATTAAATCAAAGATTAAAATAGAGATGAAAGGCAGAGATATGCCTTTGCCTTGGCTTCAAACAAATGATTAGTTAGCCGTAGTATTAGGTCTAATGTAGGAGGTTTAACCAATGAAATTAATTACCTTTTGTGTGCCTATGTACAATGAAAGTGAAAGTATTAATGAATTATATAGACAATTAAATGAATTATCTAAAAGCTATACTGGTCAATACGACTTTGAGTTTTTATTTGTCAATGATGGTAGTATTGATAATTCTTTGAATATCGTTAAAGATTTAGCAACTGAAGACTCTCGAATTTCTTATGTGGATCTCTCCAGAAATTTTGGTAAAGAAGTCGCGATGTTGGCTGGTTTTGATCATTGTAAGGGAGACGCGGTGATTATGATGGATGCGGATTTGCAACATCCACCAGGCACGATTCCTCAAATGATTACAGAATGGGAGAACGGTTATCAAGATGTCTATGGTAAACGTGTCACTCAAAATGGGGAATCTTTCTTTAAAAAAGAGAGTTCTAAACTGTATTACAAAATATTAGGGAATTTTTCTCAAGTTCCTGTTTTACCAGCTGTAGGTGATTTTAGATTATTAGATCGTGTGTGTATTGATAGTATTACCAAGATTCGTGAGAGTCAGCGGTATACAAAAAGCATGTATATGTGGATTGGTTTTAAGAAAAAAGAAGTCGAATTTGTTTCTAGCGAAAGGTTTGCTGGAGAAACAAAATGGAAGTTAGGAAATTTAATTCAACTAGCAATTAATGGGATTGTTTCTGATTCAACAGCTGCTTTAAGATTATCTCTATATAGTGGAATTTTTATTTCCTTGATGTCGTTTGTCTATATGATTTATATCTTAGTTAAAACATTAATCGTAGGCAGTTCAACACCAGGATTTCCAACGTTAACTATTTTGATTTTATTTTTAAGTGGTTCACAGCTTATTTTTCAAGGTGTGATGGGTGAGTATATCGGTAAAATATATACAGAAGTAAAAAATAGACCCCCGTATTTAATTCAAGAATATCATACGTCAACTAAAGAAGAAGTATCTGAGTAAAGGAGTTTTTTTATGAAAGTACTAATGATAATACCTGCGTATAACGAAGAAGCAAGTATTTTAAAGACAACTGAATCAATTAAATCATTTCAAAAAGAAGTTCCTTTTGAATTAGATTATTTAGTAATTAATGATGGTTCAACAGATAATACTAAAAAGGTCTTAGTCGAAAATCAAATTCCTGCGGTTCATTTAATTAAAAACTTAGGTATCGGTGGTGCGGTTCAGACGGGTTATTTATACGCTTATTACAACGATTACGATATTGCGATTCAATTTGATGGGGATGGTCAGCATGATATAAAATCAGTGACAGCACTTATTAATCCGATTGTGAAGAATCAGGCTGATTTTACCGTAGGATCAAGATTTGTTGAAGGTTCTCCTTCAGAGTTTAAAACTTCTTTTTCAAGAAGATTAGGTATTAACTTGATATCTGGCTTTATTCGTTTAAAAACAGGCAAGAAATTATTAGACGTAACGTCAGGCTATCGTGCAGCTAATCGAGAAATTATTGAATATTTCGCTACACACTACCCGAGAAAATACCCTGAACCAGAAACGAATGCATTACTGATAAAACAAAATAAGCGAGTCAAAGAAGTGGGAGTTAATATGTTTGAGCGTTTAGAAGGTAAATCCTCTATTACGCCAATCAAATCGATTCGTTACATGGTAGAAGTGTTAACGTCCATCATTTTATTATCTAGTGGAGGTAAAAATTAATGAGTATTCTAACAATGGTTATGATTGTCTTCTCAATTTGTTTCTTAGGATTTATCATTAAGCTGATTCGCTCAGCAACGTTCACTTTAGAACATTCATTAATGTGGCTTGCGATTGGTATTATTATGTTGTTATTCTCTGTGTTTCCAAAAATACCGGAATATTTTGCTGATTTATTAGGATTTGAAACGATGTCTAATTTTCTGTTAGTGATGGCCGTTTTCTTCAGTTTGGCACAGTTGATAATTTTTACGAAGCATATTACCAAACAGACGAATGATATTAAATCTTTGATTCAAGAAGTCTCTATATTAAAAGAAAAGATTGAAAGAAAGGAAAAAGAAAAATGATTTTATTTTTTATTTATGTAATTTTATCTTCATCAGGTATTATTTTATTTAAATTAGGTTCTGCTGATCTATCTGTAAAGATGGTTAACAATCAATTGAATATGAATTTTCCATCATTAAGTTTACTAGGTTTATTATGTTATTTACTTAGTTTTGTTTTATGGATGATCATCATTTCAAAAGCAGATGTAAGTTTTATTGTTCCTTTAGGTTTAGGAATTACTAACGTCTTAATTTTAGTAGGATCGGTTGTCTTTTTAAAAGAAAGTATTAGTACGAATGCCATGATTGGTATTGCTTTGATTTTAGCAGGAACGCTTTTGATGAATTATAAATAGAATAATTATTAAGGAAAACACTTTATCATATTTGATAGGGTGTTTTTTTTCACGTTTTAATACCACTAAATAAGAAGAATTTTCACTTTAAATATTATTATTGATTAATTAATGAACTAAGTTATAATGAAGTAGAAACTAAAATAAAACATGTTATTTAACTATAACATTAAAAGGAGAAGGTTATGAAGAAGAAGGGTCTTGTTTTAGCTTTATTTAGTACAGCAATTTTAGCAACAACATCAACTGGGGTAGTTGATCAAGTATTAGGTAATGAGATTAGAGTAGAAGCAGCAGAAAAAGCAACTGTTTCAGATGCAATTAAAGTTTTTGAATATGGTACAGTGAAAAAAGATAATTATTCAATGTGGAGAAATTTTAATTGGGCTAAAAAAGGTAATTCTAAAGATATTTATAATCAAACGATTTTAGTAAAATATAAGTATGAGCACAGCAATGGTTCAACTTATTATTCTTTATACAATGAAAAAGACACATGGTTAGGTTATATTAATTCAGACGCAATTGAGATGGCTTCTGGAAAACAAGGCATGGTAGTAAAAACAAGTAAAACAGTTCGAGTAACAAATACTAATTATCAAATCCACCAAAATTTTGGTTGGAAAAAGAAAAATGATAGTAAGAATTTTAAAGATCAAGATTTAAAAGTTAATTATCTATACAACCATTTCAATGGTTCAACCTACTATTCTTTATACAGTAAAGACAATACATGGTTAGGCTATATTAATAAAACTGGTGTGACAGAAGTAAGCACAAATAAAAAGCCACAAGGTGAAGCGATTAAAGTAGATAAATATGCAACTTTAGTTAATGGTAACTATAATTTATATCAAAATTTTAATTGGAAAATTAAAGAGCAGGGCGAAGCTTACAAAATGCAAACTAAAAGAGTGAAGTATGAGTACCATCATGAAAATGGTTCAACTTACTACTCAATGTATGACAATCAAGATAATTGGTTAGGTTATATTAATAAAAATGCAACGGAAGAAAATGGTCCTAAAGGTAAAAGCTTACCACGTGACTCATACGTAAGTTTAAAAAATTCAGAAGCAACAGTTTATAAAGATTTAGATACGTTAGAAAATCCCTTTGTGTTAAAAGGTAATAGAGAAGCAGAAGCTTTCTTTATCAACGAAGCTTTTTATCATTTTAATGGGGAAACTTACTATGGTCTATATAATACTAAAAAAGGTGTTTTTTCTAAGATAGGTTATGTTAGTGAGAAAGACTTAATAGTAGATGTAAGTTCTTCAGGTAAAGGGTACGCAGTGTCTCGACAAGTTAAATTAAGTACACCAAATCAAAAGACTTACCAAAACTTTAATTGGAAAGTAAAACACCAAACAAAAGATTTAATGAATAAAGTTTTCACTGCTAAACGAGTTTATTCGCACTCTAATGGAGATGATTATTATTCATTGTTTGATGAAAAAGGGACTTGGTACGGTTATGTGAATACGGCTTTTGTAAAAGGTGTCGTACCATCATTAACAGGAGTGAAAGATCAAACCGTTTATATGTCAGACAAAGAGTTTGATGCTTTAGCAGGTGTTGAAGCAACAGACTATCTAGGTAAAAAATTAGAGATCAAAGTTACAGGTTCTGTAGATATGAAGAAAGCTGGCACGTATGAATTAGTCTATACAACAGTTGATGGAGATGGCAATAAAGCAGAGTCTAAATCAAAAGTAACGGTTGTGGATGATCATGCTCCAATCTTTAAAGGGATTAAAAATGAAACAATCAAACAAAGTCCAGTCGCGTTTGATGTTAAAAAAGATGTGACAGCAACTGATTTTGAAGGTAAAACGATTGATTATAAAGTAACTGGTGAAGTAAATACTAAAAAAGCCGGTAAGTATGAACTGACTTATGAAGCAACAGATAGTCGTAAACATACAACCAAAGAAACAAAAACGGTGACTGTTGATAAAGTTGCTGAACCAAAATTAACAGAAATCAAAGATATTGAAGTAAAAAAATCAGCTAAGACATTTGATGCGTTAAAAGATATTGAAGCGACAGATTACAATAATAAAAAATTAGAAGTTAAAGTAACTGGTACTGTTGATATGTCTAAAAGTGGCGTGTATGAATTAACGTATACAGCAACTGACGATGTGGATCAAGTAGTATCAGCAAAACGTAAAGTGACAGTCATTAATGATATTAAACCAACCTTCACAGGGGTAGAAAATAGCAAACAAAACATTACAGTCGGTTCGTTCAATCCTAAAGTTGGTGTGACAGCAGTAGATAGTGACGGAAATGTGATTGATTATACGGTAACTGGTGAAGTTAAAGCAGATCAATTAGGTACGTATGAATTAGTTTATCAAGCAAAAGATAAAGCTGGAAATCAGGTTGAAGTAAAACGTTCTGTAGAAATTTTTGAAGTTCAAGTGGCAAGTGTCATTGTCACTGGTATGAATAAAGAAAAAGCCGGTCGTACAATGAGAATGTCTGCTGACGTTCAACCTGCGGATGCAAAAGATAAGTCAGTTGTATGGACGTCATCTAATGAGTTAGTAGCGACTGTGGATCAAACTGGTCAAGTAACAACTGTATCAGAAGGTGTAGTAACAATCACAGCGACTGCTTCAAATGGTGTGGCAGGCAGTAAAGATATAGTCGTTTCTAACGACATCTCTGGAAATTTAAGAATCAATTCTAGTGCAATTATGAATGGAATTGTAAAAAGTTTTGGATTTGTATTTGTAAATTATGAAAATGAAACGTTATATGTTAAAGAAGTAGAAATTGGTGAAGTTGGCTCTAGAAGCTCAAAATATACAGAACAAGAGCTAGCTCAAAATGGAATTAATACAACTATTTCTTCAAGAAACCAACTTAACATGAGTTTAAATAGTAAATTCGGTTGGTTCGAAGATAAGTTAATTGTAAAAGTTAAAGTAGCAACAGAAGATGGTATTGAAAAAGTTTTTGAAACAAGATTATAGAAAATAAGAAAAAAACTCTCAAATGCGGAACTTAAAGTTCTGATAGTGAGAGTTTTTTTCTTAAATCAATATTTTTACACGGTTTATGGATATGAGTGAGTATGCTAGAATGATATTGTATAAATAGTTCAATTAGACTGTTTTTTTGAAATGAACTGTTTTATTTTTTTATGGAAACATCCGATAAATATAGAAGTTATTAGTTTAATAAGAAGAAGGAGGAACGAAAAAGTGAAAAATAAAATTTTGTTGGGCTGCTTTAGTTGTATGATTTTAGTATCAACCGATACTTATTTAGCAGAAGAAGTAGTTAAGGAAACGACCACAACGTCTTCCAGTAGTGTGGTTATGAGCACAGAGAGTACTGAGTTGACACAAGAAACAACAGAGTCAATCACAAGTCATAGTGTTGAAAAGGTTAGTCCTCAAAAAAATGAAGATATAAAAGAAGAGGATACAGCACCGATTTCTGAGAATCAGAAAGAAGAAATTCATCAGTTTATTAGTGTTAATAAAGAGCATCCAATGATTTATTTAGATATGGAAGAAGCAACATCTAATGAATCCTCTTTTGTTAAAGGTCAAACTTTTTTAGCCAAAGAAAAAATAACTAAATCAGATGGAAATATATTTTATTTATTATTTAATCACTTAGATGAAAAAGTAGGTTTTGTTTCTTCAAATGATATAGAACTAGCTGGAAGTCAAGGTGGTGTTTATCAGTCTTTTTGGAAATACGGAACTGATGTTAATGTTAATGGATCAGCATATTCAGATTTTGAAGGAACTGTAAAAAATAGTTTAGTTCAATATAAGGATCTAACCTTAAGAGTAAGAGGTAAATACCATAGTTTTGACGGTACTATCTATTATTCAATGGATGATAACAAAGGTAATTGGTTAGGCTATGTTTCTGAAAAAGATCTAACTATTACCGAAGGAGCGCAAGGAAGTTATCAAGAATTTGGTCAGAATGTGATTATTAATAAAGATAATTATACGATTTGGCAAAATTTTAACTGGCAGAAAAAATATGATAGCAAGCAATTCTTGAACCGAACATTTGTAGCTAAGGGGATGTATCGTCATTTTAATGGAGATACTTACTATTCGTTATATGATTTAAACGATAAATGGTATGGCTACATCAACAGTACAGGAACAAAACTGACAACAGAAAATCAGGGTGAGTACGTTTCTTATAATAAGTACGTCACAGTCAAAAACAGCGGCGGTAGTGCTTGGAATAGTTTTAGCTGGAACGCACGCCAACCATTGAGCCAATTAGCTAATAAAACTTATAAAGCAAAAGGGATTTACTATCACGCTAATGGTGAAGATTACTTATCTTTATATGATAAAGATAATAAGTGGCAAGGCTATGTGAATAAGAATTTTGTGACAGTTGCGGATGGCGCGCAAGGTGGCTATCAAAATTACGATAAGTATGTATCGATTACTAAAAATAACTACACAATGTGGCAAAATTTTGATTGGAAAAAACGTGGTGACTCAAAAAATATTTATGAGAAGACTTTTTTAGCAAAAGGTAAATATCAACATTACAATGGTGAAACCTATCTGTCTATTTTTGACAGTTCAGGCAAGTGGTATGGTTATATCAATTCTAATGGCACTAAATTTACCGAGCGCTCTGGTTACGCCATTCCAATGAATAAAGTTGTGACAGTAACTAATGGTAATTATGATCTATGGAGAAATCTTAATTTTTCTTCCAAAAAAGGAACAACAAAAGGACTTGTTAACAAACCTTATAAAGTGAAATACAAGTACGAACACTATAATGGTTCAACCTATTATTCTATGTATGAAGGGGATAATTGGCTAGGTTATTTAAATAATACAGGAGTTAAAGAAGCAGCAGGAAAAAACTCGACTTATGTGATGTTAAATGCGCCTACTCATAATCAAAATGATATACATGCTGATATGGGATGTGAAGCAGCTAGTTTACTACAGGCACTTCAAGTTAAAGGATTTGCTAAAAACTATACATTAGCACCTTTTATAGAAGAGATGCCTCGTTCGAAGAATAACAATCCAAACGAAGGATTCTCTGGTTCTCCTTATGTGGTGAGAGATGGGGTTTATCACTCTATTTTCCCTAAACCTTTAACAAAATGGGCTAACGATTATGCTCATGGAACGGCAGCAGATATTTCTGGTACTGAATTTAAGCGGCTTTCAAATGAGTTAGAAAAAGGAAATCCGATAGTTTTATACATAACATTAGAGTATGCTAAACCAAGATATCATAATTATCACTGGGGACGTGGTGTTGAAAATGCTCATGTCGTCACGCTTGATGGTTATAATAGTCAAACTAATATGTATCACCTAGTGGATCCAAATGATAGAGGTGTTAATTGGGTAAGTGCTTCAACATTACAGGCGTCATATCAATACAATGAGAAAAAATCAGTGGTTATTAGATAAATAAAATAAAAGGTTGGCTTTTTAGTCAACCTTTTTTAAGGGAGTTTGGTTATGAAAAAAATAAAAATATTAATGTTGATGGGACTGGTGTCGGTTGCTGTTTCTGCAACGACTGTCTCAGCTCAAGAAGCGACTAAGAATTCTGAAAAAGAAACATTGGAATTAACTGAAACGAGTAGTAGCAGTGAAACTAAGGAAAGTTTTACTACAGATTCTACAAAATTATCAGAACAGGGAGTCGTTACAACTGAGACAACAGAAACTAAGGATGTTAAAGATAAAGAAGAAAATCAAAAAATATCAGTTTCTTATTATGGCACGATTAAAAAGAGTGGTGTCACTATTTGGGAAGATCAGGATTTAACGACTGTTAAAGGTAAAACGGATGAACATCTTAATAAAACTTTTCAAATCACTGAAGAAGTTAAGGATGAGCAACAACAAAATAAAGCTTATTTATTAATAGATAATAATCAAAAAAGAATCGGCTATGTTTTGTCATCTGCTGTTGAAATAACTGAAAACGCCAGTGGTGCCCCTACAAAAGTAGATAAATATGGTACTGTCCTAAGTTCTAATTATTCGCTATGGAAAGACGTAGAACAAAAAGAAAAAATAGAAGATCAGCAAGTGTTATATAAAAAAACGCTATCGATAAAAAATGAGTATCATCATTTTAATGGATCTACATATTATGAGCTTTATAATAATAAAAATGAGTTTTTAGGTTTTATAAATCAAGAAGATATTACACTAAGTGAGCATCGTGGTGGTAGCTATATAAGTACTTGGAAATACGCGACAGTTACTAAGAAAAACTACTCCTTATGGCAAGATTTTAGCTTTAGTCAAGAACGTAATAATTCTAGCAATTTTTATCAGAAAACGCTGCTAATGAAAGGTGAATATCATCATTTTAATGGTACCGTTTATTATTCGGTTTATGATAATCAAGATAATTGGTTAGGTTACATAAATCAAGATGGTGTAACGATTGGTGAGCATCGTGGAGGAATCTATATTCCATCAGGCAAGTATGTGACGTTAACTAAAAAGGATTACGCTATGTGGAGAAATCTTGATTTTAGTCAAGAAAAGAATAATAGTACTAAATTTTACGAACAAACCATGTTGGCTAAGGGTGAATACCATCATTTTAATGGCTCAGTTTATTATTCGATTTACAATAATAAGAATGAATGGCTAGGCTATCTTAATAAGAGTGGTGTTAAAGAAGGCGACAGTCGTGGTGGTGGTTATTTATCCCTAGAAAAGTACGGAACAGTGAATAGAAAAGGGTATTCATTATGGAATAATTTTTCTTTTAGTAAAGAAATAAACAATACTAGTCGATATTATGAGCAAACTCTTTTAATGAAAGGGAAGTACAATCATTATAACGGCTCAACTTATTATTCCGTTTATGATAACAAAAATCGCTGGTTAGGTTATGTTAATCAAGATGCGGTAACTTTGGCATCAGGTAGAGAAGGTCAAGCGATTAAAGTCAATCAAACAATCGCAATTCCTAATAATAATTATCCGATGTGGCAAAACTTTTCATGGCAAAAGAAGAATAACACCAATAATGTAGCTAAGAAAAAATATACTGTGAAGTATCAATACCACCACTTTAATGGAGATGTTTATAGTTCGGTTTATGATAACAATAAATGGATGGGATATTTGAACCAAAAAGGCAGTAAATCATGGCAAGAAAAAAATGGTGTCTTGTATATTGATAACATTATGATAGCCAATAAAAAAATTAAACTTCCCTCTTATTTTAATCCAGGTGAAAATGGAGAAGCAGGTAGACAAGTACGTTACATGATTTCTGATATGCAAAGACAAGGAATGAGTGTCAGTAATTCTTATTCTGGTTTCAGAACTTATCAGTATCAAGAACAAATATATAATGACTATGTTAGAATCAACGGTCAAGCTAAAACAGATACATTTTGTGCAAGACCTGGTCATTCGGAACATCAAACAGGTTTAACTTTTGATTTGAGACACGGCAATGGAACATTAATAGAATCTGGTTGGGAAGCAAATTGGTTGTCGCAAAATGCTCATAAGTATGGTTTTATTATCAGGTATAAAGCAAGTAAAACACCTATCACTGGTTATCAAGGAGAGCCTTGGCATGTTAGATATGTTGGGAAAGATCAAGCGAATAAAATTATGAATTCAGGTCAATGTTTAGAGGAGTATTTGGGTGTTGAAGGAGGAAATTATAGGTAACTATGTGTTGTTTTTGTATGACTTTATTTTTCATTAATTTATAATTGACTATTTTTCTATAACATTCACTTTCCCCTATTATCATGCTATAATAGAAGATGTTTTGTGAAAAATGTCAATCAATTTTAAATATAAAAATGTGTTAGGAGAAAAATATGGTTTTTAATCAAAAACAAGAAGTGGAACGTCGTCGTACGTTTGCTATCATTTCCCATCCGGATGCTGGGAAAACAACAATTACTGAGCAGTTACTTTTATTTGGTGGGGCAATTCGTAATGCTGGTACTGTTAAGGGGAAAAAAACAGGGAATTTTGCTAAGTCTGACTGGATGGATATTGAAAAACAAAGAGGGATTTCTGTAACCAGTTCTGTGATGCAATTTGATTTTGACGGTAAACGTGTCAATATCTTAGATACACCCGGACATGAGGATTTTTCTGAGGATACGTATCGTACCTTAATGGCTGTGGATAGTGCCGTGATGGTTATCGATAGCGCCAAGGGTATCGAAGCACAAACGAAGAAATTATTCCAAGTGTGTCGTATGCGTGGGATTCCAATTTTCACCTTCATCAATAAATTAGATAGAGATGGCCGTGAACCTTTAGAGTTACTAGAGGAGTTGGAAGAAGTTTTAGAGATTGAATCTTATCCAATGAACTGGCCAATTGGTATGGGTAAAGGATTTGAAGGATTATATGATATGTTCCATAATCGTGTGGAAATTCATCGTCCAGATCGTTATGATGGGGAACGTTTCTTACCTTTAAATGACAACCGTGAGTTAGAGATAGATCATCCAATTAAGCAATTATCAATTTTTGATCAAGTTCAAGATGATGTGGAATTATTAATGGAAGCAGGGAATGAATTTTCTGAGGAAAAAATCGCAACGGGTAAATTAACACCTGTCTTCTTTGGTTCAGCCTTAACAAATTTTGGTGTGGAGACTTTCTTAGAAACATTCTTACAATTTGCGCCACAACCAACGGCTCATATTACAAAAGCGGAAGATGTAGTAAGTCCTTATAGTGAAGACTTTTCAGGATTTGTTTTCAAAATTCAAGCGAATATGAATCCAGCTCACCGTGATAGAATTGCTTTTGTCCGTATTTGTTCTGGTTCATTTGAACGTGGAATGGATGTCCAATTATCACGTGAAAGTAAAAAAATTAAATTAAATAATTCCACTCAGTTTATGGCGGATTCTCGCGAGCAAGTAGAATCAGCTGTGGCGGGAGATATTATTGGGTTATACGATACTGGTCTATATCAAATTGGAGACACGATTTACACTGGTAAAGAAAAAATCGAATTTGAGGACTTACCATCATTTACGCCAGAATTATTTATGCGTGTTACTGCTAAAAACGTGATGAAACAAAAATCATTCCATAAAGGATTGAATCAATTAGTCCAAGAAGGTGCCATTCAGTTATATAAAACGTATTTAACTGAGGATATTATTATTGGTGCCGTAGGTCAATTACAATTTGAAGTGTTCAAACACCGTATGCAAGGAGAGTACAACACTGAAATTATTATGGAACCAATGGGAACTAAAATTGCTCGCTGGATCGAACCGGAACAATTAGATGAAAAAATGAGTTCAAGCCGAAACATCTTAGCTCGTGACCGTTTCGATCAACCGTTATTCTTGTTTGAAAATCAATTTGCAATGCGTTGGTTTGCTGATAAGTATCCAGAGATAGAACTTAAGAGTTTGTTATAAAGAGACAGAAAAAGATAAGACTGATAGTAAAATCAGTCTTATCTTTTGAATAAATGAGATCATTAAATCTATAGAATTTGAATTTATTTATAGGATTAATAGGGGGAAATAAATTGAACAAAGTAAAAATCACATCGATAATGCCAACTTTCAATGTAGAAAAATACATTTCTGATGCGATAGAATCTTTAGTAGAACAAATAGATTCTAATATTGAGCTAGAAGTGTTTATAGTAGATGATGGTTCTACAGATATGACGAAATCCATAATAAAAGACTATCAAGAAAAATATCCTTTCATAATATTGATTGAAGAATCTAATATAGGCCCTGGTGAGGCTAGGAATATTGCGATGAAAAAAGCTACAGGGGACTATATTACATTTATTGATGGCGATGATATTATCTATCCAAAATCATATGAAAAATTATTAAATTCAGCTAGAATTAATGATGCTGATATTGTAGTTGGGAACGTTTCAAGATTTGATTCAACTAGAAAATTTTTCTTGAGTGGATTACATAAAAAAATATTCTCAGATGAGAAGGTAGGAACTCATATTTTAGAATATCCTAACTTGTTATTTGATACGACATCTTGGAATAAGCTTTTTAAAACATCATTTTTACATCAAAATAAAATCACGTTTCCAGAAGGGATCCTTTATGAAGACATTCCTTTTAATATGGAAGCTCATTTGAAATCTTCTAACACTAATATAATTAATGATTATGTTTATAGATGGCAGTTACGAAACGATGGCGATAAATCTATAACACAATCAAGGCATAATGAAAAAAATATGTTGGATAGAATTACTGCAATGGCAATGTTTAATGACATTATTAAAGAGATGGCTGTTGATAATAAAGAATTTATTGAGAAGAAAGAATTAAAAGAATTGGAAATTGACTTGAAATTATTTTTAGATCAATTGTCTGAAACAGATGAATCTTACTTTGATTTGTTTTCAAAGTCAGTAACTAATTATATTGAGAATATGAAAACAGATGTCTTTCAAGAGAGACTAGCGACTATTAATAAAATAAAATATCGCTTAGTCATGGAGAATAGAAAAGAGGACCTAGTATTATTTAGTACTCATAGCAAAGAATTTTGGCAATTAAAGAATATTTTAGTAGATGGAAGATTAGTAAAAAAAATCGACAATTCTATTTTTGAGACATTTTTAGACAGTTCTTATTTTGATATGACTTCAGATGTTTCCCCTGTAACAAAGATAAAAAAAGTTTCTTGGGAAGAAAATATTCTTGAAATAGATGGTGTAGCGTTCTTAAAATACCTTGATACGAATAGTAGTGTTAAATATAAAGCCTATCTAAATTCAGATAAGGGAAGTAAAAAAGTATCTCTGCCCGTTGAATTATATAAAGACCAAAGTAACACTCAAATTTACGGTGGTGGCAAACAAGAAAATTTAGTTAAAAGAACGTATGATTATGATTATTCAGGTTATAAAATAAAAATGGATCTTTCCAATATTGAAATTCAGGAGTTACTTAAGTACGAGTGCTCAGTGAGTTTGAGTATTGAAAATGGTGATTTTACGCAAGAATTATTCATAGGTCAACCAGCCAAAGGATATGGTACTCGTCCTAAGGATATTAAGATTAATAATGTTGTTTATCGCATATTATACAATAAACAATGGCAATTAAAGATAAATGCAACTCCTGTGGGTGGAGTGATAAACAATGTTATTCTTGAGAAAGATCAAGTGAAACTTTTAGGTTGCTTTGTAGATGAAAGAATAAATATTATTCGTTTAACTAATTATCATTTAAACCATTATATAGAAAAAGAAGTGGTAGTTAACCCACAAGATAAATCATTTGAATTATGTTTTGATATTTCAGATATGGAGAAGATTTCTAGTAGAGAAAATTTTTATCCACAATTTTTTGAAAATGATAATGAATTTAAAGTTGAAGTCTCAGAGGATTTCAAAACTGAATTCCATAAGTATGGAAATAAAGAAATTTGTTCAAATAAAACAAGAAATAACTTTTTACAGATTTATATTCTTGATGAAATTACTGCTAAATTAATAGAAATTAATGGTCATCAAGATGGTAACAAAGTATTCAATTTAACTTTTGATATTATCCAAGATTTAGATGATTTGAATGTAGAAGAACTATCTAAATTTAGTTTACAAGGTGTTAGAAATAAAGATGGTTTAGTATTTAATGTTAATCCAGTTAAAATTGATATAACTGAAGAAGTTGCTAAATTAAGTTATCAAATAAAAGTTTCAGAGAATGATTTACATATGTTTGGTAATTCTTCTTGGAAATTTAGTCAAGTAATAAAAACTAATGACGGAGTTACTAAACGAGTAGTTGTAATGAAATATTTAGGTCAAAAAATTCGCTGGAGTATTTTGAAAAATAATTTTATTATTGAAAAAAATGTTAGACATGAAATTCAATTGATGTCTTCTTTAGAAAAAGAATATTTTGATAAAGGTCCAAGACGTAAGAAGATGTTGAAAGACAAGATATATCCTTTCTTCATGAAACTACCTCAAAAGAAAAAGATGATTATGTTTGAAGCATATTGGGGCAGATCATATAGTTGTAATCCGAAAGCTATGTATGAGTATGTAGATCAGAATTATCCAGGATATACATGTGTTTGGAGTTTAAATAATCCATATGAGGAAGTTAAAGGTAATGCAATTAAAGTTAAGAAAAATAGCTGGCGTTACTACTATTACTTAGCTAGGTCGAAATATTTTATCAACAATGTGAATTGGCCTAATGAATATATAAAACGTGATACTAGTGTTGAAATACAGACTCTACATGGAACATTTTTAAAAACTATGGGATTAGATGTAGAGGATGAAGTAAAAACAAAAGAGCAATTAGAAGGTTTTAGAAAAAGACATGGTCGTTGGGATTACTTAGTTTCTCCAAGTAGTTTCATGACAAAAACTGCTAGGAGAGTTTTCGAATTTAATAAAGAAATGTTAGAATTTGGTTTTCCTAGAAACGATTTACTTGTAAATGCAGAAGAACATCAAGACATTTCAATTAAGTTAAAAGAAAAACTAAATATTCCAGCAGATAAAAAAGTAATTCTTTATGCACCTACTTATCGAAATAAGAGTGGCTTTAACTTCGAATTAGATATCAAAGAAATGAGAGAAAAATTATCTGATGATTATGTTTTATTAGTTAGATTACACTATTTTGTGGCTAAATCGTTAGATTTAGATGAAGTTGAAGATTTTGTTGTCAATGTTTGTAACTATCCAGATGTTCAAGAGTTATTATTAATCACAGATGTATTAATTACCGATTATTCTTCTATCATGTTTGATTATGCTAATTTAAATCGTCCGATGTTATTCTTTACGTATGATCTTGAGTATTATAGAGATGTTCTTAGAGGAATGTATTTAGATTTTGAGGAAGAAGCTCCAGGAAAACTATGTAAGAAAACAGAAGAGTTAATTGAATCATTAGAAGATCTTGAAAATTATCAAAAAGAATATAGCTTAAAATTAAATGAATTTAGAAGTAGGTATAATGAGTTTGAAAAAGGTGAAGCATCTAAACAAGCCTTTGAAAAAATATTTAGGAAGAAGTGATATAAAATGAATAAGAAGTATGTTAGTTATTTGTTCGTTGCTACTGCTCTATTTTTTACTAGCACTCCCTTTGTTTATGCTGCAACAGAAAGTAGTGTTAATTTACCTAAAAAGGACACGACAGTTTTTACAGAATCAAGCGAAATTGAAACAACGAGTACTTTTAGTTCAACAGAAGAAACAACAACAGAAAGTTCAGTGGATAGTTCAAAAGATAAAACAAGTGTTTCAACAACTACTGAAAAACAAGTTTCAGAAGAAGAGATTATCGATCTAAATGCAGGTCAAAAGGTGACAGATTACGAACAAAAAGTTTATCGAAAAGATTGGGATATTTGGAATAAACCATATGAGAATGGAGCAAAATCATTAGGAATTTCGACACCTTACTATCAAAACATAGTTGTTGTTACTCGTGAAGCTCAAAAAGGAAATTCAACGTATGTATTAATTTCAAGTAAAAGTGCTGATCAAATAACTCCGATTGGTTGGATTAATAAATCAGGTCTAGGGAACTTAGAACTTGGACAAAAAGTGACGCCTTATGAGCAAAGAGTTTATAAAAAAAATTGGGATATTTGGGATCAACCCTATGTTTCTGGTGCAGAATCGATAGCTAATTCTTCAACTTACTACGAAAAGAATGTAACAGTTACTCGTGAGTCAGTATCAAATGGTACTAAATATGTTTTAATTGAAACAAAAAACGGTGTGATTGGTTGGATAAATAAAAATGCTGTTGATGCTGTAGATCCTTTATACACTAAGGAAGGTGCGTTAGTACCCAATACTTACAAGTTTATAACTAAAGATGATTGGAGTATTTGGAATGAACCTTATCAAAGTGGTTCTAAGGTAGTAAAAAATACAACAGAATATTTAAATGAAAAAGTTCTTATCACACGTCGTGCTAAAAATTCGTCTGGTACATATGTAAAGATTTGGGTATATCGTGATGGTGGCTATCAGTATAAAGGTTGGCTAAATGAGTCAGGTTTATCAAATAATATTCCAGAAATTAATCAAATGTCTGGTGAATTGATACCAAATACATACGGTGAAATTTTAAAGAGTAATTGGGATATTTGGGAAAGACCATATAAACCTGGAACTAAGGCAGTAGCTAATACAAGTAACTATCGTAATCAAACACTTTTATTTACACGAAAAGCAAAAACCAATTATGGTACTTACTATAAAATGTGGGCTAAGAAAAACGGCGGTTATCAATATGTGGGTTGGATCAAGGATTCAGGAACAACATTGCTTGATAAAGTAGAATATAAGAAGAGTGTTTCGATACCTATGAAACAAGTTGCTAAGTGGAACTGGACATTATGGGATAGACCATACGTATATGGAGCAAAACCTAAAAGTAATTCGTCTACTTACTATGGACAAAATGTTCAAATCGCTTCAGAAGCTAAAACAAACTATGGTGTTTACTATGAATTAAAATCATATGGTAAAAATATTGGTTGGATGAAAAAAGAAGGCTTAAACAATCTTGGAAATGAAGTAATTGTACCTTTAATTCAAGCCAACCAAATAAGTTCTGCTGGATATGCTCCAAGTGGTTGTGCAGCGTGTTCTGCCTATACAGCCTTACATTCTAAAAATAAAGCAATGGATAAGAATTTAGTATGGTTTTATAATAACTTGCCACAACATCCAACTAACCCAGACATTGGACAAATCGGAAATCCTTGGACATATTTAGATTTTAGAGCAGTTATCTCACCAATTGGATTAAATAATTTTATGAGATCACTAGGTGGAGATACACAAAATATTACAGGGCAATCTATGAGTTATGTAAAAAGAGAATTAAGTTTAGGTAATCCGGTCCTATTTTGGGGAAGAGTAGGATTAAGTGATGGAACTAACTCACTAACAACTCATGTTATGACTTTTGCTGGTTATAAAGATGGCTATTATTTAGTTCAAGATCCAGCTTACGATAATGGTAACCACAGAAGATGGTTTAGTGAACAAAGAGTTAATGACTATATGGCAGTAAAAGGAAGAAAAATGGTAGTAATTAGATAGTAAGCAGAAAAAGGAGGGGCTGTATTACATGTCACAAACTAAAATATCAGTTTGGGGAAGTTGCGTGTCTCGAGATATATTTAATAGTGACTTCATAGCTGACTACAAAGAGGAATTTGAGTTAATTCATGAGCAACAACATGTTAGTGTTATTTCATTAATGTCATCGCCGTACTTTAAAGAAGTAGAAGAGTTGAATGGTGAAGTAACTAATTTTTATAAAAATGTCTTTAGGCGTGATTTATCAAAAGCATATTTAAATGAATTAAAGGCAAATCCCCCAGAATATTTGATTGTTGATTTTTATACTGATACTTTTTATGGTTCTGTAGAAGAGATTAGTGGTACTTTTATTACTAATAAATTATGGCAATATAAGAAATTAGATTATTTTTCTAGTTTGGGATTGGGAAAAGAATTATCAGTTTTTAAAAATTCTCATGAGTATATTGAGAAGTGGAAGATATACTTTGATCGGTTTATGTATTTTATGAATAAAAACTGCCTCAATACAGAAATTATTATTAATAAATCCAGATTTGTTGATAAATATTGGGATGAACCCGAACAAAGTTTTAAATCTATTTCTGATAAGAAAGAAGATCGTTGGAAAGCATTTCATATTGATCGATTTAATATAATTTGGAATTTATTTGACACATATGCAGTGGAAAAATATAATTTAAAATCGATTGACTTTGATTTAACGGAGTATTACGGAGATATAGATCATAAATGGGGATTGTTTTATGTTCATTACAATCAAAAATTTTATAATGATCTGTTCCAATCTTTGGTAGATATTGTAAAGGAAAGTAAAAAGATATGAAAATAAATCAAAACCTAGTATTAATCTGTTTATTAGTAAGTAGCCTAATTTCGTTAGGAGGATGTCGTACTTCTGAAACGACATCCAGTACGTCAAAAAATAAAACTACAGAATCAACCACAGTGGAGAATAGTGATTATTTTTTACCGAAAGACGACAAAAAAACGGTAGAAAAAGCAGTGGGCGAAGCAGATTTTAAATTTGAGAACGACAAGGATGAGACTCAAGTTAGAATTGAAGAAAAGAAAGAAAATCTTTTAAAACTTAGTCTAAAAGATTTTAGTAAAGAGCATATTTTTGTTTATATTGATGATGCTCTAATGAGTGAGGAAACAAACAGTGGTTCTGATCTATCTGTTTCTTTATCAGAAATGGTTTATGCAATGGCACCAGGAGAGCACATCCTCTCTCTTGTTCAATATGAAGACAATAAAGAAGAAAACAAAATTATTAATAAAGTTTCTAAAAAGTATGAAGTTATTTCTGAAAAATAAAATCTACCTACCAAATTGCTAAAAGCAACTTGGTAGGTAGATTTATTTTTTATTGATAATTTTCATTTGGGAAGAATGATTTAGCACCACCTGCTTCCATTGACATTCTGCGTTCGCCAGTATCTTTTAGTTTCACATTTAAATTATTTCCAGTACGATAATATTTGTGGAAATATTTCTCGAAATCTGTCTCATTAGCAAATGATAGACCAGTATTTCCTGCGAAATGTACCCAGTAATCATAAGTTTCATCGTTAGATGAATAACCTTTTTCTAATTCATCAATAGTAGTTGGTCTCGAACCATTTTCACCGGTAACAACAGTAGTTGCTTTAGAATTTAAATAACCAATCCAAGTTCCTTTGTTGTCGTATAGAGAATAATAACGTTCACCGTTAAAATGATAGTAACGGCCTCGTGCAGTCATTTTTTGACCGTAGTATTTGTTAGTATTGCTTTTATTTTTCCAATTGAAGTTTTGCCAGATGTCATAATTTTTCTTTGTGATAGTTACTTCACGTCCATCAGCGATATACGGACCTTCTTTTTTACTTGTTTTTACAACAGCATTGGCATTAGCATAACCTTGCCAAACTCCTTTTGAGTCATACATTGAATAGTAAGTTGAGCCGTTGAAATGTTCGTAGCGCCCTTTTGCTTGGTAAAGATCTTCTACAATGTCCGAGCCAGATTGTTTTTGTTTCCAGTTAAAGTTTTGCCGAGCTGGGTAGTTTCTTTTTTTGAATTTCACATAAGTTCCATCAGCGATATAAGGTCCTTGGGCGACAGTTTTAGTTGTGGCATTTGCATTTAAGTAACCAACCCATTGATCTTTATTATTGAATAAAGAGTAGTAAGTCTGACCATTTTTATGCTCATAACGTCCTTTAGCTAGATAGACTTTTCCGTAATGATTAGTGGTGTCGTCTTTCTTTTTCCAATTAAAGTTTTGCCAAATCTCATAATTTTTCTTTGTAATTTTTACATAGCTACCATCGGTAATGTAAGGTCCTTGTGCAGGGATTGTTTCTTTCGTAGCAGCACGATTTGTTATTTCAGCTTTTGGTGTTACATCCATTTTTTTAGCTTCAGAAGTCTCAGTTTGAGTTGTTTCTTTAAGGCTACTTGATTCAGAAGTGACTAATTCTTTTGTAGTTGTTGTTTCTGTTGAGGATTCAACAAGGATGCTTTCCTCAGTAGTAGTTGTCTGTGTGGTTGGTTGATTATCATCAGCTAAAACGCTAGTGTTAAAAGCCATAGTTGATAACAAAATTAAACCAAAGTAAATCTTTTTCAATTTTTTCTCTCCTTTTAATGGGTATTTTTTAAAACTATATGAAGTTTATCATGTGTAAAAAGTTATATCAACATGCTTTTTTTTAAACTTAAATCAAAAAATATGTAAAATATGAACGGAATATTGAAAAATTTATAGAAAAAATAGTATCCGTTATTAAGAGAAGTAGGAATACATAAACAAAATAATTAAGTTTTGAAATAAAAACGATATTGTGTTTTTGGTGATTTAAAAGCAAATATAATGTTTATTAAATATTTATTTTATGTAGTTAAAATGAGAAATAAAATAAAAACGTTACTTTCTATTTATTTAATTTAAGAGTGTGTTAAACTATTAAAAGAAATAAAAAAACGGAGGATAAATAGTTGAATAACAAAAAGTATTCATATTTACTTTTGGCAAGCTTAACATTGAGCGTATTAACAGCACCAGTTGCTGCTTTTGCGGAGCAAGCTGAAATCAAAAATGAAAAAGTAGAAGTAAGTGGAGAACAAGTTGTCGGGACAGAGTCATCAAGTAAATTATTAAAAGAAGAAGTATCAAGCGAAGTTGCGGAAACTAAGTCTAATTCGACAACAGAAACAACGAATAACGTTGAAACACATATTCGAGGAAATGAAGTTGAAGAGTCTTCAATAGAAGAGAATTCATCAGACGTTGATGATGATGTATTCTTTTACCCGGGTAATCGTTCAGATTTAATGATTAGTAGTCGAGCAGCTTTTGGATATGAAGCAAGAGCTAATAAACTATCAATTACAGATAACAACAAACCAAGAGCAGATTTTATTGATGTGTCATCTCACAATTATGATATCTCTGTGGATGAATATAAAATTATGAAATCATATGGTGTTAAAGGGGTGGCTGTTAAGTTAACAGAGGGTACAAGTTATAAAAATCCTTTTGCTAAAAATCAAATAAAAAATGCCCAAGCAGCAGGTTTAATTGTAAGTGTTTATCACTTTAGCTGGTTCGAATCAGAAGCAAGTGCAAAAGCTGAAGCGAATTATTTCTCAAATATGGCGAAAGAGTTAGGGTTATCTAAATCAACATTAATGGTTAATGATCAAGAAGCACCTGAGTTAAAATATAAAAAAGGCGTTAACCACACTAAAAATGCTCAAGCCTTTGAAAAACAATTAAACAATTTAGGTTACTCAAATGTAAATCATTACTTAGGCTTACATTGGATTAATGAAGGAGTTATTAATCCGAGTCAACTTGGTAATAAAAAAGTTTGGGTGGCTGCCTATCCTTACAATCCAACGAGTCATCAATATCACACGCAATATGGAGCATGGCAATGGTCTTCATCAATGACGTTCCCAGGTGTTCATGGTGTGTATGATATTTCCAGTGATTATGTAGGTAGTTTTTCAAGTGATACGAAATTACCGCCTCAAGGAAACTACATTGCGGATGGTCGTTTTGTAAAAGTGAATAAAAAAGGCTACAATACGTGGTCTGATTTTAATTGGACATTTAGAGAATCATCTGAGCAAATTTATGGTCAAAGATTTGAAGCTAAGGGGCGTTATCAACATACAAATGGTTCTGTTTACTATTCTTTATATGATGCTAAAGGAAATTGGCACGGCTATCTAAACGCAGAGGCAACAATTGATTTACCAGGAGCACAAGGTGAATATATAGCAGATAGTAATCGTTATGTATCAATTGAAGAAAAAGGTGTCTCTGTATGGCAAAACTTTAATTTTAACAAAGAAAAAAATAATACTTCTAACTTATATCAAAGAACATATCAAGTTAGAGGTCATTATGATCATTTTAATGGTAATACCTTCCTATCACTGTTTGATACTCAAGGAAACTGGCATGGTTACTTAGACGAAAAAGCAACTAAACCAGTAGCTAATAAAAGTGGAAACTATATTGCCCACAATAAATATGTGACAGTTGAGAAATCAGGCTACAACACGTGGAGTAATTTCTCATGGAAAGAAAAATTAGAAGATAAAGATGTTTACCAAAAAACATTCTTTGCTAAAGGTCGTTATGAAAACGCGAATGGTTCAACTTACTTATCTCTCTTTGATTTAGAAGATAATTGGTGTGGCTATATTAATGCGGCAGCGACTAAACAAGGAGATGGTGCGCAAGGTGCTTACTTCTCTGATGGTAGATACGCTAAAATAGTGGCTAAAGATGAAAAAATATACAATGATTTTAATGGAACAGTAAGAAAATCAACAAATGATGTTTACGGTCAAATGTATCGTGCCAAGGGTAGATACCATCATATGGATGGTAAAACTTACTATTCATTATATGATTCAAAAGATAAATGGCAAGGGTATGCAGAAGCAAAACTTGTTTCTTTAGAAAAAAGTGGTCAAGGTGATTACATTTCTGATGGGTCATATATTTCTATTCAAAGAAAAAATTATAGTATTTGGTCAAATTTTGGATTTACTAAAGCGTTGCTAAATACAACTAATATCTACGAAAAAACCTATTTAGCTAAAGGTAGATATGAACACTTTAATGGTAGTACTTATTATTCATTATATGATGGTAATGGTAGCTGGATTGGTTATTTAAATAAAGATGCTACTAAAGTTGTTCCAGATAAAAATGGTATCTATATATCCCATTGGAAAAATGTTAAAGTGACACAGAAAAACTATAATACGTGGAATGATTTTGACTGGGCTTACCGCGAAAGTGGTGATTCAGTATATAATCAGACCTTTACCGCTCGCGGAAGATATGAAAATTTCAATGGTTCAACTTACTTATCTTTGTATGATAACGCAGGGAAATGGCATGGTTATATTAACGCCAATGCAACAACAGTAATTAACTAATTATTAGAAGAGGATGATTAATTGAAAAATTATCCTCTTTTTTGAGCGGAAACGAGTATACTAAAATAGTTAGGATAAAAAATAGTTAAGGAAGGATTGTCAGTAAGATGAAAAAGAATATTTTTACAGTATTGATTGGATGCTTTAGTTTATTTATGTTATCAACTGGTGAAGTAAGTGCTGAAAAGTTAAATGAGTCGACGGAGGTAAGTACGAGTTCAACCAGTACGACAGAAAAAGTCGAAAGCAGTACATCAAGCATTGAGTTAGACACAACAGAAACGAGCACGACAAAAACAAGTGAATCAAAAGAAGAAGTAAATAATGTTGAAAAAGAATTAATTAAATTAGAAAAATTACAATATGTTAGTTTTATTAAAGACGAACCGATTATTTTTAAAGATAATGACTTAAAAGAATTGGTTAAATTATCTGAAATTGAAAATGTTCTATTAAAAACTGATACAAAATTTATCTTTAATGAAAAAACATATTATGTGTTAACAGATTTAAAAGGAAGTATGATTGGTGTTGTAGAAGAATCAGAAATTAAATTACACGACACATTAGATAGTGAAAAAGCAGACTTCAACAAATATGTTAGTCTAAATCAAGATAAGGCAAAAATTTATAAAAATTTAGAGTTAGAATTTTTAGAAAATCATAGTTATGTTAAGGGGCAAACTTTTTTAGCTAAAGAGCAAGTTAAGCATGTTAATGGCAAAAATTATTATACATTATATTCTGTTAAAGAAGAAATGATTGGTTATGTTTTAGTAGAAGATGTTTCTATTGCTGAAAGTCAAGGCGGCATTTATCAATCCTTTGGTAAGTATGTGACAGTCACGAATAATCAAAGTAGCACATTATCAAATTTTGATGGTAAAGAAAAACATCAAACGAACAAACTTTATAAAAATACTTACCTAGCTAGAGGAAAATATCATCATTTTGATGGTAGTCTCTACTATTCTTTATATGACAGTAAGGGTGTGTGGTATGGTTATTTAAATGAAAAGGATGCTAAAATTGTTGATGGAGCGCAAGGTGCTTATCATAGTTTAAATCAGTATGTAATCATGAATAGTCCTAATTATCCGATTTGGCAAAATTTTGATTGGAAAGAAAAAAATAAGAGCAAGAAATTTTATCAACGTACGTTTTTAGCTAAAGGTGAATATCACCATTACAACGGAGAAACATATTATTCATTATTTGACTTAAATGATAAATGGTATGGATACATCAATAAGAATGCAATGAAACAAACTCAAGGCAGTCAAGGTGACTATGTTTCATTTAATAAATATGTCACAGTGAAAAATGAAAATGGTAGTACATGGAATAGTTTTGATTGGAATCGTCGCCATAAAATCAGCAGCCTAGCCAACCAAACGTTAAAAGCAAAAGGTGTTTATTACCATGCCAATGGTAATGACTATTATTCTTTATACGATAATAATAATGTCTGGAAAGGTTACATTAACAAAGATTTTGTAAAAGTAGCAGATGGTGCTCAAGGCAGCTATCAAAACTTTGGTAAATACGTAACTATCACTAAAAATAATTATGATATGTGGCGAAATTTTTCATGGAATAGCTTAGGAAAAACTAATAACAAATATAATAAAACTTACTTAGCTAAGGGGCAATATCGTCATTTTAACGGAGCAACTTATTATAGTTTATTTGATAACAAGGGAACTTGGCTTGGTTATGTTAATAAAAATGGTGTGACTGTAGCAGATGGTGCTCAAGGAATTTACCAAAGCTATGGTAAAGAAGTGATGATTGTTAAGTCTAACTATCCAATGTGGTCAGATTTTTCATGGAATGAAAAAGGAAATACATCTTCTTATATGAAGAAAAAATTTAATGCTAGAGGGAAATATCAACATTTTAATGGTTCAACTTATGTTTCTTTATATGATAATAAAGGAAAATGGTACGGCTATTTAAATGAATCAGCAGTATCTAGTGAAGCTGAGAAAATGGAAAAAGTTCAAGTGCTTTTAAACTCTAAATATAATTCTTATAATTATGGAATTTATGTAACGAGTTTAGTGGATGGTTCAACAGCATCAATGAATGGTAGTCGTATTTTTACAGCAGCAAGTACAGGGAAGTTACCCGCTATGTACTATACTCAAAAAATGATTAATCAAGGTAAAATTGATCCAAATCGTAAATATCTATACACAGATGCGATTAATCAAATGCCAATTTACTCATATATGAGAGGCGGAGCTGGAATATTACAAGGGAAACCTTTTGGAACGTACTATTCATTAGATACAATGTTAAATTGGACAGCTAAATATTCAGATAACCAAGGAGCGAACTTCTTAGGATATTACGGTGCTAATCAATATGATTACAAAATGAGAAGTGAAATTTCAAGTATTATTGGTCGTCAGTGGCAATCGCCTTTCCAAATTTCTGCTAAAGAAAATGCACTATTAATTAGTGCGATGTATCGTCAAGGTGGACAAGTAATGTCTTACATGCAAAATACGGTTTTTGATGATCAACGTATTCCTAAATATCTACCAGTTAGAGTTGCTCATAAAATTGGTGATGTAGGAAGTTTTAGACATGATGTGGCAGTTGTTTATACAGATACACCGTATGTTTTATCAGTGATGACACAAAATAATACTTCTTATGAAACAATCTCTATTTTATCTAAAGAAATTTATGACATTATGAAATAAAAAATAAACGGTTAGGATCTAAAATCCTAACCGTTTATTTTATTCCTCACTATTAGCTTTTACTTTTTTCTTCTGAACTTTCATGGAAATTTCAACAACACCAGTGGTTCTGATGATACTTAAATCATCTTTATTGATCCCTCGATCTAAAATTTCCTCTAAAACATGATCCACTTCAAATTCTTTCACTTCTCTTGATTTGTTAACAATCACCACTTCAATATGAGTGTCTGCAATACTGTGGACGACTAATGTTTTTCCAAGTGAGTAAACTTTAACATACGTTGCATCTGTATTTTCTAATTGTTTTGAAACTAGAGTTGCATAGCTGTTAGTTACATCGATTAATTTCATACTGATCACCTCTGTCTGTTATTGAACTTCTTTTAGAATATGTATCTATTATACCATTAAATGAAAAATAAATCAGATAAATAATTGGTATGCCTTCATTTATAAGTAGCTTTGTTGAATCTTTGTTATGTATATTAAAAGGAGGTAAAGTATAAAAATCTTGTTTAGCAACCTTTTGAGATGAGTAAGTAACTCTCATAGGAGATAATTTCATTATTTAAAAAGTTGTTATTTCCCCTTCACCACGATGTCATCTCCCTCTAAAACAGCAACAAGTTCTTTCGTTGCGGGATGTTCCAAGTAAAAATCAGCAATTTCATCTTCAATATTTTCTTGAATTACTCGTCTTAGTGGTCGTGCCCCCATTTTAGGGTCATAGCCTAGATCAACTAGTTTTTCGTTAACTTCTGTACTTGTTTCAATTTGGATGCCTTGATCCTTCATCATCTCGTTAACCTCATCAATCATTAAGGAAACAATCCTTAGTAAGTTTTCTTTACTTAAAGATTTGAACTCGATAATCCCGTCAAAACGATTTAAGAATTCGGGTTTAAAGAAATTGTTTAACTGCCCTAAAACTGATTGGTTTGTTCCTTCTTTAGCAGCACCAAAGCCAACGTTTGCTTCCACAGCTCCTGTTCCAGCGTTACTTGTCATGATGATTAAGGTGTCTTTGAAACTCACTGTGCGACCTTTTGAGTCAGTCAAACGACCGTCTTCTAATATTTGAAGGAACATATGTAACACGTCAGGATGAGCTTTTTCAATTTCATCTAAAAGAATCAGGCTGTACGGATTTCTTCTCACAGTTTCTGTTAATTGTCCTGCATCTTCATAACCGACGTAACCGGGAGGAGATCCGATTAATTTTGAGATACTATGTTTTTCCATGTATTCACTCATATCAAAGCGAATCATACTTTCTTTATCTCCAAACATTTCGAAGGCGAGTTGTTTACCAAGTTCTGTTTTCCCAACACCCGTTGGACCAACAAAGAGAAATGAACCAATGGGGCGATTCTTTTTGTTTAAACCGATTCGGTTTCGTTTAATCGCTTTTGAAACTTTATCAACAGCATCATCTTGACCAATCACGTGTTTTCTTAAGTCTTTGTCGAGATTTTTCATTTGAGCTTGTTCTTTTTCTTTTAAATCTCCCACGGGAATACCAGTAATTGTTTCAACGACTTTTTCCATGTCTTTTAGTGTCACAGTTGGGATGTCTTCGTCAGCGACTTCTTTTTCTTTTAAATCAGTTAGCTTTTTGACTTGGTCTCGGTAGTAAGCAGCTTTTTCAAAATCTTCTTCTTTTGAGGCAAGCTCTTTTTGTTTTTCAGCATCTATAATTCGTTGATCTAAGACTTTTGGATCAATGACTTGAATGGTTAAATTCTTTTTAGAACCAGTTTCATCCAGTAAATCAATGGCTTTATCTGGTAATTGTCTGTCTTGAATAAAGCGACTAGATAATTTAACCGCACCTGTGATGGCTTCTTTTGTATAAGTTACATGGTGGAAATCTTCATATCGTTTTTGAATGCCTTTTAAGATGATAATGGTTTCTTCTTCAGAAGGCTCATTAACCCGAACAGGTTGCATTCTTCTTTCTAAAGCGGCATCTTTTTCAATGATTCGGTATTCATTTAAAGTGGTTGCGCCGACCATTTGTAACTCACCACGAGCAAGAGCTGGTTTTAAAATATTTCCCGCATCCATGTTCCCGTCACCAGCAGTTCCGGCTCCCACAATTTCATGGACTTCATCGATGAATAAAATGATCGATGGGTCTGCCTTTAGTTCTTGGATGAGTAGTTGCATTCGTTCTTCAAATTGACCTCTGATACCAGTTCCTTGAACTAAAGAAGCTACATCTAAACGAATTACTTCTTTTTCAAGTAATTTTTGTGGCACACTAGATTCAACGATTTTTAGAGCGAGACCTTCGACGACAGCCGTTTTACCTACACCAGGTTCACCGGTTAAAACAGGATTGTTTTTTGTTCGTCTATTTAATATTTCAATCACACGAGTAATTTCTTCATCTCGCCCAATGACAGGATCAATTTTTCCATCTCTGGCTGCTTGGGTTAAGTTTTCACCAAACTCTTGTAGAATACTGCCACCATTATTTCTAGGCGGTTTAGGTGGTCCCATTTTACCTGATTGAGTTGGTGGCGTTTTATCTTGTGATTGTTGGAAGTTTTGTTCGGCTAATTGACGGAATAACTCATTGAGGGAACCAAAACCATAGGGATCTTGGGTCATTTTTTCACGATGAGCTAAATCTTCTTGTTGTTTAATCTCACGGTAACATTGTTGGCAGAGGTCAATTTGTTTCTTTTGACCTTGAACATTTGTATATAGATGAATGGTAGCTTCATTTGATTGGCAATTTTGACAAAGCATTTGATCACTCTCCTAACTTGATAATTAAGATCAACTATCTAATTGACCTTTTTTGACCTTTGATTAATTATAACTTAGTTACTTACTTTTTATCAAGGAATTGAACTTCCTCAATAAAAGGGAATATTTGGCTTAAAGGGAAAGCTTACGTTATAATTGTGAGGTTAAATCAAATGAAAGAAAGTGACGGTTTATGGAAGAAAATAAATATACTAGTGAAATAGAAAAACTACTGACAGGTGAAATCGAAGAAATCAATGTTGAGAAGGAAGACTTTTTTTTATTTAGGGATGTATGGGTTAAACATCCTGAAAAAGACCAGATTGTAGGGGAAGCTATTTTAGGTGGAAGGGTTATTTATAGAAAGAACTCATGAAAATAATGCAAATACTTTCAAGTTCACTCAATAACTTGAATGAAAAAAGTTGTCACAAGTAATAAAACATGGTATTCTTTATCATTGAAAGGGTTATAAATTTTTAGTAAATCGCTAACAATTTTTAATCCGAAAAAACACATTCGTATAATTGAAGGAGAATGATTAATTATGGAAAAAAAAGAATTTCACGTAGTAGCAGACACAGGTATCCACGCACGTCCAGCAACTTTATTGGTACAAACTGCAAGTAAATTCAGTTCAGATATCAACTTAGAATACAAAGGTAAATCAGTAAACTTAAAATCAATCATGGGCGTTATGTCTTTAGGTGTTGGTCAAGGTGCTGACGTTACTATCTCTGCTGAAGGTGCTGACGAAGTAGAAGCAATCGCAGCTATCGAAGAAACAATGAAAAAAGAAGGATTATCAGAATAATGACTAAACAATTAAAAGGTATTGCCGTTAGTGATGGTATTGCGGTTGCAAAAGCTTATCTTTTAGTTGAGCCTGACTTATCATTTGAGAAAAAATCAACTGATAACGTCGATCAAGAAATTGCTCGTCTTTCTGATGCATTAAAACAATCAACAACTGAGTTACAAGCTATTCGTAACAAAGCAGCTGAGAGTTTAGGTGAAGAAGAAGCACAAGTATTTGATGCTCATTTAATGGTCCTTTCAGATCCAGAATTAGTTGGAGCTATTGAGGGTAACATTAAGGATAACCAAGTCAACGCAGAATCAGCGCTTAAAGAAGTAACAGACATGTTTGTTGGTATGTTTGAAAGCATGGTGGATAACCCATACATGCAAGAACGTGCAGCAGATATTAAAGATGTAATGAAACGTGTGATGAGTCACTTAGTAGGCGTTAAATTACCAGATTTATCAATGATTAACGAAAAAGTTATCATTGTTGCTGAAGATTTAACACCAAGTGATACAGCTCAGTTAGATCGTAATTTCGTTCAAGCCTTTGTGACTAACATTGGTGGACGTACGTCTCATTCAGCTATCATGGCCCGCTCATTAGAAATCCCAGCTGTTGTTGGAACTAAAAACATCACTGAAGCTGTCTCAGAAGGCGACATGTTAGCCTTAGACGGTAGCGAAGGTATTGTGACAGTTAACCCATCAACTGAAGAAATAGCTGAATTTGAAGCAAAAGCAAAAGCTTTCGCAGATCTTAAAGCTGAATGGGATAAATTAAAAAATGCTCAAACTGTTACAGCCGATGGTAAACATTTTGAATTAGCTGGAAATATTGGAACACCTAAAGATTTAGAAGGTGTTAATGGACATGGGGGAGAAGCTGTTGGTTTATACCGTACAGAATTCCTATACATGGACTCACCAGATTTCCCTAGTGAAGATGATCAATTTGAAGCTTACAAAGCAGTATTAGAAGGTATGAATGGTAAACCAGTTGTGGTTCGTACTATGGATATCGGTGGAGACAAAGAGTTACCATACTTGAAGTTCCCTGAAGAAATGAACCCATTCTTAGGTTACCGCGCAATTCGTATCTGTCTAGCAGAAGACGAAATGTTCCGTACTCAGTTGCGTGCTCTTTTACGTGCCTCAACTCACGGTAACTTACGCATTATGTTCCCAATGATTGCTACATTACAAGAATTCCGTGATGCTAAAGCAATGTTATTAGAAGAAAAAGCTAAATTAGTTGCTGAAGGTGTGAAAGTATCTGATGATATCCAAGTTGGTATCATGATTGAAATCCCAGCTGCAGCCGTGATCGCTGATCGCTTTGCTAAAGAAGTTGATTTCTTCAGTATCGGAACAAATGACTTAATTCAATACACAATGGCAGCAGACCGTATGAACGAACGCGTTTCTTACCTATATCAACCATATAATCCTGCAATCTTACGTTTAATTAAAAACGTAATTGACTCAGCTCACGCTGAAGGTAAATGGGCTGGTATGTGTGGTGAGATGGCTGGAGATCAAACAGCTGTTCCATTATTAGTTGGTTTAGGTTTAGACGAATTCTCAATGAGCGCAACAAGTATTTTACGTACTAGAAGCTTAATGAAACGTTTAGACTCAACTAAAATGGCTGAATTAGCTAACAAAGCAATCACTGAATGTGATACAGCTGAAGAAGTTGTGGCTTTAGTTAACGAATATACAGCAGAATAAAAATTGACAAAGACCTATGACGTAAGTATTGATACTTATGTTTTAGGTCTTTTTTTATATATACTTAAAAAATCATTGTTTTTTGTAATAAATTTATGATTATTACTCAAAACATGTTAAAATGATTGGTGGTTTCTTTTTTAGCATTTTTTTGAATATGCTATAATAAAAAGACAAACTAGGACTGTGGTAGGATGTTTTGACATTCGTTATTCAGTATAGTAATCAATAGGGAGTGAAATAATTGCTGAAGATTAATATGTTTTCTTCTGCTGACAAGGTGAAGGGGCAAGGCGTCGGAAGTGCCTACAAAGAATTAATAAAAATGTTAACCAAAACATTCCCAGAAGAATTTGACATTAAGATAAATAAATATACAAAATCAGATATCGCTCATTATCATACGGTAGACCCGTTCTTTTTTATCTCCACTTTTTTTAAGAAAAGAAGAGGTATAAGAATTGGCTACGTTCATTTTTTACCAGAAACATTAGAAGGTAGTATCGCCATTTTTTCACCTTTCCAAAAAATGTTTGATCGTTATTTGATTTCATTTTATAAACGGATGGATCAATTAGTTGTTGTGAATCCCTCTTTTATTCCTAAATTAGAAATGGCTGGAATCAAGACGGATAAGGTAACTTATATTCCAAACTTTGTGTCTTCAGAAGACTTTTATGAAATGACAATTGCTGAAAAAGAAAAGTGGCGTAGTGAATTAACTTATAAACAAGATGATTTTATTGTCTTTGGTGCAGGTCAAATCCAGCAAAGAAAAGGCTTAGATGACTTTATCAAACTAGCCATGGATAATCCTGATATTCAGTTTGTTTGGGCTGGTGGTTTTTCTTTTGGAAAAATTACAGATGGTTATGATCGTTATAAGAAAGTTTATGATAATCCGCCTAAAAACTTAAAATTCACAGGCATTATCGACCGAGATGAATTGGTTAAATATTATAATGTTGCAGATGTCTTTTTGTTGCCATCATATAATGAATTATTTCCAATGTGCATTTTAGAAGCGTTTAATTGTGGAACACCTATTATGCTTCGTGACTTAGAATTGTATCATGCGATTATTGATAATCAGTATATCGATACAAAAAATGTAGCAGAGATGCAGAAAGCTTTAACCCAATTAAAAAATAATCCGAATATGTTACAAATCTACAAAGAGAAATCCAAAGAGTCTGCTAAGTATTATTCAGAAGAGAATGTCGCAAAAATTTGGTACGAGTACTATACAAAGAGTTTAAAAAAATAAAAGGAGGTGAGTGTTGTGAAAATCGGCTTTTTTACAGATACCTATTTTCCACAAGTCAGTGGTGTATCAACGTCAATTAGAACGTTAAAATTAGAATTAGAAAAAAGAGGTCACGAGGTTTATATTTTCACAACGACTGACCCCAACGTAAGAGAACTAGAACCTAGAATTATCAGAATGCCAAGTATTCCTTTTATCTCATTTAAAGAAAGACGCTTGATTGTTCGTGGTATGCTATATGCTTATTATGTGGCAAAAGACTTAGAGCTTGATATTATTCATACCCATACAGAGTTCGGTTTAGGGTTATTAGGCAAACAAGTTGCTAAGCAATTGGATATTCCTTGTGTTCATACGTATCACACGATGTACGAAGATTATCTACATTATATTGCCAACGGTCGCCTAATTAGACCGATTCATGTTAAGCAGTTTTCTAAGTTGTACACAGCTAGTTTATCAGGGATTATTTGTCCAAGTAAACGAGTTGTGGATAAGTTAGAAGAGTACGATATTGATATACCTAAGTTTATTATTCCAACAGGGATTGATGTGTCAAAATTTAAAGCTGTTTCAAGTGAGAAAAAGCAAGAAATTCGAGACAAATACAACATTGACAACGAGCATATCTTTTTACTTTCAGTGAGTCGTATTTCCTATGAGAAAAATATTCAAACAATATTAGATGGTCTGCCTGAAGTAATTGAAAAAGTACCTCAAGTTAAACTGTTAATTGTTGGAGATGGACCTTATAAAAAAGACTTAGAAAAACAAGTGGCAAAACTTGAAATAGAGGACTATGTGATTTTTTCAGGAGAGATACCTAATGAGGAAATCTCCCCAATTTATCAAGCAGCAGATGTCTTTGTGAGTGCCTCGGATTCTGAAACTCAAGGATTGACGTACACAGAAGCCATGGCGGCTAAAACGAAAGTTGTTGCTAAAGGAAATGATTATTTAAATGCCTTATTTGATGATTTGAGTTTA
The DNA here is from genome assembly GCF_011304195.1 of Vagococcus hydrophili. NCBI lineage: Bacteria > Bacillati > Bacillota > Bacilli > Lactobacillales > Enterococcaceae > Vagococcus > Vagococcus hydrophili. The sequence goes on along the minus strand of NZ_CP049887.1, from coordinate 399,083 downwards.
GGAGTCACCTATAAAGAAAATGATGATTTCTCAGACAGTCTGATTACTTATCTTAAAGAAGAACATCCCGTCAATGAGTCGCTCATTAAGCGTAAACTTTATGAAATTTCTAGTGAAGCTTTTGGTGAAAGTGTTGAATCTTTTTATGAGGAATCTAAAAAACATTACCAACTTTTTGAAAAAGATCGAGGAGAAAATTTATTAGAAGGTCCTGATTCAGTCGAAGGGTTTAAAAATGAATAAATGAGGTAACAGATGAATAGAAAAAATATCATATACTTAGGGATTGCTTTTTTACTTGGGGGAGTTGTGATTTGGAATGAGCTTAGGAAGGTCAGCCTAAGTGAGGTCTATTTGGAATTAGTGACCATTAAATGGCAATGGTTAGTAGTGGCGGTTATTTGTATGCTGCTACATTGGGCAGTGGAAGCGCGAATGATTCAATTATTTTTAAAAAGAAGTAATCCAGATTTTTCTTTTAAAAATGCGTTCCGTATTCCTTTAATTGAACATTTATTTAATGCTATTACGCCTTTTTCCACAGGTGGACAACCCGCTCAGATTTTAGCTTTAGGTAAATCGGGTGTTGATTACGGTGTCTCAGCTTCGGTGTCGTTGATGAAGTTTGTCATCTATCAAATCTGGATTGTAGTTAATTTTGTTCTTTGTATTATTTTAGGATTTCACTGGGTGTCAGGGAATTTAGAAAAGTTATCTTATTTTATTTTGATTGGATTTGCGATTCATTTCTTTGTTGTTTTTTGTTTACTTATGGTGATGTTTTGGCATACTGGAACACAAAAGATAGTCAATGGCTTTTTTAATCTGGCACGTCGATTTAAAATCGGTCGTAAGTTAGAGCGAAAACGTGAATCCACATTAGCTAAAATGGATAATTTTTACGAACATAGTCGGTACATGAAAAATGAACCTGTTTTGATGCTTAAAACGAGTATCTTAACGATTGCACAGTTATTAGTTTACTATATTGTGCCTTATTTTATTTTACTGGCATTGAATACAGAAGATGTAAATGTTCTTAAAGTGATAGTTTTTCATGCGTTTATTATTATGATTATCTCTTTATTTCCTATTCCAGGTGGCGCAGGAGGGGCGGAGTATAGTTTTACTTTACTCTTCGGGACATTTGTTGTGATTAAGAGTAAGCTTGTTTTAGCGATCTTTTTATGGCGAATCGTCACGTATTATATGGGAATTATCTTAGGGTTGATAGCCTTGGTGATTCAGCCGGATTTAGATGGAAATAAAGTACCTGAGTCTGATACTTAGTATTAGGCTCTTTATTATTTATAAGGGATTGTTATAATAGAGTTACTAAGATAAAGAGGTGGAAAAATGCAAAAAATTGGTTTTATCGGAACGGGCGTTATGGGAGCATCAATCGTTAAACATCTATTAAATGCAAATTATGAAGTGGCTGTTTATAACCGTACAAAGGCTAAAACAGATTCCTTAGTTGAATTAGGTGCTACTTGGTGTGACACGCCTCAAGAGGTAACAAAAGTAAGTGATATCGTCTTTAGTATGGTGGGATTCCCGGCAGATGTAGAAGGTATTTATTATGGTGAATTTGGAATATTTAGTACAAATATTAAAGATAAAATTGTGATTGATATGACAACAAGCACACCGTCCTTAGCGGTGAAAATTGCAGAAACAGCAAAAGAATTAGGTGGAAAGAGCTTGGATGCGCCTGTTTCTGGTGGCGATTTGGGAGCAAAAAATGGGACGCTAACAACCATGGTTGGTGGGGAAAAAGCAACCTTTAATCAAGTGGAAGAAATTCTTAATGTGTTTAGTGGGAAAGTTAATCTACAGGGTGAGGCTGGTAGTGGTCAGCACACAAAGATGGCCAATCAAATCATGATAGCTGGAACGATGACTGGGATGACGGAGTTGTTAGTATACGCCAAAGCAGCTAATTTGAACCTTGAAAAAGTTCTCGATACAGTGGGCGGAGGCAGTGCAGCTAACTGGTCACTAAGTAACTACGCACCAAGAATACTAAAAGAAGATTACACAGCGGGATTTTTTGTTAAACATTTTGTGAAGGACCTTAATATTGCATTAGAAGAAGCTGAAAAAATGAAAATAAACTTGCCTGCAACAAAAGAAGCACGAAATCTTTATAATATGTTGATAGAGCAAGGTTTTGAAAATGATGGGACACAAGCATTGATTAAACTTTGGTGGCAAGAATAATTTTTTTTAAATTTAATAAAAAAAAAACAAATTTTCAATGCATGTTACCTCACTTTCTGTTACAATAAAGCAGAAGAAATTTGAAGGAGGCTAGCTCTATGAAAAGTTCACAACTAACAGCAATCTTAAAAAGATTGAGCGCAATGATAGAGGCTGAAGACAGCGAGGTTCAAGTACGTCGTTTTGAACGTGAAGGACAAGAGCGATGCATCGTAACATTTGATAGCAGTACTGAGATGTTTGAGTTAACAGAAGCAGGTTCTCAACAAGTATATCAATTCGATGATATTGATTTAGTAGCTTTAGAAATTTTTGAGTTATTACAAGATTAAGAAAAACTGCAAACTAAATTAGATTAGGATTGCTCAAAATCAAAAAGAGGGTGACTTTATGGTCAGTCTCTTTTTATTATAATCTGAGTAAAAAAAGAGGTGACATAAGTGATTGAGATGCCAGAATTATTTGAGCGACACATGACATTGGGAAAACAATCTTTTGAGGATAAAGAATATGACGTAGCGAGGGATCATTTTAATCAAGCGTATAATTTAAAAGATGACGAAATAGCTAATCTTTACTTAACAAATACCTTGCTGGTTTTAGAAAAATATCAAGAAGCCTATGAAGTAATGAGTGAGAAAAAGAAGTACTATCTTCAAGAGCCACAATTTCAAGAAGTTTATTTCCAGTTATTAATTAAAATGACTTTATTTTTAGAAGTTGAAAAATTTTTAATCCAGACAACACATGTTAAACGTGAAGACTGGGAGAAGGTTTATCAAGTCACAAAAGAGTATCATTTAACGGTGAACAAAGAAAAGATACTAGAAAAAGAGCGAGAATTAGCCGATATAGGTAGTGTGTCACTTGCTAAACAAAAACAAAGATTGAAGCTGATTCACTATTTACCTAAAGAATCTTTTTTAGCATTAACAAAAGTGGTACTGATTGACTCTGGTGTGTCTTTACTTGTTAAAAGTGAATGGATAAATCAACTAACCCAGCTTAATGTGAATGAAAATTTGGAAACAATGACTTGGGAAGGTGTTGTGGTCCCGTTTAATCCAAATGATTATGTCCCTTTAAAACAAGTGTATGCTAATAATCAGGTTCTAAATCAGTTAACTCAGTACTTTGACAATTCAGATCCCAGTTTAAAAGAAATGATTACCAGCGAAGTAAAATTACATATTGGTTGTCTATATCCTTTTGAAGAAGTATGGATGAACCTTGATGATATCTGGGTTTCAAGTTACTTAATAAAATCTGGTTTATCAGAAGGAAATAGTGATTTATCAACAGAATTAAGAGATGTCTTAAACTGTCAAAAGGAAATCGAGGAGAAGCTCATGCAATCCATGCTCTTTCACGAGTAATTAAAGGGAAAAATGTTTACAAATAACGACCTTTAGTGTAAGATTGTATGGTATGTAAGAAACTAAAACTATGATGAATAGATAATCTGGAGGGACAATAACTATGTCTACAAAATGGGAAAAAAAAGGAACTAATGATGGTCTTTTAACATTTGAAGTTGCCGAAAATAAAATCGAAGAAGGCTTAAAAGCTGCCTTTAACAAAGTGAAGAAAAACATCAGCGTACCAGGATTCCGTAAAGGGAAAGTGTCACGTCAAATGTTTAACCAAATGTACGGTGAAGAAGCATTGTTTGAAGATGCTTTAAATCACGTATTACCAGAAGTTTACGGATTAGCAATCGAAGAAGCTGGAATTGATCCAGTATCTCAACCAAAAATCGATGTTTTAAGCATGGAAAAAGGTAAAGCATGGGTTGTTACTGCTGAAGTTACTGTAAAACCTGAAGTTAAATTAGGCGAGTACAAAAACTTAACAGTTCCAAAACAAGACCGTGAAGTAACAGATGCTGACGTTGAAGAAAACTTAGCACAAAAACAAGCTAGCCAAGCTGAATTAGTTATCAAAGAAGACGCTGCTGCTGAAAACGGCGACACTGTTGTTATCGACTTCGAAGGTTTCAAAGGTGATGTTGCTTTTGAAGGTGGAAAAGGCGAAAACTATTCATTAGAATTAGGATCTTCTTCATTCATTCCAGGTTTTGAAGACCAATTAGTTGGAACAAAAGCGAATGACGAATTAGACGTAACAGTTACTTTCCCTGAAGAATACCAAGCAGAAGACTTAGCTGGTCAAGAAGCAGTATTCAAAGTTAAAGTACACGAAGTTAAAGCAAAAGAATTACCAGCTTTAGACGACGAATTTGCTAAAGATATCGACGAAGAAGTTGAAACATTAGCTGAATTAAAAGAAAAAATCAAAGCTGAATTAACGACTGCTAAAGAAGAAGCAGCAACAAACGCTATTGAAGAAGCAGCTATTGCATTAGCAGTTGAAAATGCTGAAATCGTTGAATTACCACACGTTATGGTTCATGACGAAGTACACCGTGGCATGAACGAATTCTTAGGTAACATGCAACAACAAGGAATTTCTCCAGAATTATACTACCAAATGACTGGTACAACTGAGAAAGACTTACATGAACAGTTTGAAGGCGAAGCTGAAACAAGAACTAAGACTAACTTAGTCATTGAAGCAATCGTTGCTGCTGAAAAACATGAAGTAACAGATGCTGATATTGAAGCAGAAATTAAAGACTTAGCAGAACAATATGGAATGGACGAAAATGCTGTACGTGGTGCATTAAACAATGACATGTTAGCTCATGACATTAAAATGAAACGTGCTGTAGAAACTATTACATCAACTGTTAAAGAAGCTTAAATTTAACGCTTAAAAAGGGACGGGGTCTAGTTACCCCGTCTTTTTTAATCACTGCTTATTTAATGCATCCAACATTATATTGTGTTAGAATATACGTCGATGGGAGATACACGTGTTATAACGACGTGTCTTCATTTAACAGGAGGGAAGCATATGTACGATAATACAGATGAGAATAATGAAGTTCGTTGTTCTTTTTGTGGAAAATCACAAGATGAAGTAAAAAAATTAGTAGCCGGTCCTGGTGTCTATATATGTAATGAATGTATTGATTTATGTAAGGAAATCATTGATGAAGAAATTCAAGATGAGATTTCTTCAGATTTAATCAATGTATTGAAACCAAAAGAAATTTTAGAAATTTTAAACGGTTATGTCATTGGACAAGATCGCGCGAAACGAGTGTTGTCAGTAGCAGTTTATAACCACTATAAACGTGTCCAACAAATGTCTTTAGAAATTCCAGAAGAAATTAATGACGAAGTAGAACTTCAAAAGAGTAATATTTGTTTGATTGGTCCAACTGGATCAGGTAAAACATTCTTAGCCCAAACCTTAGCTAAAACGCTAAACGTACCATTTGCTATTGCAGATGCTACTAGTTTAACTGAAGCAGGTTATGTAGGGGAAGATGTGGAAAATATCCTCTTGAAGCTTTTGCAAGCGGCAGACTTTAATGTAGAGAAAGCCCAACGTGGTATTATCTATATTGATGAGATTGATAAAATTGCTCGTAAAAGTGAAAATGTTTCGATTACACGTGATGTTTCTGGTGAAGGGGTACAACAAGCCTTACTTAAAATTTTAGAAGGAACTGTTGCCAGCGTCCCACCTCAAGGCGGACGTAAACACCCACAACAAGAACTGATTCAAATTGACACGACTGAGATATTATTTATCGTTGGTGGTGCTTTTGCAGGGATTGAAACAATCGTTAAAGAACGTTTAGGTGAAAAAGTAATTGGTTTTGGAACAAATAATAAAAAACGTGATGAAGAGAAAAGTATCATGTCTCAAATTATTCCCGAAGATTTACTAAAATTCGGTTTAATCCCTGAGTTTATTGGACGATTACCAGTTATTGCTTCTCTAGAGAAATTAACTGAGGAAGATTTAGTTAGTATCTTAACTGAACCTAAAAATGCTTTGACCAAACAATACAAAAAATTATTATCACTTGATGAAGTAAATCTTGAATTCACACCAGGTGCTTTAAATGCTATTGCTAATCAAGCCATTGAGCGTGATACAGGTGCCCGTGGTTTAAGATCAATCATTGAGCACGTGATGATGAATGTGATGTACGAAATTCCAACTCGTGAAGACGTGGAAAAAGTCGTTATTACAAAAGAAGCCGTCGTAGGCGAAGGCGAACCAGAATTGAAGACTAAAAAAGTAAGTTAATATCAGAGTGAATAAAAAATCGTTTTGCTCTGAGTAACTGGAGCTACCCTCAAATAATCCACGATTTTCGGATTAATTGAGGATAGTGAAGTTACCGAAGGAGCAGATTTTTAATTCCGGACTATATCAGAGTGGTGAAAATGGCGTTTAGCTCCGAGCAACTGGAAGAACCAAAAAATAATTCACGGTTTTCGAATTAATTTTTGGTTCTGAAGTTGCCGAAGGAGTTGCCATTTGAACCCGGATTACATCAGAGTGAATAAAAAATAAGCAGACTCAAAAATGGGTCTGCTTATTTTTTTATTATTAGATTTTTAAGTTGTTCGATATTAAGATTCTTTTGAAGTGTTTTTAGATAATATAAATGAACCGGAACGTTTATTTTTGTCCCAAAATTTTCTAATGATGGTCTATCCTCTAGCATTATTTCTGGCAACATACTAAGTGCCTGGTATTTTTCAATTCCTGTGATTAAAAGTTCCAAGGTGTCAACTTCAATTAGGGTAAAATCAGTTATCTGGTGTTTTTTTAAATAGTTTAAGGTAGCCTTTCGATAAGGACAATCTAATTGACGATTAACGATGATATTAGCTTGATTCAAAGAGCTAGAAGCTGATTGATGTTTCGTCCAAAAAACAGCTTCATCTAAAAGTATGTCACTTTTAAATTCATCTTCTGAAACAACTTGATTTGTAATAATCACATCTACTTCTTTATAGATCAATTTTTCTAAGAGCTCTTGTTGATTAAATGTATAGCAATCGTATGTCTTTTCTAAAAATAGAGATTGTAAATAATTAATAGAAATCGTTTGTGTTGCTCCAATTTTAATAATTTCTTCTTGTCCTTTTAATTCAGCTTTTAATATGGTTAGTGAGATTAAAATGTTTTCGGTGTGTTTTTTTAGAATCTCACCTTCACATGTTAGCTTCATACCGCGATTGTTTCTAGTAAATAAAATGGTGTTTAATTCTTTTTCTAAGACTTTAATTCTTTTACTGACATTAGATTGAACGTAACCTAATTTATTAGCAGCGTGACTGATTGATTCGAATCTGGCAACCTCGTAAAAAATCTTTAAATCACTAAGTTCCACAGGGATATCCTCCTTAATCTTGGTATTCCATTTTGGCATACCAAGATGATTTATAGCCATTATACAAGAAAAACAAAGCTTTGTATAATGAGAGAAAATAAATAAAAGGAAGTGCTTTAAATGAATGTTATGCAATATAAAATTAAATTACCTAAAGAATATGGGATGGAGAAAATCAGAGAAAGAGTTGCTAATAATGGGGTTAAAACAGATGGCTTTTTAGATTTATTAATGAAAGTCTATTTGATTAGGGAAGAAAGTAAAGAATATGCCCCTCTCTATTTATGGAAATCAGAAAAAGGAATGAACCATTTTATTTTTGATGGTTATTATGACAATATTTTATCCTCATTTGGTTGGCGACAGATTAACATAGCAATTCCACTCATAGTAGAGGTGAATCAAAAGGTAAAAGCAAGTCATTGGGTTTTAGAAATTGAAAAAGATATAAAGGAAGTCACAAAAATGAAGGCTCCTGAATTTTCAATAACACCAAAAGATGCTCTTGGTAAGCTTTTAGTTTATAATCCTGATAAATGGAAACAAGTTGAGTTTTACTTTTTTAAAGAAAAATCAAAAGAATTAGAATGCTTTGGTAGTTTCTATGAAGTCTTGCATATATCTACGTAGTTTACATTCTATTTACAATATACATCTCTTTGTCATGAAGTTTACGCTTATCTGACAACGTTTCAAGTAAAAAAGCTAACAAAAGTTATTTTTACGAAATTTTTACACGTTATTGGGAATAGATTTTACATTTAGTTGTTACACTCTGTGTGTAATCAAAAAACTTAAGGAGTTATTACAACTATGAAGAAAATCTTATTATCGTTAACAACAGTCGGTATTTTATTTACATTAGCAGCATGTGGTGGTGGCGCAAAAGATACAAAAGATTCAACAGGAGGAAGTAAAAAGGCTGCTTCAAATGAAAAAGTCGAAATTACCTCTGTTGGTTCAACAGCTCTTCAACCATTAGTAGAAAAAGTAGCTGAAATTTATATGACAGATAATCCTAACTATACAATCACAGTCCAAGGTGGCGGAAGTGGAACTGGTTTAACCCAAGTTTCAAGTGGCGCTGTGGATATCGGTAACTCGGACGTTTACGCTGAGGAGAAAGACGGTATTGATGCTTCTAAAATTGAAGATCACCGAATCGCCGTTGTTGGTGTGGCACCAGTTATTAACAAAGAAACTGGCGTGAAAGATATTACCAAAGATCAATTAAAAGGCATCTTTACTGGAAAGATTACTAACTGGAAAGAAGTCGGTGGGAAAGATCAAAAAATCGAAATCATTAACCGTGCCGCAGGAAGTGGAACACGTGCAACCTTTGAACAATGGGGACTAGATGGAGAAGAGCCAGCTAAAGGCCAAGAACAGGATTCTTCAGGAACAGTTCGTAAGATTGTTGCAGAAACACCAGGAGCAATTAGTTACTTAGCTTTCTCTTATATTGATGAGTCAATCCAAGGGCTATCGATTGATGGCGTAGAACCAAAAGATGAAAAAGTTGCTGATAACTCATGGAAAATTTGGGCATATGAGCATATGTATACACAAAAAGATGGTAAAAAAGAAGCTACTCAATTTGTAGAGTACATGAAAACAGATGACGTTCAAAAAAATGTTATTAAAGAATTAGGTTACATTGCAATCTCAGATATGAAAGTTGAAAGAGACTTAAAAGGCAACATCAAATAATTGATAAGACACGGCCTTTCTATGGTATAGTGTAAGAGATTGATGACTACTAGAAAGGACGTGTTTTTTGTATGAAAAAAGTTTTAGTAGTAGACGACGAGGTGTCGATTACCACACTTTTGAAATATAATTTAGAAAAAGAAAACTTTACAGTAGATGTCTGCCATGACGGTGAGGAAGCTATCGCTTTAGGCATGAGTGGCAACTACGATTTTATTATATTAGATTTAATGTTACCAAAAGTAAATGGTTTAGATATTACGAAACATTTGCGTAAAGAAAAGATTCAAACACCAATTTTAATGTTAACAGCCAAAGATGAAACCGTGGATAAAATTGTCGGTTTAGAGATGGGTGCAGATGATTATTTGACAAAACCTTTTAGCCCAAGAGAATTAATCGCAAGAATTCGCGCAGTAGAAAGACGTTTAGATGTGAAGGGTGACAAAATTCCTAAAGTTAATCCCTCTGAAAAAATTGTTGTTGGAGAATTAATTGCATATCCCAATGACTACCGTGTCACTAAGAACGGAGAAGAATTGAATTTCACTAAAAAAGAATTCGAGCTTTTAATATACTTTATGAAAAGGCAAAATCGGATTATTAGTCGAGATGAATTAATGACATCCATTTGGCAAGATGAGATGTACCATTTATCTCGAACAGTGGATATTCATGTGAGCCATTTAAGAGAAAAAATTGAAGATGATCCTAAAAAACCACAATACATTAAAACGATTCGTGGGTTTGGTTACAAGTTTCAGGAGATATCAGAATGAAACAAAGAACGAAACTAATGAGTCCACGTGTGATTATTAGCTTAGTTGTCCTATTGTTAGTAGGTGGTGGATTATACACTGCCTACTTTTTTAAATCTCAAGTATTAAGTGAACAACAGGATAAATTACTAAGTGAGATTGATATTTTAACTCCTTATCTATTAGAGGGTGAAAAGTTAAAGCTTGATGAAGAAAAGTTGGATCAAAGTATTGGGAAATCGGAACGTTTGACTATTCTTGATCCAAAAGGCGATATTTTATATGATTCCTCTCATGAAAAATTAGCTAAAGGTACTAGAGAACATCGACCGGAAGTAAGAGAGATTTTAGAGAATCATAAAATTCAAGGCTATGCGATTAGAGAAAGCCAAACTGTCAATACTAAAATGATTTACATGGCTAAAGGGATTTATGTGGATCAAGAGTTGGTTGGGATTTTGCGGTTATCTGAGCCTTATACAGGGATTACTCAGTCATTAAGAGCCTTTCAAGTACAAATCTTTCTCGTCCTTCTTTTAATAGGTATTATTATTTTATCCATGTATTTTTATATTTTGAAGCAAAATAGACAACCGATTCAATTTATTTTACCGATTTTGAAAAATGCAATTCAGAATCCAGAAAAAAAACAAACAGTCGTGGATGCCCAGAAGAATGGCAGGAGTTGTATCAAACTGTGTATAAATTAATGGATGAAGCCAACCTTTTATATTATAAGCAATTGCAAAATGAAGAGAAATTAGCTTTTCTTTTCGAAAACTTAGATATTGGTATTTTTATTCTTAATGAGAAATTGGAACTGGTTTTAGCTAATAGTGTGACGGAGAATCTCTTTTCTAAAAAGAGAAACCAAGAATCTTTTGAAACTTGGTTTAATCATAAAAAAATGTATCAATTAATAACTGAAGCAGTCACAACTAAGGAACAAGTTCAAGGAGACGTTAGGATAAGGCAACCTAAAAATCATGATTTAAACGTCATTATTCGCATTCTTGAATCAAGTACCACTGAATATGTGGGTATTATTTATGATGTGACAGAAGTGAAACAGATTGAAAAAGTTCATGAAGATTTTATTAGCAATATTTCTCATGAATTAAAAACCCCAACAACGTCGATTATTGGTTTTGCGGAAACCTTATTAGCAGGAGCGAAGGATGATCCGGAGGCTTCAGATGAGTTTTTGAAAATCATTGAATGTGAAGGACAACGATTACTAGGATTGATTCAAAACATTATGATGTTATTAAAAACAGAAAAAGATATTTATATGCTAGATACCGTCGTTAGTAACCCTGAAACCGTGGTAGAAGAAGAGTTAGAACGTTATCAATATAAAATCAGTCAAAAGGCGCTCAATGTGACCTTTGATAGCACCATTAGTCGTGAGATTAACTTACCGGGCAATGCCTTTCAATTGATTGTTAAAAACCTACTAGAAAATGCGGTGGAGTATACAAAAGAAGCCGATGATATTTTTATTTATTTAAAAGAATCTGAAGGTGAGTTAATTTTTTCAGTAGAAGACACTGGTGTCGGGATTTCTGAGAAGGACCGTAAACGAATTTTCGAGCGTTTTTACCGTGTCAGTCAATCAAGACAAAGAAATACGGGCGGTTCTGGCTTAGGTCTATCGATTGTTCAACATTATGCTGAGATTTTAGGTGGTGTGGTGAAGTTATCTAGTGATTTAGGCGAAGGAACCACAGTTATTGTGAGGTTGCCGATTGAAGAATAAGTAGAGTGAAACGAGTTCTCCTAAAAAGGGACTCGTTTTTTTAAATCTTATAATTGACAATTGTAAACGATAGAGATATGATAGGTTTATCGAATGAGAGAACATAAAAAAAGGGAGCGAAAATCATGACTAAAAAAATAGAATTAATAACAGATGCAGAGTGGGAAATCATGCGTGTTGTTTGGACCAAAAATGAAACAACAAGTACGGAAGTGATTGAAATTTTAGAGGAAAAGATGGCGTGGAAACCTTCTACAGTGAAAACACTCTTAACTCGCTTAGTCACTAAAGGATATTTAGAAACAAGAAAAGAAGGCAAACAATTTATCTACTATGCTGTCGTATCAGAACAAAAAGCAATCAAGTCAGCGGGGAATGAATTATTAGATAAAATTTGTGATCGTAAAGTTGGTGGTATGTTAGTTGAGATGATTGAAAGAAAACCTTTGAGCCTTAGTGATATAGAAGCATTAGAAGCGCTTCTTAAAGAAAAGAAACAAACTGCGCCTGAGATTGTCCCTTGCAACTGCATTCCGGGACAATGTCGGTGTTAAGGTTTAGGGAGGAGAGAAAGAATGATGACAGAGAAAAATAATTATAAAATAGAGGGAATGACCTGTGCCTCTTGTGCTCAAACAATAGAAAAAGTAACGGCTAAATTACCAGGCGTTGTGGAATCAAGTGTCAATTTAGCAACTGAAAAATTAAGTATGACTTATGACACAGCTGAATTAAACGATGAAACAATCGCTAAAGCTGTTGAGGATGCTGGTTATCATTTAGTGATGGAAACGTCTCATAAACAGTACGATATTGAAGGAATGACCTGTGCCTCATGTGCCCAAACGATCGAAAAAGTTGTGGGTAAATTAGAAGGAATCAAGACTGTTAATGTTAACTTAGCTACAGAGAAAATGACGGTAGATTTTGATGAATCCCTTGTTTTATCAACAGATATCGTTTCAGCTGTGGAAAATGCGGGTTATCATGCGAAAGAAAGTTTGGATCAAGAGGCCCAAGCAGATTTAGATAAAGAAAAGAAAGAGAAACATATCAAAGAAATGTGGCGTCGTTTCTGGCAATCAGCAGTTTTAACAGTGCCATTGTTGTATATTGCCATGGGAGAGATGGTTGGCTTGCCACTTCCAGAATTTATCCAACCAATGATCTATCCTGAACGATTTGCTGTATTACAACTTGTCTTAGCTTTACCTGTTATTATTATCGGACGTGCTTTCTTCATGGTTGGGTTTAAAGCTTTATTTAAAGGGCATCCTAATATGGATTCTTTAGTTGCTTTAGGTACAAGTGCTGCCTTTTTATATAGTTTGTATGGAACAATCATGACTCTTTTAGGTAGCGAACATTTTGTAATGAACTTATATTATGAGTCAGCAGCCGTTATTTTAACCTTAATCACATTAGGTAAATATTTTGAAGCAGTCTCTAAAGGTAAAACGTCAGAAGCTATCAAAAAATTAATGGGATTAGCTCCAAAAACAGCGATGATTATTAAAGATGGAAAAGAAGTTGAAATTTCTGTGGATGAAGTAAAAACAGGAGATATCATTGTGGTAAAACCAGGTGAAAAAATTCCTGTTGATGGTGTGATTGTCTCTGGAACAAGTGCTGTGGATGAAGCGATGATAACTGGGGAAAGTATGCCAGTTGAGAAAAAAGTTGGGGATAAAGTGATTGGAGCGAGTATTAATAAAAACGGCTCTTTCCAATTTGAAGCAACGAAAGTCGGTAAAGATACGACGTTATCTCAAATTATCAAACTAGTGGAAGACGCACAAGGTTCTAAAGCGCCAATTGCCCAACTAGCAGATAAAGTATCTGGTGTTTTTGTACCGATTGTTATTGTCTTAGCAATCTTAGCTGGTGTGGCTTGGTTCTTCCTAGGTCAAGAATCATGGATTTTCGCTTTAACAATTACGATTTCTGTCTTAGTTATTGCCTGTCCTTGTGCCCTAGGTTTAGCGACCCCAACAGCGATTATGGTTGGGACTGGTAAAGGTGCTGAAAATGGCGTGTTAATTAAAAGTGGGGATGCTTTAGAAACAACTCACAAAATTAAAACCATTGTTTTTGATAAAACAGGAACAATCACAGAAGGTAAACCAGTTGTAACAGATATTGTGGTGGCAGGTAACTTAACAGAAGATACATTACTTACTTTAGCCGCTGCCGCTGAAAAAGGGTCAGAACATCCTTTAGGGGAAGCGATTGTTCAAGCAGCTGAAGAGAAAAACTTCAACTTATCCACATTAGATTCTTTTGAAGCGATTCCAGGTCACGGAATTGAAGTGTCAATTGAAGGTCAAATCCTTATTTTAGGGAACAAAAAATTAATGAATCAACGAAATATTGCGTTAGGTGGCTTCGAAGAGACATCGAATAAATTAGCTCAAGAAGGTAAAACACCCATGTATATTGGGAATGGATCAGAGTTACTAGGAATTATTGCTGTCGCAGATACGATTAAACCAAGTAGTATTAAAGCGATTGATAAATTACACCGTATGGGAATTGAAGTAGCGATGATTACTGGGGATAACAGACGAACTGCTGAAGCGATTGCTAAACAAGTAGGGATTGATCGTGTCTTGAGCGATGTTTTACCAGAAGACAAAGCAAACGAAGTTAAAAAGTTACAACAAGAAGGCAAAAAAGTAGCTATGGTTGGAGATGGTATCAATGATGCCCCAGCTTTAGCTCAAGCAGATATTGGAATTGCCATTGGTTCAGGAACAGATGTGGCAATGGAATCAGCAGACATTGTCTTAATGAGAAGTGACTTGATGGATGTTCCAACAGCCATTGAATTAAGTCATGCAACCATTAAAAATATTAAAGAAAATCTCTTCTGGGCTTTTGCTTATAATACATTAGGTATTCCAGTGGCGATGGGTGTTCTTTACTTATTCGGCGGTCCACTATTAAATCCGATGATTGCCGGGGCAGCGATGAGTTTTAGTTCGGTATCAGTCTTATTAAATGCGTTACGATTAAAAAGGTTCAAACCAATTAAATAAGAAAAAACAGTAATATGTTGCGGTATATCAAGGTATATCGCAACATATTTTTTTGAACTCTTTTTCAAACACGAACATTATTTAATTAAAAAACAATTATTGTATTGATTTTAGTGTTCGGGTAATATATACTTTGTTGAGTAAAAAACGAACGAGGAGTTAAGTGATGAGTAAAAAAGTTCCGTATTTGTTTCTTTTAACAGGTACTATTATTGTCTTATTTTTTATGATTATCCCTTTATTAACAAGTCTTTTTCCGACTTTCTTTACTGAAGGGCAGTTAAGTTTAAATCAATACATTCAATTTTTTAAGGATCCGTATAATCAGTCAGTTTTAATCAGAACGATTCGTATTTCAGTGATAGTGATGATTGTCTGTGTCTTTCTAGGGATTCCCACAGCATACTTTATTGCAGGTGTGGATAAAAAGTGGAAAGGTTTATTAATGGCAATGACCTTATTCCCATTATTAACGAATTCAGTCATTCGTAGTTTTGCTTGGATTAATATTTTAGGGAAAAATGGCATTATTAATTCCTTATTGATGAAGATGCATTTAATCGATCAACCTATGAATTTACTTTATTCAGAGTTTGCGATTATTATTGGTTCAGTTTATCTCTTCTTACCAACAATGATTATGACCCTTGTTGGTGTGATGGAAAGTATTGAACCTGAGATGTTAGAGGCGGCAGAAACATTAGGTGCTCACCCTTTTACAGCTTTCAGAAAAATTATTTTACCTTTATCAATACCTGGTGCGATTGTGGGCAGTATTTTAGTTTTCACAGGAACACTAACAGCTTACACAACACCACAATTATTAGGTGGTAATCAAAAAATGGTTCTTTCAACCTTACTTTATCAAAAAGCTAATACATTAGGTGATTGGACCCAAGCGAGTATTTTAGCATTTATCATGATTGTCACAACACTCTTTGTGATGAGCGGCTTAAATTGGCTAGCTAAAAAAGCAGATAGGAGAGTTGAGCAACATGCGTAAACAAAAAGGAATGACGATTATCGCCATTTTGGTTTTTGCTTTTTTATTCTTACCCCTTTTATTAATTATTGTGACTTCGTTTGGGACTGAGTCAGCGATTAAGTTTCCGATTAAAGGTTTTACACTGGATTGGTATGCTAATGTGTTTCAAACGGAAAGCTTTATCGCAGGATTTAAATTAAGCTTAACGATTGGTGTATTAGCAACATTACTAGCTCTTTTGATTGGTGTGCCGATTTCTTATGTCTTAAGTCGTTACCATATTACAGGAAAAAGTCAGTTTAAAAGCTTTTTCTTATCACCAACGATTATTCCAGGAATTGTTGTGGGATATGTTTTATTTCAATGGATTGTGATTGCTTTAGGCTTACCTGTTTTTATGGGACTTCTGATTGGGCATTTCTTAATTAGTTTGCCTTATATTATTCGAGTGGTAGGTTCAAGTTTAGAGCAGATGGATATTTCAGTGGAAGAAGCCGCTTGGACGTTAGGTTGTACGAGACAAAAAGCTTTTACTAAAATTGTTTTACCGAATATTTCATCAGGAATTTTCGCATCATTCATGTTAGCATTTGTTAATTCATTTAATAATGTTCCTGTTTCAATGTTTTTATCAGGACCAGGCGTTAACATGTTACCAACATCGATTTTAAGTTTTATGGAATACAACTATGATCCAACCGTTTCTGCGTTATCTGTGATGATTATGCTTTTAACCGTTGTGATGATGGTCATTATTGAAAAAACATTGGGACTTGCTTCCATTTCATAATTAAGGAGAGATTTTTGTGTCATTTGTTAATTTAAAAGATATTGATGTGAGCTATGATGGTAAGCAGTCGATTTTAAAAGAGTTAAATATTTCTATGGAAAAAGGAGAATTAGTTTCCTTACTCGGCCCAAGTGGTTGTGGAAAAACAACAACCCTTCGTGTGATTGCGGGACTAATTAAGCCAAACAGTGGTGAGTTTACTGTGAACGAAAAAGATTTGACTCATGTTCCAGTCCATAAACGTCAGTTTGGAATGGTGTTTCAAAGTTACGCTTTGTTTCCTCATTTAACAGTGGCAGAAAATGTGGCTTTTGGTTTGAAACTGCGTAAAGAAAAAAAGGAAGTTATGGATCAAAAAGTAGAAGCCATGTTACATGCTTGTGGGTTAGATGATTTTGGTAAGAGATATCCAAAACAACTTTCAGGAGGACAAAGACAACGTGTAGCTTTAGCAAGAGCTTTAGTGGTTGAACCAGATTTATTACTACTTGATGAGCCATTAAGTAACTTAGACGCAAAATTACGTGTGGCGATGCGAATTGAGATTAAACGCATTCAACAAAAATTAGGGATTACAACAGTTTTCGTCACCCATGATCAAGAAGAGTGTTTCTCAATTTCTGATCGTGTAGCGATTATGAATCAAGGAGTGATTGAACAATATGATACACCAGAGATGATTTATCGTTACCCAAAAACAGAATTTGTGGCAAGATTCATTGGTTTTGAAAATTTCTTTAAAGTAACTGCTCAAGGAGTATCGGTAACAACAGAAACAGGTGTAAAACTAGCTGTTTCAGACCGTTATCAAGAATTAACAGGAGAAGTGACAGCAACGATTAGACCAGAAGATATTGTGATATCTGAAACTGGAAGCATTAAGGGACGTGTTTTAGTCAGAACTTTCTTAGGTAAAAGCTATCAGTACGAAGTGGAAACAGAAGTGGGAACTCTCTTAGTTAATGGAGACGACCAAGTAATGTATGAAGTGGATCAAGAATTAACATTAGATTTTCCAAAAGAAAAAATTATTTTATTAAAAAAATAGATAGGGGATTTTTAACATCATGAAAAAAAGTTTATTAGCCGTATCAGCCGTAGCATTATTAGCCTTAACAGCTTGTGGAAACAGTGACGCTAACGTCAAAAAAGAAGGTAGTAAGAAAGCAGACAACACAATGGTTGTGTCAACATTTGGTTTAAGTGAAGATATCGTTAAAAAAGATATCATTAACCCGTTTGAAAAAGAAAGTTCAACGAAAGTGACACTGGATTTAGGGAATAGTTCAGATCGTTTCACAAAACTTAAAAACAATAAAAAAGCTAATATTGATATTATTGAACTAGCTCAAGCAAATTCAACAGAAGGTAATGCCTCAGATATGTTTGAAAAGTTAACTGAAAAAGAAGTGCCTAACTTGGCTAATTTAACAGACGGCGCTAAAGAAGTTTTTGACAATGGTGGCGGTGTACCAATTGCTGTTAATAGTATCGGAATTATCTATGATAAAGAAAAAGTTGGCAAAGAAATTAAGAGTTGGGATGATTTATGGGATCCAGCCTTAAAGGGTAAAATATCAGTCCCAGATATTTCAACAACAGCAGGTCCTTTAATGTTATACGTAGCAAGTGAGCACGCTAAGACAGATATTACTTCTGATAAAGGAAAAGCTGCTTTTGCTGAAATGGAAAAACTAAAACCAAACGTGGTTAAAACTTATACGAAATCTTCAGACTTAGCTAACATGTTCCAAGCTGGTGAAATTGAAGTGGCAGTGGTGGCTGATTTTGCTGTGGACATTATTAAATCATCATCAGAGAGTTTAGAATACATGGTACCAGCATCTGGAACTTATGCGAACTACAACACAGTAAACGTTCCTAAAGAAGCTAAAAATAAAGAATTAGCTTATGATTTTGTTAACTTTAGAATTAGTGAAGAAAACCAAAAAACAAAAGCTTTATCTTTAAATGAAGGACCAACAAACAAAAAAGTAACTTTATCAAAAGAAGAACAAGGCAATAAAACATACGGTGAAGTAGCTGAACGCGCGAAAATGGTTGATTTTAATTTTGTAAATGAGAACTTAGCTACTTGGTTAGACGAGTGGAACAAAATCATGAATCAATAAGAAAAAGAGGTTATTAGAAATGACAGTGGTTGATATTCAAATCAAAAACGTGTCCTTGTTTCAAGCGGTGACACAATCATTTGTAACAAAACATATTTATATTAAAAAAGAAAAAATTTATCATATTTCAAGTGAAGAAGAGAAAACAATCACTGCTAATAGCGTCATTGACGGCCAGGGACTATTTATGGTTCCTGGCTTGATTGATAGTCACATGCATATTGAAAGCTCTATGTGTACACCTGAGAGCTTTTCTGATGCTGTGCTTCAGTTTGGCGTGACAACAGTCGTGGCTGATGCTCACGAGATTGGTAATGTCTTTGGCATTGAAGGCTTGAATCACTTTATGTCAGCTCAAACAGAGCTTGATATTTTTCACGGAATTCCTTCGTCGGTTCCTTCAACAACGACAGAACTTGAAACAACAGGTGGTGTGATTGCTTTTAAAGAAGTTGAGGAGCTATTAAATAATCCTAAAGTTATTTGTTTAGGGGAAGCGATGAACTTTAAAGGGATTTCTTACGAGCCGGATTCATTAATTGCCCAAATTATTCGTTTAATTCAAGAGAAAAGACCGACAATGCCATTAGAAGGTCATTGTCCGAAGATTCAAGGGACGGACCTATCTGACTTTTTATACAGTGGCATTTCATCTGATCATACCCATCAATTTCCAGAGTCACTCAAAGAACGCATTGAAAATGGTGTGTTTATTCAACTGCAAGCTAAATCAATGACTAAAGAAAATATGGCAGTCATCACAGAGGGGCATTTTTATGAGTATGCTAGTATTGTAACGGATGATATTATGGCGGATGAGCTTTTATCGGGGCACTTAGATGTGAATCTTAGAAAAGCTGTCGCTTGTGGTTTACCTATGGAAAAGGCGATTTACATGACAACTTTCACGCCAGCTAGAAGAATGGGGCTAAATGATCGTGGCATGATTGCTCCTGGCAAGATAGCTGATTTTATTTTACTGGATAATTTAGAAGATTTTTCGATTAAAGAAGTCTATAAGAGTGGTCGTCAAGTCTTTAGTCAAGGCATGGAGCAGGTTGCATCAGAACATGATTATAGTTACTACCCAAGTCATTACTTTGATACACTGCAAACACGCAAATTAACATTAGAGGATGTTTCATTAAAAGTTGGGACAACTCTTGAAAAAGTCAGATGCCAAGTGATTAGAAAACATAAGATTGGAACATTCACAGAGCCAGTTATTAAAGAGATTCCTGTGATTGATGGCTACTTAGATTGGGAAAGTGCAGAGTGTTCTCTTCTGATTATCATGGAGCGTTACGGAAAAAATCGTAATATTTCTTATTCGTTAATTGAAAAACCAATCGAAGAAAAAGGAGCCATTGGAACCACTTGGGCTCATGATCACCATAACATCATGATTATGGGAAATACGAAGGAAGACTTACTTAAAGTCCAGCATGAATTGATTGAGATGAAAGGTGGCTACTGTGTATCACATAGTCAAGAGATTATTGGGCGTTGTCCACTGCCATTAGGTGGAATTGTGTCCACAGAACCAATTGCTATTTTAGGGGAACGTCTGAAAGAGATTAGACGAGGTATGCAAGTGATTGGTTATAAAAATATGAACGAAATTATGTCATTTTCAACCTTATCACTGCCGGTCTCACCAGCAATCAAGGTGACAGATGTGGGCATGATGGATACAAAGACTCAAGTATTTTATGATTTAATCCATAAAGAGGACGGGGAGTTACTCAATGGCAACACTTATTAAAAATGCGCATATATTAACGATGGATGACCAGTTGACAGAGTATGAATGTGGCTTTTTGTTAATTGAAGATAGTCAGATTAAAATGATTGGTGAGATGAGTAAGTTAGCTGTAGATTCAGAAAGTATGGAAGTTGTAGACGCTAAAGGCGGTTTATTGTTGCCTGGATTTATTAATTTACACACCCATCTAGGCATGATTCCTTTTCGTTCTTTAGGAGATGATACACCAGATAGATTACGCCGCTTTTTATTTCCACTAGAGCAAGTTATGACACCTGAGTTGGTCGCTGCCAGCAGTGAGTATGCTATGGCTGAGTTGATGTTATCAGGGACGACAACATTTTCAGACATGTATTATTTTGAAGACGTAGTGGCTAAAAGCTGCGAGAAAATGAAAATGCGTGGGTTTGTGGGACAAACGATTATTGACATGACAACCTGTGATTATCGAACAGCAGCAGAAGCAATTGAGGGATGTCGAGAGTTTATAAATGGGTGGCAAAATCATGAACTAGTGACACCAATGATTGCCCCTCATGCGACGAATACGAATAGGGTTGAAGACTTTAAATCAATTGTGGCTTTAAGTTTAGAGACAGGCGCACCGATTATGATGCACGTTTCAGAGATGGATTACGAGTTAACTGAAATTAAAGAAGCTTACGGATTTTCACCTGTTGAGTTTTTAAATGAGTTAGGCTTTTTGGACTGTCACTTAATTATGGCTCACGGTATTTTGCTAAGTGACTCAGAAATAGAGCTGTTATCAAATGCTAGAGGCTTAGTTAGTGTGGCGCATTGTATTGGTGCTAACACTAAGTCTGCTAAAGGGGTGGCGCCAATTAAGTCTTTACTGGAAAAGGGTGTTTGTGTCGGTCTAGGAACCGATGGACCAAGTAGTGGTAACACCTTAGATATGTTTACTCAAATGCGAATGATGGCGAATTTCCAAAAAACACACTTAAGGGACCGATCAGCGTTTCCAGCCAAAGAAATAGTCAAGCTAGCAACGTATGGTGGTGCTAAGGCATTAGGACTTGATGGTAAAATTGGGAGCTTAGAAGTTGGGAAACAAGCAGATATCACATTGATTGAAACGAACTCAGTCAATATGTTTCCAATTTTTGATTCCTATTCAGCAATTGTCTACTCAGCTAATGCAAGCAATGTGGAAAGTACGTGGATAAACGGTGTACAAGTAGTTTCTAATCATGAGTTAGTGGAACAAAACTTAAAGACCTTACGTGAAGGTTTAGATAGTTGTATGGTTGAATTTAGAGAAGAAGTAAGTAAAATAAATAAAACAGAGGCCGACATTTAAGTCAGCCTCTGTTGCTTTTTTTAAATCATTAAGGTTAGCGAGGTTTTATTTAATATTGTTCGACTATTTTAACGATTAACTCTTTTATCAGTAAATGTGTTGTTAGCTCTAAACGTTTTATTTCATTTAATTAAAAATAGAAAGATTTGTTAATGGATCGTTCTTAAAGTTGTTCATCTTAAAAATTAACTCTTATGTTACATTCATTCGAAAATACATAGATCATTTTAACTACTTGATGAAGCCTAACCTTTGAACTCGCTAACCTTAAAGTAATCAGTAAGGAGAATCAAATTCCCACATCCTTTACTTCTTTTCTGAGATACATATAAATTTTAACAATGTGTTGAACTAAATATAAAACTTTACTTCTACTACCTTTGGCAATTTATATGCTCCTTACACTTATATTTATACCATGATCTATTATTTTTTGCAAACGTTTACACTTGGAAGGAAGAAAAAAACAGAAGAATAATCTCCTGTTTTTAAATTTATATTTATTTCTTAATACCAACCATTACTCATCCAGAAGCTTTGAGCATTTTCCCATGAACCGTAACGATCAGCAACATATTTGTCTGCAACACGTTCTTGGTTTTCAGCAGAGTAGTCACCATTTAAGTAGTTTGGATCTAATTGGTAACGTCCCACGTGGTATCCATTTGATGCTGTATAGCTACCGCCTGATTCTTTTTGTGCAATCCATTCCTTAGCGCTTGATGAGTCACCTGAGTATGAAGTTGTCGCTTCTGGTTGTACTGCTACTTCTTGTTGAACTTCTTGAGTTGGAGCAGCTTCTACTGCTGGTTGAGTTTCTTGTACAGGTGCAACCTCACCGTTTGTTCTAATAGTTAATTGTTGTCCTACATGAATTAAGTTAACATCGTTAATATTATTTTCTTTTGCAATTTGTTGTACTAGACTATTGTTGCCTGCAAATTCATTTGAGATTTTTGATAAAGTATCTCCTGATTTTACTGTATATAAAGTATCAGCTAAAGCGCTAGTTCCGAAGAATCCTAATCCTAATGCAGCAGTCGTTCCAAATAAAATTGTTTTTAGTGATTTCATAAAAATAAAAATCCCCTTCTCGTTTAATTATTTTTTTGATCGTCTCGCTGACGACAGAACATACTTTATCATCGATTTATATTTCGTAGGTGAAGAAAATTGTTTAGTTTGATTACAAGGAAAGGCGTTTTGTAACAAGGCTATTAATTTAGAAATATTAAGTTTTTCTGAAAGTTTCTTATAATAACTTAATAATAAATTAAGTAGTTTCTTTTCATAATAAAAAAATAAGTCCGATAATTTGTGAAATTTTAGAATATTGGTGATTATAATAGGTGGTGTTGAGTAATTTTGGTGCGCAAAAAGGTCAAGCCAAAAGACTTCCGTTTATAAAACTAAAGTTTAATATGTTACGACTATTACTTAAATATCGTTCTAGAAATATTATTGTATTAATACGATTAGCACTTAAAGAGGGTTAAATGTACAAAAAAGTAAAGTTTTTTTAGTTTTATTTTTTTACTTCACTAGATTTAACCTTTATAATGGAAGAAAAGATGAAAGTAGGAACAAAAAATGTTAGTAGATTCTAATTTACCTGTCGATCGTGACCGATTAAAAAATAGATTAATTCGTTTAGTTAAAGAAGATGATGAAATTATCGGCTGTTTTTTTGCAGGATCGATTGGAACCAAGACAGAAGATTTTTATTCAGATATTGATGCAAGAATTATTGTTAAAGAAAATGTTAATCTCTTACGAAAACAACAAGAAGTGATTCGCTCAATTGGTGAATATTTATTTATTGAGAATTTTACAGAGAGATCCTCAGTCATTCACTACGCAACATTTATTAAGTTGAATTTGTTTATTTATAGAAAAGAACAAATCAAGCCAAATATTTGGTTAAGAGAAATTGAAATCGTTAAAGACTATGGTTCTTTAAAAGAAATGTCAGAAGCGTCTCAGTCGATTGCTTATAAAATGACCCAAGAAGAGTTTGATCAGTATGTTAATCAGTATTATGGTTACTATTTTGAGTTATACCGTAGCTGGAAACGTGAAGAGTACAATTATATGGAAGATTTAACCTTAGCGATTAAACATAGTTTAGTGTCTATGTGGTATGTCTCAAAAGGTTATATCCCTCATTCTAATTTAGATTGGGCGAAATATGAGGGGCGAAAAACAAAACTTTCACACCTAGAAACCAACTTCTTACTATCTTATACGCCTTGTACACCTGATATGTTAGAATCTTTTACTAAAAAGATGGAGATTTTAATGTTAGAGGTGGCTGAAAAGATTGCTAATTATAATGATTTAAACTTTTCAATTGAAACATTCAAAAAAGTTCATCGCCGAGTTTCTTTTAAGGAAGAAGAAAAGGATGAGCAACTAATTGAAGGATATATTGAGAAATAAAAGAAAGTCTTACAGAATTTGTATTCTGTGAGGCTTTTTATTTGAGCTTACAAAAAATAAGTGTTAATGTTTACTTACTAATAAAAAGTAAGGGATGAGTGAAATGAAAACAATCGAACTAGGAGCAGTCTCATTAAACGTTAAAAACTTAGAAAAACAAAAAGAATTTTATCAAAACACAATTGGTCTTTATATAATAGAAGAAAGTGATAAAAAAGTTGATTTAGGAATCGAAGGAATGAAGGATATTTTAGTTTCTTTAGTTGATACAAAAGAGGAGATACCTCAAGAAAAAATGACTGGCTTGTACCATTTAGCACTCTTATTACCAACAAGAAAAGCCTTAGGTGGTATCTTACGTCATTTACTAGCAATCAAAGCTCCTTTAATTGGTGCTTCTGATCATGGCTATAGTGAAGCTTTGTACCTGCAAGATCCGGAAGGAAATGGCATTGAAATTTACCGAGATAAAGAACGGAGTCAGTGGGATATTAAAGAAAATGGTCAAATAAAAGGTGTCACTTTTGAAATGGATGCTGAGGGTGTTTTAGCAGAAGGTTCAGAATTACTATCTAAAATGCCAATTGGTACTAAAATGGGGCATGTTCACTTAAGTGTTGCTGATTTTGAAGCGAATGAAACTTTCTATCGTGACATTCTTGGTTTTCAACTAACAGATGATTTAGGTGGTTATGCAAGATTCTTTGGAATGGATGGCTATCATCATCATATTGGGACAAACAATTGGTTAGGAACAGGGTTAAAACAACCTAAACTAGAAACACCTGGAATTAATCATTATGAAATCGTTTGGGAGACAGAAGAAGTCTTTCAACAAGTTAGAAAAACTCTGAATGTATCAGGTAAAGAGTTACTTAATGAAACGCCGAAACAGTTTGAAATATTAGATCCAAACGGAATTATGATCACGATGATTCTAAAATAAAAAAATTGCCAAAACGCGGCAACGTTTTGGCAGTTTAGTGTTTATTTTTTCAATGCTTCTTGTGCTAGCAGGTTTAAGTAGTTCCACGGACGATCAAAATGAGGTTGGAAGAAGAAGTCTGTTAAAGCTAAATCTTCAACGGTCATATTGTTTTGAATAGCAAGTGACAACGTATTCGCGGATTGTGTAATGTCGTATTTAGACATAAGTTGCGCACCAAGGATACGTTTTGTTTGTTTTTCAAAAACAAGTTGCATCATCACGTTTTCAGTTGTTGGCATGAATTCTGGACGGTAGTTATCTTCAAGGTAAGCAAAGTCAGCATCAATACCAGCTTGTTTTGCTGATTCAATGGTCATACCTGTTGAACCGATTTTCCAACCGAATAGGTAAAGACCGGAAGTTCCTTGTGTTCCGCGGTAAGCGAGCTTATCTTCTTTGATATTTGTACCGACTAACATTCCTTGTCTTACAGCGTTGGTTGCAAGTGGAATATAGCTTGGTTGTTGTGTTGGGTTGTAGTGAACCACTGCACTGTCGCCTGCAGCAAAAATATCAGGATTGCTTGTTTTCATAAATTTATCAACAATGATCGCACCATTTGGTAACATATCAACTTTGTCTTTTAAAAGTTCAGTTGTTGGCATAAATCCAACACACATAATTACCATGTCAGCATCGAATGATTGGCTTGGTGTATGAACTTTACTGACTTTACCAGTTGCGTCTGTATCAAATGATTGAACATTTTCACCTAAAGCAATCTTAACGCCACGTTCTTTTAATTCAGATTCTAATTTATCAGTAAATGATTGATCTAAATATTTATTTAAAATACGGTCTAAACCGTCGATTAATGTTACTTCTTTACCAGACTCTACAAAAGCTTCGACTAATTCAATCCCAATATAGCCGCCACCAACAACGACGATTTTCTTCGCATCATCAGCTTTAGCAATGATTTCATTGGCTTGATTAAAGTTTTTACACAGTAAAATATTGTCTGATTGAATACCAGGGATTGGTGGTACAATTGGCCATGAACCAGTCGTCATAACTAATTTGTCATAACTTGCTGTTTCAAATTCTCCAGTGTTTAAGTTTTTAGCGGTAACTGATTTACCAACAGTGTCAATGGATGTCACACTATGCTCCATTTTAACCTCTGCACCTAGAGATGCTAACTCAGCAGGATTTGAATAAAATAAATCTTGGGCATTTTTAACAACGCCACCAACATAAAGGGCAATCCCACATGATAGGAAAGAAATATTATTGTTTCTTTCATAAACAAGTACCTCTGCCTCAGGGTTATTACTTAAAATATTTTTAACAGCAGATGTTCCTGCATGGGTACAACCGATAACTACAATTTTCATTATTAGTTAGTCCTTTCAAATTCAATGTGTCACATAAGAGTCTATCTTTGTGACCTGAGTTGAATATAGCAAAGAAAAAAGCATAATTCGATATTTATGCTTGTGACTAACACATCAAAAAAAGTGTGTTTTATAAACTGGAATAAAGGGGATTGTGATTATTATACGTCATGAAATAAGAGTTTAAATATTTATTTCACAAAGTTTTTAGTTAGTCTGTTTTGTGAAAATAAAAATATAGTCACGAAATAAATTAATTTGTAGTACAATTAATTGAAAGAAAGATAGGATAATTTTAGTGACTATGAGTTAGGGGGGCTTGAGAGTGGAGAGTTTAAATATAAAAGAGGTTTCAGAAATGTATGGTATTTCTAGTCATATCATTAGACATTATGAAAAAATTGGTTTGATAGAACCAAAACGTTTAAAAAATAATTATCGATGTTTTTCTTTCAAAGAAATTTGTCAATTGAATATAATTAGAGATCTAAGAACCCTAGGAGTTCCTCTGAATGACATTAAGCTTTACTTGGATAAGCGAAGTTTTTCCGAGACAAAAAAGATGTTAGAAGATAATTTGACTAAGTTAAATGAAGAGTTTGAATTGATTAAAAAGCAAAAAAAAGGTATAGAACATCGACTTCAAG
Organism: Vagococcus hydrophili; assembly: GCF_011304195.1. Taxonomy (NCBI): domain Bacteria; kingdom Bacillati; phylum Bacillota; class Bacilli; order Lactobacillales; family Enterococcaceae; genus Vagococcus; species Vagococcus hydrophili. Next base: position 371,928 of record NZ_CP049887.1, on the reverse strand, counting down.
TTATGAATCAACTATCAGGTATTGAGAAAAAAGTTGATAAATGGACAATTGAATTGATTGAAAGAACTAAAGAATATGCTTATGTTAGAGAGGGGATACACACGCTATCTTCTTATGAAGCGTTTGTAGAATTTTTTGAGGAAGAAAAAAGACTTCTACTATCGGATATATCAGAGATCGAAGATTTGTATACCTTTAATTTAATGGGATCAATGATTACAACTGACAAAAAAGAGTTAAGTTACCAAGGTCTTTTTTTTATAGCGCGTCAAAAAACAAAGGTTGGAAATTTACTAGAGATTCCTTCAGGTCAGTTTATTTCGTTATTTTATAGAGGGAGTTATGAAAAAACAAAAGAAATGGTCAATGAAATTAAAAAATATGCGGATGAAAGATCACTTAAAATATCAGAACCTTTTATGACTTTTCATCTTATTGATTTCAATCATACGCTAAATGAAGAAAATTATCTTACTAATATTGTTGTCAAAATTCAAAATTAAATAATTAATAAATGTAATTAGATGGACCAATTTATTTTAATGGGCTGTCTAATTTTTTTATTATTTAAAAAAATTAATGTTTAATTAGAAAGTTAGAAGTTTATTAAATAGAAAAAAAACTAAGATTATAGATTTAACAACGTGTAAACGGTTTTAAAAACATTCTATTTTCGTTTTACTCCCCAATATATATAAAAAATGTACAAAATCCATTTACCTTATAATGGTTATAACCTTTATAACTATAATAGATTAAAAAAACAAAGAAATGTTATTATTTGATAATTTATGAAGGTTTTCTTAATGGAAAATAATTATGAAATGGGGTGAGAAAATGATTCTAAGGAAAAACTATTTGTACTTAATGGTAACTATGTCCATATTTCTCGTCAGTTTTGGAATGAGCGGAAAAAGTTATGCAGATAGTGGTCTAAATGAAATTCCTGGTGGCGCCATTACAGTTGATAATTTTTTTGCCCCACCTAATGGCACTGGTGTGAGAATCAAAAAAACTAATGATTCAAGCAACAATAGTGTTCCCTATTCTATTGTATCTATTTCTGGAACTAACAACTGGATGTCGATCTGGTCTAATGATAGAAGTAAAATGGATTTTAGTCGTGATTTTGAAGGAAGAATGTATATAAATTTTGGTAAGGGTGGTTCAGATGGAATTGCTTTTGTCATGCATAATGATCGAACCAAAACAAGAGCTTTGACTGGCGCTCAGACAAGTGCTGATGGTCAAAATATGGGTGTCTATGGTTCTGCTAAATCTCAAAAAGGAACACCTTTTATCGGAACAGATACATTTCCATACACAAAAGCAGTACAAAATTCAGTGGCTATTGAATTTGATTTATATCAAAATACGAATGATACGAATGCTTTTGACATCAATGTATTTTCACAGCCGCATGTAGCTTATACATACCCAGGAGACTCAAAAGAAGGATATCAACCTATGGATTCAAAACTATCAGATATAAATGAATGGTTTTATGGTGGTTTTGGTGGCATGGTAAAGTCTGAAGCTATGGGTCGTGTCATTCATAGAGATGATAGAAATATGAATGATGGTGTGGTAACAAATAATATCACAGATGGAACATGGTATGAATTTCGTTACCGTTTTAATAGAGCAGCTCGTAATTTCGATTATTGTTTTGTGAATCCAACTACAAAAAAGAGGTCAGAAATAACAACAATTAAGTTAAGTAATTTAGATGCCAAACTAAAATTATCTGAAAATAATCAAAAAGCTTATTGGGGATTCACAGGTGCGAATGGGATCAATGGTGGAGAAATTAAAGTCGCCTTTACTCAACCGCCAGTCGAACTTTTTGGTCACTTGAGTAGTCATGTTTATAACAAAGATAATCAATTGGTAAGTTTGAATGAAGACGCCTCTGAGGCAGAAATTAAAGCGGCAAACTATGTTAAGTCAGGAGATACTTTTAAAGTTAGTTCTGAATTTAATATAGGTGCTATTGAGAGACCGATAACAGTTGATTCATGGGAAACCAGTTTAGATCCAAAAATAGTAGATATATCTGAATCTGATATAGTGAAAAATCCGACTATTACTAAAAGTGATGGCACTAAGTATAGTGTGACTGTTAAAGAAAAGACAGCTAGAAATGGAAAAATTAAATTTAAGTTGGATAAACCGTTAAAAATCACAGCTTCAGATAAATTTACTCTTTCTTATGAAACAAAAGTAAATAAAGCAATTAAGGATGATTATCTAGCTAATGTTGAGTCATCCGTGTTTATTGTTGAAGAAGGAACAACGATTGTAGATACTATTTCTGCAAAAACAAAGCTTTTTATGGTGAAAAAAGGAAATACTCCAACTAAATTATCTTGGGAATTGGATAAAGAGGTCAAACAGAAAAATGAATTTCGAGATAAAGTTGAATTAGATAAAGATAACTATTCTATCCCATTTTATTATAAAGACCCTGATCAAAATGATCGAATTAAAATAGATGTTTTAAAAGATAATAAAAAAATAGCTTCTACAGATATGTTTACGACGACGGGTGAAAATAAGTATTTGAAAAAAACAATTGATGTACCAACAGCTGAACTTAATTATGGTAGTAATCAACTAGTACTTAAAGTTTATGAAGTAGACCAAGCAGGTAATTTAAGCGAGGTAATGGATCAGTTAGAGCTAGAAATTAAACTCACAGGATCCTTAGTATTTAAAGAAGCACCCGAATTATTGTCTTGGACAAAGATGATCCCTTATGAAACAAAAGGAGTATTAAGTCGGGATAAGGCTAATAAAATGAAATTATCAGTGAGTGATAGTCGAGAAGAGAAAAATAAATCGTGGTCGATTAGAGCGAAAACTGAAAATACAAGTCGTGAAACGGTGCCTTTTGATTTTGTTTGGAAAGACAATGCTTCTTCTGATATCCAAAGATTGGGAGCAGAGTCAAGAATTGTTATGAATCAAGATTCGATTAAGCCTGCTAATTATTTATATACAAAAGAGTGGCAGTCAGATATGGGCTTACTGCTTGAAAGTCATGACTATTTACCAATTAAAAATTATAGTGAAAAGGTAAAAATTGTTTGGCAGCTTTTCGATACAGAGAGTCCAGAATAGGAGGTAGGTATGAAGAATTTTAACGTGTTATTAAAAAATATTGGATTAGCTACTTTACTAGTTTGTTTATTTGTATCGGTCAAAGTTAGTGCGTCAGAAGATGATAATTATGACCGAAATGAATTACCTGTGACTTTTGAAATAAAGGAAAACACAGATAATGAAAAGAAACCAGTAATTGAAGGAAAACGTTTCTTACCAAAAACCAATGAGCAAGTAGATAGGTATTTATTTTTTGAAGGATTTATATTTCTATCTCTAGCTAGTGTGTTGTGGTTAAGAAAAAAGAAGGTGCCAAGTGAATAAGAAAAAAGTAAGATTGTTATTATTGTTGATTGTTCCTTGGATATCCTTTCATGAAGTTTTTGCTAGTTCTGTGGGTAAATCTGAATCGGCATTAAGTATTGAAATACAGCCAAGTCCCATTCGAATTACAAAAGTAAAAGCCCCAGTTTTTGGTAAATACATAGCAACTTCTAAGGTTCAAAAAATTAATTCACAGTCAGATATTTTCATTGATGTGGAAGATAATAGAGAGCAAAAAAATAGTCCATGGCAATTATTTTATAACCTTTCAATGTTTGAAAGAAAAGACCAGACGGATAAGAAGATAAGAACACAAATTTCACTAGGTAAAGGTAATTTTTATCAAGATGGAAAACTAAAAAAAGATAATGTTACTTCTTTAAATGCGACGATCAATGATGAGCATGAGAAGGAGATTTTAAGAGTGGGTAAGAGCAGCGGTAAAAAATATCGATACATCATTTCTAATCAAGATATTGAGCTGATAATCCCCAAGAATATAGAAGTAGGAAAGTATGAAGCGTTACAAACGGTAACTTTGGTCAATGCCGAGTTACCAGACTAAACGAGATATCAATTTTAAATAATGATATAAATAAATTGTGGAGGCAGTAAAAATGAAAGCAAAAAAAATAGTAAGTATTAGTTTATTAAGTATGACAGTTTTAGGATTAGGAGCAGCAACTACTCATGCAGCACCTCTTGTCGGTCAAGAAAAAGAAACAAAAACTCAAGTAACAATCCAAGATGAAGTTGATCCAACAGATCCACTTGATCCAACAGATCCAGATCAAAAACACTTAACATTAGAAAAAGTACCAGCTAATTATGATTTTACAAGTAAGCTACAAAATAAAAACTATGCTTTAAGTGCAGTTTTAGATAGCGAAAATACAATTGAAGTATTCAACGATCGTGTTTCACGCGAATGGTCAGTAAAAGCCAACGTAAAAGGTGATGAAATTACTGTGGGTGAAAGTGCTAATAAACTACCAATCACTTCATTCAAAATTAATGACATTGAAATCGCCAAAACTGGTGCAAATGGTATCGTTGCTAAAAATGCTGAGGGTATGACAGCTGAAAACAACACGGGTTCATTAAAAACAGCAGTAAATAAAGTTAACATTGATTTTTCAGATGCAAGTAACGTCTTAAAAGTAAATGATAAAATCAACGGTACAATTCAATATAAATTATATAACACAGCTACAGCAGAATAGTACTAACGATGAAATAGAAGAATTTGGAAGAGCTCCTTATTCTTCTATTTCAATCAATTTATTGATGCATATCTAAGTTAGTTTTTTTAACTAGTTTAGATATACAACAATGAGTGATTAATGTATAAAGAAGAGAAAAATAGTCTTATTTTGAAGGGGAAAATATGAAATGAAAAAAAATAAAAAATGGTTATGGGTCATTATTGGGCTAGTGTTAATCTTTGTAACTGGAAACACTTCTCAAGCAGAAGAATCAGAATCGGATATTGGTTACCATATCCAAGCGATGATACCTAAAAATCAATTGGATAAAGAAAAAAGTTATTTTGATTTGAGAATGAAACCAGGAGAAAAACAAACAATCGAATTTGCGATTAGTAATACGTCTGAAGAAGAGTCTGAATATGAAGTCGCTGTTAATCAAGCCTACACAAATGCTCAAGGATTTATCGATTACAGTGAGCCTAAAAAAAGTAAATTAGTAAAGTATGCCATTGAAGATATTGCTGAAGTAGAAAAGAGTGTCAAAGTAGCTCCTAGATCAGTAAAAAAAGTACCAATAAAATTAACGATGCCAAAAGAAAGCTTTGACGGTCAGATTCTTTCAGGAATTCAAGTGATCAAAAAAGGCAAAAAAGAATCAAGTAAAATTACTAATAGCTATGGTTATGTTCTAGGATTAAAATTAACAGAAACGGATAAAGCAGTTAAAAGAGATATTAAGTTAAAAAAAATTGAACCAGCTGTTTCTTTTGGAAAAACCAGTGTCGTTGTAGAACTTGAAAATCCTACAATGGATTCAATTGGACACTTAAAGTATGACGTGAAAATTACAGATGAGAAGACTGAAGAAACCATTAAAGAGACGACTTACGGCGGAGATATGCAAATGGCACCGACCTCCTCTTATCGTTTAGCAATCGATTGGGATAACAAGTCATTGAAAAAAGGAAACTATAAGCTACATTTAATTGTTTCGGATGCCAAGGATAATAAATGGGAATTCAATGAAAAATTTGAAATTACTAGTGAGGATGCTAAAAAAGTCAATGATCTAACGGTAACAGAAGACAATCAGAAAGATTTCCCATATCTATGGATTATCATAGGTGTAATAGTATTAGTGCTAGTGATTGGCATAATTATTTACGTAAGAAAGAAAAAGAATTCTGCTAACAATAAGAAATCAAAATCTAAGAAAAAGAAGAAAAAAAGTAGTAAGTAATCAAGTATATCTTAAAGCAATTTTATTCATTTTAGAATAGGATTGCTTTTTTATTTTGGAAGAATAAGCAACAAACAATGGTAATCTATAAACTATTTTTAGTATTTATGAAAATGCTTTATATTTTGGTCTAGATAATGTTAGAATGTCTTTGAATCGATATTTATAAAAAGACTTAAGTAAGGGGTTAAGCTAATGATAAAATTTCCAGATAACTTTTTGTGGGGTTCAGCAGCATCTGCACCTCAAACAGAAGGGCACGCACTATTAAACGGTAAAAGTCACACAACATGGGATAAGTGGATTGAACTAAATCCAGAAAAATTCAACGCAGGTCAAGGACCAAAAGACACATCTAATGTGTATGAATTATATGAAGATGACATCAAACGTATGGTGGAGATTGGCATGAACTCATACCGCACTTCTATTTCTTGGGCGCGTTTACTGCCGGATGGCAAAACATTAAACAAAGAAGCGGTTGCTTTTTACCGTGATTATTTTGAAAAAATGAATCAAGCAGGAATTAAACCAATTATCAATTTATTCCATTTTGATATGCCTTGGTGGTTAATGGAAAAAGGTGGTTGGGAAACTCGGGAATCAGTAGATGCCTTTGCTTTTTATGCTAAGACCGCCTTTGAAGAATTCGGTGATTTAGTGGATGAATGGGCAACTTTCAACGAACCTTTAGTTCATATTGAATGCGGTTACCTATACGGGTTCCACTACCCAGCGATTGTTGATTTTAAAAAAGCAATTCAAGTAGGTTATCATACCTTAATGGCTCATTTCTTGGCTGTTAAAGCATATCGTGAAACAAAACAAACAGGACGTATCGGGATTATTTTAAATGTCACGCCAACTTACGCTAGAAGTGAAGAAACTATGGATCAAAAAGCCAAACAAAATGCAGACGTATTAATTATCAAAAGTTTCTTAGATCCATGTGTTTTAGGAACTATTCCGGCTGAATTAGTTGATTTAGTGAATGAACACGAATTAACACCTGTCACTGAAGCAGGTGATAAAGAGATTATTAAAGAGTATCCAGTTGATTTTATTGGGATTAATTACTACCAACCAATGCGTGTCCAAGCAGCAGAAAACCCACGCACACCAGCTGTGACGACGAGTGACTTGTTTGCCCATTACGACTGGCCAGAAAAACGCATGAATCCATATCGTGGTTGGGAAATTTATCCAGAAGCATTATACGATGTTTCTTTAATGATGAAAAATGATTACAATAATATTCCGTGGTATGTCTCTGAAAACGGTATGGGTGTGGCTGAGGAAGAACGCTTTATGAATGACAATGGCATGATTGAAGATGATTACCGCATTGAATTTATGGAAGATCATTTGGAGCAGTTACATAAAGGGATTGAAGCAGGCAGTAATTGTTTTGGTTACCATACTTGGACTTTCGTGGATTGTTGGTCATGGTTAAATGGCTACCGTAACAGATATGGTTTCTACCGTGTAGATTTAGATAATAATTTTGAGCGTTCACTTAAGAAAAGTGGTTTATGGTATAAAGAGTTAAGTCAAAATAATGGCTTTGAAATAGGAGAAAGATAATGGGATTAGTCGTTTTTGATATTGGTGGCTCAGCAGTCAAACATGGTTTTTGGCAAGACGAAACCTTGTCAGAACAAGCTCAATTTAAAACACCAGAAACACTAAAAGAGATGAAGGAACAAATGCTTGAAGTCATTGAAGCCCATAAGAATAAAAGTGTTACAGGTGTAGGAATCAGCTCTCCTGGTGCGGTAAATGTCAAAGAACGTCGAATTGACGGAATCAGTGCGGTACCCTATTTACATCATTGCCCCATTTTTGATGAGTTAGAAAGTTATTTTGCCTTACCAGTGACGATTGAAAATGATGCGAACTGTGCAGGGATTTCTGAGATTGAACTAGGTGCGGGGAAAAATGCAACCAATGCGGTGTTCATCGTTCTTGGTACAGGTGTAGGCGGTTCGATTTTTATTAACCGTCAAATCTATAAAGGGTCTCATTTATTTGGTGGCGAACTTGGTTTACTTGTTAATGATCAAGAGACAACCTTAAGTAGTATCGGAACCATTGTAAAAGTGGCTAACAAATACAAGGAATTAACTGGGAAAGAAGTTAATGGGAAAGATATTTTTGAGTTAGTTGAGAACAAAGATGAACTAGCAATGAAGCTTTTAGATGACATGTACTGGGTAATTGCTCATGCGTTATACAATGTGCAAGTTTCGATAGATCCAGAATTAGTGATTATTGGTGGGGGTGTGTCAGCAAGAGAAGAACTACCCATTGAAATTGGTCGTAGACTTCAAGAATTGTTAGAAAAACATCTCGTTCGAGAAATCATGCCAGAGATTAAGAGATGTCATTATTTAAATGATGCTAATTTAGTTGGGGCAGCTATGAATTTTATTAATTTGAATAAATAATGAAAGGGAAGTGTGATAATTTTATCATGCTTCCTTATTTTTTGATTGAGCCACTTTATAATATCTAATTAAATTATTTGGTGAAATATCATAAAGGATACTTAAGCGTAATAAATTTTCAAGACTTGGAAAAGTTCTATCAGTTTCCCATTTAGAAATAGACTGTCTAGAAATATTTAAATGATGAGAAACATCAATTTGAGAGAGATGTTTCTCAATCCTACTTTTTTTCAATTGTTTTCCTAAAGTCATTTAAAATCGCCTCCTTCGATATTTTTATAAACTATATCGACTTCTTTTTTCAGTAGTTAATAGAGACGGATAAATTATTTAGAATGTAAACTAAAAGGTGCTAGGTAGTTAGTTTACTTTATGGAATAATTGAAGTATCTAGCTGAAAGAGGTGGAAGGCAGTGTCATTTTTTACATTTAGTATTGAAGGTGAGAAAATGCCTAGTTTAGGTGAATGTGATATGGATGATGAGTTGTATGATTATATTTATTTGTCATTTGATACACTAGAATCTGTTTGGGTCGATGGCATTAAACGAAAGGGTTTTGACTACTGTGGCGTTTCAACTGTGGAAAAAGATATCAAGAAATTAATGGAAATTTTAGTGAATTGGCAAAAGTCATTTGAATTATTACCTGACACCATTGATATCTCAACAAGTATTGATTCACAAACAGGTGAAGCAATACCGTGTATTTATCAAAAGAAAGACATCATGAACCAGTTGACTCAGATTGTTTCTATCTGTGAAAAGGCGATTGAGATGGATAAGAGAGTTGTTGTTTTTGGGTTGTAGGGATTAGTTTCTAACAAAAGATATCATCAAATAAAAAGGCGTTTAGCTCCATGTCAGTTGCTTGGAGCTAAACGCCTTTTTCATCACGCTGTGTAGTCCGGATTCAAAAGGCAGCTCTTTCGGTAACTTCAAAAATCAAAATTAATTCGAAATGCGTGAATTATTTTTAATTTCCTCCAGTTACTCAAAGCTAAACGCCTTTTTCATCACGCTGTGTAGTCCGGATTCAAAAGGCAGCTCTTTCGGTAACTTCAAAAATCAAAATTAATTCGAAATGCGTGAATTATTTTTAATTTCCTCCAGTTACTCAAAGCTAAACACCTTTTTCATCACTCTATTTCATACACAGTCTTAAACACTTTAGTATGTCCTGGGTTTAATTCAATCGAACCCCATTCTGGGTGGTTGACGATATCAGGTAATTCTTGGGTTTCGATGGCAATCCCGATTTCAGAATGCATGCTTTGTCCGTTCACTTTAAAGTCATCGTTAAATCCAGTTGTGGAGAAGATAACGGCTGCTTCTCGGTTAGAAGAGATGTTTAATTTACGACCACTTTTTGTTTCAGTTAAACAAATCTGTGGATGACTTGATTCTAAAATGAAAGCATCATCAATTCCAGCTGATAATTTAGCTAAATTATCAGCTAAAGAGGTTGTTTTTCTAAAATCATAGCCTGTGTTATCAACAGTTAAGATTTTTCCTGTGGGTAAGTTGATGCTATCTGTTTCAAGAATCCCATTACTTTTAACGAGTAAATCATGACTTGTAATATCTCGTTTAGCATTACCTGAAAGGTTAAAGTAAACATGATTGGTCGGATTCACAATTGTTTGACTTTCTGAAGTCACCTTTGTAGTCATGACAACGGCTGTTGATGTTAATTCATAAGTATTAACAACCGTTATTGGACCTGGGAAACCTGAAGCAGTATCAACTAAAGTAAACGCAACTTTTGTGTCACTCATCATCTCGTAGTCCCAAAATTGACACCACCAACCATGACTACCGCCATGAATATGGTGAGCTTCATGAAAGTTTTTTTCTAAAGTAACACCGTTCCACTCTGCATTTTTGATACGACCAGCAACGGGTCCCACTAAAGCACCAAATTGAGCGTTGTCAGCTAAAATACTTTCTGGTGTATCTAAAGAAAGTAAGATATTTTCTTTGTTGCCATCTTTATCAGGGGTTAAAAAGTTATGCCATCTTGCACCAAAGTTTAAGAAAGTTGCAGATAAATCACCATTTATTAAGGTAATATAAGCAATTCCTGTTTTTTCATCGATCTTAATTTGATGAGACATCTTATTTACCGTTCCAAACAGTTTCTAAATAAGCTAAAGAAAGTTTACTTGTATCTGGAACAATCGCAATATCGTCTCCTAAGTCTTTAGGTGAGCCCACACCGACTGGAAGAGAACCACTTGCTTTAATGGCTGTAATTCCAGCTTGAGAATCTTCAATCCCAACAGCTTCTTTAATTGAAACATTCACTGCTTCAGCAGCAGCAACAAAGATATCTGGAGCTGGTTTTCCAGCAGCAACTGATCCTGGATCAACAATTGCGTCGAAGAAGTGACTGATTTCCATTTTATCTAATAAAAGAGGACCGTTTTTACTTGCAGAAGCTAAAGCAATCTTAATGTCCGCAGCTTTTAATTCTTCTAATAATTCTAAAATACCAGGGTAGATATCTTTAGGTGAAATAGCTTGAATCATTTCAACATAGTTGTCATTTTTAACTTTAGCTAATTCAGCAAATTTTTCAGCACTGATTTCTCCAGCTTTATTGCCGTGTTCTAAAATTAAAGTTAATGAATCTTCACGAGATACACCTTTTAATTTTTCATTGAACTCACGGTCAATTGAAATTCCTAAATCATCCGCTAATTTTTTCCAAGCTAAGAAATGGTACTCAGCTGTATCAGTAATAACACCATCTAAATCAAATAAAACACCTTTAAACATAATAAAACATCCTTTCGTTTTAAAAAGGAGAGTGGGACAATCGTGTCACACTCTCTATTTATAATTATCTTTATTTTAATGTATTTCAAACTAGTTGTCTATACAAGTTTATTTTTTGACTGGGGTAGTCATTGTTCCTTCAACGTGATGAACGTCACCATAAACTTCAATATCAAGAGCATCGCCACTTAATAAAGTAATGGTTACATCAGTATCAATTAAGACATGTAGTAAACGTCCGCGGTAGTTAATGTGGAAAGCATATTTACTCCATTTTTCAGGTAAGAATGGGGCAAAGCTTAATTTTTCGTTGTAAGTCTTCATTTGAGCGAATCCTTGAACGATTCCTAACCAGCTACCTGTCATTGAAGTGATATGTAATCCGTCATCAGTATCATTGTTGTAGTTATCAAGGTCTAGTCGGGCTGTACGTTGATACATTTCAACTGCTTTTTCTTCCATGCCTAATTCAGCAGCTAAGATCGAGTGAATACATGGAGAAAGTGATGATTCATGTACTGTCATTGGTTCATAGAATTCAAAGTTTTTACGTTTTTCTTCCATAGTGAACTCATCGTTAAAGAAGTAAATTCCTTGAAGAACATCCGCTTGTTTGATGAAGCATGAACGTAAGATGTGATCCCATGACCAGTTTTGGTTTAAAGGCACATCAGTTGCTGCTAAATCAGAAACTGGCATTAATTCTTTATCTAAGAAAGTATCATGTTGAACGTAAACACCTAATTCATCATCTTTAGGGAAGTACATGTTCGCAATGATATCTTCCCAGTGGCTGATTTCTTCATCAGTTAATTTAACAGTTGTTTCAGCTTGGTATTTTTTGTAGTTTTCTAATGTGTATTTAAGAACCCAAACAGCGATGTAGTTAGTGTACCAGTTGTTGTTAACGTTGTTTTCATATTCGTTAGGACCAGTCACACCGTGCATCATGTATTGTTTGTTACGTTTAGAATAGTGAATACGATCAGCCCAGAAACGAGCGATTTCAGAAAGCACTTCTAAACCTTCATTTTTAATATATTCGGTATCGCCTGTGTAGTTTGTATAGTTATAAACAGCATAAGCAATCGCGCCATTACGGTGAATTTCTTCAAAAGTAATTTCCCACTCGTTGTGACACTCCACACCAGTGAAAGTAACCATTGGGTATAATGCACCTTTAAGACCTTGTTGGCGGGCATTGTGTTGTGCTTGTGGTAATTGGTTGTGACGGTATTTTAATAAGTTTTTAGTCACACTTGGATCAGCTAAAGCTAAGTATAAAGGAACGGCGTAAGCTTCAGTATCCCAATAAGTAGCACCGCCGTATTTTTCACCAGTGAAGCCTTTTGGTCCAATGTTTAAGCGATCATCTTCACCGTAATAAGTAGAGAATAATTGGAATAAGTTAAAACGAATTCCTTGTTGTGCTTCGTCATCACCTTCGATAACCACATCAGCTAATTCCCAACGTTTTTCCCATGCAGTAGCATGAGCTTGTTTTAATTCTTCAATAGAAGAGGCGTTAACTTCCGTCATGATAGTTTGAGCAGCTGTTAATTGTTTCGCTTCTTCGATGTCACGACTTGTTGTAATGACTACTTTTTTATCTAGAGAAACCACGTCACCAGATTTAACCTCAAAAGTGAAGCTTTCAGTTGCTAAGAAGGCAGCTGTTTCTTTTTCACTTGTGTGAGTACCAGTTGCAGTGTTTTCCATTAAAGCAGTAATAGTGAATTGCTCAATACCAAAGTTATTTGGTACAGTACGAGCAGTCACTACATTTTCAGAAACTTGACGTTCTTCCCAGAACATTTCTTCGTAGTTGCTATCTTCGTTATGAACGTTATTATCTAATTTTGAGACAACTTTGATTGTTCCATTTCCTTCTAAAACTTCAGCTTTAAGTGAAACCACACCTAATTCTTTCGTCGTGATACTTAAGAAACGCTCAAAAGAGAACTTAACTTTCATGTCATTTGTTTCAATTGTGAAGTGACGAGATAAAACACCGTGTTCCATATCTAATTCTTGGTAGAAGTCTGAAACAGTTTGTGTCGCTAAGTCAACTTTTGTGTCGTTGATGTATAAGTCCATTGCGATGAAGTTAATGGCATTGATTACTTTACCAAAATATTCTGGGTAACCATTTTTCCACCAACCTACACGCGTTTTGTCTGGATACCAAACTCCTGCAATATAAGTTCCTTGATGGTTGTCACCGCTAAATCCTTCTTCAAAGTTCCCGCGCATTCCCATATAACCATTACCAGTACTTGTTAATGATTCTTGTAAGCGAATGTCAGTGTTGTGTAATTCATTCGTTGCTAATTTCCATGGATCGATATCGAATAATCTTTTTAAATGTTCCACTTAAAAATTCCCCCTTAGTTTGATGTATGAATTCATGATAAACGCAATCGTTTGCGAAAGCAATAATAAATAGTCAGATAATGAAACTTGTTACCGGTAACGATTTATTTTGTTTCTATTAATACATCTTTACAAAAAAAGTGGGGGAGGATATAATTTAATTACGAAACCGATTGCGTTAAGAGGCACTTAACGTAATTGAATTAAGAAAGGTGAATAAAATGAAAAAATTATTAAGTTTTGAGTTTTGGCAAAAATTTGGTAAAGCCTTAATGGTTGTTATCGCAGTTATGCCAGCAGCAGGATTAATGATTAGTATTGGTAAATCCATTCCACTAATCAATCCAGATATGGGCATGTTAGTTACGACAGGTGGTGTTGTTGAAAACATCGGTTGGGCAATTATTGGAAATCTTCATTTACTATTTGCATTAGCCATCGGTGGTAGCTGGGCGAAAGATAAAGCAGGTGGTGCATTTGCCGCTGGTATCTCTTTTGTTTTAATTAACCGTATTACAGGATCAATTTTTGGTGTAACAAGCGACATGTTAAGTAATCCTGACGCTTACACACATACTTTATTTGGTACTAAAATCATGGTTAAAGGTTTCTTTACAAGTGTTTTAGAAGCACCAGCCTTAAACATGGGTGTTTTTGTTGGTATTATTGCCGGTTTTGTTGGGGCAATGGCTTTCAACAAATATTACAACTATCGTAAATTACCAGATGCGTTATCATTCTTTAATGGTAAACGTTTTGTCCCATTTGTTGTTATCCTTTGGTCAGTTCTAGTGTCATTCGCATTAGCAATCATTTGGCCATTTATCCAATCAGGAATTAACAACTTTGGTTTATGGATTGCAACAAGTCAAGACACAGCACCAATCTTAGCACCATTCCTATACGGAACATTAGAGCGTTTATTATTACCATTTGGTTTACACCATATGTTAACAATTCCTATTAACTACACACAACTTGGTGGTACTTATGAAATTCTTTCAGGTGCACAAGCTGGGACAATGGTTTACGGTCAAGATCCATTATGGTTAGCATGGGCAACGGACTTATTAAACTTGAAACAATCAGGTGACATGAGCCAATATAACCATGTTTTAACAAGCTTCACACCAGCACGTTTCAAAGTTGGTCAAATGATTGGTTCTTCAGGTATTTTAATGGGGATGGCGTATGCAATGTATAAAAACGTTGACGCTGACAAAAAACCTCAATATAAATCAATGTATTTCTCAGCAGCACTTGCAGTATTCTTAACAGGGGTAACAGAACCTCTAGAATTTATGTTCATGTTTGTCGCAATGCCTTTATACGGTGTTTATGCTGTAATTCAAGGGTTAGCATTTGCTATGGCAGATATTATTAACTTACGTATTCACTCATTCGGTAACATTGAGTTATTAACAAGATTACCAATTTCAATTAAAGCTGGACTAGGTATGGATATTGTTAACTTTGTGATTTGTACGGTTGTCTTTGGAGTAGGTACTTACTTCTTAGCTAACTTCTTAATCAAGAAATTTAACTTTGGAACACCAGGACGTAATGGAAACTATGAAGTAGATATGGCAACTGATACTGCAGCACCAAGTACAGATGCTTCAGGCATTAGCCAACAAGTCATTGATGTCATCAACCTTTTAGGTGGTAAAGAAAATATCGATGATGTGGATGCTTGTATGACGCGTTTACGTGTTTCAGTCAATGACCGTGGTTTAGTTGGTAGTGAAGAAGCATGGAAAAAATGTGGTGCAATGGGCTTAATCATTAAAGATAATGGTGTTCAAGCAGTTTATGGACCTAAAGCGGATATCTTAAAATCAGATATTCAAGATGCATTAGATGCCAATATCGAAATTCCAAAATCAAACTTCGATAATGCAGCAAAAGAAGAAGTTGTAACAGAAACAAGTGCGTTAAACAAAACAGTTGAATTATTAGCTGTTGCTGAAGGTGAAGTTATTTCAATTGAAGAAGTTCAAGATGAAGTATTCTCACAAAAAATGATGGGTGACGGATTTGGTGTTATCCCAACAAGTGGTGAAGTCGTTTCACCAGTAGCAGCAAAAGTTATGACAGTATTCCCTTCAAAACATGCCATTGGTTTAGTCACAGAAGATGGCTTAGAAATCTTAGTTCACATGGGCTTAGACACAGTTGAGATGGAAAACTCAGCCTTTGATGTGGTTGTCAAAGAAGGCGACACATTAGCAGCAGGTGAATTATTAGCAAAAGCTGATTGGGATGCCGTTAAAAAAGCAGGCAAAGGCACAACAATTGTGGTAATATTTACCAATAGCGATAAATTACAATCATTAACATTAGACCAAGTCGGACAACAAACAAAAGCTAGTGTGGTTGGAAAAGTTAGTTTGTAAATAAGGGTGATAGAAAAGTCGTTTTGCTCTGAGTAACTGGAGTGAAAAGCTGAATTTACCCCGCCAATGATCAAAATCATGTATAAGAAAAGGCTATGGCACGATGCCTAGTCTTTTTCTTTTGAATAGGAAGGATATAAAATGAAAGTTATTAGTTTAAACACCCATAGTTGGATTGAAGAAAATCCTTTAGAGAAATTAGTTCAAATAGGGGATTTTATTTTAAAGGAAGGAGCAGAAATCATTGCTCTTCAAGAAGTGAATCAAAGAATTTCAGCTGAAGCGATTAACCCAGATGAATTTTATTGTTCATATGAAGGAGCAGAAGTTGAGATTAAAGCAGATAATTTTGCTAAATTGTTAGTTGATTATCTAAAAGAGAAGGGGCAAACTTTTTATTGGGGTTGGACATGTAGCCATATTGGTTATGATATTTATGATGAAGGTTCTGCTATCCTATCAAAATATCCTTTTGAAGCAGAGAGCTTGCTTGTTTCTCCTACAAAAGATAGAACAGATTATCATACCCGCCGAATTTTACTCGCTCATTTAAATCAAGAAAAGTTAACTGTAGGAAGTTGCCATTATTCATGGTATTCAGAAGATCCTGACGAAGGTTTTATCTATGAATGGAATCAACTATTAGAAAATACGCAAAAAGTGACTCATCAAGTTTTGTTATTAGGTGATTTTAATGCACCTGCTCATCTCGAAGGAGAAGGCTATTCTTTAGTTAGTCAAACATTCTCAGATGTTTACCATTTAGCTAAAGAGAAAAAGGGCGAGTTTACAGTAGAAAGTAACATTGATGGTTGGGCAGATAATAAAGAGCGATTACGAATTGATTTTGGATTTGTTAAGCAACAGGTCGAAGTAGCGTCTTATGAAGTTATTTTTAATGGTGTAACAGGACCTGTTGTGAGTGATCACTTTGGTATTTTATTAGACATGAAACTGTAAGAGGAGAGAGTATATGAGTGTAACGATTAAAGATGTTGCGAAAGAAGTTGGTGTGGCACCTTCAACTGTTTCAAGAACTTTAAAAGATCATCCAAGTATTTCTCAAGAAACAAAAGAAAAAGTTCGTAAGGCCATGGATAAGCTAGGTTATGTGCCGAATGTTTCAGCACAAAATTTAGCCAATAAGTATGTGGATACCATCGGAATTATTTTACCTGTGATTGGTTCAAAAGAAAGAAAGAGTAATCCCTTCTATCTAGAAATTATAACAGCGATGAACGAAGAAGCCAGTAAACAAAAAGTGACGATTTCGGTTGCTTCAGCCCCAACGCAAGAAGAGTTGTTAGCCAATGTGGAACTCATGTACCGTCAAAAACGAGTGGATGGTTTTATCTTACTTTACGTAGAAGAAGACGACATGGTTCTTGATTATCTCGTTAAAAACAAAGTGCCATTCACTATGATTGGTCAACCTTACAAATACTTTAATGAAACAAGTTGTGTGGATAATGATAACCAGTTGCTAGGATATACAGCCACGAAGCATTTACTTGATAAAGGACATACAAAAATTGTCTTCACAACCAACAATCAAAAAGAAAACTTCTTTAAAGAGCGCTTCTTTGGTTATCAAAAATGCTTAATGGAAGAAAATTTAGAGATGTATCAAGCGATGCCTTTAATTGAGCCAGAAAGTTATTTAGCCTTTGACAAATTTTTAAAGGAAGAAAAACCAACAGCATGTATCGCCATTGATGACATGTTTGCTTTAAGATTAATTCAAATGATCAACTTATCAGGTTACAAAGTGCCTGATGATATTTCAGTGATTAGTTTTAATAATTCAGTTTTCACTACATTGTTACATCCTTATATCACGTCGATTGATGTAAATGCGACCCAATTAGGAAAAACAGCTGTGGAAGAATTCTTAACTCAGTTGAAAGAACCCACAGAATTGAAAAAAAGAGTGATTATTCCTCATATGTTGATTGAGAATGAAACGGTGATGAAGATAAAGTAGTTTGAGAGAATTTACTAAATATTGTATAGTTTATACATAAAGAAGTGTTGTGTATCAATGCCAAAGAGGACTAGCGTGCAGGCTAATCCTCTTTTTTTACGTTCCGCCAGTTACTCAGAGCTAAGCGGATTTTTCACCACTCTAGTGTAGTCCGGGTTCAAAAGGCAGCTCCTTCGGTAACTTCAAAAACTAGAAACAATCCGAAAAGCGTGGATTATTTCTAGTTTCTTCCAGTTACTCAGAGCTGTACGCCTTTTTCACCACTCTAGTGTGTAACACAGTATAATTAGTGTGCAATCAGTAAAGGACTATGCCAATTGTAGAAAGCGTTTTAAGAGTTGGCACGATGATTGCATATAGTAAGGTATCAGATAACTTACTGATAAAAATAAAAATTTTTAGGGGGAGTTTTTAATGGATGGATTTGTCAAATTCATGGAAGCAAAATTTATACCTGTTGCTTCAAAAATTGGGGCACAACGTCATTTAGTAGCGATTCGTGATTCATTTATGGTAACAATGCCACTAATGATTCTTGGTGCGTTAGCAGTAATGATTAATAACCTGCCAATCCAATTTTTCCAAGATTTCATGAACAGTATTTTCGGTGGCGAAGCTTGGAAAGGTTTCGGTGGTAGTGTTTGGAACGGAACATTTGCAATTATTTCAGTGGCAATTGCCTTTTTAGTAGCATATAACTTAGCAACAGGATACGGAAAAGATGGTGTAGCATCTGGGATTGTATCTTTAGGTTCATTCTTTGCTTTAGGTGGCGCGACAGGGATGGCTTCAACAGGTCTTTTTATCGCTTTAATCGTCGCTATCGTTTCAGCAGAATTATTTGTTCGCTTAATTGGGAATGAAAAATTAGTGATTAAAATGCCTGAGGGTGTTCCACCAGCTGTGGCAAAATCTTTTGCTTCTTTACTACCAGCTATGATTATTATTAGTTTATTTGGTTTAGTAGCTGCTATTTTTGCTGCTTTTGGTGTAACAGATATTGTTGCCTCATTCTATGCAGCAGTCCAAGAGCCGTTTATGGGACTAGCTAATACTTATCCATCAGCACTTTTAATTGCTTTTATTACACCGTTCTTATGGTTCTTTGGTTTACATGGTGCTAATATGATTGATCCGTTTTTACAAACAATCAATATACCAGCAATCGATGCTAACGCATTAGCAGTATCAGCAGGAGAAAAAGCACCTTATATCGTTAACAAACCATTTATTGATTCTTTTGTAAACTTAGGTGGAACAGGTGCAACATTAGGATTAATTATTGCTATCTTTTTAGTAGGAAGAAAGCATAAATCTTTCATGATGGTTAATAAATTAAGTGCAGGACCTGGTTTGTTCAATATTAATGAGCCAATGCTATTTGGTTTACCAATTGTATTAAACCCAATTATGTTTATTCCGTTTATTTTAGTACCAATGATTTTAGTAACAACAGCGTACTTCTCAACTAAAATGGGCATTGTACCAGTTGCAACGGTTATCCCACCTTGGGTAACACCTCCAATTTTAGGAGGCTTAATTGCAACAGCAAGTTTCAAAGGCGCTATCTTAGCGGCCGTTAACTTATTAATTTCAATCGTCATCTACATTCCATTTGTAAAAATTAGTGTGATTCAAGAATTGAAAAAAGAAGCTAATATTTAAAAAAATCATCTCACTCGACAGTTATTTCGGGTGAGATGATTTTTTACTTTGGAAATAAAATTCGGGATTGTAAGAGATATTTTTTATCATATTGAATACTCAGCTTTTGACAAAATCTTTGAATGTCTTTTTCATCAAGGGGCAGACTATTTAACAATGCTTGAAACTTTTCTTTTTCTTCTGATGTGGCACTTTTTTTGAAATAGCCCCAAACATGTTGGTAGGCATTGGTTAGAGAACCTTTTGTAGGTGGTGTTTGTTCTGCTCGTAAGATCGATTCGTTAAACTTTTTTTCTAAATCATCATTATTAGTCGAAAACAATTGTCTAATATATAAGTATTCTTTTTGTGAATGTGACATGATAAAGTATTTTTGATACGCCCATTCTTTTTCAAGTGTTTGCTTCATAATCAAATACCTCCACTTTTTTATTAAAAGTATTATATAATAAAACTATCACAAGATGAAATGAAAGGGATATTTAGATAATGAACTACCGAGAAATATTAGATTTCTGGTTTAAAGAAGCCACACCAGCACAACATTTTAAAAAAGATGATAACTTTGACGCGTTAATCAAGGAGCGTTTTTTAGAATTACACACTAAAGTAGCGCAAGGTGAATATGCAGAGTGGCGCCAAACAGTTCACGGACGACTTGCTGAGATTATTGTGTTAGATCAGTTTTCTAGGAATCTATTTAGAGATAAAAAAGAATCTTTTACTTTTGATGGCATGGCGCTTATTTTAGCCCAAGAAGCCATTGCAACAGGTAAGTTAGATCAATTAACTGTGAATGAAAGAGGCTTTTTGTATATGCCTTTTATGCATTCGGAATCTGTCAAAATTCATGAAGAGGCACTGCTCTTATTTTCAGAGGAAGGTTTAGAAAATCAGCTTGATTTTGAAAAGCGTCATTTTGAGATTATCAAACGTTTTTCAAGATATCCACATAGAAATGAGATTTTAGATAGAGAGTCAACCCAAGAAGAAATCACGTTTTTAAAGGAACCAGGTTCATCTTTTTAAAAGAGTAAAAAGGATTTAGTTAGGAGTTTATGATGAAGTATATTAGAGAGAATTTTATTAAGACGTGGGCGTTTATTGGAGAAGCTAAGTCCTATTTTAGAGATGTTTTATTGATGCATGGGTTTTTAATGTTTATTCTGAACCCATTTTTACTAAGTGCCACTCGCTTTATTTTGAGACAAGGGAACGTGGCTTATGTGTCTTATGACAATATAGGCATGATTGCCAAAGACCATCCTTTTGTATTTTTAGGATTGATTACCATGATGCTACTCTTAGTGGTCGCCGTCTTTTTTGAATTTACGTTTTTACTTTTGAGTATTTATTTTATTCAAATCAGACAACCAATTTCATTGAAACAGTTAATCAAAGGGACCTTATTACAACTTAAGAAAATTAAACCAGGAACACTATTATTTTTCCTTTTTTATTTTTTCTTAGTTTTACCGATTAGTGGCATTAAGTTTAATTCAGAGTTATTAACGAAATTTAAAATCCCCGTCTTTTTATTGGATTTTATTTTTGAGAACCGAATTATCTTTGTGGCGTTATTTGTACTATTCTATCTTTTACTTATCTATTTAGCGATTCGCTTTATTTTTGCCTTACCAGAGATGATTTTAAAAGATCGTAAATTTAAGGATTCGGTTAGATTTAGTTGGAATGAAACAAAAGGTAATTTTATTAAAATATTGAGTCAATTTTTAGTGGTAATGGGAACCTTTGTTGGACTAAGTGGGATATCTTATGCACTGATTATTTTTGTACAGTACTTAGTGGAAGAGAATATTCCGCAATATGCACTAGGAACAGCAATCGTTTTAATGACCACCTTGCAAATGGTTTGGTTACTAAATTTAATTCTATCTACTGTGGGTATTTTCTTTGTTACTATCGACTATATGGCGCAAGGAGACTTCTTGCCAGCTCGTCCTTCATGGTTTGAAGAAGAAGAAAAAAGAGAAACAAGAAAAATTATCAAAGGGTTAAAATATGCAGGCACTTTCGTATTAGTTCTTTGTGTGGCTGTCGTTGTGGGAACTTTTAATGAAGATTTTTTAAGTAACCCATCTACGACAAGACCGATTACCGTTTCCCATAGAGGTGTGGATAATGCTAATGGGGTTCAAAATTCGATAGCAGCACTTAAAAAAACGAGTCAAGACACACATCCAGACTACATTGAAATGGATATTCAAGAAACCAAAGATCATCAATTTGTGGTCTATCATGATTTTAATTTGAAGGGTTTAACAGGCGTTAAGAAGAAACCTTATGAACTAAACCTGAAAGAATTAACTGAAATCACTGTTCACGAAAACGGTATGGAAGAAAAGATTGCTTCTTTTGATGAGTATTTAGCAGAAGCTAATCGTCAGAATCAAAAGCTAATGATTGAAATTAAACCGACTAAAAATGATAGTCCAGAGATGATTGATAATTTCTTAGCGAAGTACAAAGCAGATATTTTGGAACATGGGCATATTATTCAGTCCTTATCTTTTGATATTGTAGAGGAACTTAAAAAGAAAGAGCCTAAGATCGTGGTTGGTTACATTATGCCGTTTAGTGTGGCTGGACCACCAGAAGGAGAAATGGATTTCTTTACCTTAGAATATACGACCTTAAATTCAAGTTTTATTAATACAGCCAACGCAGAAGGTAAGGATGTGTACGCATGGACGCCTAATGACGAAGAAACGATGACACGAATGATGTTCTACGGAATTGATGGGATTATTACAGACCAGATGGACATGTTAAATAGTACATTGGTTGATGAAACACAAATAACCTATTCAGATAAACTACTCTATTTTGTGATTGGAATGGGTTAAAGATATGGAGGAAGAGATGAAAGTCGTTATTTTTGATGTAGATGATACTCTTTATGATCAGATAGTTCCTTTTGAAGAGGCGTTACAAGTAAGTTTACCTCATGCAAGTCAAGAGCTTAAAAAAGAGTTAAAATCTCTTTATATTCGCTTTCGCTATTACAGTGATAAGGTGTTTCACTTAACTGAAGAGGGGACTCTTTCTTTAGAGGAGATGCGCGTTTACCGAATCCAAGAAGCATTAAAAGATTTTGGGATAAGTATCACTAATAAAGAGGCGGAGGATTTCCAACAAGCTTACCGAGATAACCAAGGGAAATTAGTAATGAAGCCTGAGATGACGAGGCTGATGAATGAATTATTGGCTCTGGATATTGATTTAGGTATTTTAACTAATGGACCAACTGAGCATCAAAAAGCTAAGTTGGAACAATTAGGAATAGCTAGTTTAATCTCGAGTGAAACTATTTTTATTTCAGGTGAAGTTGGTCTAGCCAAACCTAGCCGAGAAATTTTTAAGCATATTGAGACGAAGTTAGGTAAACGTAGTGAGCAATTTATCTACATTGGGGATTCCTACGAGAACGATGTGGTTGGTGCTAAATCATCTGATTGGCAATGTATTTGGTTAAATAAATACGAAAAAGATATCAGAGAAGAAGTCATTCAACCAGATATTGAATTAGTAGACTATACACAAATTCGCCAAGTACTTTTGGAAATGATCAAATAAAAAAACGTCAACAGATACGAAGGAAATATATACCTTCATCTGTTGGCGTTTTTATCTCATTACTTAGTCCATTCAGCTACTTTTTTAGGATTTGCTTCAATCCATTCTTTAGCAGCATCTTCTGGAGAAGTTCCGTTATTCACTTTTAACATCACTTCTTCAATATCTTTGGTTTCCCAATTGAATTTTTCTATGATTTTATAAGCGTCTGGTTGATCTTCTTTTAACCCTTTACGAGCAATTGTATTAATTGATTCTGCGTCCCCATAGATTTTTTAGGATCTTCTAGATATTTTAAATCATATTTTGAAAACATCCAGTGAGGTGACCAACCTGTAATAACGATGGGTTCTTTGTTTTTAATGGCTTGATCTAATGTAACCACCATAGCACCAGATGATGAAGTTTCTAATTTCCAATCACTTAGATTAGAATAATCAGACATCGTTCTTTCAGCCGCAGAAACGACACCAGCACCAGGTTCGATCCCCGTAATTACTTTACCAGCTTCGTCTTTCAAGTCATCAATACTATCCACATCCATATAGCTAGGAACAACTAAGCCGACTTTTGCGCCTTCAAGGTTAGTTCCTAAAAGATCGATTGAATCTTTATATTGTTTAAATTGAGCCTCATGAGTACTTGGCAACCAAGCAGAGACCATAGCATCTGATTCACCTTTAGCAACAGATTCCCACATGATCGCATTATCAAGAGGTGTCATATTAACTTTGAAACCTTGTTGTTTTAAAACTTCACCTAAAACGTGTGTTGAAGCAACTTCTGAATCCCATTCAACATAAGTTAAATTAATGGTGTTGTCTTTGCTGTTTTTATTGGCAAAAATTGAACTAACAACCGACCCACCGATTAATAAAATAACTGCAGTTGAAGCAATGATAATTTTTCTTTTTTTAGCTTCTTTTGAAACAACTTTCTTTTCAGCTAGCTGTTTTGGTTTATTTAAGTGTTGGGTAAAACGATCAATAATAATCGCTAAGATAACCAAAGCAACACCATTCACAAAACCATTACCGACTTGAGCACGTTGTAAAGCTGATAAAACACCACGTCCAAGACCAGGAGCACCAATCATTGATGCAATGACTACCATTGATAGTGATAACATCGTTGTTTGATTAATTCCTGCTAAAATTGTGTTTTTAGCAAGAGGTAATTCTAGTTTGAATAATTTTTGTTTCCCAGTTCCACCAAAAGAATCACTCGCTTCAACGAGTTCTTTAGGCACTTGTCGAATCCCTAAATTGGTAAAACGAACGGTTGGAGGTAAGGCGAAAATCACTGAGGCAAATACCCCAGGAACCATTCCAATTCCAAAGAAAGCAACTGCCGGAATCAAGTAAACAAACCCTGGCATTGTCTGCATGAAATCAAGAATTGGTGTAATAATTTTTTGAGCTGTCTCATTTTTAGCCATTAAAATTCCTAATGGTACCCCAATAATAATCGAGATCACACTAGATATTAAAACAAGGGTCAATGTATTCATTAAATCTGTCCATAGTCCTTGATTTAAAATAAAGGCTAAGCCAAAGAATGTAAAAGAGGTTAAGCCCCATTTTTTATTAGAAACAAAGAAGGCTGCGACTGTTAATAATAAAATAAACACGATTGGCGGGATGAATAATAAGCCATTGGTTATCCCGTCCATGATATTTTGTCCTAAGACTTGAATAAAGGAGAAGAGACCTGAAAAGGTATCTGTTGTCCAAGCAGTGATAGACTCCACCCAATCAGCGACAGGTATTTTTGAAACGAGTAATAGGTTATTCATGTGATTCTCCTTCCTCAGTTTGGTCACTTGTACCAGTTAAGGCTTCGATAACGCGACCGCGAATAATAACGCCAAGCAAACGGTCATTTTCAACAACTGCAAGTGGCATTGGTGAGTCATAAATAATATTGAAAATGTCACTGACTAGCATGTCTTTTGGAACGGTAGTCACTTCTTCAGTCATAACTTCCTCTAAAGACAAGCCTTTCTTTCTAGCACGATGGGCGTTGTCAGCGGTAATATAACCTTTCAGTTGACGCTTTTTGTTGACGGCAAGTAACATACTCACTTCTTCGTTACGCATTCTTTGAAGAGCCACGTTTGGTCCGTCTAATTCAATATTAGTTGTTAAAGCTGGTACCATAATATTGTTGGCAGTTAAGACTTTCGAGCGATCCACATCTTCCACAAATTCACGTACGTAGTCATTAGCAGGGTTCGTTAGAATTTCTTCACCTGTTCCAATCTGCATAATTTGACCGTCCTTCATCAGCGCAATTCTGTCCCCAATACGAAGGGCTTCGTTTAAATCATGAGTGATAAAAATAATTGTCTTTTGCACATTTGCTTGGAGATCAATTAACTCATCTTGCATTTCTCTTCTGATTAAAGGATCAAGAGCTGAGAAAGCCTCATCCATTAATAAAATTTCAGGATCATTGGCTAAGGCACGTGCTAAACCTACACGTTGTTGCATCCCACCTGAAAGTTGACCTGGGTATTGGTCTTTAAAAGAAATTAAACCTGAATTTTCTAAAGCTTTTTCAGCACGTTGGGTTCTTTCTTCTTTAGAAATACCACGAACTTCTAAACCAAATTCGGTATTTTCTAAAATTGTTCGATGAGGGAAGAGACCAAAGTTTTGGAAAACCATGCTCATTTTGTGTCTTCTGACTTCTCTCAATTCATCTTTATCCATTTTGGCAATGTCTTTGCCGTCGATATAAATATCACCAGATGTTGGTTCGATGAGGCGATTGATTAAGCGGATAAGTGTCGATTTACCACTTCCTGATAGCCCCATAATAACGAAGATTTCACCTTCATTCACATCAAAATTAGTATCGTATACACCAACAGTGGCACCTGTTTTTTCAAGGATTTCAGTTTTTGGTCGTTGCTCTTGAATCATTTTAAGAGCTGCTTGACTTCTCTTACCAAAAACTTTAGTTAAATTTTTGACTTGAACTTTTACCATTATATTAGCTCCTTTTTGATTTTTTCTTATCATTTTCAGAAAATAATAAGTGACCACATGATGATAACATCGTGTGGTCACTTTGTCAAAGAAGCTGTTTTTTATAAATGAAAGAAAAACAAAAAAGCTGTGGCAGAATCAAATTCTGTCACAGCTTTTGAATACAACTATAAACTTGGGTAAAAAAAGTTACTCATTCGTTGCGTGGCGTATTCATCTCCAACAAAATATAAGGTATTTCCTGCATTTAAAACAGCGTAAGGACCAGGAGATAAGACGAGTTCTTCATTATGTAAGATGGCAATCACCGTTGCTCCTGTTTCTTGCCATAAATTGAGTTCAGAAATAGAAGTCTGTAAATGGCTCGCTTCAGAAGTTAAGACAAGTTCTGAAGGGAGTAAAGGATTCACTTGATTAATTTTAACTGTTTGTGAGACTAGTTGATTAACAAGAGTGGTCACATGATTGAGCTCTTCTTTTTGTTGTTTCAAACTGCTTATTAGTTCGTTTTTTATGTCTTGAATGGATTGAACATCTTTAAATTGCTCTAAGAAGGATACGGCACGCTGCTTTGAAGCAACGATCACACCACTGCCATGTTTCACTTCTAATATTTTTAAATCGACTAAAATATTAACGGCTTTTCTGGCTGTTTCAGGTGAGACGCTAAATGTAGAGGCAAGTGTCGATCTGGCATAAAGTTTGTCCCCAACGGCGTAGCGATTATCGACAATTCTTTCAGCTATCTCAATAGCAACTTGCTGGTAACGGGGTGATCTGGTTTCTTTCTTTTTTGTCATAATTAGGGACCTCCTTAATAAATCAATTACATCGTACTAAAAAAAGTCGAAAAAAGCAAAAACAAAAAAATCCTTCTATCGTAAAAGTTTAAGCAATGTTTTACGATAGAAGGAGTATGGTTGATAGAGATAGGCTTATGCTAAGTATTGGAAAACTTCTTTTTCGTCATAAAGATGTAGCATTTTACCAAACACAAAGCGAGTTAATAGAGCTGTTGCAATTGGGATAACAAACCAAACTATCAAAGCTAAGATTAAACTAATGCTTTTATCCCCCATATCAATAGAAGTTAAAGGTCCAACTAAACCAACCAATCCGAAACCAGCAGATTTTGGTGTTCCTGAAACTTGGAAAAGGGCAACTGGAATGGAAGAAATAATTGCAGTCACAACGGCTGGTAAGATAATGATTGGATATCTAAAAAGATTGGGCATCATCATTTTCATGGCACCACAAGCAATGGCAATTGTAATCCCTGATTTATTTGTTTTCCATGAATGAACGACTAAAACGATGGTTGTAGCAGCAACGCCCATTGCTGCAGCTCCGGCAGAGACACCGTTTAATTGAATCGCCATCCCAATTGCCACCGTTGAAATAGGAGAGATAATCAATACAGCAAAGAAACTAGCGATTAAGGCACTCATTAAAATAGGTTGTAAATTAGTAAAGGAATTAATCATACTACCAATAGCAGCGGTAATTCCGGAAACGTAAGGTAAAATTAAAAGTCCGATAATTCCACTACCAGCACCGATTAAAATAGGAGCTAAAACAATTTTTACTGAACCAAGTTTTTCACCAACAAACATCGTTAAAAGAATAGCAATACTGGCTGTGATCATGGTGTTGATTAAATCTCCAGTTCCTTTTGAGAGATAGGCTTCCGCAGTTGCGTTAAAGGTGGTTACACCAGAACCAACATAACTTGCTCCTGCAACAATTGCCATATCTAAGGGATTAAACTTGAATTGAAGGGCAATTAAGGCACCGATTAAAAGAGGTGTCGCTACTTGGAAAATAACAACCGCCTGCGTAATAAAAATAGCAGTAGGATTATCACCAAATAGATTTAAAATAGCTGCTAAAACAGCATTGGGAATTAACCCAACAATAATCCCTGTTGCTGTTCCAGATAAAACTTTATTAAAAAATTCTTTTGCATTTACTTTTTCATACATAAACAATCACTCCAATTTTCTTAAAAATAACTATATAATTAGTTTGTGTTTTTATTAACAAATTAATTATATAAAAAAAATTCCTATAAAGGATTAAAATAACATAATAAATAATAACTTAGCTAAGTGAGAATGAAAGAAAGGTGATACAAGTAGTGAAAATAAGCACTAACTTTTATCAAAAACGAAGGTATATTAGTGGTGGATGTTAAAAAAATAGCTCGTTATAAAAAGATAATGATGAGTAAAAAATATACTTTTCTAATTGTATTCTAATTATTCTGAAGATGCAACACTTAATTGAAAAAAAATAAGCAATCGATTAGTATATATCAATAACGAATGGTATAATCGAACAATAGCATCATGATAAGACTAAAGTTGAGGAGTATAGGGAATGAAAAATAAATTTTTAACTATTTTTATGACAGCAACTTTTACTAGTGGTTTAATTGCCCCCGTGGTAGGCTATGCAGCGACAGAAATTACTAGTGAAGTTAGTATAGAAAATGTTCAAAAAGAAGAACTAAATGAAACAGAAGCAACAAGTGAGACATCATCAACAGAAGAAACATCAACAACTGAAACCACAGAAGAAACAACTGTTGAAACAACAACATCTGAATCTAGTGTAGAAGAATCTACGTCAGAATCAACTTCAACAGAAGAATCAACGATTCAAACGACAACAGAATCAAGTAAAACAGAAGAGTCGAAAAAACCAGAAACATCAACAACAAGTAGTACAAAAGAAAAACCAAAGCCAAAACCTGCACCAACAAAGAATAAACCCACAGAATCAACGCCAAAAGAGAGCGTCCACATTAACGAAACATCGGATGTTGTTTTACCAACTGGTGAAGAAGAAAGTAGCTTTGTCTCAACAACAGACATTAAATTTATCAAAAACCAAACGACAGAAGATTTTATCGAAAGTATTGGCGATAAAGCGAGAGAAATTGGTCAAGAATATGATTTATATGCGTCAGTTATGATTGCACAAGCTATTCTTGAAACGGGTTCTGGAAATAGTGAATTAAGCCAAGCACCTAACCATAACTTATTTGGTATTAAAGGATCATACAAAGGGCAATCTGTTTCTTATAACACAAGTGAAGACAACGGAAAAGGCAGCCTTTATACAATTAAAGCTGAATTTAGAAAATATCCAGGTTACAAAGAATCTTTTGAAGATTACGCGGAG
The DNA here is from genome assembly GCF_011304195.1 of Vagococcus hydrophili. Lineage (NCBI taxonomy): Bacteria > Bacillati > Bacillota > Bacilli > Lactobacillales > Enterococcaceae > Vagococcus > Vagococcus hydrophili. Next base: position 342,630 of record NZ_CP049887.1, on the reverse strand, counting down.
TTATTGACAGATACTAAAAAAGGTAACGGCGATTTCTACAAAGGAACTTGGAAGAAAAACGCTAAAACGTATCAAGAGGCAACAAAATCTTTAACTGGTAAGTACGCAACAGATACAAGTTATGATCAAAAATTAAACAAATTAATTGAAACATATGATTTAACATTCTTTGATAAGAAGTTAGATGGGGATGCTAAAATCCAAAATATTTACTATGATGTAAAACCAGGCGACACAATTGATTCAATTATTGCTGAAAAAACAGTCGATAAAAAAGAATTTTTAAACTGGAACAAAAAATTAGTAGATGAGAAAAAAGCCTTAACAGAAGGTCAACGTGTCATCGTTGGTCAAAGAAAAATCTCAAGTTACAAAATTAAAAACTTAAAATCAAAAGAAGTTAGTGAATTTATCATTCCATTAAAAGAGGGTTACAGTATTTCTAGTCCATTTGGTGCCAGAGATTCAGAACACCATAATGGAATCGATATGGCAGTTGCTGAAAATACACTAATTTATGCAAGTTCTGACGGTAAAGTAGTGGCTAAAGGATTTGATCCTTCAGCTGGTAATTACGTGATTTTACAACATGAAAATGGTTTGTTTACTAGCTACTTCCATATGAACCGTTCATCTGTTGGGTTGGATGAAAAAGTAAAAATGGGTGATATGATTGGTTACGTTGGTTCAACTGGTAACTCAACAGGCGCACATTTACATTTTGCCATCAACACTGAACTTTGGTCAGGTTACATTAATCCAGCTAATTACATGAATTTTAATTAGAATTTATAAGAAGAGATGAGTCTAGAGTATTCATTTCTTCTTTTTTTTGTTAAGATAAGGAAGAATAAAAAAAGAAAGTGGAGATACTATGCAAGTACATAAAGCAGAAATCGTAATTAGTGCGGTTCAACCAGAACAATATCCAAAAACAAAATTACCTGAAATTGCCTTAGCAGGTCGTTCAAACGTAGGGAAATCATCATTTATTAATACGTTAATTAATCGTAAAGGCTTAGCTAGAACATCCGGTAAACCAGGAAAAACACAAACCTTAAATTTCTATTTGATTGAAGAAGCCCTTCATTTTGTGGATGTTCCAGGCTATGGTTATGCCAAAGTTTCAAAAACAGAACGTGTTAAATGGGGACAAATGATTGAGACGTATATTACGGAAAGAGAACAACTAAAGGCCGTTGTCTCACTTGTTGATTTCCGTCACGATCCATCAGAAGAAGATGTACAGATGTATAACTTCTTAAAATACTATGAAATCCCAGTGATTGTTGTGGCTACTAAGAGTGATAAAATCAAACGTAGCCAGTGGAATAAACATGAGGCAGCTATCAAAAGAAAATTAGTCTTCGACGCAACAGACGATTTCATTATCTTCTCATCAGAAACAAAAGAAGGAAAAGAAGAAGCATGGAAAGCAATTGAAAACTTTTTGTAAAACAAGTATGATGAAACAGGCGTTAAGCTTCAAATAATTAAAAAATACACGAAAAAAGATGCCTAAAACTAGGCATCTTTTTCGTTATTCTTCATTGTAATGGTTGTGTTTTTAATATCTACTGTAAATTGATTGTTTTTATTAACGGCTTTTTCATTCTCTTTTTTATCTGGATCAATTGCAAATTCTTCGAATAGTTTTTCAAGACTATCAGTTTTTTTGAAAGTCATTCCCATGTTAATAACACATCCTTTTCTATTTAATATTGTACCACGTTTTCTTAAAAGTGTTAATTAGGATAGACGTATTGATTTGGTTTAGCACGGTAGTCTTCAAAGTCGGTCTCTTTTTCTAATGTCCAATCAGCTAATGTTTTTCCAATGATAGGACCTGTCGTTAAACCAGAAGAACCTAAACCACTAGCAACAAGTAGTTGTGGTAAGCTGTCAATTTCCCCAAAAAATGGCGAATAGTCTGAAGTATAAGCTCTTGTACCTACGCGACTACCAACAACCGTAGCATTTTCATCAATGGTCGAAATAAAATTTTGAGCCTCTTTTTTTAGTGAGCCAAGTAATTCATTATCAGGTGAAAGATCGTAATCTTTATCATTTTCATGGGTTGCACCAATTAATATCTTCCCATCGTCAAAAGGAATGATATCTGTTTCTCCAACTGGCATTAAAACAGGCCAATTTTTGGTATCAGAAGTAATTTTTATTTCGATTAATTGTCCTTTTTGAGGTCTGATATCCACATAAAAATCAAGAGGACGGAGTAAATCGCCAATCCAAGCACCACAAGCAAGGATGAGTTGATCAAAAATAAATGTTTCTTGTTGTGCGATAACTTCCCATTGATTATTCTTATAAGAAATAGATTGAACAACATCTGAAATACTTTGATTACCTTGTCTCACCGCTTCTTTTTTCAAAAGTTGAGTTAAAGCCGCGCCATCAATCTTAGCTCCTCCAGAAATAAAAAGGGCATCTTCTGTCATATTAATATCGGCAATTCTTTCTTTGATTTCAGAGTACGACAAATGATTAACATTTCCGATTTCTGGTGCGTCTATCTTTCTTGTTTCTGCTAATTTTTTTAATTTTTCAAGAAGGACAGGGGTATTTTTGTAAAGTAATGTCCCAGTTTGTTGATAGACATGATCGGTATTTTGATTTTCATTTAAATCAGCAATCAGCGTTTGGTAGAATTTAGCACCTTCTTTAGCTAAAAAATACCATTCTTGATTTCGTCTTTGAGATAGCCAAGGAGAGATAATACCAGCCGCAGCAGAGGTTGCTTGTCCTACACCACTATCGATTAAAGTGACGTTTTGATTTTCTTTAGTTAGGTAGTAGGCAGCCGTACTTCCAACAATGCCTCCACCAATGATTCCAATTTTTTTAGTCATTTGTTTGATTCCTCTCTGTTAAGTTTCACAAAATAAGTATAACAAAAAATCATGAAGATATCATAAACATAATGTTCAGAATATCTTCATGATTGATTTTTTAGTCTTCAAAAGGTTCTACATGGACATCAATATCAAATATTTTGAATTTTCGTTTTAAATCCTCTTCCATGTCATCAACGATTTGATGACTTTGTTTAACGGTTAGATCAGGATCAACACGGACAGTGACATCTAAAAAAATATTTGCCCCTAAGTTACGGGCTCTTAAAACAGGTACTTCTTTAATGCCTTCAACTTTTAAAATTTCTAATTTGTAGATAACTAATTTATCACGGTCAAAACCGTCAGATAGATAAAACGTACTTTCTTTAAAAATATCAAAAGCTGTTTTTAGAATGACTAAAGCAATCACGACAGCTGTTAATGTATCTAGCCATGCTAAATGGAAGGTAGCTGTAATGACAGCAATTGATGCCCCTAAACTTGTTAGCATATCACTAAAATTATCCTTTGATACAGCGATGAGTGAACTACTTTGATATTTTTCACCTAATTTTTTATTAACCAGATAAACAGCATACATGATAATTGCTGAAATAATACCAACCACCGCAGCAATTGGATCGGGTTTTTGAATATCGTGATTAATTAGTGAGTGAAGAGCTTTAATTAAAACATCGAAACCAACAGCAAACATGATGAGAGACGTTAAAAGGCTCGCAACATTCTCAGCTTTCCAATGGCCATAACGATGCTCGTTATCAGCTGGTTTTCTGGATAGTCGTAGCCCAATTAAAATCGCAATCGAAGCGATAGTATCTGTAAAATTATTAAGTCCATCCGCAGATAGAGCTTTCGAGTTAGCATAACTACCAACTCCTAGTTTGAATGCAGCTAAAATAACGTAAGCTAAAATACTGATCAATGCTCCCTTTTCAGCCTGTTTTAGTTCTGCACTTCTTTCTGTCATTATTTGACCCACTCCCTTTTTATTAACTGAAATGAAGTATATCAGATAGACTACCTTTTAGAAAAGGTGGAAAAAAATAATTAAGTGCTCCTAAAAATTAGTTCATGGTGGGCTATATTTTAAACTAAAAAAAGACCGACAATAAGTCAGTCTTTAATGGTCCGGGTTCGAATGGCAGATCCTCCAGTTACTCAGAGCTAACCGCCATTTTCACCACTCTTAATTTGACGGATTAATTAAAACACCATTAATATTATTTACTGTTGATAAATTAATACGTTCATTGTAAGTATTTTCAGTTCCTACAGTTGAAAAGTTTAAATAAAGATCTTCTCCATTGTATACAAGTTCAAAGAAATCAACATCAGCAAATACTTTTCTTTCTGTATTGTTATAAACAGCGATTAGCGTGCCTTTTTCAATGTATAAAGCTGTTGTTAAAAGGTCATTCGTTGCTGCAAGTATTGAGATTTTTTTTCTAGCCATGATCAATCACTCCCTTCAGAACAGTTTATCATACTGAATTAAACTGTTTCAACTATAAATATAAAAAAAGATAGTTTTTAGGAGTTTAATAAAACGATTGTTATGAACTTTGGTCGCTATTAAAAGGACATTTTTTCAATTCGATTGAAAGCATCTTCCAATACTGAAAGATCTTGGGTCGCTGCTAGACGGACGTAGTTATCACCAGATTCACCGAAAGCTTTGCCAGGAATAACGAGAACTTGATGTTCTTGAAGTAATTTCATTGCAAATTCTACAGAACCTAGCCCAGTTTTAGAAATATTAATAAAAGCATACATACTTCCTTTAACAGGGTGGAGTGACATGAAAGGAACACTAGCCACACGCTTTTCGACATATTCTAGACGTTCCTTAAAGACAGCGACCACACTTGGTACTAATTCTTCAGCATGATTTAAGGCGTAAATTCCCGCACGTTGTGAAGGCGTAGGTGCTGAGAAGGTGATATCTTCGTTTAACAGTTTACACGCTTTATTAATATACTCAGGTGCAATCATGTAACCAATTCGCCAACCAGTCATCGCAAAAGCTTTAGAGAAACTACTAAAAGTGATGGTATTATCAGGGGCAAAAGTTGCCATTGGTGTGAAGTCTTCATAAAAATTAAACGCTTCGTAAACTTCGTCAGAAAGAATAAAGAAGTTATGTTCAATCGCTAAATCAGCAATTTGTTTGAAGGTATCTTTTGAAAAAACAGCCCCTGTTGGATTATTCGGCGAGTTAATAATTAATGCTTTTGTTTTTGGCGTAATGGCTTTTTTTAGCACGTCCACATTAATCTGGAAACCATCTTCTTCGTAAGTTGGAATGATAACCGGAGTTCCAACAGCTTCGATAACTTGCGTTTTATAAGGTGAGAAGAAAGGTTCATGAATAATGACTTCATCATCTTTATCAAGTAAAACTTGTAGTGTCAGATACATACCTTGAAGAGCGCCGACTGATGCTCTAACTTGTTCAGGTTTAAAGTTAAGATTGTATTGGCGCTGATAAAAATCAATCACCGCCTGGATAAATTCTTGACTACCGTCTGAGGCAGTATAGTGTGTGTGACCTGCTTTAACATCTTTAAACGCTGCGGCAATAATCGTTGTGTCAGTTGTTAAATCTGGATCACCAATCGATAAGTTCAACAGATCATCCATTTGGCTCGCCATTGTTGTGAAATCCATTAAAAGATTTTCCACAGGTTGTTGGTAAAATTGTGATAAATAAGTTTGATTCATGAATACCCTCCTTAAAATTTAGTAAGAAAATAGGGAAGTAGAAAGGTGCCTTTTTCTACTGACTATTATCAAAATACATAAAAATAAACGGTGCCACAGAAGTAGCTTCTACGGAAATAAATCGAAAATCACAAAAATTTGAAAAGCAATTTTCGTGATTTCCTTTTTATTTCTTGAAGCTGAGCACTTCTGAGACAACCTTCTCACCATTTTATAATACTTTACTTAAAAAGTCTTGTGTTCTGCTATTTTTTGGTTGTTCAAATATTTCTTCTGGTGTTCCTTCTTCTTGAATGATACCTTCTGCCATGAAAATCACACGATCGGCAACTTCTTTAGCAAATCCCATTTCGTGAGTCACAACAACCATTGTCATGCCGTCCTTAGCTAAATCTTGCATAACAGTTAACACTTCTCCAACCATTTCAGGGTCAAGGGCAGAAGTCGGTTCATCAAACAACATAACATCTGGATTCATAGCTAAAGCACGAGCAATCGCTACACGTTGTTTTTGACCACCAGATAATTGAGAAGGGAAGCTAGAAGCTTTATCTTTTAAGCCAACTTTATCTAATAAATCTAAAGCATTTTTTTCAGCTATTTCTTTTGTTTCGCCTTTGACTTTAATTGGGCTAATCGTTAAATTATCAAGAACTGATTTATGAGGAAATAGGTTGAAACCTTGAAATACCATGCCCATTTTTTGACGTAATTCATTGATATTCGTTTTTTGATCCGTTAAATTAGTTCCTTCGAATTCGATGGTACCACTTGTTGGTTCTTCTAAAAGGTTTAAACATCTTAGAAAGGTACTTTTACCACTTCCAGAAGGGCCGATAACTACAACAACCTCACCTTGCTTAATGTTAACATCTATTCCTTTTAAGACTTCGTTTTTGTCAAAAGTCTTCGTTAATTTTTTCGTTTTAATCATTTGTTCCCATTCTCCTTTCAGCGACACCTAAAATTCTAGATAATGTAAATGTTAACATAAAGTAAATCAGTGAAACAATCATAATTGGTAAGAAGGGTTTAAAGCTCGCTCCTTGTACCACGCCACCTTGGAACATTAATTCAGAAACACCAATAACTGATACTACTGAAGACTCTTTAATAACAGTGACAAATTCATTACCTAAAGCAGGTAAAATATTTTTAATCGCTTGTGGGAAAACAATTAATTTCATTGATTGGAACTGGTTCATTCCTAAAGATCTAGCGGCTTCTGTTTGACCTTTATCCACTGCATTAATTCCAGCACGGATAATCTCGGCAACGTAGGCACCACTATTTAAAGAAAGTGCTAAACAACTTGCAGCAAGGGCGCTAAGATCAAACCCGATTACATTTGAACCGAAAAAGACTAAGAAAATCTGAACCAGTAAAGGTGTTCCTCTAACATATTCAATGTAACAAATTGAGAAAAACTTGAATAATTTATTTTTAGATAATTTCATCAAAGCTAAAATAGCACCGATAACTGCACCAAAGAGTACGCCAACGAAAGCTAAGAAAACAGTATAGGCTGTTCCTTTTAAATAGAAAGAACCGTATTTTTTAAAGAAAGATTCTTCGTTAAACATATATTTATAAGCATCTTCTTTATAAGTATCTAACAATTTTTCATCTTTAATTTCTTTAATTGATTTGTTAACTGAGTCAAGAAAATCTGTTGAGTTTTTTGGAATCGCCACAGCTGTTCCTTTTTTCTCATTTTCAAATGAAATACCATCAGCTATAGTAAATAAGTTACTTTGAGCTACATACGCTTCAGCTACAGGACCTTCAATAACAGCCCCATCAATTTTATTATTTTGTAGTTGTAAAATAATATCTGGTAAACGTTGCAGAGATACTGTATCAGCATGTAATTCATTGTTAGCTAATTCTTCTTGTGTGGATTGTTTTTGAGCCCCAACTTTTAAGCCTTTGAAGCTATCGATCGAATTGAATTTATCTTTATCTTCTTTTCTGATAACCACTTTTTGTTCGACGGTCATATAGTTATCTGAGAAATCAACTTCTTTCAATCTCTCAGGAGTAGGTGACATTCCAGAAATAATCATGTCGATTTTTCCTGTTTTTAAAGCCCCAATTAAAGCATCAAAGCCATATTCTTCAATTTTTAACTTAACACCTATATCATCGGCGATTTTTTGAGCAATATCAATATCTGTCCCAACAATTTTATCTTTTCCATCCACTGTCGCGTGAAATTCATAAGGCGCATAATCAGCAGATAATCCAACTGTTAAAACCCCTTTATCTTGTACCTTTTTCATTGTCGGGTCATTACTTTCTGCATGAACGGAAGTAAGACTTGTTAAACTAATTAAAAACATTAAAATGATTGCGAATTTTTTTTGCCATTTTTTTATCATGTACGAAACTCCTTTTTCTTATCTTTTTTTAATATAAAAAGAAGTATACATAAATCCAAAGTATTATGCAAGATAAAAATGAATATTTGAATAAAAACTCGAAAATTATTGCATAAAAATACCGTTTTCATTATAATGATGAATAAAAGGAGAGATGATAATGAATGAAACGATGATTGTCAGAGGAGCGCCACAAGAGTATATATGTCACGCGGGTGCGTGGAATCAGTTAGAGGAGCACCTATTAAAAAGAAAGTTAAAGAAAGTCTTAATTTTACATGGTGAGAAGTCGTGGCAGGTGGCTAGAGAATTTTTCCCTGAGTTAAAGGAAGTAGGGTGTCACTTTAAACATTATAAAAATGAATGTACTTTTGAAAATATTAGCTACTTTGTCGAATTTATTAAAGAAAATGATTTAGATGGAATCATTGCTATTGGTGGGGGAAAGGTACTTGATTTAGGAAAAGCAGTGGCAGCTGATATATTAATACCAGTTATTTGTTTACCGACTTTAGCCTCAACGTGTGCTGCTTATACACCTTTAAGTGTGATTTACAACAATGAGGGTGCCATGGTTGATATGCTTTTTTTCAGTCAAAGCATTAGTCTGACACTTGTTGATCCAGAAGTCATTCTTAATTCGCCAAAAGAATTACTTGTAGCAGGAATCGGAGATACTTTAGCTAAGTGGTACGAATCTAATCCTGTTATTTCAGAGTTAAGCACATACTCAGCAGAAATCGCCGTGGCTAAATTTGCAGCTAAAGAGTGTCGAGATAATTTATTAATGTGTTCTAAACAAGCTTTAATTGATTTAGAAAATAAAGAACTCACTGAAGATTTTATTAAGATAGTAGAAACTAATATTTTACTTGCGGGAATGGTGGGTGGTTTTGGGGATAAGTACGGGCGAACATTTGGAGCTCACAGTATTCATGATGCGATGACTTATATTCCTAAGACTAAGAATTATTTACACGGAAATAAAGTGGCTTATGGAATTTTAGTGCAACTTATAATAGAAGAAAAGTTGTCAGAGGTATCAGAGTTGATTCCTTTTTATCAAGAAATTGGTCTACCTTATCAATTTTCAAGTTTGGCTATAACTAGAGATGATTTGGATACTATTGCAAAAAAAGCTAACGAAGATCCTTTGATGCATTTATTACCTTGTCAGGTGACGAAAGAAAAAATTAAGCAGGCTATGTTAACTTTAGAGACAATCTAACAGAAAATGATTTCAAGTAAAGACTTCAAAAGTGATATTTTGAGAGTCTTTTTTAATGATCTTGAAATAAAACCTGTGTGAAAACGTTGACATTGTAAAAATGATTTGTTATTATTTGTTTAGAAACAAAACATATGAATGGATAGTAACATTAAGTTGGCTAAACCTAATTTTTCTAAAGCAGACGCTTATTTGGCGTATTTTTTAGAAAGGTTGGGTTTTTTTCTTTTTTTAAGAGGTAGGGGGAGAAGTAAAATGATCATTCACAAAGTGCTCAATAATAATGTTGTCATTGTATTGGATGAAAAAAATGAGGAACAAGTAGTTACGGGGAGAGGTTTAGCTTTTAAGAAACGTCCAGGAGATGTGTTAGCAGAAAAAAATATAACACAAGTCTTTAACTTAGCGAAAAATCAACCATCTAATAAAGTTCAAGAGCTTTTAAAGGAAGTACCAGTAGATATTATTGAAGTTGTTGATGATATTGTTAAATATGCGAGAACTAAATTGAATAAAGAAATCAGCGATTCAGTTTATCTCTTTTTAATGGATCATATAAATGGAGCTATCGAAAGAGAGAAAGAAGGCATTGCTTTAAAAAATATCTTGATTTGGGATATTAAACGCTTCTTTCCAGAAGAGTATCTAGTGGGAAAAGATGCCTTAAAGATGGTGAATGAAAAAATGAATACGACCTTGTCTAAAGAAGAAGCTGGATTCATTACCTTACATTTAGTTAATTCCGAAATGTCAGATAAGTTTGGTAATGCTTATGAGTTAACAGAACTCATGAGTCAGGTAACTAATATTGTTAAATATCATTTCAAAGTAGAAATCAATGAGCAGTCGGTGTATTTTGACCGATTCAGCACTCATTTGAAATACTTTTGCTATCGCATTTTAAATAAACGAACCTTTAAAAGCAAGGGAGATGACGAACTTTTTGAGATGGTAAAGGTAAAATATAAAAATGAATATGAATGTGTCCTAAAAATAAACGAGTATGTTAAGCAAAGGTATATGTATCAAATGCCAAAAGAAGAACAGCTCTATTTAATGATTCATATTGCAAAACTAGTTAGTACAGAACAGTAACGAGTGTATGGATGGTAACATTAAGTTGGCCAAACCTTCATTATATAAAAAATAATTTATATGGAGGAAAACACAATGAGCAAGTATCAAGAGTTAGCACAAGAAATTGTCAAACAAGTTGGAGGAAAGGAGAACATTAACAGTTTAACCCACTGTGTGACACGTCTTCGTTTTAAATTAAAAGACGAGTCAAAAGCCAATGATGATGTATTGAAAAAAATGGACGGCGTTGTGACTGTCATGAAGAGTGGTGGTCAATATCAAGTGGTTATTGGGAACCATGTGCCACTTGTTTATGCAGATGTTGTTGAATTGACCGGTGTTTCTGAAAGTTCAGATAGTGCTGAAGGCGAGAAAATGAAATTTTTCGATCGTATTATTGACATTATTAGTGGTTGTTTCCAACCTTTCTTGGGAGCGCTATGTGCCGCAGGGATGATTAAAGGACTGAATGCGTTGCTTGTCTTTTTAGGAACGGTTATTGGTGGCTTCAACTATGAAACAACTGGGGGAACGTATTTAATTTTAAATGCCATCGGGGACAGTGTCTTCTACTTTTTACCAGTTATTATAGGCTATACCTCAGCTAAAAAATTTAAGTTACAACCAATGATTGGTATGGTAATTGGAGCTGCACTTTGTTATCCAAGTATCCAGTTATCAGCTTTAGGCGGAGCAGAGCCGATTGGACAACTATTTGGCACTGATTATTTCTTTAAATTTATGGGAATTCCAGTTTTAGCGAATAACTACGTTTCAACAGTTATTCCAGTTATCGTTATTGTTGCACTAGCTGCGTACATTCAAAAAATCGCTAAACGAATTGTTCCTGAAATGCTAGCTAATTTCTTTGTTCCGTTCATTGTGTTACTAATTGCATTACCAGTTGGATTCATTGTTATTGGACCAATTATTAGTACATTAACAGCTTTATTAAGTTTAGGATTTTCAGCGCTTCACGGTTTTTCACCAATTATTTTCGGAATAATTGTCGGTTTCTTCTGGCAAGCATTAGTTATTTTTGGTTTACATTGGAGTTTAATTCCTTTAGCAATGATCAACTTAGCAGAATTAGGATTTGATAACATTTTAGCAGCAACATTTGGTGCGAGTTTTGCTCAAACAGCAGTTGTCCTTGCGATGTATTTCAAATTGAAAGATAAAAAGTTAAAAAGTTTATGTATTCCAGCTGTTATTTCAGGTTTTTGTGGAGTAACGGAACCAGCAATTTATGGTATTACATTACCTAAGAAAAAACCTTTCATCTTTAGTATGATTGGCGGTGGTGTTGCAGGTGCATTTATTGGGGTAGTTAACATTAAGAGCTATACAATGGGTGGTTTAGGTATTTTTGGAGTGGTCAACTTCATTAATACAAAAACAGGAGATGCAAGTGGTATGATAAATTCATTTATCGCTATTGTGATTGCTTCAGTTGTTGGATTTGTTCTAACTTATTTCTTCTGGAAAGATGATTATGTGGAGGAGGAAACAATTGAGAACACAGTAAAATCAGTTGAAAAAGAAATTATCAAAGCACCAATTAAAGGCAATGTTTTACCATTATCACAAGCAAAAGATGAAGCATTCGCTGAAGGTATTTTAGGGAAAGGTGTCGTTATTGAACCAACTGAGGGCGTGTTGTACGCACCATTTGATGGAACTATTCTTTCGTTATTTCCTACAAAACATGCGATTGGGATTGTCTCAAATAAAGGATTAGAGTTATTAATTCATATTGGTTTAGACACGGTGCAAATGGAAGGTGAAGGTTTCACAGCTTTTCTAGCTCAAGGTGATTCATTTAAAGCAGGGGATAAATTATTAGAATTTGATATTCAAAAAATTGAGGCGGCAGGTTTTAGTACTCAAACACCGATTGTTATTACAAATTTTAATGATTATTTAGATATTGTTGAAAATACAGGTAAAAAAGTAACCACTGAAGATGAGTTAATGATTGCCGTTATTTAAAAAAGAAATGGAGTGAAACGATGAGAGTTATTATTACAAAAAACTATGAAGAATTAGGCAAAGTTGCATCCCAACATTTATTAGGAACTATGTTTGCTTCACAAGAGCGAGTAAATCTAGCTATTACAGCAGGTAGAACACCTCTTGAAGTTTATAAATACTTGGTTCCAGAAGTGAAAGATAAGAACTATTTAAATCATGTTCACTACTATAATTTTGATGAAATCCCTTATAAGGATAATAAACAAGAAGGAATTACAATTGCTGATCTACGTAGATTATATTTAAATCCAGCTAATGTATTAGAAGAAAATATTCACGTTCTTGATGGTGAGAATTATGAAAACCAAGACAATCGCATACAGAATGACGGTGGACTAGATTCAATTCTTTTGGGAGTAGGAGCTGATGGGCATTATTGTGGTAACTTACCAAACACAACGACTGTCAATGACTATACATCAAAAGTAACGTTTGAAGATAATCCTGACTTAGAACAAGTGATTATTGATCATTTTATTGATCCAAAAGATGCCCCTGATTTTTATGTAACCATGGGACCAAGAAGTATTATGAGTGCGAAACAATTAGTTTTAATCGCTAATGGTCGTGAAAAATCTGGTATTATGAAATCATTCATTGAGGGTGAAATCACACCTGATTTACCAGTAACTTATTTAAAACTACATCCTAATTTAGTTGTTATTATGGATGAAGAAGCTGCATCAGAATTAAACTAAGGGAACAACAGTAATTAAGTTTACTATTAATATATACGGAGGTAAGACAATGGGATTTAGAAAAGATTTTTTATGGGGTGGCGCAACAGCTGCTAATCAATGTGAGGGTGGTTATGATAAAGGTGGACGTGGTTTAGCAAACGTTGACTTAGCACCAGTGGGAGAAGATCGTTTTCCAGTTATCACAGGAGAGATGAAAATGTTTGATTTTGATGAAAAGCATTTTTATCCAGCACAAAATGCCATTGATATGTACACACATTTTAAAGAAGATATTGCTCTTTTTGGTGAAATGGGATTCAAAACATACCGTCTATCAATCGCTTGGAGCCGAATTTTTCCAATGGGTGACGAAACTGAGCCAAATGAAGAAGGTCTACAATTTTACGAAGACTTATTCAAAGAGTGTCGCAAACATGGGATTGAACCATTAGTAACGATTACCCATTTTGACTGTCCAATGCACTTAGTTGAAAAATATGGAGCTTGGAGAAGTCGTGAAATGGTAGGTTTCTATGAAAATCTATGTCACGCTATTTTCAACCGTTATAAAGGTCTAGTTAAATATTGGTTAACATTTAACGAAATTAATATGATTTTACACGCACCATTTATGGGAGCTGGACTTTACTTTGAAGAAGGAGAAAACAAAGAGCAAGTGAAATATCAAGCAGCGCATCACGAGTTATTAGCAAGTGCCGTTGCGACAAAAATCGCTCATGAAGTAGACCCTGAAAATCAAGTAGGTTGTATGTTAGCAGCAGGAACAAACTATGCGTATACATGTAAACCAGAAGACGTTTGGGCAGCTAAAAAATCTGACCGTGAAAACTACTTCTTTATCGATGTTCAATCAAGAGGCGCGTACCCAACTTATGCACTTAAAGAAATGGAACGTAATGGTATTAAGATTCAAATGGAAGAGGGAGACGCTGAGTTATTAAAAGCTCATACAGTTGACTTTATTTCATTCTCATATTATTCATCACGTGTACAAACGTCAGATCCTAAATTATTAGAAGAAACAGCTGGAAATATCTTTGCCTCAGTTAAAAATCCTTATTTAGAAGCAAGTGAATGGGGATGGCAAATTGATCCACTAGGACTACGTGTAACAATGAATGACTTATACGATCGTTACCAAAAACCATTATTTATCGTGGAAAATGGATTAGGTGCAGTGGATACTCCTGATGAAAATGGCAATGTAATTGATGATTACCGTATTTCTTATTTAGCAGCTCACATCCAAGCGATGAAAGATGCCGTTGAGTTAGATGGGGTTGATTTATTAGGTTATACAACTTGGGGCTGTATCGATTTAGTTAGTGCCGGAACAGGTGAAATGAAGAAACGTTACGGTTTTATCTATGTGGATCGCGACAATGATGGTAACGGAACATTGAAACGTTCTAAGAAAAAATCATTTGATTGGTACAAACAAGTTATCGCAAGTAATGGTGAAGATTTAAGTAACAAGTAAGACAATTGAAAAGAGACTGAAATTAGAAAACCAGTCTCTTTTTCTATGAATAAAAATAAAAACGTTTACATAAAAGGGGTAATAATTATGAAAAAGTCAATTAAATTGTTAGGAATCACAGCACTTACTTTAGCGCTATTCACAGCTTGTACACCAGAGAAAAAAGCAGAAGAAAAAACCAAAGAAAAACCAAAAGAAGAGTTAACTCTTTATGTAGTCCGTCATGGTAAAACCATGTTAAATACGACTGATCGTGTTCAAGGTTGGTCAGATGCTGTTTTAACGCCAGAAGGTGAAAAAGTTGTTAGTGCCGCAGGAAAGGGCATGAAAGATATTGAGTTTCAAAATGCTTATAGTAGTGATAGTGGGCGTGCGATGCAAACAGCAAACCTCATCTTAAAAGAAAATCAAACATCGTCTAAATTAGATTTACAAACAGATCCAGGTTTGAGAGAATTCAATTTTGGAACCTATGAAGGTGATCTAAATCATACGATGTGGAATGATATTGCTAAAGATCAAGGAGTCACACCAGAAGAGTTTATGAAGAATATGACACCAGAATCATTTGCAAATAGTGTGGCGAAAATTGACAAAGAGAAAAATAAAGATGGTAAAAATTGGCCAGCAGAAGACTTTAAAACAATCACAGACCGGTTGACTAAATCAATTGATAGTATTGTTGAAAAAGAGATGAAAGCTGATGGTAATGGGAACGTTTTAGTTGTTTCTCACGGCTTGAGTATTTCAGCTTTACTAGACACATTATTTGATGATTTCAAAATGCCAGAAGGCGGCTTAAAAAATGCCAGTGTTTCTGTGATTAAAGTTAAGGATGGAAAATACACATTAGAAAGTGTGAATGATACAAGTTATATTGAAAAAGGAAAAAGTGAGAAATAGAATTTATAGATTGGGGATTTCGTTTTAATAAACGAAGTCCTTTTTTTATTTAAATTAAAATTAGATTAAAAAAAGATTGCTTAATTCTCATTTATGTAATAGACTTAATCCTATAGTTAATTATAGGGGGATGTTTTTATGAGATATAAAAAGTTAATTGGTTCAATAGTTATCTTGAGCTCAGTGGTATTATTAGCTGCTTGCTCAGGTGGAGGAGACACTAAAAAAGAGAAATCAAAAAAAAACAATAAAACAGAACACGTCGCAAAATTTGGGATCCCTCAAGAAGTCGCGAGTATCGATCCTGCAAAAGCCACTGATAAAGTTAGTTTTGGTGTGCTAAATCAAATTTACGAAGGTTTCTACCGTATGAATAAAGATAATCAACCGGAACCAGCTGGGGCAAAAGAATTAGCAACTGTTAGTGAAGACGGGTTAACTTACACATTGAAACTACGTGAAGAAGCGAAATGGAGTAATGGCGAACCAGTTGTGGCTAAAGACTATGTCTATGCTTGGCAACGTGTAGTAAATCCAGAAACAGCATCAGAGTATGCATACTTAATTGAAAACGTAAAAAATGCTAAGGCAATCTCAGCAGGTGAGAAAAAACCTGAGGAATTAGGAATTGAAGCGGTGAATGATCATGAAGTGAAGATTACTTTAGATAATGCTATTCCTTATTTTGATTCATTATTGGCTTTTCCAACATTCTTTCCATTAAATCAAAAAGCGGTTGAAGAGTTCGGTAAAGATTTTGCTAATTCGAGTGAAAAAACAATTTATAATGGACCATTTGTTTTATCAGAATTTAGTGGACCTGGTTCAGATATTGAGTGGAAATATCTGAAAAATAAAGATTACTGGGATAAAGACGCTGTGAAGATTGATGAGATTCAAGCGATGGTTGTTAAGGAAGGTTCAACGGCTTTAAACTTGTATGAAGATGGTCAATTAGATGACGTGATTGTAACAGGTGAATTAGCTAAGCAATACCGTGAAGATCCAAACTTTAACGGTGAAAAAGATGGTCGTGTGATTTACATTGAACCAAATCGTGAGAGTAAAAAAGCCCCATTTGATAATGTGAACTTCCGTAAAGCACTTTATTATTCAGTGGATAATAAAGCGATTGTTGATACAATTTTAGGTGATGGTTCAGAGCCTGTTTCAGGTATCGTTCCTAAGACACTCGCTGTAAGCCCAGAAACGAAAAAAGATTTCGTGGATGAATCTGGTGAGTACAAAACTTATGATGAGAAAAAAGCTAAGGAATACTTAGAAAAAGCTAAAAAAGAGCTGAATACAACAGAATTTAGTTTTGATATTTTAACAGATGATAACGAATCAACGAAAAAATTAGCTGAATATTTACAAGGGTCATTTAAAGACAAATTAGGTATCAAAACAACTGTGACACCGGTAACTAAACCAATTCGTTTAGATCGTACTTCGAGTGGTGATTTTGATATGGTAGTAACAGGTTGGGGTGCTGATTATAATGATGTGAGTTCGTTCTTAGATTTATTTGAAACAGGAAATAGTTATAATAAAGGTAAATATACCAATAAAAACTATGACAAATTAATCCAAGATGCCAAAATAACTCACGCAACTGATGAAAAAGCGCGTTGGGCTGACTACTTAGCAGCTGAAAAAATTCTTTTAGAAGAAGATGCAGCCGTTATTCCAGTGTATCAAGTTGTTGAAGGTCACTTAAGAAACCCTAATCTAACGGGATATATCGCTCATAGTGCAGGCGCATCTTATGAATACAAATATTTAGAGATGAAAGAATAATTTAAAACTTAAATGTTGACGAGAGATTATTTGTTTGGTAATATCTTTTTAACAAATAAAACAGTCTGAATTAAAAATGTATTGAAAAGGAAAGTAATAACGACAGAAGTTTTTAGAGAGTCTCGGTTGGTGAAAAGAGATAACGGAAAGCGTTGTGAAAATGGCCTTTGAACAGGTAAGTTGACTAATTAAACTTACACGGGGGTGCCTGTTATCGCACAAAGGTATGTTAGTACCGGAAAGCAGGCGCTTTTGATAAAAAGGTGGTAGCAAAGAAAAGAATCTTTGTCCTTTAAAAGGGGCAAGGATTCTTTTTTATACTCTTTTTCACATTTTTGTAAAGACTAAAAGGGGAAATATAGGATGAAAAAGAAATTACTAGTAGGAAGTATTGTGACACTGAGTTTAGTTTTAAGCGCTTGTGGAGGTAAACAGAAAGAAACGTCTCAAAGTCAAAAATCAGAAGAGATTTCACAAAAAATAGCAATCAGCACCCCAGCACCAATTTCAACGCTAGATACGACTCAAACAACCGATAAAAACACCTTCACAATGGTTCAACATTTGTTCGAAGGGTTAACCAGATTTGATAAAGACACTCAACCTGTTCCAGGAGTAGCTGAAAAAATTGATGTGAGTGAAGATGGTAAGAGTTATACCTTTAAAATTAGAAAAGACGCTAAGTGGAGTGATGGTACAAAAATAACTGCTCATGATTTTGAATATTCATGGAAGAAATTAATTGATCCAAAAACCCAAGGACCCAATGCTTATCTTTTAGACAGTGTGGTAAATAGTTTAGCGGTCCGTAATGGTGAGAAATCAGTAGAGGAAGTTGGATTTAAAGCGACATCTGATGATGAATTTCAAGTAGCTTTAGAACATGCTCAACCCTCATTTTTATCGGTGCTAGCTATTGGTTGGTTAGCGCCTCAATCAGAAGAGTTCGTGAAGAAAACAGGTGATAAATATGGAACGAACAGTGATTCTATTTTATACAATGGAGCCTTTGTTTTAAATGATTGGAACGGAACAAGTGATACATGGAAATTAGAGAAGAATGAAGCTTACTGGGATCAGAAAGAAGTTAAGTTAAAAGAGATTAGTGTTCAAACATTGAAAGAAGAAAATACAGGAATCAACCTATTTGAGAGTCAGGAACTGGACTTAGTCAGAATTAGTGGTCAAAACGTGGCCCAGTATAAAGATTTAGAAGGATACATTTCTTATTCAGACGTAGCAAATAGTTTCTTGGATTTTAATAAAAAAGAGGGAACGCCAGCTGGAAACGTCAACTTAAGAAAAGCTATTTCTCTAGCAATCGACAAAGAAGCCTTAACTAGTAGCGTATTAGCTGATGGTTCAAAACCTTTAAATGGTTTGGTTCCTGCTAATCTTTATCAAAATGCCGAAACAAAAGAAGATTACCGAAAATATGCAGGTGAGTTTGGTGTTTATGATTTGAAAGAAGCACAAAAATATTGGACAGAAGCTAAAAAAGAATTAGGTAATAAATTGGAGTTAAAATTACTTGCAGCTGATACAGACCAAGGAAAGAAAGTTTCTGAGTATTTACAAAATCAGTTGGAACAAAATTTAGAAGGATTAAAAATTAACGTTAACTTACAACCATCTAATAATGTGAACCAATCAAGAAAAGATAAAGATTATGAATTGTCTTTATCAGGTTGGATCGCAGGAAGTAGCGAATTAGACTCATATTTTAACTTATATGCAGATAAATCTTCATACAACTATGGTAACTTTAAAAATGAAGACTATACTAAATTAGTAACAGAGGCTAAAACAAAACATGCAGCAGATGGCAACAAACAATTTGAAGACTACAAAAAGGCTGAGGAGATACTTTTAAACAAAGAAGCAGCGCAAGTTCCAATTTATCAAAGTGCCTCAAATTATTTAGTGAATCCCAAAATTAAAAATGCTGAATACCCATTGTACGGGGGATACTTCTTCTTACGTAACGCTGAGGTAGTCAACTAATAGGAGGAAAATATGAAAGAGAAATTACTAGAGCGATTTATAGCATATGCAAAATTAGATACGAGATCAGATGCCACAAGTCAGACAATTCCTACAACTAAATCCCAAGAAGAATTTGCCTTTGTGTTGAAGGAAGAATTAGAAAGAATCGGTTTATCAGAAATTAATTATAATGAGAAGAATGGTTTTTTAACAGCATGCTTGCCTAAAAATTCAGACAAATATCCAGCCATTGGATTTATTGCTCATTTAGATACAGCTGATTTTAACGCTGAAAATATCTCACCTCAGATTCATGAAAATTATGACGGTCAAGATGTATTGCTAAATAGAGAACAAGATATTGTAATGAAGGTGAGCGAGTTTCCTAACTTGAAGGATTATGTTGGAGAAACGTTAATTACCACAGATGGAACCACTTTACTTGGAGCGGATGATAAAGCAGGGATTGTTGAAATACTGGGTGCGGTGGACTATTTTATAGCTAACTCAAAAGAAGAACACGGTGATATTTGGGTAGCTTTTGGACCAGATGAAGAAATCGGACAAGGAGCGGATCATTTTGATGTCTCAACTTTCCCAGCGGAATTTGCTTATACAATAGATAGCGGAAGAATTGGTCATTTTGAATATGAAACCTTTAACGCCGCCCAAGCAACGATTCAAATTGATGGCACCAGTGTTCATCCAGGGACAGCTTATGGCATGATGGTTAATGCGATTAAAGTAGGTAATTTAATTGACCAGCGCTTGCCGCAAAATGAAGTGCCAGAAAAAACACGTGATAAAGAAGGCTTTTATTTACTCCATGATTTTAACGGTACCATTGATCAAGCAGAAATGACTTATATTATTCGTGATCATGACAAGCAGATTTTTGAAGAGCGTAAGCAAAATATTGTAAACATTGTAACTGAACTTAATCAAGAATTAGACCGTGAACGAATTACGGTGACACTGAAAGATCAATATTATAATATGAAAGAAATCATTGAAAAAGACATGCGCTCAGTGGACATTGCCATTAAAGCAATGGAAAATCTAAACATCAAGCCAATTATTACGCCATTTAGAGGTGGAACAGACGGCTCAAAGATTTCATTTATGGGACTGCCAACCCCAAATATTTTTACAGGCGGAGAAAATTTCCATGGACAGTATGAATTTATAACTCTTGAAGCAATGGAAACTGCGACTAAAACAATAATAGAAGTGATTAAGGAATCTCGCGTGTAACTGAGTTATCTTTTGACTAAGATTTTAATTTAAACTACACTTTATTTAAGGGAAGGGGAAGTTCAAGGCGTTTTAAACTTAGGAGGGAACGATTATGACAAAAGTATTAAAAGGTAAAAAGGCAATTATCACCGGATCTGGTTCAGGTATTGGACGAGAAACAGCCATTAAATTTGCTAATGAAGGTGCTGATGTAGGTTTATTAGATATTAATCCTGAAAGTTTATTACAGATTTCAAAAGAACTGACCCAAATCGGAGTGGAAAATTATTACGAAACAACAGATGTTTCAAAAGAACAAGAACTGCTAAATGCCATCCAGACTTTAGCTGAAAAATTAGGTGGTGTGGATATTCTTGTAGTTAATGCGGGAATTAATGGCACGTGGGCACCGATTGAAACCTTATCTAATTCTGATTGGAACAGAACGATTCAAACAAATTTAACTAGTACCTTTATTTCAGTAAAAGCAGTGGTTCCTTATATGAAGGAAATTGGCGGTAAAATTGTAATTACAAGCTCAATCAATGGTAATCGAATCTACAATAATTTTGGAGCCAGTGCTTACAGTACATCTAAAGCTGGACAAGTGGCTTTTATGAAAATGGCAGCTTTGGAGTTTGCTAGATACAATATTCGAGTGAATGCTGTCTGTCCGGGAGCGATTGATACAGCGATTAATGCTAGTACAATTGTAACGGAAGAAACAGAAGAAGTAGCAATTAAAGTCGAGTTTCCAGAAGGTTCACGTCCTTTATCTGATGAAACAGGAAAACCAGACCAAGTAGCAAACGTGATTTGTTTCTTATCGTCTGATCTTTCCGCCAATGTGACAGGGACAGAAATTTATGTGGACGGAGCAGAATCATTATTATAATAGTAGAAAGAAGAGAATGTAGGGTGTTCTCTTCTTTTTTCTTCCAGTTACTCAGAGCAAACCGATTTTTAAACCACTATTGACGGGGCTAAAAAATCTGCTCCTTCGGTAACTTCAGCAATAGGGAATAATCGTGAAAAGATCGATTGTTCCCTATTGCTTCCAGTTACTCAGAGCAAAACAATTTTTTATCCACCTTTAACGGGATTCAGAAGGCAACTCCTGCGACAACTATAAAAATGAAAATTAATTCCAAAAGCACGAATTATTTTTCATTTCCTCCAGCTGCTTGGAGTTAACCGCCTTCTTCATCACCTTTGTGAATTAAATTACTTAAAAAAGGTTGATTTATAGATAAAAATATTGTAAGCTCTATTTAATTGTTCGAATAGTCACAAATAAAAGGAGAGTAACAATGAAAAACAAAATGTTGAAATCAGTTACAACAAGTTTAGCGGTATTATTTCTTTTAGCTGGTTGTGGTGGTTCAAAAGATACAGCTAAGAAGGAAGAAAAGAAAGATACGAAAGCTTCTAGCACTGAAGTAACAACAGGGGCATCAGAAAAAGGATACACTGATCCTAAAGAATTAAAAGATGAATATGATATCGTAATTGTTGGTGCTGGTGGAGCAGGTATGGCAGCAGCGATTGAAGCAAAAAATGAAGGTAAAAATCCAGTTATCTTAGAAAAAATGCCTGTAGCTGGTGGTAATACATTAAAATCTTCAAGTGGTATGAATGCCTCAGAGACTAAATTCCAAAAAGAACAAGGAATTAAAGATAGCAATGACAAGTTCTATGAAGAAACATTAAAAGGCGGACATGGAACAAACGATAAAGAATTATTACGTTATTATGTTGATAATTCAGCAGATGCCATTGATTGGTTAGATTCAATGGGAATTAAATTAAACAACTTAACAATCACAGGTGGGATGAGCGAAAAAAGAACTCACCGTCCTGAAGATGGATCAGCTGTTGGTGGATATTTAGTGGATGGATTACTTAAAAACGTACATGAAAAAGAAATCCCAATTTTTGTTAATGCTGATGTGACTGAAATCACTGAAAAAGATGGTGCAGTTGATGGCGTTAAAGTAAAAGTTGAGAAAAAAGAAAAAGAAATTAAAAGTAAAGCTGTTGTTGTAACAACTGGTGGATACGGTGCTAACCCTGAAATGTTAGAAAAAGAAAAACCAGAATTAAAAGGCTATGTAACAACTAACCAAGCAGGTAGCACTGGAGACGGTATCAAGATGATTGAAAAACTTGGTGGACAAACTGTGGATATGGATCAAATTCAAATTCACCCAACTGTTCAACAAGATAAAGGTATCTTAATTGGTGAAGCTGTTCGTGGTGAAGGTGGTATCTTAGTTTCTCAAGAAGGAAAACGTTTTGTTAACGAAATGGACACACGTGATAATGTTTCAGCTGCAGAAAATAAATTAAAAGAAAAATCTTCTTACTTAATTTTTGATGCTGGCGTAAAAGAACGTGTTAAAGCAATTGATTTCTACGAAAAACAAGGATTTGTTAAAAAATCAGATTCAATCGAAGGTTTGGCTAAAGAATTAGATATGGATGAAAAAGCATTAAGTGAAACAGTAACAACTTGGAATAAAGCTGTTGCAGATAAAAAAGATGCTGAATTTAACCGTGCAACAGGTATGGATCACGGCTTAGAAAAAGCAGACTACTATGCAATCAAAATCGCACCAGGTATTCACTATACAATGGGTGGCGTGAAAGTAAACACTAACACTGAAGTCTTAGATAAAGATGGTAAAGCAATCAAAGGACTTTACGCTTCAGGTGAATTAACTGGTGGATTACACGGCGAAAACAGAATCGGTGGAAACTCAGTAGGAGACATCATCGTATTCGGTCGCCAATCAGGAAAACAATCAGCAGCATTTGTAAAATAGAGTGAATTTTAAATCGGTTTAGTCCCAATCAGAAAGAGTCTATTAACTTAGGCTCTTTTTTTGGTATACTCAAATAAAAAAGGAGTCACGGAAGATGAACGAAGAAGAATATTTACTTGTCTGTCTTATGGAAGAAGCAAGCGAAATAGCTCAAGCAGCAGCGAAGTCTATAAGATTTGGTTTAGACGACACTCATCCAGACAGACCGAAAGAAACCAACGAACAAGACTTATTAACAGAGTTCTATCAGTTATTAACAGTCATGGAATTACTACAAGAAAATGGTCAAATTAAAAAATTATCCACAGCTGACATTCAAAAAATAAAAGTTAAAAAGAAAGCAAAATTGATAGAATATATGAACTACTCAAAGGATAAAGGTAAGTTGAGAGAATAAATAAGTGTCATTTGATAAGCAATTTGATACACTATAAATACAGTAACTAAGTGTATCAGTAAGGAAGGATCTAAATGAAGCGAATTGACAGAGTGTATGCGTACATAAAAGAGCAAACTAAAGATTTAGATGGGGAAAGTTTACAGGATAATTCAGGAGTAACGACTAATCAATTGGCAGACGCATTGGACATTCAACGGAGTAACGCGAGTAAGGATTTGAATAGTCTTGTTAGAGAAGGGTTAATAGATAAATTAGATGGTCGACCAGTTAGGTATGTGTGTAAGTCAGTGTTTAGGCATAAACCTTTATCTAAGTACGTGGAGAGCTACCGTGAAGTGACGCCACCAATACCTAAGAAAAGGAAAAAAGAAGAAGTAAAATCTAAAGATATATTTAAACGAGTAGTGGGTTCTTATGGTAGTATGAAAAATTCTACAGAACAAGCAAAAGCTGCGATTCTTTATCCACCTAAAGGACTAAACTCACTCATCATTGGTCCAACTGGTTCGGGTAAGACATTTTTCGCGCATACGATGTTTCAATTTGCGAAGCAAAATAAAGCAGTGGCAAAAGACAAAGAGATGATTGTGTTTAACTGTGCCGATTATGCTAGTAATCCAGAGCTTTTAATGAGCCATTTATTTGGTCATGTGAAAGGTGCGTTTACTGGCGCAGAGCAAGAAAAAGACGGTATTATCAGTTTAGCCAACGATAGTTTTCTATTCTTAGATGAAATTCACCGCTTACCTCCAGAAGGGCAAGAGATGGTCTTTTATTTTATGGATACAGGTACCTTTGCTAAATTAGGGGAGACGCAAAAAAATAACCGAGCGAATGTCCGGATTATTTGTGCCACAACGGAAGATCCCGCATCTGCCTTACTTAACACCTTTGTCAGAAGGATTCCGATTACAATTCAACTCCCTAGTTTCAAGGATAGAACGGCTAGAGAAAAAATCGATTTGGTTAAAATGATGATGACTATGGAAGCAAAACGAATTCAGCGGAAAATTATTTTAAGTGAAGATGTAGTGAAAGCTTTGGTCGGTAGTGTTTCTTATGGGAATGTAGGGCAATTAAAATCCAACGTCCAATTAGTAAGTGCTCAGTCCTTTTTAAATCAAATGGATCAAGAGGAACTTCATATCAATCTCGAGGATTTAAATGAGGGGATAAAAGAAGGTTTAATTAGTTTGGCACATGACCGAAAAGCCATGTCTGAAATAACCACATTACTAGCACCACAAATGGTTATTTCACCTAACGAACCTTTGGAGATGTTTGCGGAAGATTCATACGAATTGCCTTATAATTTATATGAAATTATCGGGGATAAAGCAGCGGTTCTTAAGGAAGATGGCTTAACTCAAGACGCGATCAATCATTTTATTTCAACGGATATTAATGTCCATTTAAAATCATTTTACCGCAATCACGGCTTTACTTTTGATACTGAAAGTAAGTTAACGGAAATTATTGACCAACGGATTATCAATACGACGAGAAAAATATATGATTATGCGAAAGAAGCGCTGAATTATGATTTTCAGACGAATTTTTTATATGCCATGGGATTTCATATTAGTTCTTTTTTGAATCGACTACAAAATAAATCGGATAGTCTAAATCACGATAATGAGAACATCAAAAACATGGTAGCCCACTATCCAGAAGAGATGGAAGTCGCTAACGTGTTGAAAAAAATTATAGAAGAAGACTATCATGTGGAAGTACCCACATCGGAAGTCCATTATCTAACGGTTCTTTTAGTGTCACTAAAGGAAAACAAGGAAGAAGGACGTATTGGTGTTGTTGTGGCAGCTCATGGAAATAGTACAGCGAGCAGTATGGTTCAAGTGGTCACTCAGCTATTAAAAGTTGATAATCTAAGAGCCGTTGATATGCCTCTTGATATGAAACCCAAAGAAGCTTACGAGAAAATAGTGGATGAAGTGGTGTCTGTTAATGAAGGTAGTGGCGTAATGCTTCTTGTTGATATGGGA
The DNA here is from genome assembly GCF_011304195.1 of Vagococcus hydrophili. Classification (NCBI taxonomy): domain Bacteria; kingdom Bacillati; phylum Bacillota; class Bacilli; order Lactobacillales; family Enterococcaceae; genus Vagococcus; species Vagococcus hydrophili. The sequence goes on along the minus strand of NZ_CP049887.1, from coordinate 316,982 downwards.
TCGTTAGGAACTTTTTCAGATGATATCAAACAAGAAACGGGTATCGAGGTAAAAGTAATTGATATGGTAACGACTGCGATTGTTTTAGAAGCTGCGAGAAAATCGAGTTTGCTAGATACCTCATTAGATGATTTATTTGAATCGTTGTCGCATTTTTACGGCTATACGATGCAAAATTCAGCAAAAACCGTGGATACTCCAGATGCTCATTTGAAGGAGAAAGCCATAGTGGCGATTTGTGCTTCTGGAAAAGGGACAGCACAAAGGATGAAAGAACTAATCGATCGTTATTTAGTTTCTAAGTTACAAACAGAGATTGCTGTGTTTCCAATTTCTGTAGTGACACTTAATAAAGATATTAAAAAAATTAGAGAAGAGTATCAAATTATTGCAACAACGGGTATTAAAGATCCTAAAATTGAAGTCCCTTTTATCTCGATGGATCAATTGTTTTCTGATTCAGGAGCCGCTATTTTAGAAGATGTATTAAGTAATAGTTATGAGCCGAGCGAATTAGAATTTTCCAAAGAGGATGCTCAGAAAATGTGTTATGACTACATGAAGGAAAGTTTTACGTTTATTAATCCAGAAAAATTGCTGCAACCCTTATGGGAATTTACAGATAAAATATGTCAAATACAAAAAATGACTGTTGAAGTCCCGTTTTATATTAATCTATGCATGCATACAGCGGGAGCAATCGAGCGAGAACTTCGAAACGATACACTAACAGCAACTCAAGAAGAACTAGACGAATTTAATTCATCAGTGTTATATCAAGATATTTTACCTGCTTTTGAATTAATAGAAAGCTTATTGCAATTAAAAATATCAGTGAATGAACGCTACTTTATTATTAAGATTATTGAAAATGAACTAGAAAAAGCTTAAATTAAACACAGTATCAATACACTAAGAACTAAGAAATAGTGTATTAATACTGTGTTTTTAGTGTATCAAACTTGTGTTAAATGTTGATATATCAAGTTTTAGATGTATAAAATTAAGGGTTGAAAAGTTGGCACACTTATTGCATAATATAATATCGTAAGAGGAAAAGTTAATTTAGTGTTTTTTTTACATGGGAGGTTTTTGTATGAGTGTTGATGTTCGCTTAGTTCGGATAGATGATCGTTTGATTCATGGACAAGTAGCAACTACTTGGTCAAAACAAATGGGAATTGATCGGATTTTAGTTATCAGTGATGTAGCAGCGAATAATCAATTAAGAAAACTTTTGCTAAAACAAGCGGCCCCAGCTGGTATCAGGGTAAATGTTATTAGTGTGGCTAGAATGATTGAGGTTTATCAAAGTGATATTCTTCAATATGAAAAAGTGGCCCTTTTGTTTACCTCACCTCATGATGTAGAGATACTTGTGAGAAAAGGAATGGTTCTTTCTTCTATTAATATAGGAGGAATGAGTTTTTCAAGTGGTAAACGGATGTTGACTAATTTCGTTTCAATTGATGAACAAGATGTGGCATCCTTTGTTTACTTAGCAGAACAGGGAATCGAACTTGAGATTAGAAAAGTTCCAGCTGATCATAAAATCGACCTAATGGAAGCACTAAAAAAGCAAAACTTCTTGTAAACATTAAGGAACATTTAAATGATTCGTTTAAATTTCTTTGATAGATAAAAAATAAAAGTAGGAGGTAAAGGAATGGTAGGAATTATCTTAGCAAGTCATGGTGAATTCGCATCTGGAATTTTACAATCTGGATCAATGATTTTTGGAGAGCAAGCAAATGTAGCAGCTGTTACATTAATGCCTTCAGAAGGACCAGAAGACGTTAAGAAAAAAATGCAAGATGCAATTGCAAGCTTTGACAATCAAGATGAAGTATTATTCTTAGTTGATTTATGGGGTGGAACACCTTTTAATCAAGCAAGTAGTTTACTTGAAGAACACAAAGAAAATTGGGCAATTGTAGCGGGTATGAGTTTACCAATGGTTATCGAAGCATATGCTTCACGTTTTTCAATGGAAAGCGCTCATGAAATTGCAACACATATTATTGGGACTGCTAAAGAAGGCGTAAAAGTTAAACCAGAAGAACTTGAACCAGAAACAGAGGTTGCTACAACAAACGCACCAGAAGCAGCAGCTGGAAAACCTGGTAAATTAGATTACGTATTAGCGCGTATTGATACTCGTTTATTACATGGTCAAGTAGCAACAGTTTGGACTAAAACAACAGGACCAACACGTATTATTGTTGTATCTGATGTGGTAGCAAACGACGATTTACGTAAAAAATTAATTCAACAAGCAGCTCCTCCTGGAGTAAAAGCGCATGTGGTACCAATTGATCAAATGATCAAAATTTCTAAAGATGACCAACATTTTGGTGGTCAAAAGGCATTATTATTATTCGAAACACCACAAGACGTGTTAAAAGCAGTTGAAGGTGGCGTGCCAATCGCAACAGTTAACGTTGGATCAATGGCTCACTCGCCAGGTAAAGTGCAACCAAATAAAGTATTAGCTTTCAACCAAGATGATATTGATACATTTACTAAGTTAAAAGATGCGGGTGTCGCATTTGACGTACGTAAAGTACCAAGTGATTCAAAAGGTAACATGGAAGATATTATTAAAAAAGCACAAGAAGAGATTAACAAAAAAAGTAATTAACATTAAGAAAATGGAGGATTAATAATCATGGAATTAAATATCATTCAAATGATTTTAGTCGTATTTGTAGCATTTTTAGCTGGTGTTGAGGGGATCTTAGATGAATTCCATTTCCATCAACCAGTTATTGCATGTACATTAATCGGCTTAGTTACAGGACAACTTGTTCCTTGTCTTATTTTAGGTGGAACACTGCAATTATTAGCACTAGGTTGGGCAAACATTGGGGCAGCTGTTGCGCCTGATGCGGCACTAGCTTCAGTAGCATCTGCAATTATTTTAGTTTTAGGTGGACAAGGTAAAGCCGGAGTAGATTCAGCGATTGCATTAGCAATTCCTTTAGCTGTAGCTGGTCTTTTACTAACAATCTTAGGTCGTACTTTAGCAACTGCATTCGTACATTTAATGGATGCTGCAGCTAAAGAAGGAGACTTCAGAAAAATCGAATTCTGGCACATCATGGCTATTTGTATGCAAGGTATCCGTATTGCGATTCCAGCGGCACTTATCTTAGCAATTGGTGAAGGTCCAGTGAAAGCATTACTATTATCTATGCCAGAATGGTTAACTGCTGGTTTAGCAATTGGTGGTGGTATGGTTGTAGCTGTTGGTTTTGCAATGGTTATCAACATGATGGCGACAAAAGAAGTATGGCCATTCTTCGCATTAGGTTTCGTTATTGCGACAGTACAACAAATTACTCTTATCGGACTTGGTGCAATTGGTATGTCACTAGCTCTTATCTATCTGGCTCTTTCTAAACAAGGTGGCGGATCAGGTGGGAACGGTGGATCAAATACTGGTGACCCTGTTGGCGATATCATCGATAACTACTAAAAGGAGGCGGACATTAAAATGACAGAACAACAAAGAATTGAATTAAGCAAAAAAGATCGTAAATCTGTTTTCTGGCGTTCAACGTTTATCCAAGGTTCTTGGAACTACGAACGTATGCAAAATGGTGGTTGGGCATTCTCAATGATCCCAGCGATTAAAAAATTATACACAACTAAAGAAGACAGAGCGGCAGCTTTAGAGCGTCACTTAGAATTCTTTAATACACATCCATACGTAGCTTCACCTATTTTAGGTGTAACTTTAGCTCTTGAAGAAGAGCGTGCTAATGGCGCTCCTGTTGATGATGCAGCAATTCAAGGGGTTAAAGTTGGTATGATGGGACCTTTAGCTGGTATCGGCGATCCTGTTTTCTGGTTTACAGTTAAACCAATCTTAGGAGCTTTAGCAGCAACTTTAGCAATTAGTGGAAATATCTTAGGACCAATCATCTACTTTGTAGGTTGGAACTTAATTCGTATGGCATTTATGTGGTACACACAAGAATTCGGCTACAAAGCTGGTTCTAAAATTACAGAAGATTTATCAGGTGGTATCTTACAAGATATTACTAAAGGTGCGTCAATTTTAGGGATGTTTATCTTAGGTTCCTTAGTAAACCGCTGGGTATCGATTAACTTTACGCCAGTCGTTTCTAAAGTGAAACTTGATAATGGTGCCTTTATTGATTGGAATAGTTTACCAAAAGGAATTGAAGGCGTTAAGGTTGCGTTAGAACAACAAGCTGCTGGACTTTCTTTAAGTGAGTATAAAATTACAACACTACAAGATAACTTAGATAGCTTAATTACTGGTTTAGTTGGTTTATTATTAACTCTATTCTGTATGTGGTTACTTAAGAAAAAAGTATCTCCAATCGTTATCATTTTAGGTTTATTCGTTTCAGGTGTTGCATTACACTTAGTAGGTTTAATGTAAGAAACGTTAGTCTGAGCTAATTAACTGGCTCAGACTATTTTTTTATGAATATGCTATAATTAAGCTATCATTTTAAAGAGAAAAGAGGTAGAACGAATGGTTGAATCAATCAATACGAAGGTCGATTTAGTTGAGAATGCAACTTCTTTTTTAGGCTTTACAGATTACGGTAAAATCATGATCGGTGACAATGGATTTGAATTTTTTAACGAGCGTGACGCGAAGAAATTTATTCAAATTCCTTGGGAAGAAGTGGATACAGTTATCGTTTCAGTCATGTTAAAAGGTAAATGGATTCCAAGGTTTGCGATTAAAACAAAGAAAAATGGCACGTTTACTTTTTCAGCTAAAGATCCTAAAAAACTTCTTCGAGGAGTCAGAGAGTATGTTGATGCTGACAAAATTGTGAAATCACTAAGTTTCTTTCAAGTTGTCAAAAGAGGTGCGTCCAATCTCTTTTCATCTAAAAAGAAATAAGTCAATGAATTAAAAATAAACTAATAATCATGGAAATTGTATTTGAATTTTTATGATTATTGGTTTATTTTTTTATTATTTTCTAATCTTTCTTTAATGTTTGAAAGACGAGCTATATTTTTGTTAAAAATTAATGATTAGATTGATAATTATGAGTAATATTAAAGAAATAAAGCACTTTCAATCGTTAAGTTGTCAGAATATTCGGTTTTTCTTTTAAAATAAGTAACTATTTTCTTGCAAAATAATGAGAAATAATATAATATTGTTATTATATTTTAATTCAATTTTAATTTTCACAACAATCAATAGGGGGAAGTAATTATGAAGACTAAAAAAATGTTGTCAATCGGTTTATTATCGACAGTTGTCCTGACGCTCGCAGCGTGTGGAGGCGGTGCAGGTAAAGATGATTCAAAAGGAAAAGACGCTTCAAAAGGTGAGGGAAAGGTATCAGCTAAACAAGAGTTTTCTGTGAATGTTACTCAAGAAATGCCATCTGCTGACTTATCTCTCAATACAGATGTTATTGGATCAGTAGCACTTAATAACGTATACGAAGGTGTTTATCGCATCGGAAAAGAACAAACACCAGAACCTGCTGGAGCAACAGAAAAAGCAGAAGTTAGTGAAGATGGTTTGACTTACAAAATTAAATTACGTGAAGATGCTAAATGGTCAGATGGTAAACCTGTAACAGCTAAAGATTATGTCTTTGGATGGCAACGAACAGTTGATCCTAAAACACAATCTGAATATGCTTACTTACATGAACCAGTAAAAAATGCAGCTGAAATTACAGCAGGTAAGAAAGATAAAAGTGAGTTAGGAATCAAAGCAGTTAGTGACTATGAGTTGGAAGTGACTTTAGAAAAAGCAACACCATACTTTGATTACTTATTAGCTTTCACAACTTACATGCCTCAACGTGAAGATATCGTTGAAAAGTATGGAAAAGAATACACAACAACAAGTGAAAAAGCTGTGTATAATGGACCGTTCAAATTAGCTGATTTTGATGGACCAGGAACTGATACAGAATGGTCATATGTTAAAAATGATCAATATTGGGATAAAGAAACAGTTAAATTAGATAAGATTAACGTGAGTGTGGTTAAAGAAGCATCAACTAGCTTAAACTTATTTGAAAGTGGTAAAGCTGAGGATATCATCCTAACAGGAGAATTAGCTCAACAAAAATCAGATGATCCACAATTTGTTAGTGAGATGAAAGCTTCATCACGTTACATTGAATTAAATCAACGTGATGATAAATCAGAATTCAAAAATGAAGATTTAAGAAAAGCTATTTCATATGCAATCGATCGTGAAGCTTTAGCTAACCAAATTTTAGCTGATGGTTCAGTTGCTTCTAAAGGATTAGTACCTAAAGATGTTGCCAAAGATCCTAAAGGTGGAAAAGACTTTACTGAAGAAGCTGGAAGTGAATTAGGTTACGATAGTAAAAAAGCTAAAGAGCATTGGGAAAAAGCTAAAAAAGATTTAGGTAAAGAGACTATCAAAGTTGATTTATTAGCATCAGATACTGATTCTTCTAAAAAAGCAATTGAATTCTTAAAAGGTTCTTTAGAAGAAGAATTACCAGGTCTTAAAGTTAATTTAAGTCCAGTACCATTTAGTGTTCGTCTAGATCGTTCTAATAAAGGTGATTTCAGTATGGTTTATGGTGGTTGGATTGCGGATTATCCAGATCCAAGTAGCTTCTTAGATTTATTTACTGGAGATAACTCATACAACCGTGGACGTTATAGTAACCCTGAATATGATAAATTAATTAAAGAAGCAAGTACAACTAATGTTAATGATCCTGAAAAACGTTGGGAAGATATGATCAATGCTGAGAAATTAATTACTAAAGAAGTCGGTGTTGTTCCATTAATTCAAGAGGCAGAAGCTCATTTACGTTCTGACAAGGTTAAGGGAGTAGTATCACATCCATCAGGCGCTATGTTTGACTACAAGTGGGCATATAAAGTCGATTAGTTAAACTTTTAGATAAAAAAAGGATAAGGATTATCTTTAACAAGCTAATAAAAAATCCTATAACCAACCAGTTATAGGATTTTTTTATTATTTAAGATAAAAAGGCGAAAATGATACTAATCAATAGAAGAGTACCACCTACACTTAGCCAGTAAACTGGTTTTTTCTCAAAGATTTGAGAAAGTGGGATATATTCTTTTGGTTCATTACTTTTACGGCGCCACATTAGTTGTTTCATGTTTTTTTGAAAAAAATCAAAAAAGCCAGATGAAAGAACTAAGATAGTGACACCAATAATAATAAAGAAGAGTGAAACCAAAAAGAAGTTATCCGAAAGATAGGTTGTTGTTATTTCTTTTTTTGATAAAAGTGTTACGAGAGGGATAATTAGTGATAAACTAATGATACTTATCGCTATTTTTTTCTTATTTTTCATAAATAATACCTTCTTACAAAAGTGATAAACTAACTCTAATTCATTTATTAATCATTGTCAAAATATTTTAAAGGGGGAAAAGTAAATGAAGAATTTTGCCAAGTTTTTTCTAAAACGTGTGATGTTCATGTTAATCACTCTATGGTTGATTACAACGATCACATTCTTTTTAATGAAATTACTTCCTGGTTCACCATATGCTAATCAAGAAAAATTATCACCAGAACAAATCGAGATGTTAAATGAGCAATCTGGACTAGATAAGCCAGTCATTCAACAATATGGAATTTACATGGGAAATATCGTTCAAGGTGATTTTGGAACCAGTTTCCAATTCAAAAACCAACCAGTTTCTAAATTGTTGAAAGAAAGAATTGGGCCATCTGTCCAGTTAGGTGTTCAAGCCATTATTTTCGGAACATTTGTAGGGATTATCTTAGGAGCTATTGCAGCCATGAAACAAAACACATGGGTGGATACACTAGCGACCTTAATTGCCATTCTAGGTCGCTCCATTCCTAACTTTGTATTCGCCGTTTTACTGCAATACGTATTTGCGATTCAATTAGGTATTTTACCAATTGCTAAGTGGGATCAAGGATTTATCTCGACGATTCTACCAACTTTAGCCCTGTCCATGTCACCACTTGCTGACTCAGCGAGGTTCATTAGAACAGAAATGGTTGAAGTTCTAGGGAGTGATTACATTGAGTTAGCGCGAGCTAAAGGATTAAGTAGGACACAAGTTGTCTTTAGACATGGATTAAGAAATAGTTTAATCCCGTTAATTACCCTACTTGGACCACTTGCTGTTGCGTTAATGACAGGTTCACTTGTAGTAGAAAACATTTTTGCAATACCAGGAATTGGTGAGCAATTTGTAAAATCAATCATGACCAATGATTACCCAACAATCATGGCTGTAACGATTATGTTCTCAGCGATGTTAGTGGTTGTTATCTTAATTGTTGATTTACTTTACGGTATCGTAGATCCAAGAATCCGCGTTTCAGGAGGTGGCAAAGACTAATGGAAAAATTAGATATTAAAAATATTCCAGCTGAGAAATTTGAAAGAATTTCAATGGATAATAATTTAGATCGTGAAAAAATCAGCGCCCCTTCATTAAACTTTATGCAAGATTCATGGCGCCGTCTTAAAAAGAATAAAGGAGCTGTTATCTCTTTAATCCTTTTAGGAATCATTACACTGTTAGCTTTTGGTTCTATTTGGGTATCACCTCATGATCCAACGAAACAAAATCCTAAATATATTAACTTACCACCAAAAATCCCTGGTATTGGGATTGACGGCTTTAACGGAACAGCCAAAGTCGGCGGTAAACGTGTGGATAAATACGAACAAGCCAAAGTTCCAGAAGGTGAGTATTTCTATTTGGGAACAGACGGGCTTGGTCGTGACGAATTATCTCGTTTGTTAATGGGAACAAGAATGTCCTTAATTATTGCTTTTGTGGCAGCTTTTCTCGATTTATCCATAGGGGTTATCTACGGACTTTACTCTGGAATGAAGGGTGGTCGAACCGATAACGTCATGCAGCGGATACTGGAAGTTCTCTCTGGTGTTCCGAACTTAGTTGTAATGATCTTAATGTTAATGGTTTTTAAGCCAGGTCTTATGTCGATTATCTTAGCGATGATCGTGACAGGTTGGATTACCATGGCTCGGATTGTTCGTGCCCAAGCGTTAAAAATCAAAGATCAAGAATATGTGTTAGCTGCAACAACGTTAGGCGAGTCTCAATCTAAAATTGCCATTAAACATATTTTACCGAATATTTCTGGTGTTATTATCGTACAAATGATGTTTAGTATTCCATCAGCGATTTTCTTTGAAGCTTTCTTAAGTTTCATTGGATTAGGATTAACACCTCCAACAGCTTCACTTGGAACGCTTTTAAATGAAGGATATAAAACTTTTAGATTCTTGCCTCACTTAATGTGGGCACCGGCAATTACGTTATCAGTTATTATGATTTGTTTTAACTTACTTGCTGATGGGTTACGTGATGCCTTTGACCCGAAAATGAATGATTAGGATGGTGATGAAAAAATGGAAAAAGTATTAGAAGTTAAAGACTTAAATATCTCATTTGATACTTTTGCTGGTAAGGTTCACGCCATTCGTGGGGTAAACTTTGATTTACATAAAGGTGAAACACTAGCAATCGTAGGTGAGTCTGGTTCAGGCAAATCAGTCACAACAAGAACAATCATGCGTTTATTAGCCAATAATGCCAATATAGATGAGGGTAAGATTTTATTTAAAGGGAAGATTTGGTTCATAAAACAGAGAAAGAGATGCAATCAATTCGCGGGAAAGACATTGCGATGATTTTTCAAGATCCAATGACTTCTCTTGATCCAACCATGAATATTGGAAATCAAGTTGCTGAATCATTAAGAAAGCATCGTAAAATTTCCAAAAAGGATGCCTTAGATCGTGCTTTAGATTTATTAAAATTAGTAGGTATTCCAAATGCGGAAAAACGATTAAAAAATTATCCCCATCAATTTTCAGGAGGGCAACGTCAAAGGATCGTGATTGCGATTGCTTTGATTTGTTATCCAGAAGTTTTGATTGCCGATGAACCAACCACAGCGCTTGATGTAACAATTCAAGCACAAATTATTGATTTAATGAAAGATATTCAGAAAAAAATTCAAACATCGATTATCTTTATTACCCATGATTTAGGGGTGGTAGCTAACGTGGCGGACCGTGTTGCTGTTATGTATGGTGGACGAATTATTGAGATTGGTACTGCAGATGAGATTTTTTATAATCCACAACACCCGTATACGTGGGGCTTATTAAGTTCAATGCCGACATTAGACAGTCGTGGACAAGAACTTTATGCAATTCCAGGATCTCCTCCAGATTTATTAGATCCACCAAAAGGGGATGCTTTCTATCCACGTAATGAGTTTGCGCTTCAAATTGATACAGAAGAAGCGCCGCCGTTCTTTGATGTATCACCAACACATAAAGCAGCAACTTGGTTACTAGCGCCTAATGCACCAAAAGTAACACCACCTGATGAAATTGTTCGTCGTCGTGAAAAATACAAAGATCGCTTTGGTGCGTAGAAAGGGGGATATTTAGATGAGTGAAGTGAAAGACAAAAAATTATTGTTAGAAGTTAATAATTTAAAACAACACTTTAATGTTGGCAGAAGTGATGAAGTAAAAGCTGTAGACGACATTAGTTTTACTATTTATGAAGGGGAAACATTCGGTTTAGTAGGTGAGTCTGGTTGTGGTAAGTCGACAACTGGTCGTAGTATTATTCGTTTGTATCAACCAACAAGTGGTGAAATAAAATATAATGGTGAAGATGTGGCAAAAATCAAAGGTCGTCAAAATCTCAATCAATTTAGACGAGATGTTCAAATGATTTATCAAGATCCTTACGCGTCTCTTAACCCAAGAATGAAAGTCAAAGACATTATTGCAGAAGGAATTGACGTACATAAGTTAGCTAAAACGGATGAAGATCGTACAAATCGTGTGAATGAATTATTAAAAACGGTTGGACTTGATCCAAGTCACGGAACGCGTTATCCTCATGAATTCTCAGGGGGGCAACGTCAACGGATTGGGATTGCGAGAGCCTTAGCAGTGGAACCTAAATTTATCATTTGTGATGAGCCGATTTCAGCTCTAGATGTATCCATTCAGGCGCAGGTTGTTAACTTACTGCAAGAACTACAAGAAAAAGAAAAATTAACGTACTTGTTTATTGCCCATGATTTATCCATGGTGAAATATATTAGTGATCGAATTGGTGTGATGTATTTTGGAAAATTAGTAGAAGTAGGTTCTGCCGAAGAAATTTACAACAACGGCTTACACCCTTATACAGAAAGTTTACTGTCTGCCATTCCATTGCCAGATCCTGATTACGAGCGAAAACGTCAACGTATTACATATAAACCTCAAGCGGATGACGGAAAAACGCGAATGTTAAAAGAAATCGCACCAGATCATTTTGTTTATTGTAGTGATGATGAGGTTGAGATGTACCGCAATAAACTCCAAGAAAAGAAAGAACAGTAGATAATTCCCCCATCTACTGTTTCTTATAAATAAAGAAGAAGCTCCTCTCGAAAAATACTGAGAGGAGCTTCTTTTTTAAAGTGTGCTAGATTTTATAACTTTAACAGGTAGTTCAAAGTTTTTAAGTTCTTTTTCAGGGTGTTTGATTTTCTCTAATAATAACTCAACTAGCAGATTAGCATACTCATCAATTGGTTGAGCAACGGTTGCTAAATGAGGATAGTAGTTTTGGATAAATTGTGTGCCGTCATAACCAATCACCTTAACGTCTTTAGGAACATTAAGATTCAGTTTTTCAAGTTGTTGAATGGTTAAAATCGCTGTTAAATCATCTGTGCAAAAAATACCATCAAAGTCATGTTCTTCTAAAATTTGTTTGATCTCAGAAGATTTAACGATGGGTGACGTAGGAGATGGGAAGTGAAAAGTATGCTCACATAAATCAGCCTTACTGATCGCCATTTTGTAACCGTCGACTCGTCGATTGGTAGGAGACATGGAATCATTCTTTCCGGAAAAAATTGCGATATTTTGACAACCAGCATCAATTAAAGCTTGTGTTGCAAGCTGTCCGCCTAAGAAATTATCACTACCAACGATTGGGACCGTGTCACCTAAATAACGGTCAAAAGAAACAATGGGTAAGCTAACATTTTCATATTCTTTGATTCCTAGATTGTGAGAGCCTGTAATGACACCGTCAACTTTATTTCCGATTAACATTCTAAGGTAGCTACGTTCTTTTTCAGTGTCACGAGCACTATCACATAAAATAACTTTGTAATCTTTATTGAATAAATTTTCTTCAATTTTTTCCACTAACTCTCCGTAAAATGGATTGGAAATAGAGGGGAAGATTAAGCCAATCAATTGGGTGCCTTTTCCTTGTAGAGAACGGGCAAGAGAATTTGGAACGTAATTTAGTTCCTCCATTGCTTGATGGACTTTATCGATTGTTTTTTGACTTAATGAGCCGTAGTTATTAATGACACGAGAAACAGTTGTGGGAGAGACGCCAGCTTTTTTAGCAACGTCCGTTAATTTTATTGTCATGATTTTCACCTAACTTAATTTTTCATCTTGCGTAGTGAATACATTGTACCAAAATAACTGCCACCTTGTCCTTCAATCTTTAAATTAGTTTGATTAGAATTTGGGAATACACGACTCGTTATAACTTCTGAGCCTTTATTAACGAAGATTTCAATAATTGATTGATCCACAAAAATGTCCAGTTCAAGGGAAGAATATTTGGTTAATTCTAATTCTCTTGTAGTTCCAAACGCTTCTGCAAAAGGAACGCCTACTTGCCCTCGGTCAACTATTAGTTTTCCTAGTTTGGTATCAAAAGTAAGTTTGAATGACTTGTCTAAAGATTCATCCCTCATAAGATGAATCACTCCAGAAGAGTTTGCATCAAAAGATAAATTTAGTTCATAAGAGTTGTTTTTTGGTTGAGTGAGTATTTGATTTTCTGAAGAAAGAGTTCCTTCAATCAACTGTTTATCTTGGCGCAATTCTTTCGTTTCAGCTATAGGGAACTGATGGAGTTTCCCGTTTCTGATGGTCAGTTCTTTGACTAAACTTAAACAGTGAGCCCAGCCATCTTTAAAGCTAGGATAGTCCACTTCTGGAAGTCCAACCCAACTGACACTGAGATGGCGATTATTATTATTTGTAAAAGCTTGAGTAGCATAAACATCAAAGCCATAATCTAGTTGTTGTAAAGGTGTCGCATCTTTAATCGTGACTGTCTTTAAATCAAAATCAGAACCTAAAATATATGTATTGGGGTAGATGTTGTCATAAGGTAAGACATTTTTATTCAAACCTTGAGGACAAAAAATAAGTAGTGGTTTCTCCTCAATAAATAAAAGATTAGGGCATTCTACCATGAAGCCCATCTCTTCATCTGCATAGTCCAAGTTACCAATAAACTCCCAGTTAGTTAAATTTTCAGATTGAAAAAGTATAACTTGTCCTTTTTCATTGGTATCTTGTGCCCCTAAAATCATTAAATAGCCCTCTTCATAAGGAATGATTTGTGGGTCACGAACATGATCAGTATAACCCTTAATCGGAAAATCAATTAGAGGGTGTTCTAATTTTTGCATGTGCCCCTCTTTAGACATCTTAGCTCCTAATTGATAAGATTTCCGCTGCCAATTCTCATCTCTAACATTTCCAGAGTAGGCAAGGAATAAGGAATCATCAATGGGAAGAGCAGTTCCTGAATAAACACCGTGACTATCGAATTGATTAGTAGGTTCGATAGCCACGCCTTCATTTACCCAATCAATTAGATTATCTGAGGTGAGGTGATACCATGATTTGAGTCCGTGAACAGGACCAAAGGGATAATATTGATAAAAAAGATGCCATTTATTATTAAAATAAGAAAACCCATTAGGATCATTTAAAAGTCCTGTATTAGGTTGAACATGATAATCAAGTCGCCAAGGCGCTTTTTTAACGGTGTTTTTTAGTTGTTGCGTGTAGTCTGTATGCCAACTATCGTAAGGTTGATATCTTAATTCTCGAGTCCATTCGTTTATTAATTGAGTCATGTTTAATTCAACTCCTTTTTTACTTATCATAATTAAAAAGAAACTATTTGTCAAACGCATAACAAAAATATGAATCTTTTAAAAGCTATAAAGAAAGCGTGTTTAAAATAATCTAAAAAATAATTGTTAATCGTTTGACATTTTAAGAATTCTAAGTATGATAGAGAATATAAAGATTAAAAAAATTAAAAAGGGGAGAGAAAGATGAATCATAAAAAAGTTGCTAAAGAGATTCAACTAGCCTTAGGGGAAGGAAATTTAGTTGGAGCAGCACATTGTGCGACGCGTTTAAGACTAGTCGTTAAAGATAAAGAGAAAATTAATCAAACGGCTTTAGATACAAATGATGATGTGAAAGGAACCTTTGAAGCAAATGGTCAATATCAAATTATCATCGGTCCTGGAGATGTTGATAAAGTTTATAAAGAATTGATTTCGCTTACAAAAGTAAAAGAAGCTTCAACAGAGGATTTAAAAGAGATAGCTAATAGTTCAGGTAAAAAGCCTAACCCATTTATGCAATTAATCAAAGTATTGTCAGATATTTTTGTACCTATCGTTCCAGCCTTAGTTGCTGGTGGTTTACTGATGGCAATTAATAATGTCTTAACCTCTCAAGGATTATTTGGTCCTCAATCAGTGGTTGAGATGTATCCTAATATCAAAGATTTAGCATCTATCATTAATTTATTATCAGCTGCACCATTTGCTTTTCTGCCAATTTTAGTTGGTTTTTCTGCAACTAAACGATTTGGTGGGAATCCTTATTTAGGAGCTGCTATGGGAATGGCAATGGTTATGCCAGACTTAGTGAATGGTTATGGTGTAGCGAATGCGATTGCAGAAGGCACAATGCCTTATTGGAATGTGTTTGGTATGAATATTGCACAAGCTGGTTATCAAGGTTCCGTTTTACCAGTTTTAGCAGTGGCATTTATTTTAGCCAATCTAGAAAAATTCTTCCATAGACATATAAGTAAAGCCCTTGATTTTACCTTTACACCAATGTTAAGTATTATCATTACAGGTTTCTTAACCTTTGCAATTGTAGGACCATTCATGCGTGGTGTCTCGGACGGATTAACAGATAGTTTAGTATGGTTGTATGAAGCAACAGGTGCATTTGGCATGGGAATCTTTGGAACCTTTTATTCAACAATTGTTATTACTGGATTACATCAAAGTTTCCCAGCAATCGAAACCACGCTTTTAGCAGATATTGCAAAAACGGGAGGTTCATTTATATTCCCAGTTGCTTCAATGGCAAATGTGGCTCAAGGGGGAGCAGCCTTAGCGGTTTTCTTCTTAACAAAAAATGAGAAACAAAAAAGTTTAGCCTCATCAGCAAGTTTATCAGCCATGTTAGGAATCACTGAGCCAGCTATTTTTGGGGTAAATTTAAAACTCAAATACCCATTCATTTGTGCCATGATTGCCTCAGGTATTGCCTCAGCATTTATCGGTTTCTTCCATGTATTAGCAACAGCCATGGGGCCTGCGAGTGTGATTGGTTTTATCTCAATTGCAACACCATCAATACCGGCATTTATGATCGGAATTGTGATTAGTATTGTCATTTCATTCACCTTAACATTTATGTATGGTAAGAAAAAAATGACAGAAGAAGCTGTTATGGAAGAAGTAATGGTAGAAAAAGCAATAGGTGAAAAAATTTTAACACCTGTCACTGGAGAAATCATTGATTTAAAGACTGTTTCTGATCCAGTTTTCTCATCGGAAGCCATGGGGAAAGGTGTCGCAATTATTCCAAATAGTAGTGACGTATACGCGCCTTTAAGTGGTGAAATTACAGCCTTATATGAAAGTAATCATGCTTATGGAATGGTGACTGATAGTGGCGTAGAGTTATTGATTCATATTGGGATTGATACAGTTTC
The DNA here is from genome assembly GCF_011304195.1 of Vagococcus hydrophili. Lineage (NCBI taxonomy): Bacteria > Bacillati > Bacillota > Bacilli > Lactobacillales > Enterococcaceae > Vagococcus > Vagococcus hydrophili. Next base: position 301,106 of record NZ_CP049887.1, on the reverse strand, counting down.
AATGTCAGAAAATGGTTTTGAAAGCTTTGTTTCTAAAGGTCAAAAAGTGGCTCAAGGTGAGAAACTAGGAACATTTGATCGTGACAAAATTAAACAAAATGGTTTAGATTCGACAGTCATGTTGATTGTAACGAATACATCAGATTATGGAAAAATGACAGTTACATCTCAAAGTACTGTGAATCAAAACGAAACTGTATTAATAGTAGAAAAATAGAAAAAAGGGGTAGTTGGTGAATACCAACTACCCCTTTTTGGATTAAAAAATATAGTCTGAACACTCTAGTAATTCTTCTTTATGAGCTTTTTTTGAAGTAACTAAAGCCATGTGTTTAAATGAATCTTGTAAACCAATGCCACCTTTTTTAGGCATTTTAACAATGGTAATGTCATTTTTAAACGCGTCTGTTGCAGGATTTTCAATAGACATGGAAGCGACAGAAGGAATGCCGGCTAGTTCAAATGCTTTAGCCAATTTTGCTGACATTTCACCGAAATTAGGATATTGCATGGCTGGACCACAAAGAACCGCGTCGACTTCAAATTTTTTAGCAAAACCGATAAATTTTTTCTCTACTTCGTCTGGATGTGTTAAATAATATTGATCCCCGCAAAACAGAGTCGCTACAATATCGGCATCATTTGCCTTAAACATTGGTTTTAGAATTTCACCAGGACCAATGGCGTTTTTTTCCCACTAGGTGGTAACATGGCGTTTTCATCGCTACCCATTCCTGCTTGAACATGATTTAAAATAAGTGCAATTTTTTTCATTATCTATTCATCTCCAATTTTATAAAGCATCAAAATCGAAATCGTCAAAACTGATATCTTCTTCTTCTTTTTTCTCTAAAATCGCTGCTTCTTCTTTAAGGTATTGATTATCCATTACTTTGATAAATGGATAATAGATAAACATGCCTAAAACAAAGAGAATTCCTTGTAATACAGCCCCTTGCCAACCACTAACGAGTAGACCAGAAAATATAATAGGAGTAGTCCATGGTAATTGAATCCCGTTTGTAAATGGAACTAGGCCAAGATTCATCGCAAAGTAAGCAATGATGATATTCACAGTAGGAACTAAAACAAAAGGAATTAGAATAATCGGATTTAAAACAATAGGTAAACCAAAAATAATTGGTTCGTTAATTCCAAAAATACCTGGTACTAATGATAATTGGGATAGTTTTTTGATTCTTTGACTCTTACAAACAATAATCATAACAACGATTAGTGATAGGGTAGAACCAGCACCACCAAATGTTGCGAACATATCTTGGAATTGTCCAGTAATAATATTTGGAATAGGTAACCCTTCTTTATAAGCATCCAGATTTTCCATCGATAGTGCACGTAAAACTGGATTAAAAACAGCACCAACGACACTTCCGCCGTTAATCCCAAAGAACCAGAAGAAATGTAAGAATAGATAAGCCACAACCATGGCACCTAAGGTATTACCTAAAGACAGTAGAGGTGCTTGTAATAAATTAAAAATGACTTCTTGTAAATTGCCATAAGGAGTTAAAGCTGATAACCAACTAATGATAAAAAAGATAGAAACAACAACAAAACTTGGAATAAGTGCTTCAAATGATTTAACGACAGTTGGTGGTACACCCTCAGGCATTTTGATTTTCCAACCTTTTTTCAGGACAAAAACAAAAAGTCTAGTAGCAATAAGAGCAGTAATCATACCTAAAAATAACCCACTAGAACCCATCCATTTTAAAGGTAAGCTACTCACTTCATAAACTGTTTCGGATCCTTCAGGCGTAAAAAATGTCGTATAAGGTGTAACGATGAAGAAAGCAACAAGAGATACGACTGCAGCTTGCATGGCATCTTCATCAAATTGCCTTGCTAAACTGTAACCAATACCAGCTACAGCTAAAATGGTCATTACATCAAAACTAGCGCTAGCTGGAACAGACATATGTTGAGCCCACTCAGATCCTAAAATAGCAGACATCCAACCATCCCATTGTGGTAGTGGGAAATTAGCGATTAATAAAAAGATTGAACCGACGATAAGTAGCGGTGTTGATAATAAGAATCCGTCACGAATCGCAATTAAGTACTTGTTTTCACCAATGACTCTAGCCATAGGTGTTAATATTCTTTCAAGCCAATCCAAAAACTTTTTCAATAAAATCAGCCTCCTTAATCTTTCTTAAATGTTTTGATGACTTTTAAGACATCTTTTAATGCTTTTTCCCCGTTCATCATGCCATATGCTTCGGGATCAATGGAACAAACAGGAATACCAAGAGGTTCGTATTCTGCTTTTGTTTTATCTAAAATAAATCTTACTTGAGGACCTAAAACAATGGCGATGGGTTTTTCTTTTTCAACCATTTCTTTTGTTCTACCCACAGGATGTGCGGATATTTCTAGAGGCATATTATGAGATTTAACAACCTCCATCATTTTATTCACCATAATACTTGTTGACATTCCCGCGTCACAAAATAAATAAATTTTCTTAGTACTCATTCTTTTTTCCTCCTTATTTTATCGGTGCTTTAATTCTTTTTTCATAAGCATCTAACCATTCTTGGCTAATCGGTTCAATAATCGTTGAATGGTTATTTCCCATATTAGCAATAAAAATAGCTGGTTCTTTTTCTTGATTTCCAACTGAAAAAGTAAATTCGACATTAGTTGCAACACCCCACTGACCACGATTGTTCATGGCGATTAGAGAAAATGCTCCAGCTTTTCCATATCTCTTTGTTAGCAAATCGTGAAAAGAATAGAGGGTTTGATCACACGCTTCTTGAGGTGAAAGTCCTTCTTTCATTTTTCTAACAATTTCATAGGCTAGGCAACCTTTCATTAAATCCTCGCCTAAACCAGTGGCAGAAGCTCCGCCAATTTCACTATCCACATAAAAACCAGAACCTGATAAAGGGGAATCTCCCACACGTCCCGGTCGTTTCATGAATAGACCAGAACTTGATGTGCCGGCTGTCATGCTTCCTTGTTTATCTAAAGTGACCACGCCCACAGTATCGTGACCATCATAAGCGCTTAAATTATGTTTTTTGATGTCATCCAAACGATTTGACCAAATTTTTCTTGCTCGTTCTGTTAACATTTCTTTTTCTTCAAAACCTTCTTCAATCGCATAATCGGTTGCTCCTTGTCCTACTAGAAAACTATTAAATTTTTCGTGACTTAGTTTTCTTGCCACAGAGATGGGATTCTTGATATCCGTGATTCCTGCCACTGCTCCCAATTGAAAGGTATCTCCATTCATAAAAGCAGCGTCCATTTCTAAAATGCCTTTAGCGTTTGGCAAACCACCAAAGCCAACTGATTTATAGAAAGGATAGTCTTCAACAGATTTAACCGTGATTTCAAGTGCGTCATCAGAAGATCCGCTGTTTTGTAGTAATTCATTGGCTTTAATAACACCATCATGAGCCATTCGCCAAGTTGCGATTGTACCGTAATTCATCCAATCTTCTCCTTTGTATTTTTATTAATAGCGTTTACATTTAGAATTATATATTAGTATATACTGTTTTGTCTATACTGAAATAAAAAAAGACAATTCGTCGAAACAAATTGTCTTGTGGTAGCGTATTAAATTCGGTGGAGAATGTTTTTAAACGTGTATTTATCTCCGCGATAATAAGATTTATCAAATAAAATAGGGTGTCCCGAAGCTGAATAGGTCGTTGTATGAACCAGTAAAAGGGGTTGACCTTTTTCAACTGCTAAAAACTCACTTAGTTCATCGGTCGCTAAAACAGCTTCTATTTCTTGATGGGAATAAGCAATGTCAGATTTTTCTTCAATTAATTTGAAAATTGAGCCAGTAATATTTTCTTCTAAAGTTGCTTCATCAAGAAGTGTTTCTTTAATAAAGATTTCTTCAATGGTCATCGGGTCTTCATCGAAAAATCTTAAGCGTTTAATATGAAAAACAGGTTCCTCTTGAACTTGAAGGTTTTCTTTTACTTCCTCAGGTAATTGAGTTGTTTTCTCAAAGGTTATTAATGTAGCTTTAGATGTTTTTCCGTAAGCTCGGGCACTTTCTGTAAAACTTAACAGACCATTTTTACCACTTTGAAACTTATCTGTTTGCTTCATGATGTAGGTGCCTTTACCTTTTTGTTTAATTAAAATGTTTTGTTTAATGAGTAGATCAACTGCTTTTCTAATCGTTAAGCGACTCACGTTAAACTCTTTAGCGAGATCATATTCAGAAGGTAATTTTTGTTCGATACTATACGATCCGTTTTTAATTTTAGTATTAATTTTATTAGCGATTTCAGTAAAAATATTTGTTGTATTTCTCATAGTTGAATCCTCTCATGCATAATAGAGGTATTATATCATGAATAAAAGGAGGAGACATGATATTTATACTCCTAATTCAGCAAGTAAGTAGGTATAAATCTCAAGATTTTTCATTAAATCTACTTTATCCATATATTCATTTTTATTATGTGCAATCCCTTTTTGCCCTGGAAAAGAAGGTCCAAAAGCAATGATATTAGGCATGCTTCTAGCATACGTTGCACCAGTCGTTGTAACGGGTGTCCCATCAAGTCCAGTTAACGCTTCATAAACTTTGGTCATTTTCTGAATCATGGGATGATGTGGATCAAATTTTGTAGAGGACATCTCTCTTGTAATCGATAAATTTGTTTCTAAAGGCAAGACTTTTTGTAATTGTTCAATAATTTGGTCTTTAGTAATCGAAACAGGGTATCGAGTTGAAAATTCCAGTATAATGGTATCTTTTTGAAACTCTAAATTAACTGGAGTAAGTGAGAGTTTTCCGGATTCAGCATCAAAAAAATCAATACCTAATCCAGATCCATCGTGTTTCTCATGGAAAGAGTTAGAAAGCCAAGTTAGGTATTCAAAAAATTCCCCAGAAACAAGATTTTCTTGGACCATTTTTTGAGCGAATAAAGTAATGACGTTTTCTCCTAAATCAGGAGCGTTACTCGGTGCTCGTTTTCCTGTTAGTGCGTAGTCATTTTGGCTGATGGAAAAGCTTAAAGAGTCAGGAACAGCACTGCGGTCAAAATTCCCATTGAAAGAAGTTAGACTATTTAAAGAATTATCAGTAATTTGTGTTACCAGTTTAATGCATAAGACACCGCGTTCTCCGTAGACAGCAGGGTATTTACAATCAGGAGTATATCCGTACATCGGTGGTTTTTCATGGGCAAGATACATAGGAATATCCGCTGAACCACTTTCTTCATCGGTTCCAAACATAATGCGGATTGTTTTAGTAAAAGGAAAGTTAAGTTCTTTTAAAACATAAAGCGCATAAAGATTGGCTAAAATTGGCCCCTTGTTATCTAAAACTCCTCTTCCATAAAAACAATCGTTATTTAATGTTAAATCAAATGGTGGATAATCCCAGTTTGTTCCTTCATGAACAACATCTAAATGACCGATAATTCCAATATATTCTTCGTTATCCTCTCCTAGTTGTGCATATCCCACAGCATTATCAACCATTTTTGTTTTAAAACCTAATTCTTCAGCCAAATCTAACGTAGCGAGTAATGCTTTTTTTGGTCCATTTCCAAAAGGGGCTATTTCTGTGGCTTCTCCTTTAACGCTGTTTATTTTCATAATTTTTGTTAAACCTTGAATGAATAATGGCTCAACTTCTTTTATTTTTTGTTTAATGAGGTCAGGATTCATTTAAAAATCTCCTTTTTGTTTTTAGTATATACTATTTTAACGGAGTTTCCAAAATAAAGATAAAGACCTTAAAATCAGTTAAAGTTGTTTAATAGTGATTAATAAAAGTTAATTAAACTTCATTTATGAAAATGTTTTATTGTTTTGGTGCTTATGTTAAAATAAAAGTATAAACAGTTTTAATGTTATGTTATAAGTTTTTTTATCATTTTAATAGTTAGAAAATGTTTTTTTTGTTTACAAATTGTGTTCAGTTAATGTTCCCGAATTTGACTATCATACTTAGAAAAGGAGAGATATCAATGAAGAGAAATAAGTTAATGAGACAAATTAGTACGACAATTATGGCGGGGATTTTATTAATGCAACCCCTCGCTGTATCTTCAAGTGAAATAAATCACTTTGTGAAAAAAGATGCGGAATCAGTCGTAGAAAAAGAGACAACCAGTTCAGAAACACAAGAGGCAACTAAAGAAAGTACGGAGGACTCAACGGAGAGTAGTTCGAGTAAAAAATTGGAAGAGTCATCGACAAGTGAAAGAATAGAGTCAACACAAGACACTGTGTCTGAAGAATCTTCATCAGAAGAAGAGGTAAAAGAAGAAACTAAAGATATCAAAGAAAAACTTTTCGTTAATTTTATGGTAGGAGAAGAAGTTTATAAAGAAGTCTCCGTCGAAAAAGGAGAAAAAATAGAGAAACCCAAAGATCCTATAGGTAAGGGAACCTTTTTAGGATGGTTTGATAAAAATGATAAAAAAGTGACATTTGAAGAAGTTATAGATGAAGAAACAGTGTATCATGCTAAATTTTCTGAAAAATTCTTAATTCAATTTAAAGACAGCACAGGAACGATTATTGATTCTTATGAACGAAATAAGAATGAAAATATAGAAGAAACTAAAAAAGATCCTAAAGCACCAGCAGATAAATTTTTTATGTACTGGTATGACGAGAGTGATCCAAAAGAGCAACCATTTTCATTTGAATTAAATAAAGTTTCGAAAGATTTGGTTTTAGTTCCTAAATTTTCCGATACCCATACCGTTCTATTTATTTCAGAAGGAACACAAGTAGAACCAGTTCAAGCAACAAATGGCAAAGGAATTGAAGAACCTACTACTCCAACAAGAAGTGGGTACACATTTAAACATTGGTCACTAAAACCAAAAGGTGAAAAATATGATTTTGCAACACCAATCACTGGAAACGTCACATTATATGCTGTTTGGGAAGCTGCTGAAGCTGAGTATACAGTAGTTTTTTGGAGAGAGAAGTTAGGAGTCATTGGTGATCCGGGTAGTAATCCAGATAATTATGAGTACGCTGGAACCTCTACTAAACAAAAAGGATTATCTGGTACAGAGATTGATATAAAGAGTGAACAAGAAGTTCAACAAATATTAGAGGGTAATGCTAATTATTATACAAGAAAAGGGATTGAGTATTATACATTTGATCATTCGAAAAAAGATAAATTATCAGGAAATGGTGAAACTACTATTAATGTTTATTCTAGATTAAGAATTTATAACTATCAATTTTATATTTTAGATCCATTGAACGGGTTTAATAAAAATGGGATAGATTATTTTGGAAAAAGGAATCAAAATGGAAACATACTGCCAAGTTATGAAGTAAAAGCTAAATTTGGAGAAAATGTTGAACGAAAATTTCCACAACCGGAAGAAATGATAATTAGGAGTAATAACTTTTTTTATGCTTTATCTCCGTGGAGACAAGAATCTTTATATCCAGTTAATTGGTTAGGGAAAACAACATACATCTCAACGACTTTTTTACCTAAAGATCCATCGAAAGAAAATTTAGGGGTGTGGATTGAATTTGAAAAAGAATTAAAGGAAATAACGTTTAATGAGTATTTAGAAAATGTTGAAGGTACTGATTTTAAAGGACCAAGAATTTTTAAAAATAATATGACTAAAAATAAAATAACTTACCATCCTAGAGATATACGAGGATTCTTTACGCCAATGAAACAAGAATTTGATCCAGCACCAGACTCAATTGATTTAAAATATAAAAGAAAATCATTTAATTTATCTTATGATTTAAAAGGTGGAACCTTTATTTCGGATGTTCCGATATCTAAAAATTTGAAATTTGAAGGAGAAATTGCTAGTCCTGGAATGCCAATAAAAAATGACTATGATTTTAAAGGCTGGTATTATGATGATGAGTATCGTAATAGAGTAGATTTCGAAAATTTAACTATGCCTGCAAATGACTTAAAATTTTTTGCCAAATGGGAATCTCAAGAAATTAAAGTCAAATACTTAGATGGTGTTAATGGTAAAGAACTACTAGAACAAGGATACGGTAAAAATGAAACCGTAAAATTCCCTCGAGAATATGTGAAGAATGAAACCTTTGTAGAAGATAAAGGTGTCTTCATGGGATGGTATTGGTTGATTGGTGGAACGACCTATTCAGAATTTACTAATACAATACCACTGACAAAAGATATTACATTATATGCTAAATGGAAAACAAATCCTTACTACGTTACATATGATAAAGGTCGTGGGACAGGTGAAGTTCCTGAGGATAAAAATATTTATTCTTTGGGATCTGTGGGAAGAGTTCTGACAAGTGATTCAATTACACCACCAAAAAATCATGTTTTTATCGGTTGGCGTTCTAATAAAGATTTTAATTTGTATCAAGTAAATGCGTTAATTCCTGTTAAAGGAGATACGCTATTAACAGCAGAATTTGCTCCAGAAAATGAAACGATTCATATTAATTATCATAATGGCGATGAAGTAAAACAAAGCTCAGCATACAAAAATACAAATATCCAGTTAGCCGGTGAGATCTTCAACAAAGAAGGAGCTAAACTAATTGGTTGGAGTAAGTCAGCTAATGGTGAAAAAGATTATGACTTATCTGCTGATTTTAAAACAGCAGACAAAGACATTGATTTATATGCCGTTTGGGAAAAACAAGAAATCAGTATTACTTTTAAAGCTGATGAAGGTGGTAAATTAGAAGGAAACCCAATTAGAACCATTAAAATTCCTTACGGGGTGACATGGGATAAAGTTATCAAGAATATTCCAAAGACAATTCCAAATGAGTTTTATGAGTTTGCTGAATGGGATCCTAATTTACCAGGAAAAGATGAAATATTAACTAAGAACTTAACATTTACTGCTAAATTCAAAAAACAAAAAGCGCAGCCTGTTATTATTAAATATGTAGATGAAATAGGCAACGAATTAGCGGATGAAGAACGTCTTGAAGGGGCGTTGGGAGTGGACTATCAAGCTGAGCCTAAAAAGATTGAAGGCTGGACTCTAAAAGAAACACCTGAAAATGCAAAAGGCGTCTTTAAAACAGTAGGGCAAACAGTGACTTTTGTGTATGTGAAAGAAGCAAATAGCCAACCTGTCATCGTTCGATATCAAGATGGATTAGGAAATACCTTAGCACCAGAAGTTGTGTTAACAGGTAAGTTAGGGCTACCTTATAAATCTGAAGAGAAGAAAATTCCAAATTGGGAGCTAGAGGGATTCCCATATAATATTTCAGGAACGTTTAAAGAGAGTATCCAATATGTTACGTACAGATATAAGAAAGCTAAAGGAGCCCCAGTAACTGTTAGATTTGTAGATAGAAATGGTAAACAATTAGCGAATCCAGTAGTGATGAATGGTTTTTCTGGTGAAGCATATACAGCTAAGGCTAGAAATGTGACTGGTTGGCAGCTAGTGGGAATTCCTGATAATATGAATGGCTTTTTCAGTGAGAATCCTTTAACAGTGGTTTTTGTTTACGATAAAGCTCAAGGAGTCAATGTAACTGTAAGATATGTAGATGAATCATATACGGACATAGTAGAACCAGATATTTTAAGTGGTAAACTAGATGAAACTTACCAAACAACAGCTAAAGAGATTGAAGGTTGGACGTTAAAAGAGACAGCAACAAATGCAGAAGGCGTGTTTACATCAGAGGAACAAGAAGTCTTTTATGTTTATGAAAAAGAAGAAGGCGCCAAAGTAACCGCAAAATATGTAGATGAATCCGGTAAAGAATTAGCTGAAAAAGAAGTGTTAAGCGGAAAATTAGATGAATCATACGAAACAACAGCTAAAGAGATTGAAGGTTGGAAGTTGAAAGAAACACCTAAAAACGCGAAAGGAACATTTACGAAAGAAACGCAAGAAGTAGTTTACGTTTATGAAAAAGAAGAAGGCGCCAAAGTAACTGCAAAATATGTAGATAAATTAGGAAAAGAGCTAGCTGAAAAAGAAGAATTAAGCGGAAAATTAGGTGAATCATACGAAACCAAAGCCAAAGTAATCGAAGGTTGGAAGTTAAAAGAAAACCCTAAAAATGCTAAAGGAACATTTACGAAAGAAACGCAAGAAGTCGTTTATGTTTATGAAAAAGTAAAAGAAGAAGTGGCAAAAGTAACTGCAAAATATGTAGATAAATTAGGAAAAGAGCTAGCTGAAAAAGAAGAATTAAGCGGAAAATTAGGTGAATCATACGAAACGAAAGCCAAAGCAATCGATGGTTGGATCTTAAAAGAGACACCTAAAAATGCTAAAGGAACATTTACGAAAAAAATGCAAGAAGTAGTTTACGTTTACGAAAAAGTGAAAGAAGAAATATCGAAAGTAAATGTAAAATATGTAGATGAATCGGGTAAAGAGTTATCTAAGAAAGAAGTATTAAGTGGTAAATTAGGTGAAACATACGAAACGAAAGCCAAAGAGATTGAAGGTTGGAAGTTGAAAGAAACACCTAAGAACGCTAAAGGAACATTTACGAAAGAAATGCAAGAAGTCATCTACATTTACGAAAAAGTGAAAGAAGAAGTATCGAAAGTAAATGTGAAATATGTAGACGAATCAGGCAAAGAATTATCTACAAAAGAGGAATTAAGCGGAAAATTAGGTGAATCTTATGAAACGAAAGCTAAAGAGATTGAAGGCTGGAAGTTGAAAGAAACACCTAAAAATGCCAAAGGAACATTCACGAAAGAAACGCAAGAAGTCGTTTATGTTTATGAAAAAGTAAAAGAAGAAGTATCAAAAGTAAATGTAAAATATGTAGATGAATCAGGCAAAGAATTATCTACAAAAGAGGAATTAAGCGGAAAATTAGGTGAATCTTATGAAACGAAAGCCAAAGTAATCGAAGGCTGGACTTTAAAAGAAACCCCTAAAAATGCTAAAGGAACATTTACAAAAGAAACGCAAGAAGTCGTTTATGTTTATGAAAAAGTAAAAGAAGAAGTGGCAAAAGTAAATGTGAAATATGTAGACGAAGAAGGAAAAGAATTAGCTGAAAAAGAAGTGTTAAGCGGAAAATTAGGTGAAACATACGAAACGAAAGCTAAAGAGATTGAAGGCTGGAAGTTGAAAGAAACACCTAAAAATGCCAAAGGAACATTCACGAAAGAAATGCAAGAAGTCATCTACATTTACGAAAAAGTAAAAGAAGAAGTGGCAAAAGTAAATGTAAAATACATGGATGAAGAAGGAAAAGAGTTAGCAGAAAAAGAAATTCTAAGTGGTAAATTAGGTGAAGTTTACGAAACGAAAGCCAAAGAGATTGAAGGTTGGAAGTTGAAAGAAACCCCTAAAAATGCCAAAGGAACATTTACAAAAGAAACGCAAGAAGTCGTTTATGTTTATGAAAAAGTAAAAGAAGAAGTGGCAAAAGTAAATGTGAAATATGTAGACGAAGAAGGAAAAGAATTAGCTGAAAAAGAAGTGTTAAGCGGAAAATTAGGTGAAACATACGAAACGAAAGCCAAAGAGATTGAAGGCTGGAAGTTGAAAGAAACCCCTAAAAATGCCAAAGGAACATTTACAAAAGAAACGCAAGAAGTCGTTTATGTTTATGAAAAAGTAAAAGAAGAAGTGGCAAAAGTAAATGTGAAATATGTAGACGAAGAAGGAAAAGAATTAGCTGAAAAAGAAGTGTTAAGCGGAAAATTAGGTGAAACATACGAAACGAAAGCCAAAGAGATTGAAGGTTGGAAGTTGAAAGAAACACCTAAGAACGCTAAAGGAACATTTACAAAAGAAACGCAAGAAGTCGTTTATGTTTACGAAAAAGTGAAAGAAGAAGTATCGAAAGTAAATGTAAAATACGTGGATGAAGAAGGAAAAGAGTTAGCAGAAAAAGAAATTCTAAGTGGTAAATTAGGTGAAGTTTACGAAACGAAAGCCAAAGAGATTGAAGGTTGGAAGTTGAAAGAAACACCTAAGAACGCTAAAGGAACATTTACGAAAGAAACGCAAGAAGTCGTTTATATCTACAAACAAAACAAAAAAACAGTAACTAAAAAAACTTCAACTAATAATAATGGATCGACAAGCGCAGGAAGAACTCTTCCTAAAACTGGAGAAAATAATATAAATTCATTTGTTATTAGTATGATTGGTATTCTTGGGCTAGCTGTTTTGGCGGTTTTAAAGAGAAAAGAAAAGGAATAATAAGAGCATTAGCAAACATAATGCTTGGTAAATTAAAAAGATAGAAGTAAATTGTGATAAAACGATAATTAGTTTTATCACAATTTACTTTATTTTTGTTCATAAAACATATATAAATAATGCGAAAAGAGAATTAAAGTGAGAAAAAATCGTCTAAATTCATTAATAGTTCTTTTTTTATCAAAAATTTCGCAACGTTGAGAAAAGTTTGATAAGGCAGGTTTTTTAAAAAAGAGATATACTATGAACATAGCAAAAGGAAATACATGATTATCAGTAAAAATCATGTTCATATAGGAGGATACAACCATGAAAAAAATAGGATATGTATACGCATCTAGTGAAGAAGCATACGTAAGAGAACAAGTTGAAGGCTTAAAAGGATTTTCAATCGAAACAGTCTCAATTGAAAAAGAAGATATGTCAGAAATCAGCCAAAGTGATATTGTTTTAACACAAGTTATTGAAAGCTTGGGAGCAGGGGACCAATTAGTTGTTTATGAATTGAGATGTTTAGGTAAGTCAATCATTCAATTAGCTGAATTTTTATCAGAATTAAAAGCAAAAGACATCCAATTAGTTGTTGTGAAAAAAGGTGCAGCTTATAGTGATATTAATGATGGACCTTATGTTGAAATGATTTTAAAAATTGCAGAAATGGAAAAATTAATTATCAGAGAAAGAACAACTAAAGGATTACAAGAAGCGCGTCGTAAAGGTCGTGTAGGTGGACGTCCAAAAATCTCTGAAGAAACCATTGAACAAATTAGATTCTTATACAACAACAATCGCTACACTTTGCGTCAAATTGCTGAAGAATGTAATATCTCACTTGGAACAGCGTATAAATACGTTCAAGAAAGATAAAAATAGAAACCTATGTGGATTAGAAATTCTAACCCACATAGGTTTATTTTAATTGTTCAGATTCATTAAAGTATTCTAAATAGCTTAGATACATCGCAATCATTGTCGCAAATCCAGTTGTGGATATAAGCATAAACATAACCACAATTTGGTATCTAATAGCGGTACTTGGATCAATTCCGGCAAACATTAAACCGCTCATCATCCCAGGTAAACTAACTAAGCCAACCGTTTTAGTACTATCAATACTAGGTGACATGGCAGTTTTTATACTGTCTCTAATGATAGGGAGTGAGGCTTGCTTTTTAGTTGCTCCAAGCGCAAGTTTTTCTTGAACTTGTTGTTTCTGATCTGTGAATTTCGAGTTCATGCTTCGATAACCAACACCCACCGCGGTCATGGCATTACTGGCAATCATCCCTGTGATTGGTACAAGTTGTGATGGGGTCCATTTTAAGGTGCCTGATAAAAATAAAACTAGCAATGAAACGCTCGTTCCTATACCAATAGCCGCTAAGGAAATCAAGAAGCCATTTTTTAAATGAGAGGCTCTTTTTCCAGCATGATAAGAAGCATTGAAAATAATAAATAGAACCATGGCACTTGTGACAATTAGATTATCTAATTTGAAAATTGAGCTAAGAATATAACCAATTAAAAATAGTTGAACAACAGCTCTAATTGCAGCAATGAAAATATCTTTACCTAGACCTAATTTTTCTTTGTAGTCAACAGATAAGGCGATGATGACCAAGGTACTGGCTAAAAGTAAAGAGGTATTTGAAATGTTAAGACTATTCATGAGAGTCACCTGCCAATTCTCCGTTTACTAAGGTGATGTGTTTTGAAGATAAATTGAATTCATCTTGATTGTGGGTCACCCATAAAATAGTTATATTCTGTTCTTCGTTTAGATCTTTAATAATTTTATGAAGAATATCTTTATTTTCTTGATCTAGTGCGCTAGTTACTTCATCTAATAAGAGAATTTTAGGTAAAAACAAAAGGTTTCTGACAAAGGCCACTCGTTGTTTTTCCCCACCGGATAAGGAATCAATCGCTCTGGTGAGATCTGCGCTCTTTAAATTGACAGATTTTAATAAAAAAAGAGCTCTTTCTTCATTAAAAGGCAGTTGTCTAATGTCATAGGGAAATACTAGGTTATCTCGAACAGTTTTTCCAAATAAGACAGGTGATTGAAAGAAATAAGAAACCTCTTTTCTATAATCAGTAGGAAGATACTGATTAATAGGTTGATGATTAAAGAGGATGTCTCCAGATGATATTGGAATCATGTTAGCAATGAGTTTTAATAAAGTGCTTTTTCCGCTGCCAGAAGGACCACTGATTGTTATGAAATCTCCCGAATCAATAGTCAGAGAAATATCAGTTAAAATAGATTTATCATTAGCTTTGAAATAAAGATTTTTTAATTCTAATAAGGGGATGATAGTAAAAACCTCCAATTTATGTATAACTTGTATTTTATCATGCTCCTTGTTATTTTGAGGAAGAAAAGAGCTTAAATGATAGTGATTTTCAAATAAATAGATTGATAAAAATGTAAAAAAGACTAAAAAATGAATAAAATTTATAAATTAACCGTTAAAATCTTGAAAGTCATGCTGTGATAGAGTAGGATATCAAAGAAGGATTAAAAAGAATTAAGTGAGGGATACGCATGCAAACAAGAAATGAGCGCCCCATTGTAATTGGTGTGACTGGTGGTTCTGGAAGTGGAAAGACAAGTGTAAGTCGAGCGATACTCGAAGCGTTGCCTAATCATTCGATTTTGTTATTTGAACAAGATTCGTATTACAAGGATCAAAGTCATTTATCATTTGAAGAAAGGTTGAATACCAATTATGACCATCCGTTAGCATTTGATACGGATTTGTTGATTGAGCATTTGAAAGATTTAATGGCTTATCAATCAATAGATAAACCGGTCTATGATTACGAGGCACACACAAGAAGTGAAAAAGTAGTTCATCAAGAACCAAAAGAAGTGATTATAGTTGAAGGAATACTTATTTTAGAAGATGAAAGATTACGTGATTTGATGGATATCAAAGTCTACGTAGATACAGAAGATGATATCAGAATTATCCGTCGTATCAAACGAGATATGGAAGATCGCGGCAGATCTTTAGATTCAGTGATTGATCAATATCTAGGCGTTGTTAAGCCAATGCATCATCAATTTATCGAGCCAACTAAAAAGTATGCCAACATTATCGTGCCAGAAGGTGGCGAAAATCAAGTTGCTATTGATCTTTTGACGACTAAGGTAAGAAGTATTTTAGAAAAATAAAAGAAATTAATAAATAGGAGGAATTCAAATGAGCCAGTATCCACAATTGAATTTAGAAGAAAGCAAAGTAACAGCACTAATTAAAACAAATAGAGGAAATATCACAGTTGCTTTATTCCCAGAAAAAGCACCTAAAACAGTTAAAAACTTTATCGAATTAAGCAAAAAAGGTTATTACGATGGTGTAATCTTCCACCGTGTTATTCCAGATTTCATGGTACAAGGTGGCGACCCTACAGGAACAGGTATGGGCGGAGAAAGTATTTACGGCGCTAAATTTGAAGATGAGTTCTCAAAAGATTTATTTAATTTAAGAGGCGCGTTATCTATGGCCAATGCTGGACCAAATACTAATGGCAGTCAATTCTTCATCGTTCAAAATCAAAATGTTCCTGCTAATATGTTGGGCCAATTAGAAGGCGCAGGATTCCCAGAAGAAGTTATCGAAGCTTATAAAAATGGTGGAACACCATGGTTAGATTTTAGACATACAGTTTTCGGACATGTAATAGAGGGAATGGATGTTGTTGATGAAATGAGCTCAGTAAAAAGAGACTCACAAGACCGTCCACAATACGATATTACAATTGATGGAATTGAAATAACAGAATAAAGCGAATGACTAAGAGGATTGTACTCTTAGTCTTTTTTTATGTTAAAATAGCTTAGAAGAGAAAACAAATAGGAGAAACGTGATGAAATATAAAATAGGAATGACTATTACAGGTGAAATTACTGGGATTCAACCATATGGCGCTTTTGTCTCGTTAAAAGATAACCATCAAGGGTTGATCCATGTATCAGAAGTAAAACATGGCTTTATTAAAAATATTACCGAAGAATTAGAAATCGGTCAAAAAGTGAAAGTGAAAATTATTGATATTGACGAATATACTAAAAAAATAAGTTTGTCACTAAGAGTATTACAAGAAAATCCTCCCGTTGTTTATCGTAAGAAGAAATATTTTACTAATAAAAACAAAAAAATTGGTTTTATTTCTATAGAAGAAAAACTTGATGGGTGGATAGAAGAAGCACTTGAAGAAACATTGGAAAATAACTGATTTATTTCTGAAAATATGCTATACTTCTTTTTGTCGTTAAAAAAGTTAAATAATAAAGACTTAAGAGGTGGAATATGTTGGAACAAGCAAAAGTAGCTGGAACAGTTATTCTGAATCAAGAGGATGGTCATAAAAAATTTCTTGTTAAGAAAATTAGTAATCAAGTTGAATTAGTCATGGCTGATATCGACTCAGAGTATACAAGTTTAGCGTGTATCTTAAATGAGTTTAGAGATGAAGTCCATTTAAATACTAAGGATATGGATTTAGTGGAACTTACTAATGTTAATATTGGTAAGGATAAAATGCCTCTTTTCGTTTTTAGTTTAGAGGAAGAGAAGGATAACCTGAATTTAGATACAGATATTTTCTTTTGGGAAGAGCCAGCTATTTTGAGAGAAGTACTCCAAAATTTTCAAATAAGCGGTGTTCCATATTTAACCTAAAAAAATACTAAGTTTTTATTGACTTAGTATTTTTTATCTGATATTATATAAAAGTTGATTGAAACAGCAATGTAATAAAAGTTATAAAAAATAATTTTTTAAAATGTTGTTGACATAATCAAAAATACATGATATTATATAAAAGTTGTTACGGCAACGAAATAGATCTTTGAAAACTAAACAAAGTAAGACAAACCAAATGTGATAGGGCGTTTCTATTTATAGAAACAAACCATATTTAGTGAAATAACATTCGCTAGCAAGTTTTAAAATTAATGAGCTAAACATCGCAAGATGTTAATCAACTTTTATTGAGAGTTTGATCCTGGCTCAGGACGAACGCTGGCGGCGTGCCTAATACATGCAAGTCGAACGCTTTGATTTTCACCGGAGCTTGCTCCACCGGAAATCAGAGAGTGGCGGACGGGTGAGTAACACGTGGGCAACCTGCCCAACAGAGGGGGATAACACTTGGAAACAGGTGCTAATACCGCATAATTTGTTTTCCCGCATGGGAGAATAATAAAAGACGCTTTCGGGTGTCACTGTTGGATGGGCCCGCGCTGCATTAGTTAGTTGGTGGGGTAATGGCCTACCAAGACCGTGATGCATAGCCGACCTGAGAGGGTGATCGGCCACACTGGGACTGAGACACGGCCCAGACTCCTACGGGAGGCAGCAGTAGGGAATCTTCGGCAATGGACGGAAGTCTGACCGAGCAACGCCGCGTGAGTGAAGAAGGTTTTCGGATCGTAAAACTCTGTTGTTAGAGAAGAACAAGTGGGAGAGTAACTGCTCCCACCTTGACGGTATCTAACCAGAAAGCCACGGCTAACTACGTGCCAGCAGCCGCGGTAATACGTAGGTGGCAAGCGTTGTCCGGATTTATTGGGCGTAAAGCGAGCGCAGGCGGTCTTTTAAGTCTGATGTGAAAGCCCTCGGCTCAACCGAGGAAGGTCATTGGAAACTGGAGGACTTGAGTGCAGAAGAGGAGAGTGGAATTCCATGTGTAGCGGTGAAATGCGTAGATATATGGAGGAACACCAGTGGCGAAGGCGACTCTCTGGTCTGTAACTGACGCTGAGGCTCGAAAGCGTGGGGAGCAAACAGGATTAGATACCCTGGTAGTCCACGCCGTAAACGATGAGTGCTAAGTGTTGGAGGGTTTCCGCCCTTCAGTGCTGCAGTTAACGCATTAAGCACTCCGCCTGGGGAGTACGACCGCAAGGTTGAAACTCAAAGGAATTGACGGGGGCCCGCACAAGCGGTGGAGCATGTGGTTTAATTCGAAGCAACGCGAAGAACCTTACCAGGTCTTGACATCCTTTGACCACTCTAGAGATAGAGCTTTCCCTTCGGGGACAAAGTGACAGGTGGTGCATGGTTGTCGTCAGCTCGTGTCGTGAGATGTTGGGTTAAGTCCCGCAACGAGCGCAACCCTTATTGTTAGTTGCCATCATTTAGTTGGGCACTCTAGCAAGACTGCCGGTGACAAACCGGAGGAAGGTGGGGATGACGTCAAATCATCATGCCCCTTATGACCTGGGCTACACACGTGCTACAATGGACGGTACAATGAGTTGCGAGACCGCGAGGTTTAGCTAATCTCTTAAAGCCGTTCTCAGTTCGGATTGTAGGCTGCAACTCGCCTACATGAAGCCGGAATCGCTAGTAATCGTGGATCAGCATGCCACGGTGAATACGTTCCCGGGCCTTGTACACACCGCCCGTCACACCACGAGAGTTTGTAACACCCAAAGTCGGTGAGGTAACCTTTTAGGAGCCAGCCGCCTAAGGTGGGATAGATGATTGGGGTGAAGTCGTAACAAGGTAGCCGTATCGGAAGGTGCGGCTGGATCACCTCCTTTCTAAGGAATATTACGGAAATCACATGGTTGTACTTACTTTGTTTAGTTTTGAGAGATCTATTTTTTGAAATAAATCCTTAAACAAGGGGCCTTAGCTCAGCTGGGAGAGCGCCTGCCTTGCACGCAGGAGGTCAGCGGTTCGATCCCGCTAGGCTCCATTAGTATTGTTATAATACTAAAACATATTGTTCATTGAAAACTGGATAGTTGAAGTTAGACATCAACATTTTTTTTAACACACCGAGTTGATCAGTTTTATTATTAAAATTGTGATACATAAAATACTATTTAAATTAGCTATCGCTAGTTGATTTAAATAAACAAAGTCTAACCATTAGGTTAGAAAAAGGTTAAGTGAATAAGGGCGCACGGTGGATGCCTTGGCACTAGAAGCCGATGAAGGACGGGACTAACTCCGATATGCTTTGGGGAGCTGTAAGTAAGCTATGATCCAGAGATTTCCGAATGGGGGAACCCAGCATCTTTTATAGGATGTTACTTTCAAGTGAATACATAGCTTGTTAGAGGTAGACGCAGAGAACTGAAACATCTAAGTACCTGCAGGAAGAGAAAGAAAAATCGATTTCCTTAGTAGCGGCGAGCGAAACGGAAACAGCCCAAACCAACAAGCTTGCTTGTTGGGGTTGTAGGACTCAGCTGTGGTAGCTGTTGTGGATAGTCGAATCGACCTGGAAAGGTCAGCCGGAGCGGGTAAAAGCCCCGTAGACGAAATTGACAACACACCTATGAGTATCCTGAGTACGGCGGAACACGAGAAATTCCGTCGGAATCCGGGAGGACCATCTCCCAAGGCTAAATACTCTCTAGTGACCGATAGTGTACCAGTACCGTGAGGGAAAGGTGAAAAGCACCCCGGAAGGGGAGTGAAATAGAACCTGAAACCGTGTGCCTACAAAAAGTCAGAGCCCGTTAATGGGTGATGGCGTGCCTTTTGCAGAATGAACCGGCGAGTTACGATTGCATGCGAGGTTAAGCTGAAGAAGCGGAGCCGTAGCGAAAGCGAGTCTGAATAGGGCGAGTGAGTATGTAGTCGTAGACCCGAAACCAAGTGACCTACCCATGTCCAGGTTGAAGGTGCGGTAAAACGCACTGGAGGACCGAACCCACGTACGTTGAAAAGTGCGGGGATGAGGTGTGGGTAGCGGAGAAATTCCAAACGAACTTGGAGATAGCTGGTTCTCTCCGAAATAGCTTTAGGGCTAGCCTCGGAATTAGAATGATGGAGGTAGAGCACTGTTTGGACTAGGGGCCCGTCTCGGGTTACCGAATTCAGATAAACTCCGAATGCCATTCATTTATGTCCGGGAGTCAGACAGTGAGTGATAAGATCCATTGTCGAAAGGGAAACAGCCCAGACCACCAGCTAAGGTCCCCAAATATATGTTAAGTGGAAAAGGATGTGAGGGTGCACAAACAACTAGGATGTTGGCTCAGAAGCAGCCACCATTTAAAGAGTGCGTAATAGCTCACTAGTCGAGTGCCCTTGCGCCGAAAATGTACCGGGGCTAAACATATTACCGAAGCTGTGGATAGAACTTAGGTTCTATGGTAGGAGAGCGTTCTAAGGGCGTTGAAGCTAGATCGTAAGGACTGGTGGAGCGCTTAGAAGTGAGAATGCCGGTATGAGTAGCGAAAGACAGGTGAGAATCCTGTCCACCGAATGACTAAGGTTTCCTGGGGAAGGCTCGTCCTCCCAGGGTTAGTCGGGACCTAAGCTGAGGCCGATAGGCGTAGGCGATGGATAACAGGTTGAGATTCCTGTACCCGTTTGTTTTGTTTGAACAATGGAGGGACGCAGTAGGTTACAAGATCGCACTGTTGGATATGTGCGTTCAAGCAACAAATCTTGGTAAGAGTCAAATGCTTTTACCTTTAAGGACAAGTTGTGATGAGGAGGGAAATTAAGTACCGAAGTCTTAATATCACACTGCCAAGAAAAGCTTCTAGTTAGAAACAAACGGCCCGTACCGCAAACCGACACAGGTAGTCGAGGAGAGAATCCTAAGGTGAGCGAGAGAACTCTCGTTAAGGAACTCGGCAAAATGACCCCGTAACTTAGGGAGAAGGGGTGCTGAACGCAAGTTCAGCCGCAGTGAATAGGCCCAAGCGACTGTTTATCAAAAACACAGGTCTCTGCAAAATCGAAAGATGACGTATAGGGGCTGACGCCTGCCCGGTGCTGGAAGGTTAAGAGGATGGGTTAGCTAATAGCGAAGCTCAGAATTGAAGCCCCAGTAAACGGCGGCCGTAACTATAACGGTCCTAAGGTAGCGAAATTCCTTGTCGGGTAAGTTCCGACCCGCACGAAAGGCGTAACGATTTGGGCACTGTCTCAACGAGAGACTCGGTGAAATTTTAGTACCTGTGAAGATGCAGGTTACCCGCGACAGGACGGAAAGACCCCATGGAGCTTTACTGTAGTTTGATATTGAATGTTTGTAACACATGTACAGGATAGGTAGGAGCCGTAGAGCTCGGGACGCTAGTCTCGAGGGAGGCATTGGTGGGATACTACCCTTGTGTTATGACCATTCTAACCCGCGCCACTTATCGTGGCGGGAGACAGTGTCAGATGGACAGTTTGACTGGGGCGGTCGCCTCCTAAAAAGTAACGGAGGCGCCCAAAGGTTCCCTCAGAATGGTTGGAAATCATTCGTAGAGTGCAAAGGCATAAGGGAGCTTGACTGCGAGAGCTACAACTCGAGCAGGGACGAAAGTCGGGCTTAGTGATCCGGTGGTTCCGCATGGAAGGGCCATCGCTCAACGGATAAAAGCTACCCTGGGGATAACAGGCTTATCTCCCCCAAGAGTTCACATCGACGGGGAGGTTTGGCACCTCGATGTCGGCTCGTCGCATCCTGGGGCTGTAGTCGGTCCCAAGGGTTGGGCTGTTCGCCCATTAAAGCGGCACGCGAGCTGGGTTCAGAACGTCGTGAGACAGTTCGGTCCCTATCCGTCGCGGGCGTTGGAAATTTGAGAGGAGCTGTCCTTAGTACGAGAGGACCGGGATGGACACACCTCTGGTGTACCAGTTGTTCTGCCAAGGGCATTGCTGGGTAGCTATGTGTGGAAGGGATAAACGCTGAAAGCATCTAAGCGTGAAGCCCCCCTCAAGATGAGATTTCCCATTTCTTTAAGAAAGTAAGATCCCTGAAAGATGATCAGGTAGATAGGCTAGGAGTGGAAGTGCAGTGATGTACGGAGCGGACTAGTACTAATCGATCGAGGACTTAACCAAAGAAAAACGGTGAAGTAAAAAAGATGTCTAACTAAAACATTCAGTTTTGAGTGAACAATCACTCTAATAATAAGTGTGGCGATGATGGCAAGAAGGATACACCTGTTCCCATGCCGAACACAGAAGTTAAGTTTCTTAGCGCCGAGGGTAGTGAGGGGTTTCCCCTTGTGAGAGTAGGACGTTGCCATGCTTATTATAAATTATCCGGCATAGCTCAGTTGGTAGTAGCGCATGACTGTTAATCATGATGTCGTAGGTTCGAGTCCTACTGCCGGAGTTGAAAATAAACCATTATTGGTTTATTTTTTTTCGTTTAAATACAAAAAAAGATTCCAAATCAAGAGTTAATTGATTTGGAATCTTTTTATTATTTTTGACGAATAATTTCGACTTTATAACCATCTGGATCGATAATAAAGTAGTAAGAAGGAGGAACTCCAGGAAGATTTTTTAAATCTGTAATGTTGAACCCAGCCTCTTTATGTTTTTTATGTAAACCTTCTAAATCGTCAGTAGCTATAGCAATGTGACCATAACCATTTCCTAAATCATATCCTTCAGAATCGTAATTATATGTTAATTCGAATTCGTAATCATCTCCAGGTAATGTTAAATAAACTAATGTAAATTTATTTTCTGGAAAATCTCGACGTCTACTTTCTACAAAATCAAATGCTTCTTTATAAAACTTCAATGAAGCTTCTAAGTCCTTTACGCGGACACAAGTGTGTGCCATTTTCATAAGGTTAATCATCCTTTCTACTTATTTATACATAATAACATTAAACATCTTATCCTTCCAACAATTGGCATTAAAATTACTTGATTAGACGTAGTAATAATGCTATTATATTACTACGATTGATAGAGTAAAAGAGGTGAAGGGTATGATAAGTAGTGATATTATTCGAGGATATAATGATTCAATTATTTTATCGATATTAATTGATGGGGATTCATATGGTTATGAGATTTCTAAAAAAATAAGAAGTATAACTGAAGAGAAATATGTTATCAAAGAAACTACTCTTTATTCTGCATTTACAAGGTTAGCTAAGAAAGGCTTTATTGTATCCTATCCTGGTGAGGAAACCTTTGGAAAAAAAAGGACTTACTATAAAATTACATCTGAGGGATTAGCTTTTTATTTAGAAAAAGAAAGAGAATGGAAAATAACTAAGGAAGTTGTGGATAATTTTTTAGGAGGAGATAAAAATGATAACGATTAAAAATTATGTGGATACAATGTTTATGAATTTAGCAGAAACTCAAGAGCTAATGAATCTAAAGAATGATATTTTATCGAATATGGAAGAAAAATACGAAGAGCTTATTGGAAATGGTGCTTCTGAAAATGAAGCAATTGGTTTGGTTATTTCTGAGTTTGGAAGTATTGATGAATTATTGAGTGAATTGAATATCGAAGAAAATAAAAAAGACGAGCAGCCAAAGTTCTTTTCAAACAAGCGCCCAACTATTTCAACGAGTGAGATTCAAGACTACTTAAAGATGAGACGGGAAGTTGGTGTAGGAATTGGTTTAGGGGTGCTAGGGTGTGGTTTAGCGATAGCATCACTACTAATAGGTATACATTTTAATCTGATGTTCATAGGTCTTGCAGCATGTCTTTTGATTGTTTCTTGTAGTGTTGGAATGTTTGTTGTTAACGGATTAAAATTTAATCGATTT
This sequence comes from Vagococcus hydrophili, assembly GCF_011304195.1. Classification (NCBI taxonomy): domain Bacteria; kingdom Bacillati; phylum Bacillota; class Bacilli; order Lactobacillales; family Enterococcaceae; genus Vagococcus; species Vagococcus hydrophili. Next base: position 277,435 of record NZ_CP049887.1, on the reverse strand, counting down.
AATCACTTGGAAAAAGGTTTTATGTTAACGATAGAAGATAAAAAAAATATTGAAGCTGAAAAGATAGAAGTTACAAGGTCATTTAATGCTTCTTTAGTGATAGGGATTGTGTTATGTATTTTATCAAGTGTACCAGTTATTATTGGGTTTCAGTATACTGAGTATTTTTTTCTATATACGAGCACCACGGTTGTTATTGCTACAATTGGTTGTTTTTTCTTAATTTTTGCTGGTAATTTAAAAGGGGCTTACAGCTTCTTAAAAGAGAATGGATTAGAAAATTCCATGTCTAATGAAGAGTTAAACTCTAGGTTATTCTGGAGAAATTTCAATGAGAAATTCTGGCTGATTGTTGTAGCAATGTATCTTTTAGTTAGTTTTATTTTTAATATTTGGTCGATATCATGGATTGTTTTTCCGATTGCAGGAGTGTTATCAGGATTATGGATAAAGGAATAGTGAGGATTAGTAAATGAAAAAATTTTTAACTCAAGAAACATTATTATATTTAATTTTTGGTGTATTAACCACAGCAGTTTATTTTATTACGCGATTTACAGTTCTAAATATAACGAATAATTCGATGCTTGGCGTTATATTTGGTCAAGTAACAGCTATTTTATTTGCCTATATAACTAATAAGGTCTTTGTTTTTAAAGATAAAGAGTGGGCTCCTATGGCTGTTTTGAAGCAACTGATGGGATTTGTTGTGGGACGTCTGTTTGTTTTTGCTTTAGATATTGGAATTACATTTATTGCTGTTGAAAAATTTTCGGATTTTTTTATTAGTATTTTATTTTTAGATAAAATTAACTATGATTTTGTATTATTTAGTAACCCTCTATTCAATAAATTAATTGGAAGTCCTGAATTATTAAATGAATTTATATTTGCATTAATCGTTCAAGTGTTAGCAATTGTTATTAACTATATTATTTCAAAAAAAGCCGTTTTCAAGAAATAGTAGCTAAAAGGTTCATCAAGAAACAGTTTAATTCGTTTCTTGATGAACCTTTTTAATTGTTATAAAACGCTAGAGAGATTGTTAAATCATAATTGATAAAATCTTTGATGATTTTGATACTGCCTTCTTTATTGCGATAAACACGTTTGTAAGTCCCGCCTAAAATGGTAGGGAAGACTTGAATATTATCGTATTTTTTTAGTAACAAATCGGCTTTATAGCTATCTTCTAAGGCGATAAAACCAAGCATCATTTCTTCTTGAGCATCCCTTGTACTACCTAGAAAAATACCAATTCTATTATGATCAGAGTTAGGATCATATAGAAGTTTAGCATAGGTATTTGGAATAAGATTATCATACAACTCGAAGATGTTTCTTTCTTCGTACTCTTCAAAGTGATTGACTAAATCATCATTTGAAACGCCTGCATAATAAGTAGTAAATAAGTTATTATCTTTAAGCTGCTGAATAGTTTCAAATAGAAGTTGCTGTTTTTCACCACTGTAGAGCATGTTAATCTTTGTATGGAGATATTCTTTATTTCTAATTGAAGACACTCTGTGAATTTCATCAGAAGAACCATGAAATTCGCTAGTTTTCTTTCTTTCTCTCATGGTTGTTTCTAAATGATAATGATCTTTTTTCTTACGCTTTTTCTTTCGTTTTCTTTTATTATCTAAGACTTCGTAATACTCTTCATCCTCATCATAACTAATCGTTTGTGTGGTTCGCGATTTTAAACGATTAATTTTTTGATCAGCCTGACGGTACATTTTTTTAAACTCTGCTCGATATAATAAAATTGCTGCTAAAAATAGTGCAATACTGGAAATAAGTAAATATAAATACCAAAAAATAGAATCCGTATAGGTTAAATATAGGGCAACTAACCAAAAAACGAATACAATCCCTCCAATAATTTTTAAATTCTTCATAATTTCAATAGCCCACCTAATCAAACTTTTTATATATATCTATTTAACCATATCTTGTTCATTAAAACAATGTAACGTAAAGAATATGATCAGCAAAATTAATAAGTTATTTAGTGAAAACTCATCTAAAAATCTGTATAATAGAGGGAAGTGATATGAAAAAAGAGGGGGAGACAAATTGAAAGATAAACGCATGTATGCAGTGGTAGATCTTGAAACGACTGGAACCAATCCAGAAACTGACAAAATCATACAATTTGCTTGTGTCTTTATTCAAGACTGGAAAATCATTAATTATTTTTCGACAGACGTAAATCCCCTAAAAACAATTCCAAAGAATATAGAACTTCTAACAGGAATCAATAACGAACAGGTAGCTTCAGCACCTTATTTTGAGGATATAGCACCGACAATCATTCAAAGTCTTTCAGATTGTTATTTTGTGGCTCATAATGTTTATTTTGATTATTCCTTTTTAAATAGTGAATTACGTCGTGCTGGAGAGAGAGAGCTTGATTTAATGTGTCTCGATACAGTTGAGTTGTCACAAATTATGTTTCCAAGCGCTTCTGGGTTTAGAGTGAAGGATTTAGCGGATTATTTAGATTTAACTCATGATAATCCACATCAAGCGTTAAGTGATGCCTATGTGACAGCGGAAATTTTTATTCAAACAATAAAAAAATTAGCAACATTGCCATATATTACTCTTAGCAAAATGGTTGATTTATCGTACGCGTTAGGTGTGGATAATTCTAGTGTTTTTATACAAGCTTTATCGAACAAAGAAGAAGACGCTCTAAATCAGAATTTCGATGATTTAAAAACAATTGAATGTATTGCTTTGAAGGAAAAGAAATATCATTTTCGAGAAAAAGAAGTAGTTGATAAGAGGGAATATCCTTTTGGTAAGGAAGAAAAGATAGCTGATTTTAGTGACAACTATGTTTACCGTGAATCCCAAGAGCAAATGATGGATGAAGTGTATCAATTTGTAAATAATGAGTCAGGTAAGAACCTTATGATCGAAGCAAGTACGGGGAGCGGTAAATCTTTAGGTTATCTACTTCCATTAAGTTATGTCAATCAAAAGAAACGCCCTTTTGTTATTTCAACCAGTACTATCTTACTTCAAGAACAATTGATAGAAAAATCTCTAAGTCATTTAAAAGAAGTGACGGGTATCAATTTATTCGGAATGATTTTGAAAAGTAGTCAGCATTACATCGATTTAGATAAATTTTATAAAACACTTTATCATCAGAGTGAACCGCAGAAACAGTATGCACTTAATCAAATGGCAACATTAACTTGGTTAAGGGAAACTCAGACAGGTGACTTGGATGAAATGAATTTAAATAAAAAACATGTTTTCTTTGATCACATCAAGCATCGCGGTCTACAGTCATTAAATCATCAATCTATTTTTTATAAAGAAGATTTTATGCTATATCTTGAGGATAAGAAAAATCATGCAGATATTATTGCAGTAAATCATGCCTTTTTATGTGAAGAAAATCAACGAGAGATAGCTTTAATTCCAGAAGCAGCTATTTTAATTATAGATGAAGCTCACAAATTAATTTACAATTTAGAACATCAAGAGACAAATGAATTATCGCTTAATTTTGGTTTCTCTTTATTAAAAAGATTACGTGAACATGAAGATATTTATAAGGGTCTCGCGCCTCTTAATGAAAAAGAGCTTAAGCAATCAGTTGATTTAATTGGATCTTTTTCTTTGGATGCGAGAGAAGATTTACAGTGGTTTGAAGAGTTCGTCATTAATCAGGGGCGATTATCAGAAAATAAGGTTGAGATTTTATGGAGTGAACTAGATGAGGTAGCTGACTGGCCTCTTGCTATGCGTAAGAACCTAAAAGAATTATTAACTATTCTGACAGAAATAACGCAAATAAAGAGTCATTTCAAAGAAAAAATATCTAATCATTTAAATGACATTTCTAGTGATAACTATTTCTATATCTTAGACTACCTTATTTTATTAGATAAATTTGAGGAATGGTGCAACGGATTTATCGAGTATTTTAAATTCTTTGAAGACGATACAACCAGATGGCTAACTTTTTCTAGAAATCATTTGATTTTGAAAAAAATCGATTTTTCAAAGCTATCCATTGAAACCACTAATTGGTATCAAAAATTCAACAAAATTATTTATACAAGTAGTACGTTACAACTTGATTTGGATTCTAATTATTTTGAAAATCAATTAGGATTAAAGGATTCAAAAAAATTAAAAACGGTGGATACCTTTGATTATCAGAAACAAGCTAAATTATTAGTTGTTGGAAAAGCTGATGTAGATATAACGAAAGCCGATAAATACGCTGAACATATTGCTCAAGTCATTATGGAGAATTATAAAATCGGTAAAAAATCAATGTTGGTGTTATTTACCTCTCATCAATTATTAAAAAAAGTTTATCAACGCTTATCAGGTTTCTTTAATCATCAAGAAGTTGAACTTTTGGCTCAAGGCATTTCTGGAACAAAAGAAAAGATCATTAAACGATTTTCTAAAAATAATGGGGGAATTATTCTGGGAGCTAATAGTTTTTGGGAAGGTGTGGATTTAGCTTTTCCTGAACTAGATGTCATCATCATGACTAAGTTACCTTTTGATCCACCTAAAAGAGCTCTCATTGAAGCTAAATATCAATATATTGAAAGACAAGGTGGCAATGCCTTTTACGGGGAAGCTATTCCTCAAGCAGGTATGAGATTACGACAAGGATTAGGTCGTCTATTAAGGTCTGAAAAGGATAAAGGCATTATCATTTTACTAGATGATCGTTTGCTTCAAGCCACATACAGTGCCAATTTACTAGCCTACTTGCCTAAAGAATTGCCAGTTCTTGAAGTGACAAAATCAAATTTAATAAAAGAAGTCTCAGAATTTTTTGAAGTAAATGACTGAAAATAAATCAAAAAATTGGTATAATAATTCAAACGAAAAGAGGGATAGTGAGTGAGCAGAAAACGCAATCGTCAGTTAAAGATTATAACTGTATCTTTGATTCTATTTTTAGTATTGATTGGGATTATCCTCTTTCAATCAAGTAGCCCGATGAGAAAGGCTAAAGGACAAGCTATCAAAATTTCGGAAGAAGTGGCGAACATTACTGAAGTGAAAGATTTTTATTGGTTTACACGAGATAAAACGTATTTCACGGTTGTTGGACTTAATGACAAGAACGAAGCAAAAATCGTCCTATTACCACAAGATGGTTCAGAAGCATTAGTCATGAATGAAAAAGACGGGATTAATGCGGATGATGCTATTCAAGTAGTGTTAGATACAAAAGAAACTAAAAAAATTAAAAAAGTATCTTTAGGGATGTACGACAAAAAGCCGGTTTGGGAAGTTGTTGCAACAGCTAAAGATAATAGTTTAACTTATTATTTAGTGGACTTTAAAGAAGGTAAAATTACCAATAAAATGACCGATTTATAAAAGGAGGAACTAGTTATGGAATTAGCCAAAAGAATGACCAAGTTAAAACCTTCAGCAACTTTAGCAGCCGCAGCAAAAGCTAAAAATTTAAAAGAACAAGGTGTGGATGTTCTGAGTTTAACTTTAGGTGAACCAGATTTTTCAACACCTGAAAATATTCAAGAAGCCGCAATAGATTCAATTAAGACCGGAAAAGCGAGTTTTTACACACCTGTCCAAGGAATTAGTGAATTAATTGACGCAGTGATTACACGAACTAAAAGTGATTACGAAATTGAATATCAAACAAATGAAGTGATGGTTGGAACAGGTGCTAAGTTTATTCTCTATACCTTATTTCAAACGATTCTTGATCAAGGGGATGAAGTCATCATTCCAGTGCCATATTGGGTAAGTTACGCCGCCCAAGTGGAACTAGCAGAGGGTGTCCCTGTTTTTGTAGAAGGGCATCAAAGTAATGACTTCAAAGTAACAGTGGAAGATTTAGAAAAAAGTGTGACGAGTAAAACAAAAGCCTTCATTTTAAATTCACCATGTAACCCAACTGGAGCCATTTATTCTAAGGAAGAATTAAAAAAAATCGGTAAATGGGCGATTAAACACAATATTTTAATAGTTGCCGATGATATTTATGGTAAATTAGTTTATAATGGGAATGTCTTTACGCCAATTGCGACGTTGTCTGAAAAAATTAAAGAACAGACAATCGTGATCAATGGAGTATCTAAAAGCTATGCAATGACAGGTTGGCGAATTGGTTATGCTTTGGGAAATAGTCAGATTATTTCACAGATGATTAAGATTGCTTCACAAGCAACAAGTAATCCATCAACTGTTAGCCAATATGCGGCAGTTGAAGCTTTAACGGGGGATCAATCTCAAGTTGAAGTGATGAGACAAGTGTTTGAGGAGCGTTTAAATCACGTTCATCATCGTTTATCACAAATATCAGGATTCAAAATAGATAAACCTCATGGAGCGTTTTATTTATATCCTGATATCTCAGAATGTATGGCTAATTGTGGGTATACTGATGTGGATGAGTGGGTAAGTGATTTACTTGAAGAAGCTCATGTGGCAGTCGTTACTGGTGCCGGGTTTGGTACTAAGCACCACATTCGTTTAAGTTATGCAACAGATTTAGAGACTTTAAATCAAGCAATTGATCAGATAATTGCTTTTGTTGATCAAAAGCAAATCAAATAATAGATTAGGGATGGAGCGTTGAAATGAAAACTATACAGATTATTGATTCAAAAAATCATGTAGGAGAAACAGTCAAGATTGGGGCTTGGATCGCTAATAAACGTTCAAGTGGTAAGATAGCTTTCTTGCAATTAAGAGATGGTTCAGCATACTTCCAAGGAATTCTTGTGAAGAGTGAAGTTGGAGAAGAACTATTTGATGTTGCTAAAAACTTAAACCAAGAAACATCTGTGATGATTACAGGTGAGATTCGTGAAGATACACGTTCAAAATTTGGTTATGAAATTGGTATTACAGGAATTGAAATTATTGGAGAAAGTAAAGATTATCCAATTACACCTAAAGAGCACGGAACAGACTTCTTAATGGATCATCGTCACTTATGGTTACGTTCTTCAAAACAACATGCGATTATGCAAGTTCGTAACGAATTAATCCGTGCGACTTACGAATTCTTTAACGAACGTAACTTTATTAAAATTGATCCACCGATTTTAACAGCAAGTGCACCAGAAGGCACAACAGAATTATTTGAAACAGATTACTTTGGAGATCCTGCTTATCTTTCTCAAACAGGTCAATTATACTTAGAAGCTGCTGCAATGGCATTTGGTAAAGTATTCTCATTTGGACCAACCTTTAGAGCTGAAAAATCTAAAACACGTCGTCACTTAACTGAATTCTGGATGATGGAACCTGAAATGGCTTTTGTTAATCAAGAAGAAAGTTTAGAAATCCAAGAACAATATGTATCATTCATGATTGAAAAAGTGTTAGAAAATTGTGATTATGCATTAGACGTTTTAGGTCGTGATAGAGAATTACTTAAGAAATATACAGTATTACCTTTCCCACGTATTTCTTACGATGAAGCTGTTGAATTATTACAACAAAATGGTTTTGAAGATATTAAATGGGGAGATGACTTTGGTTCTCCACATGAAACGTTTATCGCGAACCACTATGAAAAACCAGTCTTCATTTTAAATTATCCAAAATCAATGAGTCCATTCTACATGAAACCACATCCAACAAGAGATGATGTTGTTATTCGTGCCGACATGATTGCTCCAGAAGGTTACGGAGAAATCATTGGTGGTAGTGAACGTGCTATCGGATTTGACTACTTATTAGAGCAAATCGAAAAAGATGGTTTAGATCGTAAAGATTATGAATGGTATTTAGATTTACAAAAATATGGTGCGGTTCCTCACTCTGGCTTCGGTTTAGGTTTAGAGCGTACTGTTACTTGGGTCTGCGGCGTTGAGCATGTTCGTGAAGCAAGTCCATTCCCTCGTTTGTTACACCGTATTTACCCATAGAGAGAAGTTTTAGAGACTGTGACGTCTTATGTCACAGTCCTTTTTTTGTATGTTTAAATCTTTGACAAAGATGTTTGATGGGAGTATTATAAAAGTATGAACTACAGATGTAAATCTTTTTAAAAAGAAAGGTGATATATTATGACAAAACAAAAAATTAAAATAGACGGTATGAGTTGTGGGCATTGTGTTGGTAAAATTGAAAAAGCTGTGAACGAGCTTGAGGGCGTTGAAAAAATCAAAGTAAAATTAAAAGAGGCAGAAGCTAAAATTAAGTTTGATGAAACTAAAATCCCTCTTGATAAGGTGATGGAAGTTATTACTGAGTTAGGGTATGAAGCAAGTAGTATTTAATTTGAAACAAAGAAAGAAATAAGAGGCGGACTTTAAATGTCTGCCTCTTTATTTGATTTACGCTTACTATTTAATACTCAAATTACGATCACACTTATAGTCAGGAATAAAAAATCTGCTCCTTCCAGTTACTCAGAGCAAATCGATTTTTTATTCACCTTATTTTAGTCTGGATTCAAAAGGCAACTCCTGCGGCAACTTCAAAAATAAAAATTAATCGAAAGTGCACCGATTATTTTTTATTTCCTCCAGTTGCTTGGAGTTAAACGCCTTTTTCATCACGCTGTTAATCGGGAATAAAAAATCTGCTCCTTCGGTAACTTCAGGAATTTAAATCAATCCGAAAAGCGTGGATTGTTTTAGATTCCTTCCAGTTACTCAGAGCAAACCAATTTTTTATTCACCTTATACCAAGCCAAATAAATGGGCAATTAGTGTTGTTAGCATGGTGATTCCTACACCGATAATAGTTGGTGTGATAAAGGAAATGAATGTCCATTTTTTGCTTTTAGTTTCTTTGTAAATTGTCATTAGCGTTGTGGAGCATGGCCAGTGGTAGAGTGTAAATAATAGCACGTTAGCAGCTGTTAGCCATGTCCACCCATTATTAACGAGTAATTGGTGAAACTCAGTGAGTGAACTGTAATCGGTAATTGTACTTGTAGCCATGTAGCCCATTACCATAATAGGAATAACAATCTCATTGGCTGGTAAACCTAAAATAAAGGCCATTAGAATAGTCCCATCAAGTCCCATAAGTTGAGCAAATGGATCGATAAAACCTGTGATAGCTTGTAAAACAGATTGATCCCCCATGTGGATATTAGCTAGTAACCATATCACTAAACCAGCAGGAGCCGCAACAATAATCGCACGCCATAAAACAAATAAGGTTCTATCGAAAATTGAGCGCACAATCACTTGTCCAATTTGTGGTTTTCTGTAAGGTGGTAATTCTAACGTAAATGATGAAGGCATTCCTTTTAATATGGTTTTAGATAAAAGATTGGAAACCCAAATCGTTGTGGCAACACCTAGCAAAATGATAGCTGTTAAAAAGCTAGCTGATTTTAAGGAACCAAGTAAACCTGTACTTGTTCCTGCAAAAAACATGGTAATTACAGCAATTAGAATTGGAAAGCGTCCATTACAAGGTACAAAATTGTTAGTAATAATAGCAATGAGTCGCTCTCTTGGTGAATCAATGATTCGTGTCCCGACCACGCCAGCCGCGTTACAACCAAATCCCATACACATAGTTAAGGCTTGTTTACCACAGGCGCCTGCTTTTTGGAAATATTTATCCAAGTTGAAAGCGACACGAGGCAAGTAACCGAAATCTTCTAGCAAAGTAAAGATTGGAAAGAAGATTGCCATAGGTGGTAACATCACCGCAACAACGGTGGACAGAACTTTATAAATCCCGTCAATTAAAACACTTTGAATGATAGTCGGAATCTTGGCTTGATTAGCTAAGTGAGTGAGCCAGTTTCCAAATTGGTTGAATTGATCCGCTAAAAAGTCAGAGGGTCCGTCAGCTCCGACAATGGTAAACCAGAAAATTAAGAGTAACAGCAAAATCATAATCGGAATACCCGTGCTTTTTTGAGTTAAAATTTTATCAAGCACACGATCTTTTTTATCAAAATCCTTATCACCAAAAGTAAGCACCTCACTAGCGATAACAGATGCTCGGTCAAGAATCGCTAAAATTTCTGTTTCGGAATCTTGATGAATTTGTTCTAAGGCATCTAACATATAAGGATTAGCTTTGATTTCACCTAGGGTAACTTTTTCAACTTGAGTCATCAACTCATCTAAGCCTTGTTTTTTTACAGCAGATGTTCCAACAACAGGAACACCTAGTAATTCTTGTAGTTTTAATAAGTTAACATCAATTTTTTTCTTTTTTGCTTCATCCAAAAGATTCACACAGACGACAACTTTAGGTGTGATTTGCATAATCTGTAAAACCAAATTTAAATTTCTTTCCAAACTAGTCGCATCACAAACAACGATTGTTGCTTCTGAATCTGTTGACTGAATAAAATCTCTAGCAACTTCTTCTTCTTGAGAGTGGGCCATGAGTGAATAGGTTCCAGGTAAATCCACAAGAACATACCCTTTATCATTATGACTAGCGTAACCTTGCGCTAAATCGACGGTTTTTCCAGGCCAATTCCCTGTATGCTGTCTCATCCCTGTGAGTTCGTTAAAAATTGAACTTTTACCAACATTTGGATTTCCAGCTAAAGAGATGACATGATCAGTTGGCGATTTTTTTTTGATTGTAAATGTTTCAGTATTAGTTTCCATTATTTTTTTTCACCTCAATGTATTGGGCGTCACTATTTCTAAGGGCAATTGTTGTCCCGCGAACTCGGTAAGCAATGGGGTCTCCCTTAGGACTTACAAGAACTTTTTTCACAATAGTACCTTTGTAGAAGCCTAAATCAAATAAACGTCGTTTCATCTCTTCATCAGGATGAAGGATATCTTCAATAATTGCCTCTTCTTGAGAGTGAATTTTTAGTAAATTCATAAATATGCCTCTTTCTATTTTTAGGTTAACCTAATCTTTTTTTATTATAACCCTAAGTGAACCTTTTAGCAATACACGTAATAAGACAAAATTTATTTATGATGTTAAATGAGTCGAAATTGGTTATAATTAGATAACTAGGAAAAAAGGAGTGGGGAAAATGTCTAGGGAAGAGTTTATTGAACAGTATTATGTAGAGAGATCTGGAACTAATTCAGTTAAATGGGATGGGTTAAAAGATCGTTTTTCAACAACTAATTTACTACCACTGTGGGTAGCAGATATGGATTTCAAAGTTCCTAAAGAAATTCAAGAAAAAATGCTAGAACGAATTGAACATGGTGTATTTGGTTATTCACTCGTTAGTGATACTTACTATGAGTCTTTTATCCAGTGGCAAAAAAAGCGTCATAATATTGAGATAAAGGAAGAGTGGATCAGATTTACAACAGGTGTTGTGAATTCATTTAACTACTTGATTCAAGCGTTTACGGAAGAAGAAGAGAGTGTTCTTATTTTAGCGCCGGTTTATTATCCGTTTTACGATGCGGTTAATAATAACAATCGTCATTTAGTTGTCTCACAACTAGTTAATGATAAAGGAAGTTACTCAATTGATTTTAACCAGTTTGAAGCTGACATTATAAAAATGGACGTTAAATTATTTCTTCATTGTTCACCTCAAAATCCCGTAGGACGAGTGTGGTCAAAAGAGGAATTAGAACAATTATTTTCCATTTGTGAAAAGCATCAAGTAAAAGTGATTTCAGATGAAATTCATCAAGATTTTATTCAACCAGGAAAAGAATTTGTAAGTGCCTTGTCATTAAAAGAAAGCTATTTAGATAGCGTATTTGTTTTAAGCGCTCCATCTAAAACATTTAATATTGCTAGTTTATTACATTCACACGTCTTGATTCCAAACGAAGGATTAAGAAATCAATATGATATTTTTGCTGAAAAAGCGGTTAATAATACCATTAGTTTGATGGGGACGATTGCAACAGAGGCAGCTTATACTCACGGAGAAACGTGGCTAGATGAGTTGATTCAAGTCATTGAATATAACTATTCAGTGATGAAGGCAATGTTCGAAAAAGAATTACCTCATGTTTTAGTTTCGCCTAAAGAAGCCACATATTTAGCCTGGATAGATCTATCGTATTATTTAAAAGATCAAAATATCGTAGAGGTTATGGAAAAGAAAGCTGGTATTGCGATTGATTACGGAGAATGGTTTGATAAAGATCATCAGTCATTTATTCGAATGAATTTAGCGACAAAAACAGAAAATGTTGTCACGGCAACACGTAAAATTATCGAAGCATTAGTGAATTAAAAATAGAAGATGTTATCTTAATTGTTTAAATTTATTTAAACCTCTTTTATTAAAAATAGTTTTTATTAAAATTTTATGATAGAATTATTTTAAATTGTTATTTATAGGAGATGAATTATGGAAACTCGTAAGAGACAGAACAAGAAAAAAAGTGGACCATTAAAGAAAACCCTTTTCGTTTTATTAGGAATTTTAGTCGTCCTTTTAGTAGGAGCAACAGCATTTTTAGGTAAAACTTATTTCGATGTAAAAAATACTGCTAATAAGGTAAGTCAACCTGTAAAGGGAAGAGTGGATACAACAAATATTAAAGATGGCGAGCCTTTTTCGGTTTTACTATTAGGTCTTGATACAGGAGAATTTGGAAGAACAGATGTTGGCCGTTCAGATACTATTTTAGTTGCGACAGTCAATCCAAAAGAAAATAAAACAACCTTAGTCAGCGTTCCTCGTGATACACGTATGGAAATGGTTGGACAAGGAACAGTTGAAAAAGCTGCCCATGCCTATGCTTATGGACAAGAAAAAATGGCTCTAGATTCAATGGAGAAATTCTTAGATATTCCACTTGATCATTATGTATGGATTAACATGGAAGGTTTTGAAGCTTTAGTAGATGCCGTTGATGGCGTCGAAGTGAATAATAAATTTGAATTTGAACAAGATGGTCATAAATTCCCTAAAGGTAAAAATAAATTAAACGGGGAACAAGCATTAGCCTATACTCGTATGAGATATGAAGATCCAAATGGAGATTACGGTCGCCAAGCAAGACAACAAGAAGTTATTGGTGCCATTGCTGATCGTGCGTTAACATTTAACGGTGTGACTCGCTATAAACAAATCTTAAAAGCGATTGAAGAGAACATGAAGACTGATTTAGAACCAGATGAAATGTTTAAAATCGCCAAAGATTACCGTAACTGTTTCACAACAATTGATAATGAAACTCTTCACGGAAATGGTGAAATGATTGATGGTTTATCATATCAAGTCATTCCAGATGAAGAATTAGTACGTATTCAAACATTATTGAAACAACAATTACCTAAATAAAAAGTAAAAATACCGTGATGTAAGTATGACCTTACAACGCGGTATTTTTTTAGTTAATTGAAGCTAGACGCCTTTTTTATCAGGTTTATAGTCGGGAATAAAAAATCTGCTCCTTCGGTAACTTCAGGAATAAAAAATAATCCGAAAAACGTGGATTGTTTAGTAGTTCCTCCAGTTGCTTGGAGTTAAGCGCCTTTTTCATCACGCTATGTAGTCCGGATTCAAAAGGCAACTCCTGCGGCAACTTCAGAAATGAAAATTAATTCAAAAAGCACGAATTATTTTTCATTTCTTCCAGTTGCTTGAAGTTAACCGCCTTTTTCATCACGCTATGTAGTCCGGATTCAAAAGGCAACTCCTGCTGCAACTTCAGAAATGAAAATTAATTCAAAAAGCACGAATTATTTTTCATTTCTTCCAGTTGCTTGGAGTTAACCGCCTTTTTTATCACGCTATGTAGTCTGGATTCAAAAGGCAACTCCTGCGGCAACTTCAGAAATGAAAATTAATTCAAAAAGCACGAATTATTTTTCATTTCTTCCAGTTGCTTGAAGTTAACCGCCTTTTTCATCACGCTATGTAGTCCGGATTCAAAAGGCAACTCCTGCTGCAACTTCAGAAATGAAAATTAATTCAAAAAGCACGAATTATTTTTCATTTCTTCCAGTTGCTTGGAGTTAACCGCCTTTTTTATCACGCTATGTAGTCTGGATTCAAAAGGCAACTCCTGCGGCAACTTCAGAAATGAAAATTAATTCAAAAAGCACGAATTATTTTTCATTTCTTCCAGTTGCTTGGAGTTAACCGCCTTTTTTATCACGCTAATGCGCCCATTGGATCCCATGGTAGTAGTGTAGTTACATCATCTTTTTCGATGACTTCTAGTAATTCTTTTGGTAAGTATTTTTTGTTAATGACGATTTGGTATGTGTATTCTTCTAACCATTCGTCACTCATTACGAAATATCCTTTGGTGCCGACTTTATCTCCCCAGCTGTTTTCTACTTTCCATTTAGTTGGTTTTTCATCGACTAAATCCACGCCGGTTATAACCATAGCGTGAGTCATTAAACTTTCCCCGTAATCAAGGCGGTCTGCTTTTGTCATTGTATAATCAATGTCTAACGTTTCTTCTACACTGTAAACGTCAGTTGCCATAAGACCTGAGTCACGTGTTGATGATTGACCCACATCACAACCATACCAGACAGCTTCGCCTGCTTTTAATTGACCAATGGCTAAACCTTTAAAGGTTGGCATGTCTACGTTTAAGTGGCGAACTTCTTTTCCACCAACCACGTTCCCTAACATTTCAACGGTGTAAACTTGATTGTAAGGTTTATCTGTTGTTGGGGCATTGATAATACTTACATAGTCATTTAAATCGCGTCCGATAAATTCATCGTAAAATGATTGTGGCGTTAAATCTTGTTTTAAATGATAGTTTCCATATGTGTCGACATAAGAATAGTCAAATGTTTCTGGTGGTGTTCCAAGAGTTGTTGCTAATAAGTTGTAAATTTCTTGGAGCATTTTATTTTTTTCAATAGTAATTTCTTCAGCTGATTTATTTTCAGCGACTAAAGTTCTTAAAGTTAATGCATCTTTACGTAATTTTTTATCTAAAAAGCCATTTAGATCACGACTTTGAGAGCTGCTAAATGTTTCAGGCATGATTGCTTTTGGTACGATGCCGTATTTTTGAATAATCGCCACAAGCATATCCCATTGACCGCCATCTTGTTGAGGAGTTTGAAGTAAGAATGCAACTTTTCGACTGCTTAACTCTTCATTTGATGTGGCTAAAATATTTTCATAGAAATAGTTAGCTTTTTCAAATTTATCCCAGAAGAAAGTATAGTTTTGAGATAACTCAAAATCTTTAATATTAAAAGTATCTGTAATTTGGTGACGGAAAGTGTTAAGGGCTGCAAACATCCAACAGCGACCACTTTGTTTTTGATTGGCAACTTTTCCTGTGTCGATATCGATTGAAAAGACAGGATTATTTTTGACAATTGATGATTGATTCTCTGATGATGCTAAAATCCCATTCTTTTTAACCGCTCTTTGGCTGATTAAGTGAGTTGGTTTAGCGTAGTATTCTTCATTAAACGCTTTAATTTGATTCAGTGAAATTTCTTTAGACATAAATTGAACATCCTCTCTTTTAAAATACATATGTATATCTACTCATATATTATACTACTTTAGTTCAAAAAAGGAAAATGATATGAGTATTTTTTTGTTTTTAAAAGTTCCAATTGGCGAAAGTGTGTTCGGTATGGTAAAATGAAAAAGTCAATAAACAGCCAAAGGAGTCCTTTAAAATGATAGAAAGACGAACGGATTACACTTTCGATTTGGTGTCTAAATATGAACCTTCTGGTGACCAACCAGAGGCAATAAAAATGTTAGTAGATAATATAAATAAAAAAGAAAAAGCGCAAATTTTATTAGGGGTCACAGGTTCTGGTAAGACATTTACCATGTCTAATGTGATTAAAGAAGTCAATAAGCCAACCCTAATCATTGCTCATAATAAAACCTTAGCTGGGCAATTATATAGTGAGTTTAAAGAATTTTTCCCAAATAATGCAGTGGAATATTTTGTGAGTTACTATGATTACTATCAACCAGAAGCGTACGTTCCCTCAAGTGATACTTACATTGAAAAAGATTCAAGTGTCAATGATGAGATTGATAAACTGCGACATTCAGCCACAAGTTCTTTGTTAGAGCGTAATGATGTGATTGTCGTTGCTTCTGTTTCTTGTATTTACGGGTTAGGAGATCCAAAAGAATATCAAGATCAAGTTCTTTCCCTTCGTGTGGGTATGGAGATGGAGCGAGACGAGTTGTTGCGAGCTTTAGTAGATATTCAATTTGATCGTAACGATATCGATTTTCAGCGTGGGCGGTTTAGAGTTCGTGGTGACGTTGTAGAGATTTTCTTAGCTTCAAGAGATGAGCATGCTTTACGAGTTGAATTTTTTGGAGACGAAATTGACCGGATTCGTGAAGTGAATGCCTTAACAGGAGAAATCATGAAAGACACAGAGCATGTAGCGATTTTCCCTGCAACTCACTTTGTAACCAATGAAGAACAAATGGAAGAAGCCATTGGAAGAATTCAAGAAGAACTGGATGTCAGATTAAAAGAACTCCGCGAAGATGAAAAACTGATAGAAGCTCAGCGACTAGAACAACGAACGAATTATGATATCGAAATGATGCGTGAAATGGGCTATTGTTCAGGAATTGAAAACTATTCCCGTCAAATGGAAGGTAGAAAAGAGGGAGAACCTCCTTATACATTAATCGACTTCTTCCCAGAAGATTCCTTGATTATGGTAGATGAGTCTCACGTGACCATGCCTCAAGTACGCGGAATGTATAATGGGGATAGAGCGAGAAAGCAAATGTTAGTGGATTATGGTTTCAGATTACCTAGCGCCTTAGATAATCGTCCTCTGCAGTTAGGTGAATTTGAAGATCATGTGGATCAAATTGTTTATGTTTCAGCAACACCTGGTCCTTACGAAGCAGAGCAAACAGATATTGTGGCAGAGCAAATTATTCGTCCAACTGGTTTACTGGATCCTGAAATTGAGGTTCGACCAATCATGGGACAAATCGATGACTTGGTTGGAGAGATTAATGATCGAGTTGAGAAAAATGAACGGGTCTTTATCACGACGTTAACGAAGAAAATGTCTGAAGATTTAACAGACTACTTTAAAGAGTTAGGGATTAAAGTAAAATACCTTCATAGTGATATCAAAACATTAGAGAGAACAGAGATTATCCGTGATTTACGTTTAGGTGAATTTGATGTTCTAATTGGAATTAACCTTTTAAGAGAAGGAATTGACGTTCCAGAAGTATCACTTGTGGCGATACTTGATGCCGATAAAGAAGGGTTCTTAAGAAGTCAGCGTTCTCTTGTTCAAACAATTGGTCGTGCGGCTCGTAATGAAAACGGAAAAGTTATTATGTATGCCGATAAAATGACAGATTCTATGACCTATGCAATTGAGGAAACAGCAAGAAGACGTGCCATTCAAGAAGCATACAACATAGAACATGGTATTACGCCGAAAACAATCATTAAAGAAATTCGTGACTTAATTCGTATTTCTAAGACAAGTGAAGATGAAGAAGATATCAGCTTAACAGAGCAATTTGAACACTTAAATAAAGCTGAAAAATCTGAATTATTAGTAGAGTTAGAAGCACAAATGAAAGATGCAGCGAAATCATTAGACTTTGAAAAAGCAGCAACCTTAAGAGATACGATTTTAGAATTAAAGGCACTTAAATAAGGAGGATACTCATGGCTAACGATAAAATAGTTATCCGCGGAGCACGTGCGCATAACTTAAAAAATATTGATGTGACCATTCCACGAGATGAGTTAGTAGTTATTACTGGACTTTCAGGTTCTGGGAAAAGTTCTTTAGCTTTTGATACATTATATGCTGAAGGGCAAAGAAGATATGTGGAAAGTCTATCGGCTTATGCAAGACAATTTTTAGGTCAAATGGATAAACCAGATGTGGATAGTATTGATGGGCTTAGTCCTGCTATCTCGATTGACCAAAAAACAACAAGTAAAAACCCTCGTTCAACTGTTGGAACGGTGACAGAAATTAATGACTATTTGAGATTATTGTATGCTCGTGTAGGTCATCCGATTTGTCCGAATGACGGCACAGAAATCAGCAGTCAATCTCCTGAACAGATGACGGACCGAATTTTGGAATTAGAAGAGAGAACCAAAGTTCAAATTTTAGCACCGATTGTTCGTAGTAAAAAAGGACAACACAAAAAAGTTTTTGAGAAAATCAAAAAAGAAGGTTTTGTCCGCGTTCGAATTGACGGAGAGAGCTATGATATTGAAGAAGTTCCAGAACTTGAAAAAAACAAGAAACACTCAATTGAGATTATTGTGGACCGAATTGTGGTTAAGGAAGGTGTCCGCTCACGACTGTTTGATTCTTTTGAGATGGCTTTACGCTTATCAGAAGGTTACGCCTTAGTCGATGTCATGGGACAGGAAGAAATGCTGTTTAGTGAACACTACGCTTGTCCTTATTGCGGCTTTACAGTAGGTGAAATTGAACCAAGATTATTCTCATTCAATACACCTTTTGGGGCTTGTCCTGAGTGTGACGGATTAAGCGTTAAGTTAGAAGTGGATAAGGATTTAGTGGTTCCTGATGGCAGTAAAACATTAAGAGAAGGAGCCATTGCACCGTGGAACCCAATTAGTTCAAACTATTATCCACAAATGTTGGAACAAGCTTGTGAACAATTTGGAATTGATTTTGACACACCTTTTGAGCAATTAGAAAGTGAGCAACAAGACATTTTACTAAAAGGCTCAAAAGGAGAAGAGTTTCACTTTCATTATGAAAATGAATTTGGTGGCGTCAGAGATGTGGATATTCCGTTTGAAGGTATCTTGATAAACATCAAACGTCGCTATCATGAAACAAATAGTGATTACACGAGAGAACAAATGAAGTTATATATGACCGAATTAACGTGTGAAACTTGTCATGGGTATCGTTTAAATGAAGAAGCTCTTTCTGTAAAAGTTGATGGGAAACATATTGGTCAAATTAGTAACTTAGCTGTCGGAGATAGTTTAGCTTACTTTGATGAGTTATCATTTGGTGAACAGGAACAAATGATAGCCAATCCGATTTTAAAAGAAATCAAAGATCGTTTAAGTTTCTTAAAAAATGTAGGACTGACTTATTTAACTTTAAGTCGTGCAGCTGGTACGTTATCAGGAGGAGAAGCGCAACGGATTCGATTAGCGACACAAATTGGTTCTAATCTTTCAGGGGTTCTTTATATTTTAGATGAGCCGTCGATTGGGTTACATCAACGTGATAACAATCGCTTAATTGATTCCTTGAAGAAGATGCGTGATTTAGGAAATACCTTAATCGTTGTGGAACATGATGAAGATACCATGCGTTCAGCAGATTATTTGATTGATATTGGTCCTGGTGCTGGTGAATTAGGTGGTCAAATTATTGCAGCAGGAACACCGAGTGAAGTTGAGCAAGATGAAAATTCGTTAACAGGACAATATTTATCTGGTAAGAAACAAATTCCAGTACCAACAGAAAGAAGAACTGGCAACGGAAAATCAATCGTTGTTAAAGGTGCAGCTGAAAATAATTTGAAGAACTTAAATGTGTCATTCCCACTAGGTAAATTTGTGGCGGTGACAGGCGTTTCAGGTTCAGGTAAAAGTACTTTAGTTAATGGAATCTTGAAAAAAGCGTTGGCTCAAAAAATCAATCGTAATTCGGAAAAACCTGGCAAATATAAATCAATAACAGGTTACGAAGACATTGAAAAAATTATTGATATTGACCAAAGTCCGATTGGTCGAACACCTCGAAGTAATCCGGCAACTTACACGAGTGTCTTTGATGATATTCGAGATTTGTTCTCAAAAACAAATGAAGCGAAGATTCGTGGTTATAAAAAAGGACGTTTCAGCTTTAATGTTAAAGGTGGACGTTGTGAATCTTGTCGTGGGGACGGTATTATTAAGATTGAAATGCACTTTTTACCAGATGTGTATGTTCCTTGTGAAGTTTGTCATGGTCAGCGTTACAATTCGGAAACTTTAGAGGTTAAATACAAAGGTAAAAATATAGCAGAAATTTTAGAGATGACGGTGGAAGATGCGGTTGATTTCTTTAAAGCAATACCTAAAATTCATCGTAAAATGCAGACCATTGTTGATGTTGGTTTAGGTTATGTTAAATTAGGGCAATCAGCAACCACATTATCTGGTGGGGAAGCTCAACGGATGAAACTTGCTAGTGAACTACATAAACGTTCCTCTGGCAAGAACTTCTATATTTTAGATGAACCAACAACGGGACTTCATGCAGATGATATCAGTCGATTGATTGGTGTGTTAACCCGTTTAGTGGATGCAGGTAATACAGTTCTTGTGATTGAACATAATTTAGATGTGATTAAAACAGCAGATTACATTATCGACTTAGGACCAGAAGGCGGCGATGGTGGCGGTACAATTGTAACGACAGGAACACCAGAAGAAGTCATGATGGTCGAAGAAAGCTTCACAGGTTATTATCTAAAAGAAGTAATGGAAAGATTTAAATAAATGGTAGATTCAAAAGCGTTTAACTCCGAGCAACTGGAGGAACTCATAAACAATCCGAGGTTTTGGGATTGCTTATGAGTTGTGAAGTTGCCGAAGGAGTTGCTTTTAAATCTCTGAATAGAAATGGTAGATTCAAAAGCGTTTAGCCCCGAGCAACTGGAGCTAAACGCTTTTTTAGAATATTTTTATCCATTAACTCGTTTAATTTCACGATTGATATTCATTAAATAAGTGACAATTGAAAGAATGATAAAGAGGGTAATTAAAGTGATCATAAACGGTAATACTTCAACTTTTCCACTGCCAAGACCTAATATTTTTTGGAAGAATAGAAATAAATCAGCTCTTA
The DNA here is from genome assembly GCF_011304195.1 of Vagococcus hydrophili. Taxonomy (NCBI): domain Bacteria; kingdom Bacillati; phylum Bacillota; class Bacilli; order Lactobacillales; family Enterococcaceae; genus Vagococcus; species Vagococcus hydrophili. The sequence continues at coordinate 256,723 of NZ_CP049887.1, read as the reverse complement.
AACTAGGGCTAATAATTTGAATGAGCATGCTAACTAAAATAGGAATGACAATCAGTAAACCAATGACAATTAGTTTTTTTACACCCGTCACACGGTCATTAAATGTTCCAGCAATTGTTCCAAACGAACTTGCAGCTAGAAGTAAAACAAACAAGAGTAAGAAACTAAGGAACACGTTATTATCGGTGTAAAATTCAGTTAGAAAAAGTGTGAATTTAAAGTTTGTCGGTAAAACTTTATTTAATAAAAATGGAAACAGCATCAAAGCCAAAGCGAAAACAGCTGATAAAATGGCATTTGAAATTAAAGAAGCTAAGTAAATGTTAAGTCGTGACATGCCATTTTGAATAAATAATTTAAAATCAGTGCTAATCCCAATGAAAGCAAGTATTATCATGAAGACAATACCAGGAATAATGGCGTCAGATTTTACGACCTGATCAACGCCACCTGCCATAAAGATCCCAACTAAAGGCAATATAACGGCAAAAAAGATAAAGTATGCAAAGAAAATGATGGCTGACTTCATTTGATACTTAAAACGATAAGAGATTGCTGTGGATAATTTCATAAATAAAACCTACTTTCTTTTAGTTAATTGAACGAAGTAATTTTGTAGATTAAGTGGTGAAACGGAAATATCATTTGAAAAATTATCTGGCAGTTGACCTGTGATATGAACGCTAATGAAATCACCCAGTTCTTCCTGACCAAGAATCTCTGAGTCTTTAACCGCAGCTAAAACACTTGTCTTAGGACCAGACAAGGTGAAAGATGTTTCTAAAATAGTTGAAACGTCTTCAGCGACACTAACTTTTCCTTTGTCGATAATGATGACACTTTCTAATAAATTAGTAATCTCTTCAATTAAGTGAGTTGAGATAATAAAAGTTCGTGGGCTTGTTTCATAGGTTTCAATTAGAAACTCATAAAATAATTCTCTGTGGGCTGCGTCCAATCCTAAAACAGGTTCATCTAGAAAGATGTAATCACAGGGAACACATAAGGCAATGATTAACTTGGCAATACTACGATAACCTGTGGATAATTTTTTGAAAGTTGTTTTTTTAGTAAGTTCAAACTCTTCCAACATCTTTTCAGCTAAATCCCAATCAAAAGAACCGTAGAATTGTTCCGAAATTTTAAACATGTCTTTCACTTTCATCGTTGAAGGAAAAAGATTGTCTTCACTCATTAGATAAACTTGATTAAGAGTGACTTCATTATCAAGTAAAGTGTTTCCATCTAAGAGAACGTCTCCACTACTTGGTACGCTGCGATTGTTTATAACATTTAAAAGAGTACTTTTACCAGCACCGTTTCTACCGAGTAATCCATAAATTTTATTTGGTTCAATCGTAATGGTGATATTATCTAACGCTTTTTTATCTTTATAATTTTTATCGATATTTTTGATTTCTAAACTCATGATTGATACCCTCTTTCTAAAATAGCTTTTAATTCTTCCAAGCTAATATTTAATTTTTTAGCTTCTTCAATAATTTGATGCACATCTTGATTTAAGAACTCTTCTTTTTTCATTTTAATCACTTTCTCCTTCGCTCCTGATAGAACAAACATGCCAATACCACGTTTCTTTTCGATTAACTCTAAATCGACTAAAATATTCATCCCTTTTAATACGGTCGCTGGATTGATTTGATAAACTTTTGAAATCTCTGTCGTTGAAGGGATTTGAGCCCCTTCTGAGTAAGCACCATTTAAGATACCTTCATTGATTTGATCAGCTACTTGTTGGAATAAAGGTTTGTCACCTGTGTAATTAAACTTCATGAAATCACCTCACTACTTATTTGGTTAGTTGGTTATGTAACTAACTATATATCCGAGTAGTGAAATTGTCAAATAATTTTTTTAGCTATCTTATGACACGCCAGGTATGTTATAATTGAAGAATTGAAAATAGGGAGTGAGATAAATGGAAGAAAAACAAATAGAAAGTCTTCAATTAGTTGTTATTACAGGAATGAGTGGTGCTGGTAAAACAGTGGCTATCCAAAGTTTCGAGGATATGGGCTTTTTCTGTATTGATAACTTACCTCCAAGTTTAATTCCTAAATTTTGGGAATTAATTAAAGAATCTGGCAAAATTACAAAAATAGCCTTAGTGATTGATTTAAGATCACGTGCTTTTTTCCAAGAAATCCAAAGTATGTTAATTGAAATTGAAAATACAAAATTAGTTGATACAAGCATTATGTTCTTAGATGCTTCAGACAAAGAATTAGTTTCTCGCTATAAAGAAACAAGAAGAACCCATCCTTTAGCGATGGACGGATTAGTGACAGAAGGTATTGCTAAAGAACGTTCATTATTAAGTGAATTAAAAGCCGAAGCACAATTAGTGATCGATACGACAAAATTGGCGCCTCGTGAGTTAAGAGAACGCATCATGTCTAACTTCAAGTCTCAAGATACCTCAACTTTTAGAGTTGAGATGGTTTCTTTTGGGTTTAAATACGGACTACCAATTGACGCAGATATCGTGATGGATGTCAGATTTTTACCGAATCCTCACTATGTGGATGAATTACGTCCAATGTGTGGTAAAGATAAACCAGTTTATGATTACGTGATGGCGTCAGAAATGACAGAAGATTTCTATCAAAAATACGAAGAATTAATTTTAAGCATTCTACCAGGTTATAAAAAAGAAGGTAAAATGAGTTTAACGATTGCGATTGGCTGTACAGGTGGTCAACATCGTTCGGTTGCTTTAACTGAGCGTTTGGGTCACCGTATTGAACAAGATTATAAGACAAATATCACCCACCGAGATATTTCAAAAAGAAAAGAAACAGTTAATCGTTCATGAAAACTTACCGCATAAGAAGACCTAAGATCGTCGTTATCGGTGGCGGAACTGGTTTACCAGTTATCTTAAAAGGTCTTCGTTATCAAAGTGCAGATATCACAGCAGTCGTAACAGTGGCTGATGATGGTGGCAGTAGTGGTGCTTTAAGAGAAAGTGTCAACATGAGTCCTCCTGGGGATTTACGTAATGTGCTAGTTTCTTTATCGGATATGCCTCAAATGTATGAAAAGATCTTCCAATATCGTTTTAAACAAGAAGATGATTTTTTAGCGAATCACACGATTGGTAATTTGATTATTGCGGCTCTTTCTGAAATGAAAGAAAGTACCTATGACGCTATTCAATTGCTAACGAAATTTATGCATGTGGATGGTCATATTTATCCAGCATCAGAAAAATCTTTAACGCTTCATGCAAGATTTGAAGATGGAACAGATGTAGCAGGTGAATCTAAAATTGCCGAAGACCGTAAAAAAATCGAGTATGTTTATGTAAAAAATACTGGAGATGATGAGAAACCAAAAGCGGCACGTAAAGTCGTGACTGCCATTAAAGAAGCGGATATGATTGTGCTTGGTCCTGGTAGTTTATATACTAGTATTTTACCTAACCTAATGATTGAGGATTTAGGTCAAGCGATTAAAGAATCAGAAGCTGAAGTGGTTTATATTTGTAACATCATGACGCAAAAAGGTGAGACAGAGCATTTTTCTGATGCCGATCACATTCGCGTGTTACACAAACATTTAGGCGCAAAATTTGTGGATACTGTGTTAGTAAATACCGAACCTATTCCAGAAGGATATATGGATTTTGATGTTTATGATGAGTATTTGGTACAAGTTCGCCACAATTTCCAAGGGTTAAGAGATGAAGAGTGTCGCGTGATTTCTGCGGACTTCTTAGAACTTAAAGATGGCGGAGTTTTCCATGATGGCAACAAAGTAGTGGAAGAGTTATTCCGTTTAGTCTTTGGGACAAAATATTAAAAAGTAAGGGAGTGAGTCAGGATGTCTTTTGCAGCAGATGTAAAAAAAGAACTGACCACATTGGAAGTTCATAAGGAACACGCAAAGGCGGAGTTAGCCGCTTTAATTAGAATGAACGGTGCAGTTACACTAGTGAATCGCCAGTTTGTTTTAAATGTTCAAACGGAGAATGCAGCGATCGCTAGAAGAATTTATACCTTACTAAAAGATCATTATCAAGTGAATAGTGAGCTGTTAGTTCGACGTAAAATGAAACTAAAGAAAAACAATGTTTATATTGTGAGATTGAAACAAGGGACTCAGACGGTTCTAAATGATCTTGAAATTATGGACGGGTTTATGTTTAGAACTCGTGTTTCGGAGTCTATCATGGGAAATGAGCAAAAAATGCGTTCGTATTTACGTGGCGCCTTTTTAGCTGGTGGCTCGGTCAATAATCCTGAAACTAGTCGTTACCATTTAGAGATTTATTCCATGTACGAAGATCAGTGCAATGATTTGTGTGAGATGTTGAAATTTTATGATTTTAATGGTCGTGTTTTAGATCGTCGTAATGGCTTTATCGTTTATTTAAAAGGGGCAGAAGAGATTGCTGATTTTCTCATTTTAGTAGGGGCAACGAATGCCATGTTGAAATTTGAAGATGTCAGAATAGTACGCGATCTAAGAAACTCAGTAAATCGTTTGATGAACTGTGAAAATGCCAATATGAATAAAACAGCCGATGCAGCCAAACGTCAAATTGAAAATATTCGTTTGATTGCTGACAGAGTCGGTTTAGATAGTTTACCTGAAAAATTAAAAGAAGTGGCAGAAATGCGCTTAGAAAATCCGGAAATTAGTTTGAAAGAACTAGGCGAGATGTTACCTTCTGGCCCGATCACTAAATCAGGAATTAATCATCGAATTAGAAAAATAAACGAATTTGCAGATAAGTTATAATAGTTATTAAAAAAGCGTAGAGAGTTGGTAGAATCCCTTTTCTCACGCTTTTTTGTGCCCATTGTTATTCAAATTTGTGAAATAGTGATATACTTACTTTAACTAAGGAAGGGTGAGTGGCGCTATTGAATACCAAAGATTTGTGGCAAAGCTATGTTCAATCAAATGAAGTCAATCAAACGCTGTTACCAGAATATATTATTGAGTCCTGGAAATACTGTTCAGATAATTCGGTTAATCCTTTTTCTAGACAAGGGATTGAAAGAATACCTGATGTGGAACTAGCCATCCAAATGAAAGAGTTATCATTTTTAATCCAAACGGTCAAAAAGGAAATTAAACGTCTAAGTGAATTTTTTTATATTAAGAAACCATTATTTATTTTAACTGATAGTAAGGGAACCATTCTTTGGCGAGAGGGTCATTCAGAAACGAGAGATTTAGCCAATAACATCCAATTTTCTGAAGGGAGCGTTTGGACAGAAAAAGCAGTGGGAACCAATGCGATTGGGATTGCTTTAAGAACGCTACAAAGTGTGACTGTAGAGAGATTTCAACATTTTTCAGAAGCCTCACACCCTTTTACCTGTAGTTCAACCCCCATATTTAATGGAAACAATGAAGTCATTGCTTGCTTAAATGTCTCAACTATGGAAACAGCTAGTGAAGTGAATTATACGTTGTTTGCCTTAAAAATGATTGCCAAAAATGTTCAACAACGAGTGATTGAACAAGAAATTAAAGTAAAAAAAGAGCAGCTATTAGAGGTATTGGATTCTCCTTTTAAGCAGTCTTTACTTGTGGGCCTTGATGGGAAAATATTGTCGGTATCTGAGGATTATCAAGAGCAATATCAGGAAAATCAAGGCGAGTTAATTACTGAATTGATGAAAGTTGAAGCGACTCCGTTTAAAAAGGAAAAGCTGTATCAAAATAAGGAGCTAATTGGTTTCCGTTACAAATTAGAGAAAGGTCAAGTCGAGCCTTCTTTTGTAAGTTTTGGTATTACTTCTAAAAATAAAGAATATCAAAAATTTTTAAACCAATTGTCACAGGCTGCTAAATCAGAGTTGCCGATTCATGTTTACGGAGAAACGGGAAGTGGTAAAGAAGTTTCCGCTAAGACGATTCACTACAATAGCAGTCGCCAATTCGGCAAACTGGTTTCTGTTAACTGTGGGGCGCTAAGTGAAAGTTTACTTGAGAGTGAGTTATTTGGTTATGTGGCGGGTTCCTTTACAGGTGCCAATCAGTCAGGATATAAAGGGAAAATAGAACAAGCGAATCAAGGAACTTTATTTTTAGATGAAATCGATAGTATGTCAAAACGAATGCAAGTTGCTTTACTTCGTGCGTTAGAAGAGAAAAAAATTACACCGATTGGCAGCGGTAAAGAACTCAGTGTTGATTTTAGACTAGTCACAGCGAGTAACAAGGACTTGAAAGAACTTGTTAAACAAGGAGAGTTTCGAGAGGATTTATTTTATCGTTTGTATGTGATTCCACTAAATTTACCTTCTTTAAGAGAGAGACAAGAAGATTTCTCAACCCTTGTGGATGTCTTTTGTCAGAATAAGAAATGGCAACCTTCTTGGCAAAATAAAATCAGCCAAATAGGAAAAGAATATGAGTGGCAAGGAAATATTCGAGAATTTCAAAATTTTCTAGAGAGGTTGTATCTTTATTTTCCTAAAAAAGAACCCACACATGAGGAATTAGTAAATCTTATTTCCATTGGGTCAATCAAGATAATCCCTAAATTAGATAATGCGTTGGATGAGCGATCAGAGATTATTCATACCTTACAGGAGACTGATTATCATTTAACGAAAACTGCTGAATTACTAAACATGGCACGTAGCACCCTTTACCGAAAAATAGATAAGTATCAAATTGATATAACTAAGAAATGAAACTAGCAATAGAGAAGTCATCAAGCACCTAAAAAGTGTTTGATGGCTTTTTTGTTGCAACATCGTCCTAGTTGTTTTGTCTCATGGGACGTTTTAGAGAACAATAAAGTTTTATTTAAAGCGTTTTCTAAGTTGGCACGGAATTTGCTATTAGTAAGGTGTAGTAGAAAATAAGGAAGGTGATGTTATGAAGAAGTACAATCTGATTGTGATTGGTGCAGGTCCCGGTGGCTATGTTGCGGCGGTTGAAGCGGCGAAGTTGGGTCAAAAAGTGGCAGTCATTGAAAAAGAAAAAATCGGAGGTACTTGTTTAAATGTTGGTTGTATTCCCTCAAAAGCCTACTTGAAACATGCAAGTTGGGTGGAAGAGTTAAAGGAAGCAAACCGTTTTGGAATTTCCAATGAATTAGGGGACATTGATTACACCAAATTAGTGGAGCGAAAAAATGGGGTTGTGAGTCAACTTCAACAAGGAATCCACTATTTATTTAAGCAAAACAACATTGATTACTATGAAGGGGAAGCGAGTATTCAATCATCACATGAAATACGTGTTAACAATGAGTTATTAGAGAGTGATTATCTACTGCTTGCAACAGGAAGTCATCCTTTTGTTCCACCAATTAATGGGATTGAAAATAGCAAGTATCTAACAACGGACACCTTCTTTGATTTAAAGGAGTTACCAAAAGAATTAGTGATTATTGGTGGTGGTGTGATTGGGGTAGAGTTAGCCTTTGCCATGGCACCTCTTGGGACAAAAGTTACGATTATCGAAGTCGCCCCAAGTATTTTAATGACAGAAGATTTAGAAGCAACGCAAATCATCAAAAATCAATTAAATAAAATGAAGGTTCAAGTGATTGAAGGAGCAACGATAAAAGATGTTGAAGCTAAGAAAGTTATTTTAGCAGATCAAGAGATTTCTTTTGATGAGTTACTTGTTGTGACTGGTCGTAAGGGAAACTTAGACTTGGCAGAAAACTTGAATCTTGAAAAATCAGAAAATAAAAAATTTATAAAAACCAATCGTCAGTATCAAACATCAGTACCTAATGTTTACGCTGTTGGGGATATTATCGATGGGTATATGTTGGCTCATGCAGCTAGTAAAGAAGGGACAAAAGCTGTCCGACATATGTTTGGTGAAAAAGAAGCCCCACTTAAAAATGAGCAAGTTCCAAGGTGTGTCTATACTCATCCAGAAATTGCTAGTTTTGGTTTAAGTGAAGTGGAAGCCAAAGAAAAAGGTTTTGATGTATTAGTTTCAAAAACGCCTTATTCAGCTAATGGTCGAGCGATTGCAGGAAATGAAACCACAGGCTTTATTAAGGTGATAGCTGACAAAAAATACCATGAAATATTAGGTGCTGTCATTGTTGGAAGTAATGCAACAGAGATGATTCACACCATTCTAGCCGTTAAAGAATCAGAGGGACGTTTAGAAGAAATTGAAAAAATGACATTTGCTCATCCAACCCTTTCAGAAATGATTGGTGAACTGGGTAGCCAAATGATTTTCTAAGGAGGAATACATAATGGAAAAAATGACAAAGCAACAAGCAGAGTGGATTTATAAAACAATGAATGATATCCGAAATTTTGAAGATGAGGTTCACGGGATTTTTACTAAAGGAGAAATTCCAGGATTCGTCCATTTATATGCAGGGGAAGAAGCAGTCGCAACAGGGGTTTGTGCTCACTTAACAGATAAAGATTACATCACAAGTACTCACCGTGGTCACGGTCACTGTATCGCTAAGGGCTGTGATTTAAACGGAATGATGGCAGAAATTTTTGGTAAAGCAACAGGACTTTGTAAAGGTAAAGGCGGCTCAATGCATATTGCTGATATCGATAAAGGAATGCTAGGGGCAAACGGTATGGTTGGTGGTGGTTTCCCAATCGCTGTTGGAGCTGCTTTACGTAATAAATATTTAAAAACTGATGACGTAGCGATTTGTTTCTTTGGTGATGGTGCCTCAAATGAAGGAACATTCCATGAAAGTATTAATATGGCTGCTATTTGGGATTTACCAGTGGTGTTTGTTTGTGAGAACAATGCCTTTGGTGAAGCTTCAGCTGTGGAATATGCATCAGGTTCAAAAACGATTGCTGAAAGAAGTGCGGCTTATGGTATTCCTGGCGTACGTGTAGACGGAAAAGATTTAGTTGCCGTTTATGATGCAGCAGGTGAAGCGATTGACCGTGCTAGAAGCGGAAAAGGTCCAACTATTTTAGAATGTGTGACGTATCGTAATTACGGTCACTTTGAAGGGGACGAACAAAAATATAAATCAAAAGAAGGCAAAGAAAAAGAATTTGCTGATATTGATAATATTCCAGTCTTTAGAGAAGTAGCGATTAAAAATAAATGGTTATCAGCTAAAGTGGCAGATGATATTGAAGGACAATCTGAAAAAGATGTGGCAGCCGCTATTCTTTTTGCTAGAGAAAGTGAGTTACCAAATCCAGAATGTCTATATGAAGATGTATCGATTTAATTGAAAATCAAGATGAGGAGTGACAAAAATGAGTAGAAGAATAACATTTATGCAAGCAGTTAATGAAGGTTTAGATATGGCAATGGATAAAGATGATCGTGTCATTTTGTTAGGTGAAGACTTAGCAGGAGGAACTGGGATCGAGCATTTGAACGGAGAAGGCGCTTTTGGTGGCGTGTTTGGTGTGACTAAAGGCTTAGTGGAAAAACATGGTTATGAGCGCGTGATTGATACACCAATTTCTGAAATGGGTTATATGGGAGCGGCAGTTGGTGCGGCTGCAACTGGTTTACGTCCAGTGCCAGAATTAATGTTTAATGACTTTTTAGGTTTCTGTTTTGATACCTTATTAGCGCAAGGATCTAAAATGCGTTACATGTTTGGTGGAAAAGCGACCATTCCAATGACTGTAAGAACATGTCACGGTGCAGGTGCTTCAGCGGCAGCGCAACATTCAGGTTCTTATTACGGGATGTTTGGCTCTATTCCTGGTTTAAAAGTAGTTGTACCTTCTAATCCTTATGACGCTAAGGGATTACTACTTTCAGCAATTGAAGATGATAATATTGTCATTTTTTCAGAAGATAAAACACTTTATGGATTGAAAGACGAAGTGCCAGAAGAATATTATAAAGTTGAAATAGGTAAAGCAAAAGTTAAACGTGAGGGTAAAGATTTAACGATTGTAACAATCGGAAAAATGCTTTATGTGGCGTTAGAAGTTGCAGAAGAATTAGAAAAATCAGGGGTTTCAGTGGAAGTGATTGATTTAATTACAGTAGCACCCTGGGATCAAGAAACAGTTCTTAATTCAGTGAAGAAAACTGGTCGCTTAATCGTGATCGATGAAGCCAATCCTCACAATAATACAGCGACAGATATCGCATCTGTGGTTGGGGATAAAGCATTTGATTATTTAGATGGTCCTGTGAAATGTATCTGTGCACCAAATACGCCAGTTCCATTTGCAAGTAATTTAGAGGCACTTTATTTACCAAATAAAGACAAAGTTTTAGAACAAGCGAAAGAATTGATTGAGGATTTAAAATAAAAGGGTAGGTGAGAAAAATGGCAGAAGCATTATTAATGCCTACATTAGGCTTAACAATGACAGAAGGAACTGTGGATCAATGGTACAAACAAGTGGGAGATACAATCACAAAAGGTGAACCAGTTGTATCAATTAGTTCAGAAAAATTAACTCATGATGTAGAAGCACCGACAGATGGTGTATTACTAGCAATTACTGTGGATAACGGTGGTGAGATGATTTGCCAAGGTGTGATTGGCTATGTTGGAAACGAAGGTGAAGAAGTTCCAAGTGGTGAGAAGTCTGTTGTTGAAGAAGTGGAAGTTTCTGAAACAGTCGAAACAGCACCAGTGAAACAAGAGGCACCAGTAGCAAAAAGAAATGCTGGTGAAAGAATATTTGTAACGCCTTTAGCTAGAAAAATGACAGAAGAAAAAGGGTACGCACTAGAAGATATCGTCGGAACTGGTGGTAATAACCGAATTACTAAGAGAGATGTAGAAAGACATATTCCGCAAACTCAAGGTAGTCCAGTCTCTCAAAACATTGGTGAAGGGTTAGAAGGTATGCGTAAAGTCATTGCTCAAAGAATGCACAATAGCTTACATCAAACAGCCCAACTAACTCTACATCGAAAAGCTAATATTACTAACTTACTTGCTTTTAGAAAAGAATTGAAAGTTAAAGCAGGTCCTAATTTAAGCCGCAGTGCCTTAAGTATTAATACTCTATTAATTAAAGCAGTTAGTTTGGCACTTAAAGATTTACCAGAAATGAATGCGTCATATGATGGTTCTGAATACTTGAGACATGATGAGGTTCATATGGGAATTGCTGTGGCTGTGGATGATGGGTTAGTGGTTCCAGTTATTAAGCAAGTCGATACAAAATCTCTTAGTCAAATTGGCGAAAAATTTGTAGAAGTTACGTCACAAGCGATTGATGGCACGTTACCAGGAGATTTATATAGTGGTTCAACATTTACTATTACAAACTTAGGGAGTGCAGGAATTGAGTATTTCACACCGATTTTAAATACCCCAGAAATTGGGATTTTAGGTGTTGGAAATACCACATCAAAACTTGTTTTCAATGAAGAGAAAGAAATTCAAGAAATCGAAGAGTTACCGTTGAGTTTAACTTTCGATCATCAAGTTGTAGACGGATCACCAGCAGCAGAATTTTTAGGAAGAATTGTTTATTATCTAGAAAATCCTTATCTGCTTGTTGTTTAAATAAATTTTATATATTGGAGATGCTAACATGTCAAAAGTCGCAATTGTTACAGGATCAGCAGGTGGTTTAGGTTTAGGAATTGCCGAGCGCTTAGTAAGAGATGGATTCAAAGTTGTTTTACACGATATTAATGAGGAAAACTTGAATCAAACAGTTACAACTTTACAAAATCAAGGAATGGATGTTTTTGGAGTTGTGGGAGATGTATCAAATCAGGCAGATCAAGAAAGCTTAGTTGAAAAGGCTGTTGAAAAATATGGTCATTTGGATGTCTTAATCAACAATGCAGGCATTGATGCCGTGACACCTATTCTGGAAATTACAGAACAAGAGTTAAACCGAGTGTTCCAAATTAATGTCAATGGCGTTGTGTTTGGTACCCAAGCAGCAGCCAAACAATTTATTAAACAAGGGACAAAAGGTAAAGTGATTAATGCGTGTAGTATTGCAGGGCATGAATCATTTGAAATGCTTGGCTCATATTCAGCTTCAAAACATGCTGTTAAATCATTTACTCACTCAGCAGCAAAAGAATTGGCACAACATCAAATTACGGTGAATGCTTATTGTCCAGGAATTGCGAAGACAAAAATGTGGGATCATATTGATGCAGAGATGGTTCGACACAGTCACGGCAAATTACAACCAGGTGAGGCTTTTGAGCAATATTCAGCAGGTATTGCTTTAGGTCGCTACCAATTACCAGAAGATGTGGGTAACCTTGTGTCATTCTTGGCATCAAGCGACTCTGATTATATAACAGGTCAAGCTATCTTAACCGATGGTGGATTAGTTTATCGTTAAAAAATAAAAATAATATACTTTTAAATCATAAAAAAGGTGATGAAAACGGCGTTGCTGTTATAATTTCCATGAAAAAGGATTTCTTGCTAAGATTATACTTAGTGAGAAGTTCTTTTTTTATGTGAGATATCAAAGGTGTGTAGTATGGTATAATCAAATAAAGAAAATATTCACAAGTGGATAGAAAGAGGTTTACTATGATTTTATCAATCGTTATTATGTTGTTAGGGTTATATTGTTTATTATTAGCGCCTAGATATTATCCAATGATTGGTTACCGTGGGGCTTTATATTATATGAAAAAACAGGAGTCGTGGAAAATTACCAATCAAATTTTTGGTTTATACTTATTTATTTCGGGCTTGATTTACTTTATTAATGGAAATTTAAAACTATTGATTATCTTATTAATTGTTGCGATTATGACGACTGATTTGATTTCTTTACTGATATTGAAAAGGAAAAAGAGTCGATGAATCTTTCAGAAACAAAAATGAGACGGTATAAATTGATGGAGTACGATAGTCAGTATTATTTAGTTGATATGGAGACAAGTACTAAGTCTTATCTTTTGCCTTATTTAGTTTGGATGTATCCGCTCAAAGTGTACAAAATTTCAGAGAAAGAGTATCATCACCTGGTTAATATAAGACAAACTAAATCAACATATTTACTCGGTTTTTTAGGAATGATTTTAGGTAAAGTCATTTATGAAGTGTTCAAAAATTCTGTTCTAGATAATCAGTTAACTTTTCTTTTTCTAATTATAGGAACAATCGGTTTTATTTTTTTTAGATTACTTCAAAGCTCTCAACAATTCAATAAGTTAAATCAGCATCTTAAACTAACTAATCAAAATCAATACTTAAGCTTAACAGAACTTTCAAGTAACTATAGAAAACAAGCGATAGGGCGTTTGGTAGCTAGTTATCTTATGTTTATTGCGATAGCATATTTTGCGATTAGTTTTGATAGTATCATACTAATTATTTACTTTTTATTATTAGCAGTGATTAGCTATCAAAATCGTTATTATCTATCACCATACACTTATCAGATAACTATTAGATGAGGATGGATACCAAGAATCTTAATTTTAGAAAATAAAAAAACAGATGACAATCCTAACTGTTAAGTTAGAAGAGTCATCTGCTTTATTTCTTTTTAGAAGCTTCCGCCACCGCCACCGTGACTTGATCCACCACTGTCAAAATGAGTATCAGAACCACCGCCGCCGCCATTATTGTTAGATGGTTTTGGAATGTGTCTAGTTGTGACAAAATCCGCAGTTTTAACAGCATCAGCATGGGTAATATCCACTGTACTCATAGCACTGTATGGATAACTATAGCTTGAACGTTTTAATTTGTACTTAGAATAAACGCTAATGTAAAAGGCAACACTTGCAGCGATTCCGCTGACTAAAGCAATCACAATTTTTAAGGGAGACATGTATTTTTGCTTGTCTACTTTGCCTGTTTTTTCATTGTAAACATAGCCTTTGGCAGGACCTTCTTTTAGATAAGAAGTTGTTTTCTTAAAGAAGGTGTTAACTGCCCCAACGTTATCGCCATCTTTTAAATCTTCCTCAATGGCTATTTTGAGTCGTTCTATTCGTTTATTATTAACCACAGCGATCGTATTTCCCATCGTTGAGACATGGTATTTACGATTTCCCATATCAATTAGAAAAAGCATCCCGTCATGAGTCTCACCCACACCAAATCCGCCTTCTCTATAAAAATCATCCGCAAAAGCTTCTGGTGTTTTACCATTTGTTGAGTTAGTTGTTACAATGACGATTTCTGACTTATACGTTTCTTTGATGTCTTTAATTTGTTTTTCAAATTGTTGAACATCTTCGTTAGTGAATAGTTTTGCTTCATCGTAGACATTTTTTTCAGCTGCGTTAGCCTGTATTCCAAAAATGGGTAAGATAAAGAATAAACCTAACATAATAAATGAGAGTAGGTAGCTACTTTTTTTTATGTTCAAAATAATAAATACCCCCCTAATAAGACGATTCCACTAACAACCGCACCGATGATAGCAGACGTCCCAATTAATTTTGTTTTGTTAACTGGTAAGATACCACTTGTTTTACCAGAGACACCATTCATCGCAAAGTAGTAAGGTTCCTCACTATCGTGACCTTTGTATGTCACAATCCAAAGTGGTAGTAAGTAATATTGATTGGACTGATTTAATAATTGTGTTTGACAACGAGAACTATCAATCATGCCGTAACCAGAGATATCATTGACGAGTAAACTCTCTGTGTACTGATCTAGTTCTTGATTAACAGATTCTTTAATATCATTGAATTCCAAATCTCGTTTTTCTGCTTGGAAACCAGATAAGAAACGAGAATCAAAGGCTTGGCAATCATCCACATTAAATGGTTGCACGGATTCAATCATGTTTTGCTTAACGTTTTTAGAAAGAGCCGTTTTTAATAACGACTTAAAGGTAACATTTCCTTTTCTTCTAATGTCATAACGTCTGGTTCTAGTGTATTCTGTTTCATCAATTCGCCAAACGTCAATTTTAGTTCCTTTGGCTTTGACATCGCCAAAAAGTTCAGCATCCACATTCCAATAAGGGAAGTAAACACCTGTCATTTTTTCAATTTGTTTTTTACTGAAAAAATCACGAGGGATGAATTTCTTTTTATTCGCCCATTGCAAGAATTTTTCCTTAGCTTCTTTTTCAGAAACTTTAAAAGGTAAAATAGCGTTGGGTAAAAATTCACCAGAAACCCTGTCTTTTAAGACAACAGGGTTATGGCAGTAATAACAATACGTTGCAGCGGTGGTTTCATCTGTGACGACTTCGGCTCCGCAGCTTGGACATGCATATAAATTAAAGGTTTCTTTAGCTACTTCTTCAATATGAGATGGTTCAGTATTTTCTTTAATATCTGTGTCTTTAAAAACACTTAGACAGTACTCGCAATGAAAAGACTGTGACTCTGGATCAAAGAGTAGAGGTCCATCACAATTTGGACACTTATGTGAAACAACATCACTCATTTTGTTAGCCTACTTTCATTGATTTATAAAGGCATTCCTTGGAAAGGTTGCCCACACTCAGGACAGAATTTTGGCATTTGACCTGAAACAGTAATGACTTCATGACAGTTTGAACACTTCATTTGAATACCACCACTTGAAGCAACTGGTTTAGAACCACCACATTCAGAACAGAATTTACCGGTATTTTCTGTTTGATCACTTGGACAAGTCCAAGTATCAGCAGAGTTTTGTGTTTGTTGAGCGGCTTGTTGTTGCTCCATTTGTTGTTGGTTTGTTTGAGATGCTTGAGAGAAGTAATTTCCGGTTGCTCCCATACCAGCTTGCATGCCCATGAATCCAGCCATACTGCCATTAGCATTAGAACCAGCATCTTTCATTCCTTCAGCGATTGATCCTTGAACAAAACCTTCACGAATACCAGCATCACCAAGCATGGCACCTTTGTTACGCATGTTGATTAATTCTTTAGAGTCGTCTGTATAAGAGATACTAGAAACCCCCACAGAAACAACTTCCATACCGCGTAAAGTTTGCCATTGTTCATCTAAAACAGAAGACATGTACTTACTTAATTCCATACTTTTTGATGGAATAAAACTAATTCTTTCACCAGCTACAGACATTTGGTTGATCGATGTTTGTAAGGCTGTTAAAAATTCAGATAAGAATTGATCGTTGATTTCGTTAATTTCTACATGGTCTTGGTTTTTAGGTAAAACATTAGAGTAGAAAAGAATTGGATCAACGACTTTAACTGAGTAAGTTCCGTGAGTTCTCAAGAACAATTCAGCATTATAAAAATTATCAAAGTAGTTAATTGGGCTAGGAGTGCCGAATTTAATGCCTCTGATTTCTTGTAAATTAATATAAATAACTTTTTGTTTTTGGGGTGTCATACCACCAAATTTGAAACGATCAAAAGATTCTGCAATGGCGTTTTTCAAATCACCATTAAACATTGATGGTGCTGATTGGTTGTTAACAGTGTAGTATCCTTCTTCAGCTGTATAATCAATAATTTTTCCGCCATCAACAAGAAGCATCATGGTATTAGGATAGACATGAACAACAGAACCATCAGTAATCACATCAGAGGTTCCTTTTTTATTGCCTTGACGTTTTTCGTTTTTACGAACAAGAACACCAGTCGTCATGACTGTTGAATCGCTTAAATCTGCTGGTTCGATAACCTCTAACCATTGGTCGGCAAATCCACCGCCGATTGAACTTGCTGCTGCTTTAATTAAACCCATAATATCGCTCCTTAGTAGTTATAGAATGTGTTAATTTTACCATAGATAAGTTTAAAGAGACAATCAGTCGAAAGGAGTATTATCTTAATTTAAAATACGAAAAAAGCTAGAAAATCAGATGATATGATTTTCTAGCTTTTAGTATGTTGTTTTAGACTAGATTCAAAAGGAAGTTCCTTCAGTTGCTTGGAGCTAAACACCTTTTTCATCATGCTATTTTAGTTCAGATTCAAAAGGCAGCTCCTACGGCAACTTCGCAAATACTAATCAATTCGAAAAGCGTGAATTGTTTAGTATTCACTCCAGTTGCTTGGAGCTAAACACCTTTTTCATCATGCTATTTTAATAATTCAAGTAATTCTTCATTACTGATTTTTTGATCAAAGACTTGATCGTCTACAATAACAGTTGGGATAAAGAAGACGTTAGCTTCTTCAGCCTCTTTAACGATTTCTTGGCTGATTTCATCATTATTTTGACGAGTTAAGCTTAATGTTGATTCGGCAAAATTTGCAATCTCAGTGTGATCTTCTAAATCGCCCCAAGTATCTTGCGTTTCATAGATTGATCGAATGGCACTAATCGCTGATGCATCATTTGGAACAAAATCGTGCATCACGTTGCCTTTAGCGAGTGAAGGTTTTTCTTTATTAAATAATTTAATGATTCTTTGGATTTTACCTTCATTAACTAATTCTTGTAGTAAATCTTCTTTTTCATCAGACCACTGACGACAGTAGGGACATCTTAAGTTAACGAATTCTACGATTTTTTTTGGTGCGTTGTCATCACCAATTTTGATGCCTGTTTCTGTATTAATTTTTGTTACATCAACATCTGTCATTCCCATAAGATCACTCCTATTTTAATTTTGAACTGTTTACCATCACATCATCGATTAAGCCGTAAGCTTTAGCTTCTTCAGCTGACATAAAGTTATCACGGTCTGTGTCTTTTTCGATGACCTCAATTGGTTGACCTGTGTTCTCAGCTAAGATAGTGTTTAATCTTTCGCGAGTGTTTAAAATGTGGCGAGCAGCAATTTCGATTTCAGTTGCTTGACCTTGTGCGCCGCCTAAGGGTTGGTGAATCATGATTTCAGCATTTGGTAAAGCAAATCGTTTCCCTTTAGTTCCTGCTGTTAATAAGAATGAGCCCATAGAAGCTGCCATTCCTAAAACGATGGTTTGAACATCTGCTTTAATGAAGTTCATTGTGTCGTAAATAGCAAGTCCTGCTGACACACTACCACCTGGTGAGTTGATGTAGATAAAGATATCTTTTTCAGGGTCTTGAGCATCTAAAAATAAAAGTTGCGCAATCACTGAGTTTGAAACATTATCATCGATTGGTCCGCTTAACATGATAATGCGGTCTTTTAAAAGTCTTGAATAAATATCGTAAGCGCGCTCTCCACGAGAAGATTGCTCGATAACTGTTGGTATTAAATTCATAAAAAAATTCCTCCTAAACTAAAACGCTGATTAATGGTATTTTAACATAATTTAAATTAACTACCTAGTAAAAGTGTAATGGTTAGGTCAACAAAGGTCAAAGAATCTGTTTTCCTTTGATTAACCATTCGATTGAATTAAAAAACTGCTACACAAAAGTAGCAGTCAAAATGATTAAAATTCGTTATAAATAAAGCCGCCGCCACTTGATTTTAAATAGCCATAAAGATAAATCATCGCTAAAAGAATACCAGTGTACATTACAGTTTTACCAATGAATTTGAAAATTTCTTTTTGTTTGTCAGTCACATAATCACCTTTATTTTTTATTTTTAACTCACTAACAGCGTACTTTTTAAGTTACTGTTTGTATGATACAATCAATCATGAAAACGCGCCCTAAGGGAATCGAACCCCTGTCTCAAGAACCGGAATCTTACGTGATATCCACTACACTAAGGGCGCAGATAGTATCAATTTTATCAAAATATAAAAAAATAGCAAGAATAAATGGTTATTGGAAAGGAGATTTTTATGAGATTTGAACAGCACTTCGGTCAAAGTCAAAGCCAGAAACAAACAACAAAACTAGCGATGACACAAGAATTAAGACAATCGATTCAAATGCTTCAATATAATACAGAAGATTTGTTGGCCTTTTTAGAAACAAAAACCTTAGAAAACCCATTAATGGAAGTGAAGGTAGAAGTAGATGAGTACGATTCAGGGATTAAAAGTCACCGAGTTAAAAGTAACTATGATGGTGATAATAAAGAATGGTTGAATGAAGTGCCTGATACGACGGTTTCTTTATTTGATCACCTAATTCAACAAGTTCATCTAAATTATCGTGATACCTATCTAAGACAGTTAGTCCTATTTTTAGTTGAGTACATCGATGTGAATGGTTATTTGACGATTTCCATTGAAGAAGCTGTGGCAAAAACTCAAGCAACGACCATTCAAATGATTGATGCGTTAACCTTGCTTCAAATGCTAGAACCAGTTGGTGTTGGTGCGAGAGATTTAAGAGAGTGCTTAATGTTACAAATTGAAAAAGATCAAACAGCTCCTAATATGGCTTACATTATTGTAGAAGAATATTTTGAGGAGTTAGCTAATCGCAAGTGGCAACTGATTCAAAAAGCTTATAAAATAGAACTATTTGAAATTCAAGAAATTTTTGATTACATAAAAAAATTAAGCCCGTATCCTGGTGCTGGATTTAACCCAGGACCTGAAAGTTATATTATTCCAGACGTGATTGTTAAAGAGCATGAAGGGAATTTGGAAGTTTTGAGTACGAAGCAAGGAACACCAAGTGTTGTGTTCCAACAAGCTTATTTTGAAAAAATGAAACGCTCAGAAGACGCGGAAGTGATTCAGTACTTGAAGGAAAGAAAAGCTGAATTTGATTGGATTAAAAAAGGTGTTGTCCAAAGAGGAAATACTATTTTAAGAGTGGCAGAGGAAATCGTCAAAAGACAGAGTGGGTTCTTCTTGGACACAAACCGTCCCTTAGTGCCAATGCAGTTAAAAGAACTTGCGGCAAGTTTATCGGTTCATGAATCTACTATTAGTCGTAGTATAAACGGTAAGTACTTGGAAACTGACTTTGGTATGTTTGAGCTACGTTCTTTCTTTACAGTCGGTTTAGCTCAAGAGTTGTCTGAGGAAGAACTGTCTACTAACATGATCAAGAAAAAAATTGAACAAATTGTGGCAAAAGAGAATAAGCAGAAACCACTTTCTGATCAAAAAATTGTGGAACTATTATTAGAAGAAACGATTCAGATTTCAAGAAGAACTGTGGCTAAGTATCGTGAGGAATTAGATATCCCGTCCTCAACAAAGAGAAAGCGCTATGATCGTTAAGAATGAGAAATGTTCGTCATTTTACTTGAAATTTATTTTAATAACTGTTAGAATATGTTCGTAAGGTTGAAACAAACAAAAGTTTTTTGATTTGGATTCAACCTATTTTTTTACCATAGTTGGGTCGGAATAAGTCTACGTTGGACAAAAAAAGACCTACGGAAGGAGTCAACTCGATGCTTCATGATTTAGAGATGATCGAGAGAATTGCTCCGGATATGATGCAAACAGTTGAAAAGAGATTTCGTATTTTGCGTAATATTTATTGGATGCAGCCGGTAGGTCGAAGAACCTTGGCGCAAAAAATAAATGTCACAGAGCGTATACTACGAACTGAAACGGACCTTCTAAAGCAACTTAACTTAATAGATGCTTCTAAGAGTGGTATGACTTTAACAAAAAACGGATTGCAGGTTTACGAAGGCCTTGAAAAATTCATGGCTGAGTATTCAGGTACACGTGTTAAGGAAAGAGAATTATCTAAACAATTAGGTATTGCTCGTTGTATCATAGTACCTGGAGACAGTGATCTTGAAGAAAAAGTTTTAGAAAGTTTTGGTACGATTGTATCAGACGTTTTAGCAACTCAATTACCAGACGGGGAAAACACCATTGCAGTAATGGGTGGAACCACGATGGAAACTGTGGCACTAAATATGCAAGAATTAGAAACAGATAAACGTCATAACTTATTCGTTCCAGCAAGGGGCGGTGTGGGTGAGACGATTAATATTCAAGCTAATTCAATTAGTGGCATGATGGCAGAAAAATCAGGTGGCGATTTTAGAGTTTTATATGTGCCAGAGCAAGTTAGCCCTGAAACCTATGAGATACTACTTCATGAACCAACTGTACAACGCGTGCTTAATCTAATTTCCAATTCGAATTGTGTGATTCATAGTATTGGACGCGCCCTTCACATGGCAAAAAGACGAGGCATGGGTTCAAAAGAGTTAGCAATGCTAACTAACGAAGGAGCAGTTGCTGAGAGTTTTGGCTATTTCTTTGATGAAGACGGGGAAGTCGTTTATAAGATTCCACGCATTGGTCTGCAACTAAAAGACCTGAAACATATTCCGTATGTACTAGCTGTGGCTGGTGGTAGATCAAAAGCCAAGGCAGTTGAGGCATACATTAAAAACGCACCGAAACAAACTTGGTTGATAACCGATGAAGGTGTGGCTAATCAGATTTTAAAAGAGGTAACTCTTTAAAATAAAATAATTTTTTGATTTTCTAAAGGAGGAAATCCCGCATGACAGTAAAAGTAGGTATTAATGGTTTTGGACGTATTGGTCGTTTAGCATTCCGTCGCATCCAAGAAGTAGCAGGATTAGAAGTAGTAGCAATCAATGATTTAACAGACGCAAAAATGTTAGCTCATTTATTAAAATATGACACTACACAAGGACGTTTCAATGGTGACGTTGAAGTTCATGATGGTTTCTTTAAAGTTAACGGAAAAGAAGTTAAAGTTTTAGCTAACCGTAACCCTGAAGAATTACCATGGGGAGAATTAGGCGTAGACATCGTTTTAGAATGTACTGGCTTCTTTACTTCTAAAGAAAAAGCTGAATTACACTTAAAAGGTGGAGCTAAACGTGTTGTTATCTCTGCTCCTGGTGGAAATGACGTACCAACAGTTGTTTATAACACTAACCACGATATCTTAACAGGTAAAGAAACAGTTATCTCTGGTGCTTCATGTACTACTAACTGTCTTGCACCTATGGCTGATGCATTACACACTAACTTTGGAATCGTTGAAGGTTTAATGACAACTATCCATGCATACACTGGTGACCAAATGACATTAGACGGTCCTCATCCTGGTGGAGACTTCCGTCGTGCACGTGCTGCTGCAGAAAACATTATTCCTAACACTACTGGTGCTGCTAAAGCTATCGGCTTAGTAATTCCAGAATTAAACGGTAAATTAGACGGAGCTGCTCAACGTGTTCCTGTTGCAACTGGTTCTTTAACTGAATTAGTAACTGTTTTAGACAAAAAAGTTACTGTTGAAGAAGTTAACGCTGCAATGGAAAAAGTTGCTAACGAATCTTACGGTTACACAACTGACCAAATCGTATCTTCAGATATCGTTGGTATGACTTTTGGATCATTATTTGATGCAACTCAAACTAAAGTAATGACAGTTGGAGACCAACAATTAGTTAAAACTGTTGCTTGGTATGATAACGAAATGTCATACACTGCACAATTAGTTCGTACTTTAGAATACTTTGCAAACTTAGCTTAATTTTTAAGCGAGTTTCAAGTGTTTCATTAGAAGCGGGGGAGCCGACGCGCTTCCTCGCTTTTTTTATTAACCATTCCAGGGAGGAATTACTCATTATGGCGAAGAAAACAGTAGAAGATTTAGAATTAAAAGATAAAAAAGTTTTAGTCCGTGTTGACTTTAACGTTCCATTAAAAGATGGTGTAATCACTAACGATAACCGTATCGTTGCTGCTTTACCAACAGTTAAATACATTGTTGAAAATGGCGGAAAAGCAATCCTTTTCTCACATTTAGGCCGTGTTAAAACTGAAGAAGATAAAGAAGGTAAATCATTAGCACCAGTTGCTACTCGTTTATCTGAATTATTAGAAAAAGAAGTAACTTTTGTTCCTCAAACAAGAGGTGAAGAATTAGAACAAGCGATTGCTAACATGAACAATGGTGATGTTTTGGTTGTTGAAAACACTCGTTTTGAAGACATCGACGGTAAAAAAGAAAGCAAAAATGATCCTGAATTAGGTAAATATTGGGCTTCTTTAGGTGATGTATTCGTGAATGATGCCTTTGGTACTGCTCACCGTGCTCACGCTTCAAACGTTGGGATTGCTTCTAACTTACCTTCAGCTGCTGGTTATTTAATGGAAAAAGAAATTAAATTTATCGGTGGTGCTGTTGACGAGCCTAAACGTCCATTCGTAGCTATCTTAGGTGGAGCGAAAGTTTCAGATAAGATTGGTGTTATCGAAAACCTAATCGACAAAGCTGATAAAATTCTTATCGGTGGTGGAATGACTTATACTTTCGGCGTTGCTAAAGGTCGTAAAATTGGTCAATCACTTGTTGAATTAGACAAAGTTGATTTAGCTAAAAGCTTATTAGAAAAAGCTGGCGACAAAATCATCTTACCAATCGACACTGTTTGTGCTGGCGAATTCTCTAATGACGCTGTAACAACAATTGTTGCTGGAAACGAAGATATCCCTGACGATCTTGAAGGATTAGATATTGGACCTAAATCAATTGAATTATTCACTAAAGAATTACAAGGTGCTAAAACAGTTGTATGGAACGGACCAATGGGTGTATTCGAATTATCAACATTTGCTAAAGGAACTGTAGGTGTTTGTGAAGCAATCGCTGATTTAAGTGATGCAACAACAATCATCGGTGGTGGAGATTCTGCTGCAGCAGCAATCCAATTAGGCTATGCTGACAAATTCACTCACATTTCAACTGGTGGTGGCGCTTCTCTAGAATACTTAGAAGGTAAAAAATTACCAGGTGTGGAATCAATTTCTGATAAATAAAACCAACCAATAAGGAGACCAAAATATGCGTAAACCAATTATTGCAGGTAACTGGAAAATGAATAAAACTGTTTCTGAAGCGAACGCTTTTGCTGAAGCAGTAAAAAATAATGTCCCATCAAATGATAAAGTGGATGCTGTTATCGGCTCACCAGCTTTATTCTTAACAGACTTAGTTAGTGCTTCTAAAGGAACTGACTTAAAAATTTCAGCTCAAAACTGTTACTTCGAAAACAGTGGTGCTTTCACTGGTGAAACTTCTCCAGCAGCATTAGCTGACTTAGGTGTTGACTATGTGATCATCGGACATTCAGAACGTCGTGAATATTTTGGCGAAACTGATGCTGATGTGAACAAAAAAGCTAAAGCTATCATTGCTAACAACATGACACCAATCTTATGTTGTGGTGAATCTTTAGAAACTTACGAAGCTGGTCAAACAGCATCATGGATCGAAGGACAAATCAAAGGCGGTTTAGCTGATTTAACTGAAGATCAAGTATCTAACTTAGTTATCGCTTATGAACCAATCTGGGCAATCGGAACTGGTAAATCTGCTGATGCTAACATCGCTGATGAAATCTGTGGCGTAGTTCGTGGGACTGTTGCAAAACTTTACAACGATACTGTAGCTAGCAAAGTTCGTATTCAATACGGTGGTTCAGTTAAACCTGAAAACATCGCTGAATATATGGCAAAAGAAAACGTTGATGGTGCTTTAGTAGGTGGCGCTTCTCTTGAAGCTGACTCTTTCTTAGCATTATTGGAGGCTGTAAAATAGTATGAGTAAAACGCCTATCGCTATGATTATCCTTGATGGATATGGAAAACGTGATGAAGTAACAGGGAACGCTGTACTTCAAGCAAATACACCTAATTTTGATCGTTATTGGAATGAATTTCCACATAACCAATTAAAAGCTTCTGGTTTAGACGTAGGTCTTCCAGAAGGTCAAATGGGTAACTCTGAAGTTGGACACACTAATATTGGTGCTGGCCGTATTGTTTATCAAAGTTTAACTCGTATTGATAAAGCCATTCAAGATGGAGAATTCCAAACAAATGATGCTTTAAACAATGCTATTAATCATGCTTTAGAAAACAACTCAGACTTACACTTATTTGGTTTATTATCTGATGGTGGGGTTCACAGTCATCAAAACCACCTTTACGCTTTACTAGAAATGGCTAAAGCTAAAGGCGTTAAAAATACTTACGTTCACGCATTCTTAGATGGTCGTGACGTTGCACCAACTTCTGGTAAAGGGTACATGGAGGAACTTGTTTCTTTCATGGAAAAACTTGGTTACGGTGAAGTAGCAACTGTCTCTGGTCGTTTCTATGCAATGGATCGTGACAAACGCTGGGAACGTGTTGAAAAAGCTTATTCTGTATTAACAGAAGGTAAAGGCAACACAGCAACTAATCCAGTTGAAGCAATTGAAGCTTCATATGCAGATGGTAAAAATGACGAGTTCGTTTTACCAATCGCGATTGAAAAAGATGGTAAACCAGTTGGAACTGTTAAAGATAATGACGCTGTTATTTTCTTCAATTTCCGTCCTGACCGTGCTATCCAATTATCAAATGCTTTCACTGATGTTGAGTGGGAAAACTTTGATCGTACAACTCATCCAGATAACGTTAAGTTTGTAACGATGACTTTATACAATCCAAGTATCGTCGCTGAAGTGGCTTACCCACCAATTGAAATGAAAAATGTAATTGGTGAAGTTCTTTCTGATAAAGGACTGAAACAATTACGTATTGCTGAAACTGAAAAATACCCACACGTTACTTTCTTTATGAATGGTGGACGTAATGAGGAATTTCCAGGTGAAAGCAGAATTTTAATTAATTCTCCAAAAGTTGAAACGTATGATTTACAGCCAGAAATGAGTGCTTACGAAGTGACAGACGCTTTAGTAGCAGACATCGAAGCTGGAAACAATGACGCGATTCTTTTAAACTTTGCCAATCCAGATATGGTTGGACACTCAGGTATCTTAGAAGCTGCGATTAAAGCAATCGAAGCAGTAGATGAGTGTTTAGGTAGAGTTGTTGATGCTGTTCATGCTAAAGGTGGTCATGCCATCATATTTGCCGATCACGGTAACTCTGAAACAATGACAACACCTGAAGGTAACCCACATACTGCTCATACAACTGTTCCAGTTCCAGTTATTGTAACTGTTGCTGGCGCTGAGTTAAGAGACGGTGGACGCCTAGCTGATATCGCTCCTACTATGTTAGATTTATTAGGAGTAGAAAAACCAGCTGAAATGACAGGAGAGTCATTAATTAAATAATTGTTTTACCATTGCAGAAATGGTTAAAACTAGTTAGAATGATAGTATGGGATTATGTGTCCCTTAGCTAATAAAACAATACAACCTAAAGGAGAGAAAAAAAACAATGTCAATTATTACTGATGTTTATGCTCGCGAAGTCCTAGACTCACGTGGAAACCCAACAATCGAGGTAGAAGTTTATACTGAAAGTGGTGCTTTTGGTCGCGGTATGGTTCCTTCTGGAGCTTCAACTGGTGAATACGAAGCCGTTGAATTACGTGATGGCGATAGCGCTCGTTATTTAGGTAAAGGTGTTTTAACTGCTGTTGACAACGTAAACAACATTATTGCTGAAGAAATCATCGGATTCGACGTTCGTGATCAAATGGCAATCGACAAAAAAATGATGGAATTAGACGGTACTCCAAACAAAGGTAAATTAGGAGCTAACGCTATTTTAGGTGTTTCTATTGCTGCTGCTCGTGCCGCTGCTGATTACTTAGAAGTTCCTTTATACCACTACTTAGGTGGATTTAACACTAAAGTATTACCAACTCCAATGATGAACATCATCAATGGTGGATCTCATGCTGATAACAGCGTTGACTTCCAAGAATTCATGGTTATGCCTGTTGGAGCTGCTACTTTTAAAGAAGCTATCCGTATGGGTGCTGAAATCTTCCATAACTTAGCTAAAGTATTAAAAGCTAAAGGCTTAAATACTGCTGTAGGTGACGAAGGTGGATTTGCTCCTGACTTAGGTTCTAACGAAGAAGCTTTAGAAGTAATCATCGAAGCTATCGAAGCTGCTGGTTATGTTCCTGGTAAAGATGTACGTTTAGCAATGGACGTTGCTTCATCAGAATTCTACAACAAAGAAACAGGTATGTATGACTTAACTTCAGAAGGTCGTTCTTTAACTTCTCAAGAAATGGTTGCTTTATACGAAGACCTATGTTCTAAATACCCAATCATCTCTATCGAAGATGGATTAGATGAAAACGACTGGGAAGGTTTCAAAAACTTAACTGAAAAATTAGGTAAAAAAGTTCAATTAGTTGGTGACGATTTATTCGTAACTAACACTGAAAAATTAGCTCGTGGTATCAAAGAAGGTATCGCTAACTCAATCCTAATCAAAGTTAACCAAATCGGTACTTTAACTGAAACATTTGAAGCTGTCGAAATGGCTAAAGAAGCTGGCTACACTGCAGTTATCTCTCACCGTTCTGGTGAAACTGAAGATGCAACAATCGCTGATATCGCTGTTGCAACTAACGCTGGTCAAATCAAAACTGGTTCTGCTAGCCGTACTGACCGTATTGCTAAATACAACCAATTATTACGTATCGAAGACCAATTAGGTGAAGTAGCTCAATACAAAGGTTTAGCTTCATTCTACAACTTAAACGATAAATAATTTTAGTTTAAATAAAGCTTATTCTAATAGGAATTAAAACTGTTCGGACGTAAAGACTCTTCTTTTGAAGGGTCTTTTTTTTGCCAGTAAATACAACTTATAGTGATTTATTGAAATTAGACTTCGTAGTTGTTATAATTAATGAAATACAAGATTGTAGAAGGAGTTGAGGATGTGAAATCAGAAATGAACACTAATATAAAGTTGGCTGAAAGAAAGTTAGAATTACAAAAGTTACAGTTAAACTTTGTTAGAACTGGAAATAATAAACATAGAGTTGAAGAGCAAGAACAAGTTTTACAGTTGCTTTACAGTTCACCAGATCTATTACACTCTTCAAAAACCAACTATGATACCAAAGAAAATAACCTATACAAATATCTAAATGTACTCACAGCATATGCTAGTAATGAAAAGAAATATGAATCTGTCAAAGAATTTTATTTAAATCAGTGTGAAGGGTAGTTTATGGATAATAACAAGGCAAAAGAGTTTTTAAACTTACAATTAGAGATACTAAATCAAGACTTGGTTGATAGAGATGCAAAAGCTGATCTAGTTCTAATAGGTGGATTCGCAGCTAAATATCTATTAGAAGAATTTAGACCAACGATTGATTTGGATTTTATGGTTGGCAAATTAGTGAACGAGACACCAAGTAGCTTTAATGAACTCTTGGAGAATAATGGGATGGAAGCTGTAACAGTTGTTGAAATACCTCCAATTGAAGAAATTGAATTTCATGAGACATTAAAGTATTCAAATTTAACCGTATCCATACCAACTATTGAGTACCTTGCTATAAGTAAGATTTTTACAACAAGACAAAAGGACGAAGATGATTTAGTTGATGAGAAACTTCTAGAACACTGTGATCGAGAATTATTGTCTGAGATGTTGATTGATTATCAAGGATTTGTATTAAATCCTAAAAATCCAGATTTGAATTTCAATAGCTTAAAATGTGTTTTCGATTCTTATGGCATTAAATACTAAAGACAATCCTATGATTTTGAGATTGTCTTTTTTTATATCTTTAAATAAACTATGGTAGAAAAATTATTATTTAATACTTTTCCTACTTAGCCGTACAACCTGTATTTCTAAATACAACCAATTATTACGTATTGAAGACCAATAAGGTGAAGTAGCTGAATATAAAGGTTTAGCTTCATTCTACAACTTAAATGATAAATAATTTTAGTTTAAATAAAACTTATTCTAATAGGAATTAAAACTATTTGGACGTAACATAACACTCTCTTGCTTAGCTAGAGGGTGTTTTTTGTTCGCCCAGCATGGGCGAACTCTAACGGGTGAAAGTCCCTAACACGACCTAATAGTGGTAAGTGTATAGCCGAAAGCAAGGGTGTCCATGGTGACGTGGAATCTGAAGGAAGCTCTAGGTAAAACTCTGGTCTGACGAATAGAAATCACATAGGAGGCTACATACGAGGATAAAACTGCAAAAGAAGTTAAAGTCCGATAACTATTGAAATAATCGTATGGAGTATATGTGGCAGATAGATGGAGTGAAAGAGTTCGCACCTTAACTGGGGAGGTCTCATCATCTT
This sequence comes from Vagococcus hydrophili, assembly GCF_011304195.1. Lineage (NCBI taxonomy): Bacteria > Bacillati > Bacillota > Bacilli > Lactobacillales > Enterococcaceae > Vagococcus > Vagococcus hydrophili. The sequence goes on along the minus strand of NZ_CP049887.1, from coordinate 228,018 downwards.
ATCCCAAAATCTTATGGCAACATAAGCCTGAGATATGAGAAGTCAGCAGAAGCCGTAGTAGTGAAGACGGTTAGTGAAAGTTAACTAGAGCGAAGGGCTGAACAATTTTAATGTTATCAAAAATTAATCACTGGAAGAGGAAATAGACTACTGACGAAAAGTGTTAAAGTAGATACCGACTTTACAGAATTGAAAGGAAATAACAACTATGTACACAGAAACAGTTTTAGAACAAATCGTGGATAGAAAGAATCTGAATCAAGCATTTAAGCAAGTCAGACGAAATAAAGGTGCCGAAGGTGTGGATGGTATGACTATTGAAGAAACGGCGAGTTATATAACGTCTAATAGAAAAGAAATAGTCACCCAAATCAGAAACAGAAAGTATAAACCATCCCCCGTTTTAAGAGTAGAAATACCGAAGCCAACTGGTGGTGTCCGACTTTTAGGTATACCAACAGTAAAAGATCGTGTGATACAGCAAGCTATATCTCAAGTGATTTCCCCCAAGTTTGATAAGGAGTTCAGTCCATATAGCTATGGATTTAGGCCTAACAAACAAGCTGAAATGGCCATCCAACAATCGTTGGATTACTTTAACGAAGGCTATGAATGGGTTGTAGATATTGATTTGGAGAGATTCTTTGATACTGTGAATCATGATAGATTAATGAATTTAATCTCACGAGTGATAAAAGATGGTGATGTCATTTCTCTGATTAGAAAATTTTTAGTTAGTGGTGTACAAGTCAACGGACAAGTTAAGCCAACGGATATAGGTACACCACAGGGCGGTAATTTATCTCCTCTACTAAGTAATATTATGTTAAATGAATTGGATAAAGAACTTGAAGCAAGACAGCTTCATTTTGTCAGATATGCAGATGACTGTTTAATTATGGTGAAAAGTGAAATGTCAGCGAGAAGAGTCATGCGCTCAGTAACAAAATTTATCGAAGAGAAATTAGGACTAATTGTGAACGTCACAAAATCCAAAATAATTAAAGCTGGAGACTCAGAGTTGAAGTATTTAGGTTTTTCTTTTTATAAAGGAAAGGATGGCTATCAAGCTAGACCACATCAAGCATCAGTTGAAAGCTTTAAGTTTAAATTAAAAAGGCTGACACGTAAAAATTGGAGTGTCAGTATCGAGGATAAAATTAAACGATTGAATCAAGTGATATTAGGTTGGATTAACTATTTTAAGATTGGAAAAATGAAGAAAAATCTATCGAAGATAGAATCTCATCTACGTTTCCGAGTGAGGATGTGTTTATGGAAACAATGGAAAACCGCTCAAAATAGAAGAAAGAATTTAATAAAACTAGGTATGGATAAATATACTGCTTATAAATACAGTCATACAAGTAAAGGCGTAGTGAGGATAGCTTATTCATGGGTCATGACTACAACGATGACAAATAAGAGAGTAGCCGAATTAGGACTAATCTCTTGTGTAGAACATTATAGTAAAGTACATAGTTAATTTAAAATTGAACCGCCGTATACGGATCCGTACGTACGGTGGTGTGAGAGGACGAATAATCAAACATGGTTATTCTCCTACTCGATATTTTATAAATAAAAAAACATCTCAAATTGCGTGATGTTTTAAATTATTTCAATTTCATATAAAAATTAGCACCATAAGAACCGACTTTAAGAATAATATCTTTAGCATTTGTAGGAGCTTGGAAGCCGAACCAACCAGTTTTTTCAGCACCAATCGTTATATTACCATCAATTCCTGAATAATCATTTTGATTGATATCAATGACCCTGTCACTAGACTCAGCTCCGTCAACAAATACATGTATAGAATTGACCGAATCAAAATAATATGGTGTATTTTGATCAGAACCTTTTAAAACTTTTATGTTAATCTTAGTTCCATAGTAAGTATTATTGTCTTTTAATTTATCGTTGCCATAGAAACGAGGTTCAAAATTTGGTAAATCTTGTGCAGGCTTGAATTCTTCAATTTTTGTTCCAATTTCAAATGTGCTATCACCTAGTAGTTCTTTATCTGAAAATTCCTGATAATCACCCAGCAATACTGGATTGGTTAGTGTACCAATCTTACTTTTTTCTTTTGTTACTTTATTATCCTTTTTTGAATTTTCTATGGCTGTAGATTGTGCTCCTTTAGTTGATGTATCTGTAGTGTTCCCTTTTTCATTATTTTTAAAAATAATGAATAGACCCGATAAAGCAATACCAGTTAAAAATCCTAAAACATAAGATTTCCAGTTTTTTTGAATCAATGTTGTAATCCCCTTTTTATTAGTTTAAATTATTAATATAACAGTTTTTGAAACAATATCAATAACAATATACAAGGGTTTTCTGTTATTTAATGGGTACTGATTAACGACAGGATATGTATATATTTTTATCTCTTACAGAAAAAAAGTTCATTTTTAGTTATTTGTGTATTTTTTCCAGAGTGAACGAGCAATTAAAGAAATTATTTGTTGAAAATGTTTGAAAGTGTGATACGATAATATAAAATACTTATAAAAGGGGAACTGTTTATATGTTAATTGGTGAAGGAGCTTTTGCAGAGGTGTTTACAATAGATGGAGAAAATTTGGTTAAAAAAAAGTTGAAAAAGTCAAGTAATCAGATACAGGATAAAGAAAATAAGGATAGATTTCGAAGAGAAATTAATTTATTAAGACAATTTGATAATCCAAGTATTATAAAAGTTGTTGATTATGATATCACTGGAGAAAATTTTAGCTATACGATGCCAAGATATGGGTACAACTTGAACAATTATGTAAAGGAAAAGAAAATTTCAGGTATTCCTAATGATTTGACAAATAAAATTTTTCTAAAAATTATTGATGGATTGAAGTATTCACATCGACAAGGTGTAGTACATAGAGATTTGAAGCCAGAAAATATATTGATAAATTCTGAAAAAGATGTTGTTATTTCAGATTTTGGTATTGCAATGGTAAAAAATGATAGTAGTAATTTAACGGTGAGTTTTCAAGGTTTTGATAGTGGACTATTTACAGCGCCAGAGGTTCGACTTCAGGCAAAAAATGTTTGTGAAAAAGCTGATTTGTATAGTCTAGGAAGAATACTACAATTCTTAGTAAACTCAGATTTAGGAGACGATTATACTGAATGTACTTTTGGTGATGTAGAAATAAATGAAATGTTAAAAGAATTAATAGAAGAATCTACAGAAATAGATTTAAAAAATAGAATTTCTACATTAGATATGTTTAAAGTAAGATATCAGCTTGCTGTTAATGAGTATTTGACAATTAAAGAAGATGATCTTATGTTGAGAATAGAATATAATAATTATGAATATGATGAGCATCGTATGACGGATATTATTGGTAAGATCTATTCGATTCCTGATGAAGATAATATAAAATTTTATGGTGCAATGATGAAGTTTGATAAATGTAGGTTTAAAGATTGGGCTATAGAAGATATTGACTCATTAAAATATAATATTGGAAAATACTTAGATTATGTAAATTCATCTGAATTCTTCTGTAGTTATGATGAAGTTGATCGTATTAGCGTGATAATAAAAAGTTGGTATGAGCAAGATGAGTTTGAATCTGATCTGAAAAGTTATATTTTATATACATTATGTAAATTAGGGTTAAATTACAATAGATTTGATTGTATGAGGAAGTATTTGACATTACTGTCTACGCTATCTGATACAAGTGATGAAATATTCATATTAATGAATAAAAATTATTCTACATTTAAAGAAAAAACAAAAAAAATTTTAAAAATAGAGTCTTACTTTAAAAGAGACAAGATAAGTCAAAGTATCATGAATGAATTTGAATAAAAATAGTAAAGCCTCTTTAATTAATTACCGATATAATAAATATAAAAATAATTTAGGAGTGAAATTATGGCTAACGATGTTTTTACAGAATTAAAATCTTTATTTAATATTGAAGATAATAGAATTTACACAGTTCCAGTATTCCAAAGAGAGTATAGTTGGCGTCCTTTTGAAAGTGAGCAGTTATTTGATGATATTTTTGAAAATGACGAAGGTTATTTCATTGGATCAGTTTTATTGGTAAAGGATACAGAAAATACTATTGGTGATCCGTATAATGTTATAGATGGACAACAAAGAATTACTACAATATCATTATTATTAAATGCTATTTTTTGTAAAGTTAATCAGCTAGATAAGGATTCTGAAGTATTAGGTGATATTAAGAGAAAAATAGTTAAAAGAATAGATAAAGAGTATGTACCTAGAGTTAATCTACTAAAAAAAGATGCTGCTGACTATATAGAAGTGGTAAAAAAAAGTGGTGTACATGATTTTAATAAAGATACTCCTAAAAATTGGGGCAATAGAAAAATTGCAAGAATTTGGAAATCTTTTCAAAATAAACTTGAAATTTTTAAAACAATTGAAGAAGTTGAAGAATTTTATCATAAGCTGAATTCATGTAACTATGTACAAATGATTCCAGATAATACTTCAGATGCTTATGTATTGTTTGAAGCTTTAAATAATAGAGGGATGCCTTTGTCGATTATTGATATTTTAAAAATTGATTATTTTAAAGGAATCGATGAGAGTCAAGCTATTGAAGAATGGACTGACCTTTTAAAAATTTTAGGTGAAGATATTAATATTCAGACAAGATTTATTTTAGCGTTATATTCATCTATTATTTATAATTATAGGTCTAAATTATCAGAAAAAGAGATTAATTTTTCCATGATAACTAAGAAAAAAGCTATTCAGAATTATAAGGTACTGTTTGAAAATATAGATGATATTAGAGAAGTAATGTATAAGAAGGCAAAAATTTACGCAGAAATTTCAGGGACATTAGATTCTAAAAATTCTCAAGTTTCTCAACTAGCCAAGAATTTATATGCATTAGATGCTACACAAGTATATCCATTATTATTAAGTATTTTAGATATTCCAGATATACCGGATGAGTTTATAATAGATGTTTTTGAATCGTTCATTAAATTTTTTGTCCGCCGGAATATAACTAATCAACCACAAGCAAAAACAGTTCGTTTATATACTGAAAATTGTATTAAAAAAATTTCTGATATAGACAGTAAAAATGAAGAATCAATTAGAAAAATATTGACAGAAGAAATGTTTTCTAAAGCGGCTACAGATACTCAATTTAAAGAAGAATTAAATAAGGATGTTTATACAATAAGCTCTGCTACAACGCGTCGGATTTTAATTGATATTGAAAAAAATAAACAGGTTAGAAAAACTAAAGAATACATTGAATTAGATAAAAAAACTGATAATAATCAATGGTATTGGACAATAGAACATATATTACCACAAGGAGATAATATAAAAGATTGTTGGATTGAAGAATTATTAAACATTAGTACAAATGAGATTAGTGAAAAAAAGAGAGAAGAAGCATTTGAAATTAAAGAAAGTAATACTCACAAGCTAGGAAACTTAACTTTAACTGTTTATAATTCTGATATGCAAGATAATTGTTTTTCAGAAAAGAAAAAAGTTTATGAGAATCAATTGTGGTTAAATGTTGAAGAAGAAAATGGTTTATTAATTAAAGATTCTTGGACTAACCAAGAAATTGATGAAAGAACCGCAAGATTGATAAAGGTAGCTATTGAAGTATTTAATTTAGAAAATTTTTCTAAATAAGAGTAACTGAAAAAGAAGTCATCGTAACACAAGATGACTTCTTTTTCTTATCCCGAACCCCAATAAATGTTATAATATCAAAGATACTATTCACATTTAAGGGAGTACTAGATAAATGATTACAACTGAAGAAATTAAACGTCGTCTATGGGACGGAGCGAATGAACTTCGTGGTTCAATGGACGCGAGTCGTTATAAAGATTATATGTTAGGTTTGATGTTTTACAAGTTTTTAAGTGACAAGACACTGGCTACTTATAAGAGTATTAGTGGATCATCTGCAGAAACGGAAGCAGCGTTAATCGCTAACTACCAAAAGGATTATGAAACGGCTGGAGCTGGTTTGACAAACCTTTTACAAAGCAATATGGGCTATTATGTGTTACCTGAATTTCTTTACCAACAGTGGTTGTTGGATATTAGTTCGGGTGAGTTTGAAGTCAGTAAAGTGACAGATAGTTTGAATCATTTTGAGCGAACTATTGCGGTCCAAGAGGGGGCAGATGATTTTAAAGGCTTATTTTCTGGTTCAACGCTGGATTTGAGTAATACGGCATTAGGTAGTAGTTTAAATGAACGTAATCGCAACATTAAAGCCTTGATTTTATTATTTGCTGATTTAAACATGGTGGCACTTCAAAAAGGTGATGTTTTGGGAGATTCCTATGAGTATTTAATCGGTAAGTTTGCCATGGAATCTGGTGCGAAGGCTGGTGAGTTCTACACACCAAAACAAGTGAGTGAAGTCATGGCACAAATTGTTTCTCGTTCGAAGAATATTACGTCTATTTATGACCCAACGGTGGGGTCTGGTTCTCTACTTTTAAATGTTAAAAAGCATTTGAGTCGTTCTGATCAGCGTGATTTAGAGTATTACGGACAAGAGAAGAATACAGCGACTTATAATTTAACACGAATGAACTTGCTACTTCACGGGGTTAAACCAGATAAGATGACTATTCGTAATGGAGATACTTTATCAAAAGATTGGCCAGAAGATCCAAGTAAACCGAATCAAGGGATTTTATTTGATGCTGTGGTAATGAATCCACCCTACTCTGCGAAAAATTGGAATCGTGAGGAACTGAAAGTGAGTGACCCTCGTTTTGAAACAGCTGGAGTTTTACCACCTGACTCAAAAGGGGATTATGCTTTCTTACTTCATGGGTTGTACCATTTAGGAACAGAAGGGACGATGGCGATTGTTTTACCACATGGGGTGCTTTTCCGTGGGGGAACAGAGGGAGATATTCGAGAGCGTTTATTAAATAAAAACTATATTGATACGGTGATTGGTTTGCCGAGTAATTTATTTACCAATACAGGGATCCCAGTTTGCATCATTATTTTAAAGAAAAATCGCCCGTTATCTGCCCCAGTCTTATTAATTGATGCGTCAAAAGAGTTTATCAAAGTAGGGAAACAAAACGAACTCCAAGAGAAAGATATTGCAAAAATTACAGATACTTACGTGAGCCGTGAAACTATCTCAGGCTATAGTTATTTGGCGTCACGAGAAGATATTATTGAGAACGAATATAACTTGAACTTACCACGTTATGTGGAGACGATGGAATCAGAGATCCCACAAGATGTGGAAGCTCATCTTCATGGTGGTGTTCCTCAAGCCAATTTAGAGGAGTTGATGAATCTAAATCGAGTGGCTAAGGAAAGTTTAGCTCAATACATTAAACCTTTACGTCCTGGTTATATTACTGTGACAGGAACAAAAGAAGAGGTTTTAGATAGCATTAAAAACAGTTCCTTGATTTTAGAACAACAAGCTGATTTAACTCAAAAAGTAACAACTTATTTAGGTAAATGGTGGAACAGCTTGATAGAATTGTCTGATATTGATGAGATTAGAGCGGTTAGGGAAAAAATGTTGGTAGAAATTAAAGAGTTACTAGCAGATTATCCACAGGTGGATGCTTATTTAGGTTACCAAATTATCTCTGATTGTTGGTTCAATCATCTTCAAAAAGATACGGAGTTGATTGCAGCAAGTAAATTTCATGAGTTAGGTCGAAAACGTGAAGCACGTATGGTTTCAAGAGGAAGTGGCAAGAATAAACGCCAAGAGCAAGACGGCTGGACTGGTGTTTTGGTCCCTAATGAATTAATTAAAGAGTATCTTTACCAAGAAGAAAATAACCAAATCACAGAGTTAAACCGTATCTTACAAGAAATTGAAAGTAGTCTAGCAGAACTTGTTGAAGCAGCTAAGGTAGAAGATTCTCAAGAAGAAGCGAGCCTGTTAGAAGCGTTAAATGAGAAACAAGATGCCTTCCAATTAGTTAAAGTGAAAGCTTTAATTAAAGAAGAAGTGAAAAGCTCAGATAGTTATGAGTTACTTCATCAAGTCCAAAGTCACTTAACAAAAAAAGCCAGTACCACAAAGAAAATCAGAGCTGCTGAAACAGAACTAAATGACACCATCGAACAGCGTATTTTAACCTTAACAGATGAAGAAATCGACCAATTGATTAAGGCAAAATGGTTTAATGGTGTGGAAGAAAAAATGACACAACTCTTAGTGACACCACTAAATGATGAAATTGACATCCTTTTTTCATTAGAAGAGCGCTACAATGAAACCTTAGAAGATTTAGACAAGCAATTATTAGAGATGGAAAGTAGTTTGAATAGTTTGTTGGAAGAATTAGAGGTGCTGTAAGAATGACAGATAAATTAGTGCCGAAGAGACGGTTTAAGGGATTTAGTGGTGATTGGGAACAATGTGATTTTTTTAAAAATATAAAAAATACGATAGATTTTAGAGGACGAACTCCAAAAAAATTAGGTATGGATTGGAGTGAGTCAGGTTATCTAGCACTTTCAGCTCTTAATGTAAAAAATGGATATATTGATTTGTCCACGGATGCCCATTATGGTGATCAAGAACTGTATAATAAGTGGATGGTCGGAAGAGAACTTTATAAAGGACAAGTACTTTTTACTACTGAAGCTCCAATGGGGAATGTTGCACAAATACCTGATGATAATAAATATATTCTAAGTCAAAGAACAATTGCTTTTGATATTAATCAAGAAAAAATTACTAATGATTTCTTAGCTATACTATTACGGTCACCAAAATCATTTAATGAATTATCAGCAATGACAAGTGGAGGTACAGCTAAAGGAGTTAGTCAAAAATCTTTATCACAATTCAAAGTTACTCTACCAAAAAATTTAAAAGAACAAATCAAAATCGGTAACTTCTTCAAACAACTCGAGAAAACTATTACTCTTCAAGAGCGTAAGTTAGAAAAATTAAAAATTACCAAACAAGCTTATCTTGAAGAAATGTTTCCAAAAGAAAATGAAACAGTTCCTAAACGACGTTTTAAAGGATTTACTGGCGATTGGGAACAGCGTAAGTTGGGGGACATCGTAGAAATAGTAATGGGACAGTCTCCTAATTCAGAAAATTATACAGATAATCCTCTTGATAATATATTGGTACAAGGAAATGCTGATATGAAAAATGGTAGGGTTGTTCCTAGAGTATGGACTAAACAAATCACCAAAAAAGCTGAAAGAAATGATTTGATTTTAAGTGTTCGAGCACCAGTTGGAGATATTGGGAAAACTGATTACAGTATTGTAATTGGTCGTGGTGTTGCCGCAATAAGAGGTAACGAATTTATTTTTCAAACGTTGGGTAAGATGAAAATAGATGGTTATTGGAATAAATTGAGTACAGGTTCAACCTTTGAATCAATTAATTCTAATGACATAAAAGGAGCTCAAATTAAAATACCAAAGATCGAAGAACAAACCCAAATCGGCAACTTCTTCAAGCAACTTGACCAAACTATTACTCTTCAAGAGCGTAAGTTAGAGAAACTTAAGAAATTAAAAGCAGCGTATTTATCAGAAATGTTTGTATAGGGGGAGAACTATGAGTCAACTTCAAAAAACAGCCGCAGAAACAGCGTATCAAAATCGTTTTGTGGATTATATGAAAAAATACAAATGGACAGCACCTGATTATTTAGATGGTAACAAGCAAACAGTGAGCGTCCATGATTTAATTTTAAATTGGCGTGAGGAACTAAATCGCATCAATCAAGACCAATTGGAAGGTGTGGCCTTAACGGATAATGAGTTCAAACAAGTCATGGCGCGAGTGAACAGTTTAAGTAATAGTTATGAAGCGGCGAAGCTCCTAGCCATGGAAAGCTCCACTGGTAAGATTGACGGAATTTATCGTGACCCAGATGTGCGTGTCACTAAAGAACAAGTCACTTTAACCATTTTCAAAAAGGCGGCTGTTCGTGGTGGAGATTCTAGTTATAAAATTGCCAGAGAAGTGGTCACTGAATTTGGTCATCGTTTTGATTTGGTTCTACTGATTAATGGTTTACCACTCATCAATATAGAGCAAAAACGGGCAGATATCACGGTAACACAAGCGTTTTATCAGCTCAAGCGTTACTATGCAGCTGGAGAATTTACCAATAACTTTATGGCATTCTCCCAAATGATGGTGATTAATTCAGAAACCAAAACCCGTTACTTTGCTACACCAAAATCAATCAATGATTTTAATGAAAGCTTTGTCTTTCATTGGTCAAATGAAAAAAATCATGCCGTTAATGATTGGCAGCAAGTCATTGAACAATTTTTAATGATTCCTATGGCTCATCAAATGGTGGGCGATTACGTGGTGATTGATGAAGCCAAAGATGAAGAAAACCAACGTCATATGATCATGAGACCTTACCAAGTATATGCTCTACAAAAAATCGAGGCAGCAGCTTTTGGGTGGGATAATCCAGATAAAATTCCTCATGGTGGTTTTATTTGGCACACGACAGGTTCAGGTAAGACTATTACGAGTTTTAAAACGGCATTATTTTTATCTACTCGTGGTAATTTTGATAAAGTGATTTTCTTAGTCGATCGTCGTGATTTGGATAAAAAAACCAGTGATGATTTTAAAGCTTACGCAAGGTATGAATCTGTAGAGGTGGATGATACGCCTAGCACTTACCAACTTCGTAAGAAATTACTAGATACATCTAACGGGATTGTGGTAACCACGACGTTTAAATTAAATGCTTTAGTGAAGAGCTTAGAAGAGGGGAAAGACGATGCCTTAAAGAGTAAGGGATACGTCTTTATCATTGACGAGGCTCACCGAACAACCATGGGAAACATGATGGGAGTTATCCAACAACACTTTAAACACAACGGTCTCTTTTTTGGTTTTACTGGCACCCCTCTTTTTGAAGAAAACGAAGTAAAGGGCAAGATTAACCAAAAGAGTGAAGTCATTAATACTACTGAAAAATTATTTGGTCCTAATCTTCATAGTTATACGATTGATGAAGCCATTTCTGATCGAAATGTCCTCGGATTTCATGTGGATTATATCAACACAGGAGAGTTCAGTAGTTATGATAGCTTAAGAGAGAACTGGATGGAGCGAACGCACCATGATAATCCAACCTTAACTGATCGAGAGTTAGAACGTGAAGCGCAAAAATTAACAGAGGTTGATTTGGAAAAAGAAGGTTTGTTTAAATATCAAGACGAGACACACATTCCGCAAGTTGTTTCTGAAATACTAAGTAACTGGGAACAACAATCACAACAAAGAGAGTTCAATGCCATCTTAACAGTTGCCTATAAGAAACGCGTGATTGCTTATTATCACGAATTTAAACGGCAATTAAAGGAAAAAGATCAAGCGTTAAATGTTGCTATGACCTTTAGTTTTGGCAATGAAAACGAAGAGGGACATCTGACAGTCGATAAAGAATTAAGCGAATTGATGTTTAAGGACTACGCCGAATTTACTGGGATTGCTTTTAAAGCAGGAGATAAGAAACATGGTGAAGAAGCTTATTTTGAAGATATTGTCGATCGTGCTAAGCGTGGTGGTAGTGGTCGCAATCCTAAGAACATTGATTTAGTCATTGTGGCAGATCAGTTGTTAACAGGTTACGATTCTAAATTACTCAATACCCTTTATGTGGATCGTTCCTTAGAGTTGCAAGGATTGGTTCAGGCTTATTCTCGAACTAATCGTATTTATGGTAAAAACAAAGAGTTCGGCACCATTATTAATTACCGCTATCCTGCAATTAGTAAGGAGTTAGTCAATCGAGCCTTGAAGCTATACGGTAGTGGTGGTAAGAGTGAAAAGGCGATTGTTGAAACTTATGAGGTGGCAGTTTATCAGTTTGCTTCATTGATTCCAGAGTTGGAAGACGCTTTGGCAGACCCAACGGATTGGCAATCCATTAAAGAAGATGAGGAAAAAAGAGATATTTTCTTCGAAATTTTTATGGAGACAGCTTCTAAACTGAATCGAGTTAAACAATACTATGAATATGAATGGGAAGACGAGTCTTTCAGTATAACCGAGCATCACTGGTTGAAATATGTCGGTGCTTTTCGTAATATTGTGGAAGATATTGTGGACCCACCCGAGTTGGATGATGTGATTCCTTTAGTTAGTCGCAGCAAATTAGTGGATAGTCAAAGAATCACAGCAGGCTATATTATTAGTTTGATTGATGAAAAAGTCGATACATCTGGTGACATGATGAGAGTCGACGGAGAAACCATGCGGATTATTTACGAACAAATTCAAGAATTAAGTAATTTAGGAGAACATCAAGAGTCGGAGCAATTAAAAACTTTCGTGGATGAGGAACTAATCCCTGGAAATGTTTCCACTGAGATGAATTTTGATGAAGCATTTGAAGTCTGGAAAAAAGACCGCTTGAAAGGAACGATAGGTGAATTTGCTGATAACTGGGGGATTGATAACGAGCTTTTATGTGAATCATTTAGTCGTTATACTGTATCAAAAGCAGAAACAATTCCTTATATTGAGGAAATCACAGCTAGTTTAGATTTTGAGAAGGCAAAAGACCAATCTGCTGGCAATCAGTTAATGCATCATATCCAATTAAGTGAAGAATTACCGAAGTGGATGAGTGGGTTGAAAAGTAAGTATGATTAAAGTATAAGGTTAAAATTGTTCAAACGTAACACTCTCCAGCTTGTGCTAGGGAGTGTTTTTTTATTTGAAATTTGAAGATATACTGAAAATTATTTTGCTGACTTGTTGTAATGGTTGAAAAAATAGATTAGGAAAGGAATAGAGGGTGTGGAATTAATCAAAAATATTTTTAGAGATAATTACGAAACTAGCAGAAAGAAAATTAGAGTTGCAAAAATTACAGATATGTTTTGTTAGAAGGGGAAAAAAATAAAAAACGAAATAATGAATAAGAACAAGTTTCGAAATTATTGTACACTTATCCAGAATTATTGCATTCCTAGAAGATGAACATAGTAATAAGGATTTATTATAACTTGAAATATTGAGTTCTACGCTTCACCTTTTCCAAATAGATCATTATTTAATTTTTATCGGCAATAATTCAATGAAGATAATAATAAAATTATATTTATTGCCGACAAAATGTTACAATACCCTAAGAGGTGATAATCATGAATTATGTATCAGTAGCAGAGATTGCAAAAAAATGGAATTTATCAGAACGTACAGTTAGGAATTATGCTAAAAATAATCGAATTCCAGGAGCTCAATTAGAAGGGCGAGTCTGGAAAATTCCAGTTAATGCTGAAAAACCAACGAGATTAAATAAAAAAATAGATCAACCTAAAAGATTAATCGATATATTAAAAGAAGAGAAAAGAAGTAGTCGAAAAGGTAGTATTTATCACCGAGTTCAAATTGATTTAACTTATAGCTCGAACAGGATTGAAGGTAGTAAATTAACTCATGATGAAACCCGATATATCTACGAAACGAACACTATTGGTTTGGAAAATAAGATTATTAATGTTGATGATATTGTTGAAACGGCAAATCATTTTAGAGCAATTGACTTAGTGATTGAAAATGCCAATACTAAATTAAGTGATAATTTTATAAAAGAACTGCATAAAACAATAAAAAATGGCACGAGCGATTCAAGAAATGAATGGTTTAATGTGGGAGATTATAAACAGTTACCTAATGAAGTTGGTGGTAAAGAAACAACTCTACCTGAAAACGTGGCAAAAGACATGAAAAAATTGCTTAGTGACTATCATAAAATTGAACAAAAAACATTAAGAGATTTGATTGAATTTCATTATATGTTTGAATCGATTCATCCTTTTCAAGACGGTAACGGGCGAGTAGGTAGGCTGATCTTATTTAAAGAATGCTTAAAGTATGATATCACGCCTTTTATCATAGATGAGGAATTAAAAATGTTTTACTATAGAGGCTTGAAGCAATGGGAAAATGAAGAAGGATGTTTAACGAATACTTTTTTGAGTGCTCAAGATAAATTTAAAACGTATCTGAATTACTTTGGGATTGAGTATGAGGATTGATTATTAATTATTAAAGATAGTTAGAAAATTTATCGCTCGTTTTATCGCTTACTAATGAGCGACAAAACGAGCGATAAAATTTTAGGTACAACCCTTTCCAATTGGCGAATTCTAAGGATTCTGCTAAAATTAAGGTACTTAAGGAGGCGCGAGATGATTACTATAAAATCACCAAGAGAAATTGAATTAATGAAAAAATCAGGGGAGTTATTGGCTGATGTTCATAAAGAATTAAGAATCTTTATTGTACCTGGAATAACCACATTAGAAATTGAAAAATTTGTTAGAAATTATATTGAATCGCACGGTGGTATTGCGGCACAGATAGGTTTTGAAGGTTATAAATATGCAACGTGTATTAGTGTGAATGATGAGATTTGTCATGGATTTCCTAAAAAGCAAGTATTAAAAAATAATGATTTAGTTAAAGTGGATATGTGTATTGATCTAAATGGAGCTATTTCAGATTCTTGTTGGGCTTATGTGGTTGGTGAAGGTTCTGAGGATGTGAAACGTTTAATGGAAGTCACAAAAAAAGCTTTATATTTAGGCATTGAACAAGCGCAAGAGGGGAATCGTACTGGTGATATTGGTTATGCCATTCAAACCTATGTTGAAAAAGAAGGATATAGTGTTGTTCGTGATTTTATCGCTCATGGCATTGGTCCCTCGATTCATGAAGAACCCTTTTTCGCTCATTACGGGGAAAAGGGTAAGGGGACACGCTTGAAAGAAGGCATGACGATTACCATTGAACCAATGGTAAATATCGGTTCTTGGCAAATGAAGATGGAATCAAATGGCTGGGAATCTAAAACCTTGGATGGTAGTTTGAGTTGTCAGTATGAACATAGTTTAGCAATTACTAAAGATGGACCTGTTATTTTAACTTCTCAAGGAGAAGAGGGAACATATTAATAAAGGAAAGACAGAAGCGGATAGGTTGCTTCTGTCTTTTTTACTCTTCAATAAGTCGTGTAATTCTATTATTAATAATTAAGAAAGTAAAACTATGACCGCCACTCACGCCACCTTCTGGCGTTCTATTGTCATAAGAAAGCCGGTAGATACCGTCGTAAAAATTTGAAACATCCATTTCTCTTATCATAAAAGGCAGGTCAAAATTAAGGTCTGCTTCATTGTCTGGAAAAATGTCATCTGTCACATTGTCGTAGTAGATATAAAACCGAATGAGTCCTGTTTTCATGTAGCGCTTTAAATCAATATCAAAATAACCATTGAACGGGAGTTTATTTTGTTGATTTTTAAGGACATCTTTTTTATAGTCTTCTTGGGATTTTGAAAATTCTTTGAATTCGGGATATTTATCGTATTCATATCTTAGAAATTGTGGTCTAATACTACTTAAATGAAGCGTATCGAGTTTAATGTATTTGTTAAGCTGTGTTTCTACATTTTTTTTAAGAATAATGGCTTCTTTTTGATGTCTGAAACTCTGAATAACATCATCAAAATATTGAATATCCATCAAATCTTTGTTGTTTAATTCATCCATATCATAAGAGGGAGTTACCGAATCTTTTTCAAAGAAAAAAGTATTGTTAACAGTGATATCTCTATCACCAACTTTTTCAGAATAATCAAATAAAACACGTGTTGAAACAGTTGAATAAAGATAGCCTTCATTCTTAACAGAAGTGACAGTTACTTTACCATCGAAGCCGTTTTTTTGATAAATATCTTGAATGACTTTTTGGTACTCTGATTTAGGTTTCGTTCCGCAACTAGCGAGAATAAGTAGTAGAAAGAATAAGATGCTTAGTTTTTTGATAGTTTTCATCTCCTATTAAGATTAATCAATCATTAATGTATTTCCTGTTGAAAGATAATTTAGCTTATTATTGAGTATAGGTTTTAAAATATTATAGGCTTTCATACCTGTACAATGGCAAGTATAATAATGATCAATATCAAGTGTGTTGAGTTCATTGCCAATCATTTCTATTTTTTCTTTTGACAGTCCTAAATTATTGAGATAAGGAATACCTATCATATGAAATCCACCAATGACATGTTTAATTTTTTGAGTCGGAAAGTATTCCTTAGTAGTTTTTATTATCTCTACAATTCCATGATGACTGCAACCAGTGAATAAGGTTAATTCTTGATTATTTATTATAACAAGAGCCAATTCATCTGAAAAATCATCAAGCACTATCTGCTGACCTTGAGATTTATAAAGATTATTCGTAGTGTTTTTCGTTTTATTTAAAGGCATAATGAATACATCTGGAAAAAGTTCAGTTATCTCTGAAATAAAATTAAAGCTTGTTTTATCAATAGTTTTTGGCATCCCCACATATTTATTGAATCCTAGAATTTTGATAAACTTTGGATTGAAAATATGTTTAGAAGCGTGAATTGGAATAGCCGATAAATCTAAATAATTTAGTCCTCCGACATGATCAGAGTGCCCATGTGAAAGAATGATACCATCTAAATTATCTAAATTAATGCCTAAAGTTTCAGCATTTGTCAGAAAATTTTTATTTGGTCCGGTATCCATAAGAAGTTTTATTTCATTAAATTCAATATAAATTGATAAACCGTGACTGGATTTTAAATGTTGAAGGCCTTTTTTATTGTCTAGTAGCATACTTATTTTTATCATCAAATCCTCCTTATTACTAAATATTTATACTGTAATTATACCAAATAAAAGACAATCCTCCCCTTAAAAGTAAAATATAAATCTTATTATCTATCATTATATTTTAATCTATTTTTAATCTAACTCTATTATTTTCATAAAACATACTTTATAATAAAAATAATATGACATAAGCGGTACTTAATCGGGATGAGTACTGCAATAAAAAAGAAAGGGAAAAAGTTTATTTATATTTTAGGAGGTATGTATGGAAAAAAATGAATCAAAAAAATCAAGATTATTGCTGTTGGCACTTTTTCTTGGTTACACAGTTGTTTACATCGATAAAATGTCAGTGGGGTATTCTTTAATTCCCATTTCAGAAGAATTTGGGTTAGATCCTGCGGCTAAAGGAATGATCATGAGTGCCTTCTTTTTAGGTTATGCAATCATGCAAATTCCAATGGGGCTTGTGATTAACAAAGTAGGTTCGAGATTAGTTTTAATTGGTTCTGTTCTTGGAATGGGGATTTTTGCTTTATTATTTGGGTTTGGGACATCTTTGATTATGTTTATTGGCCTTCGCTTTTTGACTGGTTTTTTAGCACACTCGGGTTACGCTTCATCTGCTAGTAAAGAAGTAACAGTGAATTTTGAACCAGAAAAAAGAACCTTTGCCCAAGGTATTTTACTTTCTGCATCAGGATTTGCCGGGTTTATTGGTCCTTTAGTTTTATCACCAATTATTACGAAAACAGGTTGGAAAACGGCCTATTTAGTTATCACCGTGTTAGCAATCTTAGTAACAATCTTCTTAATTTTGGCAATCCCTAAAAAGCAGCATGAAGTCAGTGAAGCAAGTGTTTCTTTAGAAAAAGTATCTATCATGACGGTTTGGTCTGATATTCGAGTTTGGATTCTTTTCTTTAGTTCTTTCTTTATCAATGCCCTTCTTTACGGCTTGTCTAATTGGTTGCCTAGTTTCTTAACAGGTGAACGAAATCTATCTTTAAATAGCGCTGCTTTGATTAGTAGTGTCAGTGGTTTCTTCTTACTTGTAGGTTCAGTTGGTGGTAGTTATGTTGTGGGGCGCTTCTTTCAAGAAAAGGAAAAATATGTGGTCGCCATTACTGCAGTTATTGGCTCATTTTTAGTATTTGTTGCGTATTTTATTAGTAACTTGATGCTTTTAACTTTAGTCATGGGAATTGCTAACTTTTTATTGATTATTTGTTTTGTTACAATGATGAGTATCCCTTTAAAAATTTTCTCAGGCGCAAAATTCGCTCCAAGTTATGGGACGTTAGCGACTGGTGGAATTTTAGGTGGTTTTGTTTCACCCACCTTAATTGGGATGTTAGTTGAAATGTCAGGTGGACAATATATATCAACCTTTATATTCTTTTTAGTCATGGGTATCTTATCTGCTGTGACGATTTTATTTATTAAACAAAAATAGGAGGATTTGAAAATGAATAATTTACAAGATTTAATGCCAGAAAAAGAAATGATTACGTGGAGAAGACATTTACATGAAAATCCAGAACTATCATTTCATGAAGTAGAAACAGCTAAGTATATCAAGCAAGTTCTTGCGGATTTTCCTAATTTAGAAGTAACCACTTTAACTGAAAATAGTGTGATTGCGACATTAACAGGAAATAAACCTGGAAAAACAATCGCTTTGCGTGCTGATATTGATGCCCTACCGATTATTGAGGAATCAGATGTGGCATTTCCTTCTAAAAATCCTGGTGTGATGCACGCTTGTGGTCATGATACTCACACAGCCATGCTACTTGGTGCGGTTAAAGTATTAACAGGGATGCAAGATAAAATTGCGGGCGTGGTAAAATTCATCTTCCAACCAGCGGAAGAAGAACCACCAGGTGGAGCGAAACTTTTAGTTGAAGCTGGCGTGATGGATGACGTGGATATGGTTTTTGGTCTTCATATCGCACCAAATATTCCAGTGGGGATGATTGGGACAAGAACAGGAGCTTTAACAGCTGCATCTGACGTCTTTACGCTAAAAATCCAAGGAAAAGGATCTCACGGCTCAACACCTGAATTATCTGTTGATTCTATTCTTGTGGGCGTTGAAATTATTAATAATTTAAATCATATTGTTTCACGTAATATTAGTCCATTCTCAAATGCGGTCATTTCGATTGGTGAGTTTAATGCGGGAAAAACTCAAAATGTCATTCCTGATACGGCAAGAATTCAAGGAACGGTTCGAACGAATGACAAAGAGGTTCGCCTATTTATTAAAAAACGGATTGAAGAAACGATTGCCGGTATTTGTAGCGTATATGGTGCAACCTATGAGTTGGATTACTTATTTGGTTATAGTCAAGTGGTAAACGATGAAGCAGCAACAAATATTGTTGATACGGTTGCTAAAAAAGTTGTAGGGCAAGAAAAAATCTTTGGTGCACCTCAAATGATGGGTGGGGAGGATTTCTCTGCCTATACAGATGTGAAGCAAGGCTCATTCTTTATTCTTGGTGGTGGAACAGAAAAAGAAGGTTGTGGCTATATGAATCATCATCCAAAATTCAAAATTATGGAAGAGTGCTTCAAAGTTGGCGCAGCCATGCACACACAAATTGTACTGGATGTATTGGGCCAAGAATAAAAAATCGAACAGAACACTTTCCAAGAATTTTTGGAAAGTGTTTTTTCTTTGTTCATAGAAAATTTAGATGTGTTAAAATCAATAGAGTTAGGAAAAAGGTATATTTCAAAAAGGAGTTAGGCATGGATAATAATAATCAAGATGAAATTAATCGTTTAATTACTGAATTAGGGATTCAAAAAGAGAAAGACCGCAAGCATCAATTAAAGATTGAAATCGCTAAAGCAACAGATAGAGGTGTCAAACGAGCGCTACAGGATATTTTAGAGGATATCGAGAAAAAAGAACGTCGAAATAAAATCATCGGTTTAATTGTTTTAGTTTTACTAGTGTTAGTTGGCTTTTTTGTCGTGGGGGTCTTGTCTGATAAAAAGGATCAAACACCAATCAAAACAGTGACAACAAATAGTACTAAAACCTCAGAGAGTTCGACGAGTGAATCATTAGAAAAAGTTGTTCCAAAAGAGAAAAACTTAACAGGAGATGAAGTAAAACAATGGGTTGGTGCTGTTTGGGATAAGAGAAATCAAAACATTCCGAATGCTATGAGCTATGAATTAGATGTCAGAATCGATGATCGAGATAAATTAGTATACGTCAGAGTGAACCCGCCAAAAGAGAAGCAAATTGATTCATTAGGTGGTTTTAGAATTAATGCGAATGGAGAGTTGGAAGAGTCTGGTTATTACGTTGAAGGCGTGGGTGTTGATGAATGGGTAGTGGTTTCGCGCAAATTTATGGATCTTTCAGAAGTGAAAGTGAAGGAAGCTCCTAAAAGAGTCGTGGAGAAAAAAGCTGATGTTACATCGAAGCAATTTGCAGAAAGCTATGCTTCGTATATGAAGGACTACTATCCAGTAATGAGTACAGAAGAATATGGTGAAAAGTACGGACATATTAAGGAATATGATAATACTATTCAAGTGGTGACGTATACTGATTATGTTAGAGAAGAAGGTGTAGTTCAGTGTGGGATTCAAAGTCCAATGAGAATGGCAAGTTCTTTCTATACTTATGATAATAAAGAAAATAAAGCTTATCGAAATCAAAATAATGCATCAGGTGAGAAAGAATTTTTACCAGAATTAACAGATTATGTGAATAATCAGAGATAAGAAAAAAGATTGAGGTCCTACTTCAATCTTTTTCTTTACCCAAAAAACCTCTATCCATTTAAAACACAACGAAGTTTATAAACCTCAAAAATCTATGGTAAAATAAACAAATAAGGAGTGAAAAAGTATGGAGTTTTTATCGTTAGGTTTAATTATTATGGGGATAATTCTAATTGTTTTAGCTATTAAAACGGGTCTTTCTCTTTTTAAACAGCCAGCTATATTTGATTCAAGTAAAGATGAATTTCTTGAGATTAGCCAAAGTGGTGAGTATGATGTTTGGGCAAAAGCGAAAGTGCGCGTGATTAATAATTTAGGGGAAGTTCAACCTTCTTTTATAAATGTTGATACAGAAGAGGAAGTTGTATTAAATAGAAATTTGATGAAAATGACTGCTACTGGAATTGAATATGCATCACTCAAGTTGTTTAATTTTTACGCTGAAACTGGTTTTTACTATTTTAGACAAATTGAAGGTAGTTCTCTAGGTTCAATTGAAAACGTGATATCAGGTATTTTAACGTATAAAGAGGATAACCCTGTTTCATTCATTGTTAAGAAACGTCAACCGAATTGGCAATTTTTCGCATTCATTCTATTGTGCATTGCTGGTCCTATGTTAGTTATTGGTGGAATAATTTTGAATTTTGCTGTTTAGTTAAGTAATAAGGAGTGTTCCATCATGATGTTACTTTTTATGGCACTGATTCTGTATTTATTTTCTTCTTCGCTCTATGAATATCCTAAAAAAATCGATTGTTACGAAGGTTACCGAACGAAGAAATCAATGGAGAACCAAGAAAATTGGGAGAAAGCTCAAAAGTTAATGGTTACAGCTTATAGAAATACAAGAAGAGCTTTATTATGGATAGGATTAATGATACTTCTAATTGAGTTGATTTTCTATTTCATTTTTAAAATCGACTTATTTTTACCTTTAGTGATATTAGAAAGTGTAATTATAATAGGGACTTGTTTTTATGTCCATTGGTATGTGGAGAGAAGGATTTGAGAGGGGGATTACATAATGAAAAAAATATTATCTATGATTGCTTTGTTATGTTTTTCTATAACGCTCACTTCTTGTCAAGAAGATCAACCTAATACAGATAGTTCAAACTCGAGTTCTGGAGAAATAAAAAAAGATTCTCTAAATAAAATTCTAGGAACTTGGATGGATGAGGAACGACGGATTTATACAATTGAATCAAAAGATAATGAAGTCCTATTCAATCGAGATTCCTTTAATGTAATTAAGGCAGATGAAGACAATGTTGTCCTTCAAAACAGCGAAGAACTAAAGTCTAGCTATACCTTTAAAACAGAAAAAGATAAAACCTTCCTACTAGAATCACATCAAGTTTCCAAAGGTGCTCGTGGTGGTGATTTAGCACCTAAAAAAGTGAAACAGATTTTCTTTAAAGAGTTGGAAAGAAACAATAATAAGTCTAATAAAGAGTTTCAAGATGGACTAAAAGAAATGATGTCATTGTATGAAGAGAAACACCCTTTTTCTTTTCAATTAACTGAACACACAATAGAAGGTGATCCTATTGTTACTCAAATTGGCTTTAATGAGTTAGAATTATCAGTGATACAAGATACAACGGCTGATAAATATGGAGCGCAGGAAAAAGTAGTAGGTCACTATCAAAATATGATACTCAAAGACAAGATATTAAAGATTTCAGAACCTGTAGATGATCAAATAGAAAAAGAAGTCATCATAGAAACAGAGTAAAGGAGAACACAATGAATTTCAGAAAAGCTGTCAGAGAAGATACACCATTAATTTATGATTTTATTATTGAATTAGCAAGATACGAGGGATTAGAATCAGAAGTTCAAACAAGCGTAGAAACTTTAGAAAAATCTCTGTTTGATCGCAATAGTGCAGAGGTTATCTTTTTAGAAGAGAACGAAATAGCGGTTGGTTTTTGTTTATACTTCTACAACTTTTCAACCTTTGTTGGAAAACCAGGCTTGTACATTGAAGATTTATACATTAAAGAAGAATATAGAGGAAGAGGTTTGGGTAAAAAAATGCTACACTACATGGTTGATTATGCCAAGAAAGAAGATTTAGGTCGTGTGGAGTGGTGGTGTCTTGATGAAAACAAACCTTCCATTGAGTTTTACTTATCTCAAGGAGCAGAGATGATGGATGAATGGACTGTTTTCAGAATCTCTAACGAAAATTAGGAGACAAGGAAATAAAAAGTTTTTTATCAAAATTAATTTAAAAAAAGTAAACCTCGACTAGAGTCTTGATTCTAGCCGAGGTTTTTAATTAGTCTGTCAACTTTTGATATTCCAAATTGGAATATCAAGAAATTATGACTGAGTAAATTTTTCAACTTTTCAAGCACTAGATTGTCCTAGAATAATCTTTCATCTAATTTTAAACTAAAGTCAGTTATTTTTAGGTATAATGGAATTAAGAAAAGAGGGGTTTTGATGAGGGAAGTTAATATTTATGAACGACTGAGAAATAATCCGATTATCGCAGCCATTAAAGAAGAGTCTGATTTAGATGAATTACTTCAATCAGATGTGGAAGTTATTTTTGTTTTACAATCTTCACTTTTAACGATTAAAGAGATGTCTGAAAAAATTGAGGCAAGTGGAAAAGTAGGTTTTGTCCATCTAGGTTTAGTTAAGGGTCTATCTGATGATGAAATTGGACTTAAATTTTTAAAGGAAAACACCTCTTTTTCGGGTATTATCGCAACTAAATGGCCACAATTAGTTAGGGCACAATCATTAGGATTTTTAACCGTGTATCGAATTTTTATGGTGGATTCGTTAGCCTTTAATTCACTAAAAAAATGTCAAAATAGTAAGTTTCCTGATTTTATCGAGATCATGCCAAATCCTAATGGGAAAATTATTCAAGCAGTTAAAGATCAAATCAAACGTCCCTTAATAGTGAGTGGTTTAATCACAGACAAAGATGACGTGATTAGCGCTTTAAAAAATGGTGCTGCGGCTATTTCTTCAACAAATAAAAAAGTTTGGGAATTATAAAGAAAACGATTGCAAAAGTTTGTGAATCGTCCTATACTAGAGTTAATCAAATAGACAGCTAGAGAAAAGAGCGCATTGAACTGACTTCACTAACGTGAGGGTAGTTCAATGTGCTCTTTTTACTTACCATTGGAGGGGAAAAAATGTACGATATGACAATTATTGGTGCTGGGATTAGTGGTTCTTCCTTAGCATATGAATTAACAAAGTATGATTTAAAGGTGTGTGTCTTAGAAGCAGAAAATGATGTGGCAGTTAAAACAACCAAGGCAAATAGTGCAATTTTACATGCAGGTTATGATCCTAAGCCAGGTTCCTTAAATGCTAAATTAAATGTGGAAGGCTCATTTTTAGCCAAAGAAATTTGCCGAAAATTGGACATTCCAAGAAAACAACTAGGTTCCTTAGTGGTTGCTTTTTCAGAGGAAGATTTAGAAACGGTAAAAGATTTGTACAATCGAGGCGTTGAAAACGGCGTTCCTGATATTCAGATGCTATCAAAAGAAGAAACCTTGGCTAAAGAACCTCATCTCAATCAAGACATTTACGGAGCTTTATTTGCCCCAAGTGCAGCAGTTGTGAATCCTTGGGAATATGCGATTGCGATGACCGAAGTGGCGATTATTAACGGTGCAACCTTTAAATTCAATCAACAGGTTCAAGAAATTAATTTCTTGGATGACCATTATGAATTAGTAACCAATCAAGAAACGATAAAGAGTAAATATGTGATTAACGCAGCAGGTGTTAACGCGGGAGACGTTCATGAGATGGTAGCAGAACCAACCTTTAAAACAATACCTTGCCGAGGGGAATACTATTTACTTGATTTAGAAGAAACCGATACAGTGAACCACATCGTTTTCCAATGCCCAACCAAAGTCGGTAAAGGAATTTTAGTCGCACCAACAACCCATGGCAACATTATTGTTGGACCGAATGCTGAAAATATTCCAGATGAGTGGGTCAATACAGGTCAAGATGTATCGAATACAACTTTAGGACTTAAAGAAGTGGCGATTGGTGCTAGAAAGAGTGTGCCAACGATTAACCTAGCAAATTCCATTCGTAACTTCTCAGGCGTTCGTGCGAATACAGACCGTTCTGATTTTATTATTGAAAAGGCAGCGCCACAGTTTTATGACATGGCGGGAATTAAATCACCAGGTCTAACAGCAGCACCTGCTAACTCGCTTTTTCTAATCGAGATGATGGCGCGTGATGGATTAGTGTTAAATAAAAAAGAAAACTATGTGGATGAGAGAAATAGAATTCATTTTAATGAAGCAAACATTGAGGAAAAACAAGCGTTGATTAAAGAAAATCCTGATTATGGTCGCATTATTTGTCGCTGTGAAAATATTACAGAAGCTGATATTAGAAATTCTCTTCATCAAACCTTGCCAGCTAAATCCGTTGAAGGGGTTAAACGCCGAACCATTGCCGGAATGGGACGATGCCAAGGTGGGTTCTGTGGACCACGTGTGGTAGAAATTATTGCAGAAGAATTAGGTATTTCTCCACTAGAAGTTGATTTAGATCGTTTTGATAGTCATATTTTAGTCAGTCAATCGAAGGAGGTTTTATAAATGTACGATTTAATCGTCATTGGTGGCGGTCCAGCGGGGCTTGCGGCAGCAGTTAGTGCCTATGAAAATGGGCTAGAAAAAATCTTGATTATCGAACGAGATGTGGAACTTGGTGGGATTTTAAATCAATGTATTCATAATGGATTTGGTCTTCACTATTTTAAAGAAGAATTAACTGGACCTGAATATGCAGGGAAATTTATTGAAAAAATAAAAGAAACAACAGTTGAAGTTATGCTAGATACGATTGTTTTAGAAGTGACTGAAAACAAAGAAGTTCACATGATGAATAAAACAAAAGGTTATCAAATTTTAGCTAGTAAATCCATCGTTTTAGCCATGGGATGTCGGGAGCGAACAAGGGGAGCGATTCAACTTCCTGGGGCGAGACCTTCTGGCATTATGACCGCAGGAGCAGCGCAACGTTACGTTAACATGGAAGGTTACATGGTTGGTAAAAAAGTGGTGATTTTAGGTTCAGGTGACATCGGCTTGATTATGGCTAGACGAATGACCCTAGAGGGCGCAAAAGTTTTAGCGTGTATCGAGGTCATGCCTTACTCAGGTGGTTTAAATCGAAACATCGTTCAATGTTTACATGATTTTGATATTCCGCTTTTTCTATCTCATAGTGTGATTGATATTAAAGGAAACGAGCGTTTAGAATCAATCACTATGGCTGAAATTGATGCCAATCGAGAAGTTATTCCAGGAACGGAAGAGGAAATTGAATGTGATACCTTACTACTTTCTGTGGGCTTGATTCCAGAAAATGAATTGACTCGAAAAGTTGGTATTGAGATGGATCAAAAAACAAAAGGCGCCTTAGTTTTTGAAAATCGAGAAACCTCGATTCCGGGAATTTTTGCTTGTGGCAATGTGCTTCATGTTCATGATTTAGTGGATCATGTAAGTGCTGAAAGTATGGTCGCAGGCGCTTCAGCTGCTGAGTACGTGAAACAGTTAGAAACGAAAGATACGGAAGCAGACATTGCTTTAATGAATGGCTCAGGTGTGTCTTATGTGTTACCTCAAAAAATTCGTAGAAGTCATGTGGACCGTAAAGTCGAAGTTTATTTTAGAGTGAACCGAGTGATTGAACAATGTGAAGTCGTTGTGACAAATCACGGAGAAGTGGTGACAACCTTTAAGAAAAAAGACTTGGCACCAGGTGAGATGGAAACCTTGAATTTACGAAAAAAATATTTAGATGATGAAACACTAACAGATTTAGAAATTTCAATTAAGGAGATGTAGACTATGGCTGAGCTGATTTGTATTGTTTGCCCGAAAGGTTGTCATTTACATATTGATGAAGAAAATGGTTATAAGGTAACGGGAAATAATTGCCGTAAAGGTGACACATACGGGAGACAAGAGTTAATCAACCCTGTTAGAACGATCACCTCAACTTGTAAAATTAAAGATGGTAATTTACCTCGAATTCCAGTTAAAACAGTAGATTCCATTCCAAAAGGAAAAATGATTGAGATTATGAAAGAAATCAATTGTGTGGAATTAAATGCTCCTGTTCATGTGGGGATGTTATCATCGAAAATGTATCAGATACTGGTATTAACGTCGTAGCTTGTAAAAATATGGAAAAAGTAAACTAAATTTTGGAGGAAGAAAAAATGACATTAGTAAAAATTGCGTACACATCAAATACAGGAAACACAGAAGGAATTTCAGAACACTTGGAGGATGCTTTTGAAGCGTTAGATTTAGAAGTCGTTAGAGAAGAAGCGGATGATATCGATGGAGATTTCTTTAATGACGCGGATATTGCGATTGTCGCGACATTCACAGATGGAGATGGTGAGATTCCGTTTACCTTTGAAGATTTCTATGAAGAGGTTCAAGAGGAAGAGTTAGAGGGAAAATTATATGGCGTAGTTGGTAGTGGCGACAGTGAATTGTATGCGGATTTCTTCTGTCACGCAGCTTTCTCTTTTGAAAAAGCTTTGGCTAAAACTGGAGCAACCAAAGCAGCTGAGACCTTAACGATTGAAAATGAAGCAGAAGATGAAGATATCGAGCGTATCAATGACTTTGCGAAGGAAATTGTGGCAAAACTTGGTTAATCATTTCAGTTAACACGAAAGAAAAGGGAGAGAAGAATGAAGAAAACAAAAACAATGGATGGGAATACAGCGGCAGCGTATATCTCTTATGCTTTCACTGATGTGGCCGCGATTTATCCGATTACACCCAGTTCAACGATGGCTGAGTTGGTGGATGATTGGGCATCTAAGGGAAAGAAAAATTTATTCAATCAACCTGTGCGAGTGGTTGAGATGCAGTCAGAAGCAGGGGCAGCTGGAACGGTTCACGGTTCCCTTAAAACTGGGGCATTAACGTCAACTTATACAGCGTCACAAGGTCTACTTTTAATGATTCCTAATATGTATAAAATTGCAGGGGAATTATTACCGACTGTTTTTCACGTAACAGCTCGAGCAATCGCAACGAACGCTTTAAGTATTTTTGGAGATCATAGCGACGTTATGGCAACTAGACAAACTGGTTTTGCAATGCTCGCTGAAGGTAGCGTTCAAGAAGTCATGGATTTAGCAGGTGTGGCTCATTTAGCGAGTATCGAAGGCAGTCTACCTTTTGTTAATTTCTTTGATGGTTTTAGAACAAGTCATGAACTTCAAAAAATCGAAGTGATTGACTATGAAGATTTACGTCCTTTAGTCGATCAAAAAGGGTTAGAAAATTTTAGAAAAAGAGGACTTAATCCTAATACACCAACCGTTTCAGGAACAGCGCAAAATCCAGATATTTACTTCCAATCAAGAGAAACAGTCAATCAATACTATGATCGTCTGCCTAGTATTGTTCAAAAATACATGGGAGAAATTAATAAAATTCGTGGTACTGAATACGATTTAACGACTTATTATGGTGACCCAGAAGCCACAGAAGTGATTATTTCAATGGGATCTGCCACACCAACGATTAGACAAACCGTTGATTATTTAAATCAACAAGGTCGAAAAGTGGGGAATATTGCGATTCATTTGTATCGTCCATTCCCAGCAGATAATTTGCTTGAAAAATTACCAAGTACGGTTGAAAAAATTGCTGTGTTAGATCGGACTAAAGAACCTGGCTCAGATGGAGAACCTTTATTATTAGATGTTCAAAGTGCTCTTTATCGTCATATGAATCGTCCTGTCGTAATTGGTGGACGTTACGGAATTGGTTCAAAAGACGTGACACCTGATCAAATTGTGAGTGTTTTTGATCATTTATTATTAGATGAAAAGAACATGAAAATGCGCTTCACTTTAGGAATTAAGGATGACGTGACTCATTTATCCTTACCAATGACGGATGTTCTTGATTTGACACCTAAATCAACGTTCCAAGCAAAATTCTGGGGCTTTGGTTCTGATGGTACTGTAGGAGCAAACAAACAAGCGATTAAAATTATTGGGGATAATACTGACCGTTACGCACAAGCATACTTTTCTTATGATTCTAAAAAATCAGGTGGCTTAACAGTCTCACATTTACGTTTTGGCAAAGAAGAGATTAATTCCATTTATTTAGTAGAAAATCCTGATTTTGTGGGCTGTCATAATGCGGCGTATATTCATAAGTATGATTTAATTAAGGGCTTGAAAGATGGAGGAACGTTCCTTCTCAATACGGTTTGGACAGAAGAAAAAGTCTTGAAATTATTACCTAAACACTTGAAGAAATATATCGCAGAACATAACATTAATTTCTATATTATTAATGCCATGGATATTGCTAAAAGTGAAGGGCTAGGACGCCGTATCAATACGGTGATGTCGACTGCCTTCTTTGAATTAACAGACTTAATGACAAGAAATGAATATTTCCCATTACTAAAAGAGGAAATTAAAAATACTTACGGCAAAAAATCCTCAGTGATTGTGGATAAAAACTGGGCTGTGATTGATAAAACTTTTGATGCGTTGATTAAAATAGATGTGCCTAAAGAATGGGCAGACCTTGAAGTTATGGAACGCGTTGAAGATGAGAACTTACCAACATTCGTGAAAAATATTGTTAAACCCATTGAGCGTCAAGAAGGGAATCAATTATCAGTCAATGATTTAATTGAAAATGGGATGTCTGGTGGTGTGATTCCACTGGGAACTGCTGCCTATGAAAAACGCGGGATTGCTCTTGAAGTGCCAGAGTGGCAAGCAGATGCGTGTACCATGTGTAACGAATGTGCCTTTGTGTGTCCTCACGCAGCCATTCGGCCATTCCTTTTAGATGATAAAGAAATGGCAGAAGTACCAGAAGGCTACATTACCCGCGACTTTAAAGGTAAAGACGGCTTGAATTACCGAATCCAAGTATCCGTTGAAGATTGTACAGGTTGTGGGTTATGTGTGGATGCGTGTCCTGCCAAAGACAAAGCATTGATTATGAAACCATACGAAGAACAACGAGAAGAAGCAGTGAATTGGGCTTTCTCTATGACTTTAAAACAAAAAGAAACTAAATTCAAAAAAGAATCAGTCAAAGGCTCTCAATTTGAACAGCCATTATTAGAATTTTCAGGGGCTTGTTCAGGATGTGGGGAAACACCTTACATTAAATTGTTAACGCAATTATTTGGGGATCGTATGATGATTGCGAATACAACAGGGTGTTCATCGATTTGGGGCGCTTCAGCACCAACCACACCTTATACAACGAACCAATTTGGTCAAGGTCCTGCTTGGAGTAATTCATTGTTTGAGGATAATGCCGAGTTTGGTTTTGGTATGTATGTCGCCAATCAAGTTAAACGCCAAGTAGTGGTAGATCAAGTAACAGCTATTTTAGAAAGTAATCAAGGCAGTACAGAAACAAGAGAAGTCTTAACTGATTGGTTAGATAATTATGAAGAAGGAAATGGCACAAGACAACGGGCAACACGCTTAACTGAAGTCTTAGAGTCAGAAACAGAATCAGTCTTTAAAGAATTGCTAGAGCAAGAAAATATGTTTGTTAAACCAAGTCAGTGGTTAATTGGTGGTGACGGTTGGGCTTATGATATTGGTTTTGGTGGGATTGACCATGTGTTAGCTTCTGGAGAAGATATTAATATCTTTGTTATGGACAATGAGCTCTATGCCAATACAGGTGGTCAAACATCAAAAGCAACCCAAAAATCAGCCATTGCAAAATTCTCAGCATCAGGGAAGAAAACAACTAAAAAAGATTTGGGTATGATGGCAACAACTTACGGCAACGTGTATGTGGCACAAATATCGATTAACGCCCATCCAAATCAAGCCATTAAGGCGATTGCTGAGGCAGAAAGTTATCCTGGACCATCACTTATTATTGGTTATACGCCATGTATTAACCACGGTATTAAAGGTGGTATGGGCAATGCTTTAACGAATGCTAAAGAAGCTGTCGAGTCTGGTTACTGGCAACTGTATCGCTACGATCCAAGATTAAAAGATAAAGGTAAAGATCCGATGAAAGTCGATTTTAAAAAGGCTGATTTAGATAAGATACCAGAATTTTTAGAAACACAAACACGTTTTTCTTCATTGATTAATGTGACTCATGATGAAGAAGAAGTAGCAGAAATGTATGACGAAACAAAACATGATGTGGAAGCAAGAAACGAAAATTATGAACGATTAGCGACGATAAAAAAAGAGTAGTAATTTAAAGTAAAGAAATTTTCTTTGTGATTAAGAAAATTTCTTTATTTTTTAATAAAAAAAGCAATTATATTGCCGACTTAGTGAAAAGAAGGTATATTTGAAAAAGGAGTTGTAAGGAATTAAAGGGGGAATTTGATGCTTTTTTTTCAAAGCCAATTTTTATTATGTTTATTTTTTATTGCTATTATTATAGTTGGTTTTACAATTGTTGTAACGAGTTTAAATTTAAACATTCATTTAAAAGGACCAAAATTAAGTTCTAATGAATTATTAAAAATTGTTTTAGGGATACTATTGGTCATTATCGGCTCAATATCTTTATGTTTTACTCTGTTATTTGGCTACAACATATAAAAAGGGAATGTGGATTAAGATTGCCACATTCCCTTTTTTTAATGACTTAATTTTTATTCTTTCATCATAGAAGTCATAAATGTAAGATACTTAAGTAAGACTGAAAATACAATCAAAACGGCTATGATAAGAGAAGCATAACTAATAAATACGCCAATATTTTTTACAGCAGGATACAGAGGAGTGAAGTAGGCGCTACTCAATTTTATACTTGTCGCACTAATCACCATAGGAAATGTTAGGGCTGCTTGAGCTGGTGAAAAGCTTGTATTTAATAAAGTAAACAATTGCCTAATAACCCATAGGTATAACCCTAACATGAGAGTAAATTGAACTAAAATGAGAGGCGCATTTTTAGTTGTTATAACTGAAAAATACCCAACTAAGTTTAAGGCAACAGGAGCTGAAAAGATGGCAACTGTTGCTTGAAGTGGTTTTGGTAGTGGGTATTTTTTCATTCTTTTTATAATAACTGGAAATAAGATAAGAAAAGCAAGCATTCCAAAGATTAAAAAAATCTTACCAAAACTCATTAAAAGGGTTGAATCAAACAATGGTGCAGTCACAGAAGAAGCAACAATTCCAACGTAGACCACAAACCATGAAGGAAGAATTAAGGTCAGATCTTTCTTCATAACAAATTCACGAGTGAAATAAACAATAAAACTGACATGCCCAAGTGTTGCAATAATCCATAAAATAAGAGCGATTGTCAGATTCCACTGGGCAATTTGTTTTGTTAAAAGTGCGATTCCCATGAAAAAAGTTGGGAATGTTGCGGCAATCGGAACTTGTTTTAGTTGGTCCAAAACATTTTTTGAATCAATTAAAACTTTAAGTAGCACACTAAGTAGAATAAGTATGCTTAGAGTAATAAATAAATATTTAAAAATAAGTTGCTCATTAAAAAGATTTGCTAAACCAGCAAAACTTAAACCTAAAGCTGAAATAGGTAAGGGAAGTTTAACTAAAAATTGTTTCATTTTTACGACTCCACTTCGATTCTAGGTTCAATCTTTGGTGCTGTTTTTGGATCAATTTTACCGCGTTCGATTAATTCATTAACTACCCAAACCGCAACGTTACCAGTAATGGCAATACAATGTTGTCTACGCCCCTCTGATTTAAAGTCGTCTCCTTGCCATTTTCTAGTAATCACACGGCAGCAACATGAACGATATTCTTCTTTAATATAATCATGAAGTCCTTTTGAAATCTCAAACATCTCAGGGTCCATAGGTTCCCCCCGCTTACGACCATAAACCATCCCTAAACCAATTTGTCCACCAGAAACGGCACCACATAAACATTGAGCTTTTCCCATACCAATTGGAAAACCAGATGCTAAGCGTACCACATCATCATCATAGGGCTTACCTAAACAATCGTTAATTGTTTCAACCACTGCTTCAGAACAGTAGTAAGTACCTGATCTAAAATATTCTTCTGCGACTTCCCTCACCATTTCAAGATATGCTTCTTTTTCCATAAAAATAGCCTCCTTTTGTCTTTATGCTCATAATATCACAAAAAGAAATAACAACAATAGAAGTTTACTGATTTCTAAGAAAATAAGTAGAACTATCATTGTTATTTTGATTGTTTAAAAGGCAATATACCTATGTTATACTGAAAAAAGAGTTAAATAGAAAGAGTAGAAAGTTGGGAGTTAGTGAAGAAAAAAGTTTTTGTATTAATAGTGTTGGTAATCGCGTTAGTTATTGTATCAGGTATGTCAATTAAGAAGATTAAAGCAGCTAATGAAATAAAAGCTGCAAACCCAGTTGCAAAGACGGAAACAAAAAAAGTAGCTGGAAAAAAACAAGAAACAAAAGAATCACAAAAGAAAATTTCTAAAGAAAAATCAATCTTTGAAGAGGAAATGGTCACAACAAAAGAGATGTACCCTCGAAAAAAAATAGATGGTTCTGAAATGAGTGAAGACGTGATGCCTGTTGGTACAGTCGTTTCTGTCAAAGCTGTGGAGGGCGATGACAAATGGGTGGAAGTTATTAGTGATCCTAAAAAAGGTTACATTGAAAAAGATATTCTAGATTTTAGAGAAGATTATATAAAAGAGCGTGAAGCTTCACGTAAAAAAGAATTATCAGAAACACAGTTTAAAGAATCGTTAGACAAAGACTTAGAAGAATTTAAAAAAGTTCATGGTGGAGACATTAGTATTTATTTAGAAACCGTAGACCATAAATTTACTTATAGTTCATACGGAGACGAAGTCAAGCGAACAGCTAGTAGTATTAAATTAGCTTTTATTTCATATGTTTTAACTTTAGTAGATGAAGGAAAAGTAAATCTAGATACTAAATTAACTTATACTGAGAATGTGAAAATGGGTGGGACAGGAATTATTCAATTTGCCCCTGTTGGAACAGAGTATTCGGTTAAAGAATTAGCAGAATTAACGATTAGACATAGTGATAATGTTGCTTATACAATGTTAGTTAACTATATCGGTGAACCTAATTTTATTCAATTTTTATCTGAACTGGATTCAAATTCACCAAGTAATCGTTACTTTTCAACAGCACATATCTTATCAAAATCAATGATGTACGTTTATGAGCGCCAAGAGAAAAGTGAAAACATTAAACTACTTTACGATTGGATGCAGAACAGTACCTTTGATGATGGGGTTGCTGTTGGTTTACCTGGCGTAGATGTGGTTCATAAAACAGGTTGGATGCCAATGTATACAGTAAGTAACGATATTTCTTTAGTGAAAGATAAAGAAAATCCGTATTATCTAACGATTATGACCGTTGGATATGGAGAAGATTACAGTGAAAAATCAATTGGTGATTTAGCAAAAATTGTCGACAAACATATGATGAAATTAGATAGTAAGTAAAAGAAAGCAATCAAAATCTAAACTTTAGATTTTGATTGCTTTTTCGTATGCGGTGATAATTTTTTTTACGCCATCTTTGATAGTTTCAGGAGATGAATGAAAGAGTTCTATTCCATAAAGTTGAGTTTCGCAACTGGAAGGTGATAAGAAATGCCTAGATAAGTCTTCTAAAATAACCTGTTCGTGGTTAATATTTAGTTCAAATTGAGTCTTTGAAACAGAATTAGGAAGAGTAATAAAGGATTTACTAGATAAAAATAAATCTGGGCGAAAAAGGTCGTTATTTTGAATAGCTTCCTTAAAAGTAAGATCTCTTTCTTTTTGAATTTTCTTAGTGGTACTGACATGATGATTGAATAAATCGGACTTAATATAAAGATTTAACGCCGCTTGAGAAAACATGCCACTATCCACTTCTAAAATTTTACGATATTGCTTAAATTTTTCGACTAAAAGTTTAGGTAAAACACAAGCACCTAATCGTAATCCAGGAAACATGATTTTAGAAAAACTCTTTAAGTAAATCACATGATCGGAGATGTCATAATAATGAATTGGCAATTCAGTTGGGTTAGAAATAAAATCAGCAAGGTAATCGTCTTCTATGATATAAACATCATATTTTTTCGCTAAACGAACCAGCTGCTTTTTTTCCGATTCTGTAAAGGATAAACCTAAAGGACTAGAAATTCGAGGTGTCGTGTAGAAAAATTTAATATCTTTTTCTCTAAAATAATACTCTAAAAGAGTCCAATCAATCCCATCTATGTTTCGCTCAATCGTTAAATAAGGAATCTTCTCAACATTAAGAAGTTCAATCATTAAGTGGTAGGAAGGATTTTCCAGTAAGATACATTCTTTTTTATTGAGAAAAGCTAAGCGGCTTAAAATGAACAGAGCTTGTTGAACGCCAGTTGTGATAAAAAGATTTTCTTTTTGTGTGTAAATTTGTTGAGACTCAAACCAAGTGTGAAGTGTTTCAATTAATTCAGGTAACCCTTGAGAGCGACCATAAGTAAAAAATTCTTGCTTATAATTTTCAGTGGCTTTTTTTAAACACCGTTGAAATTCTTCATAAGGAAAAGTGGCTGAACTTCCCCGAGATGAGCCAAAATCAATGATATCCTTGTTTACGTCAGAACTTGAAGGAAAGTTTTTTTGAATGACATACAGTCCACTACGATTTTTTGTGTAGATAAGTTGATCTTCCTTTAAAAGTGAAACCGCATGTTTGATGGTTTCAAGACTGCAGTTATATGTTTGCGCTAAGTTTCTAAGAGAAGGGATTTTTTGTCCTTCTTGATAAGTTTCATCTTGAATTTGTTGTTTAATTTGTTGGTAAACTTCAATGTATTTCATATAATCTCCTTTTGTACCGGTACAGTTAAGCTATGAACTGATTGTAACGAAAACTCTTCCGAAATACAATGAAAGTGAAAGGGAGGTATTCATTATGAATCAACAAATAAAAGCGCAAGTCGCTATTTTATTACAAATTTGTATTATTGGTTTTTCATTTCTATTTGTTAAACAAGGTCTGGGGTATACGGATACATTTACTCAGTTATCTCATCGTTTTATTATAGGCACACTAGGTATTTGGATTATTCGAGACATTGTTCCGCATAAAAAGGTATTTACGAAAGCAGCGATCAAAGATTTATTGCCATTGGGACTATTTTATCCAGTCTTATTTTTTTCATTTCAAACATTATCGTTAACCTATATTTCAACATTAGAAGCAGGGATTATTACGTCAATTATTCCTCTATTAATTGTTGTATTTGCTTATTTTTTACTTAAAGAACGTCCTAGTAAGGCGCAAAAAAAAGCGCTTGTTATGGCTTTTGTAGGGATCACTTATATCAATCTAAAAAGCCAATCGCAATCTGCGTCATTTAGTGGTTGGGGAACTTTTTTAATGTTTTTATCAGCTTTATCTTCGGCCTTTTATACGATAACAGCTAAAAAAGTATCTCAAAAATATCAAACGATTGATATGACAACCTTTATGTTGACCTTTGGGATGCTGATATTTACTGTGATTTCAATACTTCAACATGTGTCAGGTACAGTGACCAATAATTATTTTGAAGCCTTACTGCAACCAAATTATTTAGTGGCAATTCTTTATTTAGGGCTGCTATCATCTCTAGGTAGTTCTTTTTTATCTAATTATGCTATTCATCATTTGGAAGCTTCAACAGTTGGAATTTTTTCAAATTTATCGCCTGTTATCACAATTCTAGCAGGAGTTATGATTTTAGGAGAGTCTGTGGAGAGTTATCAGTTAGTGGGAATTACTATGATTCTTATCCCGATTATTGGGATGAATCTAATAAAATTAAATAAGTAAGGAGCTGTGACTGAAATGTTACAGTCCTTTTTTTATTACAGATAATAATTAATATAAATAAAACGAACAAAGTAAATGTTTACTGACTTTGAAAAGGTAAATATATGTATCTATTTATAATTAGTATTGAAAAGAGCAATATAAGAGAGTAAGATGTAATTGTAAACGCCACTATTAGGAGTGGTTTTAATTTTAACTACAATTGTGATTTCTATCACATGTAAATAAAAAAGTGAGGATGCTGACTATGAGTAATAAATATTTGGAAGAAATGGAATCATCTTATTCAATGTTAACCATTATGGAAGAAGCAGAAAGATGTTTGCTTTGTTTGGATGCACCATGCTCAAAGAGTTGTCCAGCTGGCACAGACCCAGCGACATTTATCAGAAGTGTTAGATTTAGAAATTTTAAAGGAGCAGCTGAAACGATTCGAGAAAACAATGCTTTAGGCGCTGTTTGTGCTTTAGTTTGTCCAACGGAAAAATATTGTGAGATGGGTTGTTCTAGATCAGAAATTGACCGCCCTATTAATATCGGTGGCATTCAAAAATTTGTCACAGATTTTGAGCAACAAACGGAAATGGAGATTTTAACAAAAGGCGAGCCTAATGGAAAGCATATCGCTATCGTTGGAAGTGGTCCTTCTGGATTACAAACAGCAGCTTCGTTATTACAATTAGGCTATGAAGTAACTATCTTTGAAAAAAGTCAAAAAGCAGGTGGTTATCTACGATATGGTATCCCTGAGTATCGTTTGCCTGATGCGATTGTCAATTATGAAATATTAAGAATTGTTAACTTAGGTGCTAATATTGAGTATGAAACAACGATTGGAAAGGATATCACTTTAGACGAATTGAAAAATAAATATGATAGTGTGGTACTTGCGATTGGATTAAGCCAAGGAAAAACTTTAGAGATGTTTGCTAAAAATCCGGCTGTAGAAACAGCAGTATCATTTTTAGCTCGAGCACGAGACAATAAAGGCGACATTGAATTACCAAAAAATGCACTTGTTATTGGTGGGGGAGATGTGGCGATGGATGTCATCACATCTTTAAAATTACTAGGAGTGCCTCATGTGACAGATGTGGTATATGAAGAATTTTGTGAATTTAAAGCATCTAAAAAAGAGCTTGAAGGGGCTCAAAATAGAGGTGTAACAATTATTGATGGCTACTATCCTGTTTCTGTTGATGAAAATCAAGTTACTTTCAAACATCGTCACTTAAACAATGAATTAACCATCGAAGCAGAAAAAATTATTTTAGCAGTGGGACAAGAAGTCGGTTCTGAAAAACTAGAGTTAGAACTAGAAAACAACCAAATGCGTGATTCTGGTTACCAAACAAAAGATAAAAAAATATTTGTTACAGGGGACATTGTTCACGGTGACATGACCGTTGTTTGGGCAGTTAAAAAAGGGAAAGAAGTCGCTGCTGAAATACATGAATTTTTAGGAGGTAGTCACAAATGATTAACAAAGACTTATCGATTGATTTTTTAGGAGTAAGGTTTGAGAATCCATTTTGTTTATCATCTTCACCAGTAGGTAATTGCTATGATATGTGTAAAAAGGCTTATGAAGTAGGTTGGGGTGGGGTTGTTTTTAAAACAATTGGACCTGAACATTTCGTAGTCGATGAAGTATCTCCAAGATTTGATATCTTAACTAAAGAAAGCACTCCTTTTGTAGGATTTAAAAATATGGAACAAATTGCTGAGCATTCACTTGAAGAGAACTTAGCTGATTTAAGAAAATTAAAAGAAGAATTTCCTGAAAAAGTGTTGATTGCTTCGATTATGGGAACTAATGAAGAAGACTGGGAAGAATTAGCACGTTTAGTTGAAGAAGCTGGTGCTGATATGATTGAGATGAATCTATCTTGTCCACAAATGACTTCTCATGCTATGGGTTCAGATGTGGGAACTAGTCCTGAGTTATGTCGTACCTATTGTGCTGCAGTAAAAAGAGGTTCTAAATTACCAATGATGGCAAAAATGACACCAAACGTGACAGATATGGTACCTGTTGCTAAAGCTTCACTTGAAGGCGGAGCAGACGGCATTGCAACAATTAATACCATTAAATCAATTGCTAATGTGGATTTACAACATAAAATAGGATTACCAGCTGTTAATGGAAAATCTTCTATTTCAGGCTATTCTGGTAAGGCAGTTAAACCTATTGCCTTAAGATTTATGCAGCAACTTAGAACAGCAGACGGATTGGAACAACTACCTATTTCTGGTATTGGTGGGATTGAAACCTGGGAAGATGCTGCTGAGTTTATCTTACTAGGCGCATCAACTTTACAAGTAACAACAGGCATTATGCAGTATGGTTACCGAATTGTAGAAGACATGAAAAATGGTTTGATGCATTACATGGATGAACAAGGTGTTGAAAAATTGGAAGAGTTAGTTGGTTTAGCAACTAAAAACATTATTCCAGCAGAAGACTTAGACCGTGATTATAAAGTCTATCCAGTGATTGATCTGGATAAATGTATTGCGTGTGGTCGTTGCTATATTTCTTGTTATGACGGCGCCCATCAAGCAATTATTTGGGACGATGAGAACCGTGTCCCTCACTGTAATACAGAAAAATGTGTGGGTTGTCACTTGTGTACGTTAGTTTGTCCAGTGGGAGCTATTAGTAAAGGTCGTGTTGAGATGAAGCCGGGACGTGTTGGGAAAGCTTCAGATAAGGTTATTATTTAAAAGTATCATTTATTTATGAATAAGCGAAGTGAGGTAAAGTTGTTTAACTCCAAGCAACTGGAGAAAATGAAGAAAGAGGCTGACATTCTTGTTAGCCTTTTTATATACTATAGAAGGAAGTTGTAAAAACACTAATTGACATGATAGATACATAAGATGTAGACTTTAATTAAGTAAAAATTTTAAAGGAGGCACATCATGCCAATCGTTCATATTGAATTATTAGAGGGTCGCACCCAAGAACAAAAAAACGCTATGGTTAAAGAAGTCACTGAAGCTATTGTTAAAACAACAGGAGCCAAAGAAGAAGCCGTTCATATTGTGATTACAGATATGGAAAAAGGAAATTATGCAGTTGGTGGAAAAACAAAAGCTTAAGAAAAGAAAACGAATTTACAAATAATGAGTAGAATTATTAAAAAAGTTGTGCTAAAATTATTAAGATGTCAATTAGTTTAGTAGAGACGAGGAGGATATAATATGTATCAACTCTTATTAACCATTATGCTTATTTTATCAGTATTAATTATTATTGCTGTTATGATGCAACCAAGTAAACAAAATAGTGCAGCAAGCGCCTTTTCAGGTGGAGCTAGCGAATTGTTTGGGAAAACAAAAGCAAGAGGCTTTGAAGCCTTCATGCAAAAAGCAACGGCTGTTTTAGGTGTTGCTTGGGTAGCTATTGCAATTGCATTAGCGTTTTTATCATCAAAATAAGTAAATCAAATGGGACTGTGGCATAAGTAATAGAACTTATGTCACAGTCCTTTGTTTACGGACTTTCAGTATCAAAAAAGTAGCTTCTTGAGATATAAAATAAACCTCATAAAAATTTGAAAAGTAATTTTCCTGAGAGTCATTTTATATCTTTGAAGCTGAACACTTTTTTCATAACCTAATTATTGGTACAATGTAGTAAATATTGAGAGTAAGGGACGATGCGAATGTTACCGACGGAATTGTATTTTAAAAATGGGGAAAAAGCGATTCTGCTATTACATGCTTATACAGGTAGCCCAAATGATGTAAGAATGTTGGCTAGAAAATTGGAAAGAGCGGGCTATACGGTGTTAGCACCCATGTTTTCTGGGCACGGAACAATTGATCCAATGAACATCTTGAACATGACACCACAAGTTTGGTATGAAGATGCAAAAAAAGCACTACAACAATTAAAAAATGATGGTTACGAGGAAATTGCGGTCTTTGGTTTATCAATGGGAGGATTATTCGCCATGAAATTAATCGAAGAATTTCCTAATGAGTTTGTTGCAGGAGGCGCATTTTGCTCTCCACTTAGTCCAGGAAGCGACCAACAAATTTATCCAAACTTTTTAAAGTACTGTGAATTTATGTATAAAAAAACAAGCAATTCACCAAACGAATTACAACAAAAATTAGATATGATAAAAGAACCTTTAAAAAATCAACTTCAAGCTATTTTAGAAGTGACAGATAAAACGTCAGAAAACTTAACAACAATTAAAATTCCGATATTTCTAGCACAATCAGCGCTAGATGAAATGATTGATAGTCAGGGTGTTTACGATGTAGCTAAACGCCTAGGACAAACATCTCATGAAATCCACTGGTATCCAAACAGTACTCATGTTATTACAGTTAGTAAGGAACGCCAGTTGTTTGAAGAAGATGTGCAGAGTTTCTTAAGTCATATCCCATGGAAGAAGGAATGAAAATGACAAATAGTATTAAAGAAACCATCCTTCGTTATTTATCAGAAAGTAAGAAACAAACATTTTCTTTAGAACAAATAGCGGAAGGATTGAAATTACAAAAGAGCAATGATTTTAAACTACTAGTTCAAACAGTAGCTCAAATGGAGAGAGAAGAAACCATTATTTTCAATCAAAAAGGCAAGATTAAATTAAATAAACAAGAAAAATATCTTGAAGGAATCTTCCGTTCAAATGAACGAGGATTTGGCTTTGTCACGATTGAAGGCGAAGACGATGATGCCTTTGTGTCCAAAGATTTTACTAATTTTGCCCTAGAAGGTGATACAGTAAAAATCGAAATTTTAAAACAAGGTAGTCCAATGGAAGGTCAAGCAGCAGAAGCAAAAGTGGTTGAAGTATTAACACGTGCGTCTTCACAAGTTGTGGGGATATTCACTCTTTATTCAGAAGAAGACATTAAAAAGAGTGGCTTATATGGCGTAGTGATTCCAAAAGATAAAAAATTAAGTCGCTACCGTGTCTTTATTGCGGACGAAGGAATTAAGCCAGAAGATGGTAGTGTGGTTTCTGTTGAGATTACCTATTATCCAGACAGTGAACACACAAATAGTTTTGAAGGTTTAGTTAAACAAGTGGTGGGACATAAAAACGATCCAGGGATGGATATTCTATCCATTGTCTTACAACACGGTATTCCAGTTGAATTTGATGAAAGTACCATAAAGGAATCTGAAAAAATTTCCGATGTGGTTCTTGAAGAAGAGCTAGAAGGACGTGTTGATTTAAGAAACGAAACGATTGTGACCATTGACGGGGAAGAAGCTAAAGACTTAGATGATGCGGTTCGCGTCAAACGTCTTGATAATGGCAATTATTTTTTAGGTGTCTATATAGCCGATGTTTCTCATTATGTGACTGAAAATAGCCCACTAGATATGGAAGCAAGTGATCGCGCCACAAGTGTGTACTTAACAGACCGAGTGATTCCGATGTTACCAAGAAAATTATCTAATGGCATTTGTTCTCTGAATCCTCACGTAGACCGTTTAGTTATGGCTTGTGAGATGGAGATTAATGAAGAGGGACAAGTTGTTAGTCATGATATTTTTGAAGCGGTCATCCACTCAACGGCAAGAATGACCTATACAGCAGTTAATGAGATTTTAGAAAAATCAAATGCTGAGACATTAGAAAAATATGAAAGTTTGATTCCTTTCTTTGAAGATATGGCGTCACTTCATACTATCTTAGAAAATATGCGTTCTAATCGTGGAGCGATTTCATTTGAAAGTCGTGAAGCAAAAATTATCGTTGACTCAGAAGGTCATCCAATTGACATTGAGTTAAGAGATCGTAAAGAAGCTGAACGCTTGATTGAATCCTTCATGTTAGCAGCGAATGAAACCATTGCAGCTCATTATACAAAGATGAAGTTACCATTTATCTACCGAATTCATGAGCATCCAAAAGAAGAAAAAGTTCAACGATTCTTTGAGTTCATTACGAACTTCGGTATCTTAGTTAAAGGTAAAAAAGATGATGTGAGTCCAAAAGAGCTACAAAAAGTCTTAGACCAAATTTCAGGAAAACCAGAAGAGCCAGTTGTGAGTATGATGCTTTTAAGAAGTATGCAACAAGCCAGATATTCAGAAGATCCAGTGGGACATTACGGATTAGCCGCAGAAGATTATACGCATTTCACCTCACCAATTAGACGTTACCCAGATTTAATTGTTCATCGATTAATTAAATCTTATGTGACGCGACCAATTGCAGATGAAGTGAAAGAAAAGTGGAATGAAGCTCTTCCAGAGATTGCAGCGCATAGTTCTAAAATGGAGCGTCGTGCTGTTGAAGCCGAACGTGACACAGACAATATGAAGAAAGCTGAGTTCATGCAAGATAAAGTTGATCAAGAATTTGATGGAATTATTACATCAATTACGAAGTTTGGAATGTTCGTCGAATTGTCTAATACAATAGAAGGATTAATTCATGTGTCAAAATTAAAAGGGGATTATTTCCATTTTGTGGAAAATCATTTAGCGCTTGTTGGAGAGCGAACAGGGGTTGTTTATAAAATAGGACAGCCTGTTAAAATTAAGGTAACCAAAGCAGATGTTGATACAAGAGAAATTGATTTTGAATTATTATCAGCCGAACCTGTTAGCGTGTCAGCAGATCTACTGAGAGATTCGAAAAAAAGCAAAGGCCCTCGCCGTGAGCAACCAAAATCAAAACAAAAAGGGGATAAGCCTTCTTTCCGAAAAGATAAAAAAATACCTGGTAAGAAAAAAAGCAATCAACCTTTTTATAAAAAAGTAGCGAAAAACAAAAAAACAAAAAATAATCGTAAGAAAAAGGGGTGACCATTTTGCCTAAAGGTGATGGTAGTTTAATTGCTCAAAATCGAAAAGCCAGACATGATTATGCGGTCATGGAAACCATTGAAGCAGGGATGGTTTTAAAAGGAACTGAAATAAAAGCGATTAGAAGTCGACGTGTCAATTTAAAAGATGGTTATGTCAGAGTTAGGGATGGTGAAGCTTTTCTGGTTAATGTTCATATCAGCCCTTATGAACAAGGAAATTTGTTTAATCATGACCCGCTTAGAACTAGAAAACTTCTGATGCATAAGAAACAGATAGCACATTTAGGACAAGAAGCTAAGAATACAGGGATTGCTTTAATTCCATTAAAGATTTATATCAAGGATGGCTTTGCTAAAGTTTTAATTGGTGTTGCGAAGGGTAAAAAGCAATATGATAAGCGTCAAGATTTGAAACAAAAAGATATGAATCGGGAGATTAACCGTTCATTAAGAGACAGGCAGAAATAGATTAGAATTGGGAGTGCTTTCATGAGGAAGTGCTCCTTTTTTTTTTAGGAATAAATAACGAAAATGATATTAAAAAAAACTAAGATTTGCTTTGTGTTATTTATCATTTGGTGTTATCATAGTCCTAGTTGAGTTCTTTTTTTGAGCGCTCAATCGGTGATACGAATGGACTTCTCTAAGTCTTTTCATCATAAGATACCTAAGAATTTAATAATTCTTATGGAAAGTATTTTCTAAAAAGAAAAGGGGTGAATTGAGGTGGAAGAAAAGTCCTGGATAATTGAGATTGCGGGAATCCCGTTCGATGCGACGGTTTGCTTAATGACAATTTTAACGTGCGTTATTGTTTTTAGCATTGTGTATTTTTGCAGTCGAAATTTACAGATGAAGCCAAAAGGAAAGCAAAATGTTCTTGAATTTATAGTGGACTTTGTCAAAGGTATTGTATCAGACAACATTGCTAAGAAAGATGTTAACGATTACCATTTACTTGGGTTTACATTTTTCATGTTTGTTTTGGTATCCAACCTATTAGGTTTAGTCACTAAGGTCGTTGTTTTTCCAAGTGAAACATCATATTGGAAGAGTCCAACAGCTGACCCACTAGTTACATTAACACTAGCTTTAATAGCAATTATTTTAACCCATTATTATGGATTGAAGAAGCAAGGTCCTAAAAACTATTTTGTTAATAGTTTTATGAAACCAACGGCAATTTTATTACCAATTAAAATTATCGAAGAATTTACAAACGTTTTAACGTTAGGTCTTCGTTTATATGGAAATATCTTTGCTGGGGAAATATTGCTGACGTTAATTGCAAACTTAGGTGCCAGTAGCCCAGTTAAATTTATTTTAGCTGTACCACTTGAGGTGATTTGGCAAACATTCTCATTATTCATTGGAGCAGTACAAGCCTTTATATTTGTTACTTTAATGATGGTTTATCTATCACATAAAGTAGAAGCACACGAAGAATAAAAAAAGAACATACTATTAGGAGGAATTTTTAATGCAATATCTTGCAGCAGCAATCGCAGTTTTTGGCGCTTCAATCGGAGCAGCTTATGGTAATGGTAAAGTAATTTCTAAAACACTTGAGTCAATGACTCGTCAACCTGAAATGTCAGGTCAATTAAGAGGAACAATGTTTATCGGGGTAGCCTTAATCGAGGCCGTGCCAATTTTAGGTGTGGTTATTGCCTTAATATTGGTTTTCAAATAGTAATATATATCTTGAAGAGAGTAGAATCATTTTCAACTATAAAATGATTCAGGAAGGAAGTGTAGTAAACTTATGATCAACCAATTAGTAGTGGCTAAT
The DNA here is from genome assembly GCF_011304195.1 of Vagococcus hydrophili. Taxonomy (NCBI): domain Bacteria; kingdom Bacillati; phylum Bacillota; class Bacilli; order Lactobacillales; family Enterococcaceae; genus Vagococcus; species Vagococcus hydrophili. The sequence goes on along the minus strand of NZ_CP049887.1, from coordinate 183,168 downwards.
ACAGGTCAAAGTATGCTAAGTACAATTCTTTTCGTTTCTGTTTCATTTCTGGTATTGTTACTAGCTTTGAAAAAGTTTGCATGGGGACCTGTAGTTAATATGATGCAAGATCGTGAAAATAAAATTGCATCAGACATCGATAATGCAGAAAAGTCTAAAATTGAAGCTGATAAGTTAGAGAAACAAAGACTAATGGAACTTAAACAGTCACGTACTGAAGCACAAAATATTATTGCTCAAGCAAAAGATACAGCGGAGAACAATGCTCATGGTATTTTACTTGAAGCACAAGAGCACGCGACAAGAATCAAAAAACAAGCACAAGAAGATTTACGTATTGAACGTGAACGAATGATTGATGAAGCGAAAAAAGAAGTTGCAGACTTATCTATTGAAATTGCTTCCAAAATTCTTAAGAAGGAATTGTCGGCGAACACTCATCAAGAGTTGATTCAAACTAGTATTGAAAAGCTAGGAGTCGAAGATGATGAATAGAAAATATGTAGTCGCAAGAACTTACGGAAAAGCTTTATTTGAAGAAGCTATCCAATTAAAATCTGTTTCAGAAATCTATCAAGAAATGATTCAATTAAGAGAAGTTTATCGTCAAGTTCCAGATCTTGGCGATATCTTAAGTGATGATCGTTTAACCGTTTTTGAAAAAGTTAACATTGTTAAAGACTTGGAAAATAGCTTTAGTGATGTTGTTGGTAAATTCATTCATACAGTCTATGATTATGGTCGTATGAATGAAATGCCTGCAATTATTGACGAATTTGAGCATTTATACTATGAGCAATTTGGAATAGTTGTTGTAGATGTAACAACGGCAGTAGCGCTTAATATGGATCAAAGACATGATTTAGAAGATAAATTAGCGTCTCAATTCCATGCAAATAAAGTTGTTATTCGACCAAAAATCGACCCAGCTATTATGGGGGCATGATTGTTGAATCTGAACATCGTGTTATCGATCAAAGTGTAAGAAATGAATTATCAGAAATTCATGCTGCATTATTAAAATAATGCTTAGTGACAAGGTGAGAGGTGAAGTACATGAGTATTAAAGCGGAAGAAATAAGTTCGCATATAAAACAACAACTTGCTAAATACGAAGAATCTTTAACAGTAGACGAAGTAGGAACTGTCTCGTATGTAGGGGATGGTATTGCACGTGCTTACGGTTTAGAGAATGCCATGTCAGGAGAATTATTAGAGTTTGATAATGGTGTATTTGGTATGGCTCAGAACTTAGAAACTGAGAGTGTTGGTATTATCATTTTAGGTAAATATCAAGAAATCCGTGAAGGCGATAAAGTGAAACGTACTGGACGTATTATGGAAGTTCCAGTTGGAGAAGCTTTAATCGGACGCGTTGTAAATCCTTTAGGTCAGCCAATTGATGGTCTTGGTGAAATTAAAACACGCAAAACAAGACCAATTGAAGCGCAAGCACCAGGAGTTATGGCTCGTAAATCAGTTGATGAGCCTTTACAAACAGGGATCAAAGCGATTGATGCTTTAGTTCCTGTTGGACGTGGTCAACGTGAGTTAATCATTGGAGACCGTAAAACAGGTAAAACATCTGTTGCCATTGACGCAATCATTAATCAAAAAGATGAAGACATGATTTGTATTTATGTAGCAATTGGACAAAAAGAATCAACTGTAAGAAATCAAGTTGAGACACTTAAGAAATATGGTGCAATGGATTATACCATTGTTATTTCAGCCAGCGCATCTCAACCATCTCCACTGCTTTATTTAGCCCCTTATACAGGTGCAGCAATGGGAGAGGAATTTATGTATAACGGAAAACACGTATTAGTTGTTTATGATGATTTATCAAAACAAGCAGCTGCTTACCGTGAAATTTCATTACTACTTAGAAGACCTCCAGGCCGTGAAGCCTTCCCAGGGGATGTTTTCTACTTGCATTCACGTTTATTAGAAAGAGCTGCTAAGTTGAACGATTCATTAGGTGGCGGTTCTATGACTGCTTTACCATTTGTTGAAACACAAGCTGGAGATATTTCAGCCTACATTCCAACAAACGTGATTTCGATTACGGATGGTCAAATCTTCTTAGAGAGTGATTTATTCTATTCAGGTGTTCGTCCAGCGATTAACCCTGGTTTGTCTGTATCCCGTGTAGGTGGTTCAGCACAAATTAAAGCGATGAAGAGCGTTGCTGGTACATTACGTACTGACTTAGCAAGTTTCCGTGAATTAGAAGCCTTTACACAATTTGGTTCTGATTTAGATGCGGCAACACAAGCTAAATTAAACCGTGGTAAACGTACAGTAGAAGTTTTAAAACAAAATGTTCATGAACCAATCGGTGTTGAAAAACAAGTGTTGATTCTTTATGCATTAACACATGGTTTCTTAGATACTGTGCCAGTAGATGATATTTTACGTTTTGAAAAAGAATTGTTTGAATATGTTGGAAACAACTATCCAGCAATCTTTGATACAATTAAAACAACTAAAAACTTACCGAATGAAGAAGATATTAAAAAAGCGATTGATGAGTTTAAAGACATGTTTAGTTCAACTCAATTTTCAGTTGCTGATGAGTTAACACAATCCTAAGAAAGTGGTGATTGAGCATGGGCGGTTCCCTTATAGATATTAAAAAGAGAATAGCTTCAACAAAAAAGACGAGTCAAATTACGAGTGCTATGCAAATGGTAGCAGCTTCAAAATTGACAAAATCTGAACAATCATCAAGACGTTTTCAAGAGTATGCGCATAAAGTGAGAACCATTACGACTCACTTAGCATCATCGCAACTACAAGCAATTGAAAATGCCGATTTTTCTAGTTTTGAAGATAACATGGAGATGTACCATAAACTTTTAATTGCTCGTCCAGTAAAGAAAACAGGCTATATTATTATCACTTCTGATAAAGGTTTAGCAGGTGGTTACAACAGTTCAGTTATCAAAAATACGATTGAAGTCCTTCAAAAAGATCATGAAGATCAAAATGAAGTGGTTATTATGTCGATTGGTGGAACTGGGGCTGATTTCTTTAAACATAGAAACATACCGGTTTCATATGAATTAAGAGGTCTTAGTGATCATCCAAGTTATAATGAAGTTCGTAAGATTGTTAATTCTGCTATTCAAATGTATAACAATGAAGTCTTTGATGAATTGTACGTTTGTTACAACCATCATGTGAACACTTTATCATCTGCTTTTCGTGCAGAAAAAATGTTACCAATTGAAGATTTAGATTCAAAAGAAGCAACATCGTATGAACAAGATTATATTCTTGAACCTTCTGAAGATGCAATTTTGAATACATTACTGCCCCTCTACGCTGAGAGTTTAATCTACGGAGCAGTGTTAGATTCTAAAACTGCTGAGCATGCTGCGCGTATGACAGCAATGAAGAGTGCGACAGAAAATGCAAGCAACATAATCGACGATTTAACAATCACATTTAATAGAGCCAGACAAGCAGCCATTACAAATGAGATTACAGAAATTGTCGGCGGAGCTGCAGCTTTAGAAGATTAACGGGGAGGAATTTGTGAAATGAAAATCGGAAAAATAGTCCAAGTAATAGGTCCCGTTGTAGATGTGGCTTTTCCGTTAGATCAATCATTGCCAGATATCAATGATGCATTAGTAGTCTACAAATCGGAAAGCAAACAAAAAGTTGTTCTAGAAGTTACGATTGAAATGGGAGATGGTGTTGTCAGAACCATCGCCATGGAATCAACAGACGGCTTACAACGTGGAATGGAAGTTCTACATGAAGGTGGACCAATTAGTGTCCCTGTAGGTAGAGAAACATTAGGGCGTGTCTTTAATGTTTTAGGTGAAACCATCGACTTAGATGAGCCACTTCCAGAAAACATGGATAGAAGTAGTATCCATACAGAAGCACCAACTTATGAAAATTTAAGTACAGATTCAGAAGTTTTACAAACAGGTATCAAAGTAATTGACCTTCTAGCGCCTTATTTAAAAGGTGGTAAAGTTGGACTTTTCGGTGGTGCCGGAGTTGGTAAAACCGTATTAATTCAAGAGTTAATTAATAATATTGCTCAAGAATTAGGCGGGATTTCTGTATTCGCTGGTGTTGGAGAAAGAACACGTGAAGGAAATGACCTTTATTTTGAAATGAAAGAATCTGGCGTAATTAAAAAAACTGCCATGGTTTTTGGTCAAATGAATGAGCCACCTGGTGCCAGAATGCGTGTAGCCTTAACTGGTTTAACTATGGCTGAGTACTTCCGTGACGAAGAAAAACAAGATGTGTTACTATTTATTGATAATATCTTCCGTTTCACTCAAGCAGGATCTGAAGTATCTGCCCTTTTAGGTCGTATGCCTTCAGCCGTTGGTTACCAACCAACCCTTGCTACAGAAATGGGACAATTACAAGAACGTATCACGTCAACAAGAGACGGTTCAATTACATCTATTCAAGCAATCTATGTACCAGCCGATGACTATACGGATCCGGCTCCTGCAACAGCATTCGCTCATTTAGATGCAACAACCAACCTTGAAAGACGTTTAACTGAACAAGGTATTTACCCTGCGGTAGATCCACTTGCTTCATCTTCTAGTGCCTTAGAACCAGGAATTGTTGGGGAAGAGCATTATAAAGTAGCAACTGAAGTTCAACGTCTATTACAACGTTATAAAGAATTACAAGATATTATTGCTATCTTAGGTATGGACGAATTATCTGATGACGAAAAAGTTGTCGTGGGACGTGCCAGAAGAGTTCAATTCTTCTTATCACAAAACTTCCACGTGGCTGAACAGTTTACTGGTCAAAAAGGTAGTTATGTTCCATTACACGAAACAATCAAAGGCTTTAGAGAAATCTTAGATGGTAAACATGATAACTTACCAGAAGAAGCTTTCCGTAGCGTTGGTCGTATCGAAGAAGCAATTGAAAAAGCTGAGAAATTAAGCTATTAAGAAGGAGGAAATAAAATATGAGTTCCTTCATAGTTAATATCGTTACCCCAGATGGTACGATTTATGACCGCCAAGCTAAATTTTTAGTGGCTAAAACACAAGCTGGCTCTCTCGGCGTTCTACCTAACCATGCCCCACTTATTTCACCACTAAGCATCGACGCTGTTAGAATTGATCTAACAGACGAAGATGGTGGTCAATCTGACTGGGTTGCAGTTAACGCTGGAATTATTGAGATTAGAGATAATGTTGTTTCTATCATCGCTAATAGTGCTGAAACAGAAAAAAATATCGATATCTCTCGTGCTGAAGAAGCCAAAAAACGTGCTGAAGCTAAAATTCAAAAAGCCAAGTCTCAGGACGACAAAGAAATCGATTTAGCTCGAGCTGAAATTGCTTTAATTCGTGCGATTAATCGTTTGAATGTGGCGAATAAAAGAAGGTAAGGGATAATCTCCTTTACCTTTTTCTTTTTGAATTAATTTTGTGAAAGAAAGGTAGGTTTTTTGATGTTTGGGATTGACGCTATCGTTAGGATTTTCAGTCATTTTATATTTATTTACTTGGCATTTTGGGCACTACAATCATTAAGAATGGATACTATTTTCAAAAAAGGGCAACAATTTGAGAAGCAAATCAAGGTTTTTTACTTAATAGTTGCGATTTTTATAGGGTATACAGTCAGTAATTTCTTTATGGAAGTTATGTTCTTATCCCGTGACTTAATTCAAGGCGTTTTCTCTTCTTAAGCTTGTTTTAAAAATAGAAGTAAAAAATACCATTTTGTATAATCTCGTGTTATAATGATTGAGATTTAACAAAATTTCCAGAGGTTTTTGGAGGGAGAATTTATGGATTACATTAAAGTTCGCAGCGGAAATAAGCTGTCGGGACAGGTAAAAATAGAAGGGGCAAAAAATGCCGTATTGCCAATTTTAGCTGGAGCCTTATTAGCAGATCAAGGAACAACTAAAATTACAAATGCTCCAATTTTATCAGACGTTTTCATGATGAACAATGTTATCAAGCACTTAAACACTGACATAGAATTCGATCAAGATAATAATACTATTGAAATTACAGCAACAAGACAATTGAAAAATGAAGCACCCTTTGAATATGTTAGCCAAATGCGAGCATCTATTGTCGTAATGGGCCCACTTTTAGCCAGAACTGGACATGCCAAAGTGGCAATGCCTGGTGGATGTGCTATTGGTAAACGCCCGATTGACTTACATCTTAAAGGCTTTCAAGCGTTAGGTGCAACAATCACACAGACAAATGGTTATATTGAAGCTAAAGCAGATGAACTTAAGGGCGCAAGAATTTACTTAGATTTCCCAAGTGTAGGTGCCACTCAAAATATTATGATGGCAGCTGTTAAAGCTAAAGGAATGACAGTAATCGAAAACGTCGCTAGAGAACCTGAAATTGTTGATTTAGCAATTTATCTGAATAAGATGGGTGCTAAAATTACAGGAGCGGGAACTGAAACAATCCGCATTGAAGGTGTAACGACTTTAACTGGAACTGAACATGCTGTTGTTCAAGACCGCATTGAAGCTGGAACATTTATGGTTGCAGCGGCAGTGACTGGTGGCGACATTTTAATCGAGGAAGGTTTAATGGAACACAATCGTCCATTAATTTCTAAATTAGTTGAAATGGGTGTTTCTGTTATAGAAGAAGCTGAAGGAATTCGCGTTAAGGGCCCAGAAGTGTTACTTCCAACAGATGTAACAACTTTACCACATCCTGGTTTCCCAACAGATATGCAAGCGCAAATGAGTATTTTAATGACGCTATCTAGCGGTTCAAGTGTGCTTTCAGAAACAGTTTTTGAGAATCGTTTCCAACATTTAGAAGAATTAAAACGCATGGGAGCTAAACATCAAATCTCTGGCAATGTGGCTCATATTGAAGGTGTTCTTGGTCTTCAAGGTGCAGAAGTTTCTGCAACAGATTTAAGAGCAGCTGCAGCGCTTATTATTGCTGGTTTAGTAGCAGAAGGAACAACTAAAGTCTATCATTTAGAGTATTTAGACCGTGGTTATTATAAGTTCCATAAAAAACTACAAGCTTTAGGTGCAGATGTTACTCGTGTTTATGCAGCTCAAAAAGAAAAAGTCCAAAGTATTTAAATTGATGAGATAAGGAGAAACAGATGGGAACAATAACAAAACGTGTCATAATACAAGTTTCACTTGTTATTTTAACAATCTTGATATTTGTTGCGCTGTTTTTTGCCGGTATTTTTATAGGATATGTTGTTCTTGGAAAAGGGTATAAATCAGACGCCTTTAATCCAGCAACTTGGAACCATATTTTAGATTTTTTTAAGTAGTGACGATAGCCTTAATAAAAATGAGAAGTTGGTGATTGTATCAGCTTCTTTTTTTATCTCAATGGAAAAGGTAGCGATAAAAATGTTCAAAAAAATAATGATTGCACCTGTTAGATTTTATCAAAGACGGATATCTCCTTTATTTCCACCAAGTTGCCGTTATCATCCAACGTGTTCTCAATATATGATTGACGCGGTTAATTATCATGGGGCATTTAAAGGAACGATTATGGGAACAGGTCGTATTTGTCGATGTCATCCTTTTGTTAAAGGTGGGATTGATTATGTGCCAAGAAAATTTACTTTGAGAAAAAATCCTGATGAAACTTATACAGGTCCGTATACAAAAAAATCAAAAGAAGAAAGCCCAAAATAAAGGCTTTCTTTTTGTTTTGTTTGAATTGTCAGAAAATTCTGTTGACATTAGATTAGAATTTGATTATAGTATAAAACAACATATTAATTAAAAACTAATGTAATAAATATTAAAGGAGTTTTTGGATGAAAAAAATAGTTGGTTTGTTATTTGCAAGTTGCGTGCTACTAACGGCATGTGGTAATCCTGGCGGAGGATCAGGTGGAGGTAGTAATAAAGATACTTCCAAAGAATCGGATACGATTAAAATTGGTTTGAATTTAGAATTATCAGGAGCTGTTGCAGCTTATGGTAATCAGGAAAAAGAAGGGGCGGAATTAGCCGTCGCAGAAATTAATGAAAAGGGTGGTATAAATGGAAAGAAAATTGAATTGGTTATTAAGGACAATAAATCTGATACAGCCGAAGCAGCCGCAGTGGCAGCTAATCTAACAACGAAGGAAAATGTGGTGGCTATCATTGGACCAGCAACATCAGGTGCAAGCAAAGCGCAAATACCTAACGTAACAAAAGCGAAAGTACCTGTGATTACTCCTTCTGGGACAGATGACTCAATCACCGTTTTAAATGATAAAGTTCAAGAGTACATCTATCGTGCATGTTTCCAAGATTCATTCCAAGGTGTTATCTTAGCTAACTACGCCATGGATAATTTAAAAGCTAAAAAAGCAGTGGTTATTGGGGATGTTTCTAGTGATTACGCCAAAGGTTTATCTACATCATTTAAAGATACCTTTACAGGTGACATTGTAGCTGATGAGAAATTCAATCAAAAAGATAAAGACTTTAAAGCGATTTTAACTAAAATTAAAGATAAAGATTTCGACTTCATCTACTTACCAGGTTATTACGAAGAAGCAGGCTTAATTATTAAACAAGCTCGAGAAATGGGAATTGAACAACCGATTCTAGGAGCAGACGGCTTCTCGGATTCAAAACTAATTGATGTTGCTGGTAAAGATAATATGAATGGTATTTATTACACAGCTCACTTCTCAGAGAAAGCGCCAGCCTCAGATAAAGTGAAACAATTTATCGATGCTTTTGACAAAAAATACAATAAAAAACCAAGTTCATTTAATGCTTTAGCTTATGATTCAGTGTATATGTTTAAAGAAGCAATTGAAAAAGCAGGTTCAGCAGATAGTGAAAAGATTACAAAAGAGTTAGCAAGCTTAAAAGATTTTGACGGGGTGACTGGTAAGATGAGTATGGATAAAAATCATAACCCAGAAAAAGCAGCCGTTGTTATCGGACTAAAAAATGGTGAAGAAGAGACAGCAGACGTTGTTAAGCCATAAAAGTAAGGTGATTTAAAAGTTGTTTGTTGTTAAAAATACGACTTTTAATACCTGATTAATTAAAATATTAGGAAATTAAGAGACCATGACAGAACATATTAAGGTTTTGTCTAAGTCTCTTTTTATTAAAAAGGGGGAATGTTGAAGATGAATATTTTTCAACAATTAATTAATGGTTTATCTCTAGGCAGTATTTATGCGTTACTAGCATTAGGCTATACGATGGTTTATGGCATTATTAAATTAATTAATTTTGCTCATGGTGAAATTTATATGATTGGTGCTTTTGTAGGCTATTATGTGACGAATCAATTTAGACTCAGTTTGATTCCAACATTACTAATTTCTATGACGATTTGTGCTGTTTTAGGTGTGTTGATTGAATTTCTAGCATATCGACCACTTAGAAAGTCAACACGGATTGCGGCACTTATTACAGCTATTGGTGTTTCATTTTTAATTCAATCCCTAATGATTTATTTTATTGGGGCAGATACACGTCCTTTTCCACAAATTATCGAGAATACAAATTATGATTTGAAATTATTCACGATTAGTAAAATCCAGTTAATTATTTTATCAACTTCGATTTTCTTAATGATTTTACTACAAATGATTGTCAGACATACGAAAATGGGAAAAGCCATGCGAGCAGTAAGTGTTGATCCTGACGCGGCCCAGTTGATGGGAATTAATGTGAATCACACGATTTCATTTACCTTTGCGATTGGCTCATCACTGGCGGCAGCTGGTGGTGTTTTAATAGGTCTTTACTACAACAGTATCGATCCGATGATGGGAGTCGCTCCAGGCCTTAAAGCGTTTATTGCGGCAGTGTTTGGTGGAATTGGGATTATCCCAGGGGCTGCGTTAGGTGGTTTTGTGATAGGAATTATTGAAACTTTAGTTAGTGCACTTGGGTTCACTGCTTATCGTGACGCAGTAGTTTATGCTATTTTAATTATTGTGTTATTAGTGAAACCATCAGGCTTACTAGGGAAAAATGTTAAAGAAAAAGTGTAGGTGATGAGGATGAATAAAAATATAAAAGTAAATCTGTCATGGATTGGTTTAATGAGTTTGGGATTTATTGTTTTAGGGGTGATGTATAGTGTAGGCTTAATGTCTCCAGTTTTAGAAACAGCTCTTGTTATGATTGGAATTAATATTATTTTAGGAGTGGGGCTTAATCTAGTGATTGGTGTATCAGGTCAATTTTCTTTAGGTCACGCAGGTTTTATGGCGATTGGAGCTTATGCAACGGCAATTATTTCGATAAAAAATCCAACCTTGCCAGGTTTTTTAACGGGGTTACTAGTAGGAGCGGTACTTTCAGGACTAGTTGCTTTAGTTGTTGGTATTCCTACCTTGCGTTTATCAGGTGATTACCTGGCAATTGCCACACTTGGCGTTTCTGAGATTATCAGAATTCTAATTATGAATTTAGACGGCATTACAAATGGACCAGCTGGGCTTTTTGGTATTACGCCATTTGTAACGTGGTCAATGGTTTATATACTTGTTTGTATCACAACGATTATTACAACTAATTTTATTAATAGTGCAGCCGGTCGTGCGACACTTTCTGTCAGAGAAAATGAAATTGCCGCTGAATCGATGGGTGTGAATACGACTAAATATAAAGTGATTGCTTTTGTGATTGGTGCTATGACAGCTGCAATTGCTGGTGGGCTTTATGCGAGCTACATTCAAACGATTGTTCCAGCAAACTTTGATTTTATGAAATCAATCGATATCTTAATCATTGTTGTATTTGGTGGCGTAGGAAGTATTACAGGAACCTTTATTGCAGCGATTGTCTTAGGGTTCTTAAATATGTTTTTACAAGATGCGGGAACGATTCGGATGATTATCTATGCCTTAGCCTTAATTGTCATTATGATTTTCAAACCATCAGGACTTTTGGGTATGAAAGAGTTGTCATTTAAGAAAATTTTTAATAAAGGAGGACAAAAAAATGTCCCTATTAAAAATAAATAATTTAACGAAAAATTTTGGTGGTTTAGCAGCTGTCTCAAATGTTAATTTAGAGTTAGGCAAAAATGAGCTAGTCGGTTTAATCGGACCTAATGGAGCGGGGAAAACAACGCTATTTAACCTTCTAACAGGTGTTTATGAACCAAGTGAAGGAGATGTTCTCTTTTACAATGAAGGTAAAAAGGAACGTTTGAATGGCATGAAGCCGTTTAAAGTGGCAAATAAAGGCTTAAGTCGAACCTTTCAAAATATTCGCTTATTTAAAGATTTAACAGTGTTAGACAATGTTTTAATCGCCATGAACGGTAAACAACCAGTTGGCGTGCTAACAGGAATTTTAAGATTGCCTAATTTTTATAAATCAGAAAAGAAAATGACGGAAAAAGCTTTAGATTTACTAGCAATTTTTGATTTGAAAGAAAAAGAAACCTCCTTAGCTAAAAATCTTTCTTACGGGGAACAGCGAAGATTAGAGATTGTTAGAGCTTTAGCGACTGAACCTAAACTCCTTTTCTTAGACGAGCCAGCAGCAGGGATGAATCCTCAAGAAACAGCAGAGCTCACGGAACTGATTAAAAAAATTCAACGTGAGTTTGATCTAACAATTCTCTTAATAGAGCATGACATGTCACTTGTGATGGATGTTTGCGAAAGAATCTATGTGCTAGAGTATGGTCAAATGATCGCAGAAGGAAAACCAGAAGAGATAAAAACAAACAAACGAGTAATTAAAGCATATTTGGGTGGTGATTTGTAATGCTAAAAGTAGAAAATATTTCGGTTCATTATGGCATGATTCAAGCTGTCAAAGAGGTCTCCTTTGAAGTCAATGAAGGCGAAATTGTGAGTTTGATTGGGGCGAATGGCGCGGGAAAAACAACAATTTTAAGAACAATTTCTGGACTGGTACGACCAAGTAGTGGAACGATTACATTTCAAGGGAGTCAAATTGAAAAAGAAACCTCGCCTAATATTGTTCAGAGTGGCTTAGTTCAAGTGCCAGAAGGTCGTCATGTGTTTACGGGGATGACAGTCATGGAAAATTTAGAGTTAGGGGCATTTTTATACAAAGATAAAAAAGAAAGTGAGGCTATCTTAAAACGGGTATTTGAACGTTTTCCAATTTTGGCTGAAAGAAAAAATCAAGACGCTGCTACATTATCTGGTGGTGAGCAACAAATGTTGGCAATGGGAAGAGCGTTAATGTCTCGTCCTAAGTTATTACTTTTAGATGAACCCTCTATGGGACTAGCACCGATATTTATTAAAGAAATTTTTTCGATTATCGAAGAAATAAAAGCGCAAGGAACCACTGTTTTACTTATCGAACAAAATGCTAAGATGGCTTTAAGTATTGCAGATCGTGGGTATGTGTTAGAAACTGGAAAAGTGGTTTTAAAGGGTAGTGGAAAAGAGTTACTTGATAGTCCAGATATTCAAAAAGCTTATTTAGGAGGTTAGTTATGTTAGTTAAAGATTACATGTCAAAAAATTTAGTCACAATTGGTGAAGAAACCAAAATATTTGATGCCATCGAGATAATGAAAGAAAAAGATATCCACCGTATTCCAGTCGTTAAAAATGATCACATTGTTGGATTAATTACTGAAGGAACGATTCAAGAAGCGATGCCTTCAAAAGCAACTAGTTTAAGTGTTTATGAGGCTAACTACTTATTAAATAAAACGACTGTTAAAGATGTGATGATTCAAGAGGTAGAGACAATCACTGAGAATTGTTTACTAGAAGATGCTATCTTTCAAATGAGGCAGCATAAAGTCAACGTATTACCTGTTTTAAATGAATTAGATAGTTTAGTTGGCATTATTACAAATAATGATATCTTTGATGCTTTCCTAAATATTACAGGGTACAAAGAGCCGGGTACACGTGTAGCAGTTAAAATTAAAGATGATCATGAAGGGGTCTTAGCGGAATTAACAGAGATTTTTAAAGATAATCATTTAAACATCATTCAAATTGTGGTGTACCGTCAAAAAGAAGAACCTATTATTGTGATACAGACAACATCAGAAGAAAACGAGAAAATCAATCAAGTGTTAAGTGATGCTGGGTATGATGTAGAGTCCTCAATAAAAACATGTAAAAGATAAGCCGAAATAAGGTGTTAAGAGTGATCTTAATACTTTATTTTTTTTCTGACTTAACAAATCAAAAAAAATATGCTATCCTCTATAAGTTAAGAGGTGAAAAAAATGAAAAAAAATAAACCTGTAGAAGTCGAAATTAAAGAAAATACAGTTCAAAAAGATGGCGAAACTAAAGCGAACCATCAATTGTTTATTGGTAAAAAAATGATTGGTGAAATTTTAGAGATGGATAGTACAAAATTTGAAGTTAAATGTGATGATAATTTTGTGTTATTTGCTAAGTCAATGGAACAAGGTTATGAAGAAGTTCTAAGAAATTGGAATTTACATAATTAATTTCAAAAAAAGCTTGCTTTTTTTTATGAAATTAGGTATGATTACTGAGTCGGGTTTTTAACACGACTAGCTGGAGGGGTAGCGAAGTGGCTAAACGCGGCGGACTGTAAATCCGCTCCTTTGGGTTCGGCAGTTCGAATCTGCCCCCCTCCATTTTTATTATGGCGATTGTGGTGAAGTGGTTAACACATCGGATTGTGGTTCCGACATGCGTGGGTTCGATTCCCATCAGTCGCCTATTTAAATATTGGGCTATAGCCAAGCGGTAAGGCAACGGACTTTGACTCCGTCATCGTTGGTTCGAATCCAGCTAGCCCAGCTAAGAAAAAAGCTAACATTCATTTGTTAGCTTTTTTTATTTATGTTATCCTTATTGTATTGTTGATAAGGGAGAGAAGATATATGGCAGACTTAAAAGAAAAAATTAAAGATCAATTATTTAACTACAGAGATATTTTAAAACACACTGATGTGGTTGAAGAAATTAAAACGAGTACTAATTTAGGTTTAGAGAAGAAAGTATACACTGGAAACAAAGAAAATACCCGTAAATGGCATTCAAGATTATACTAATTATAAAAAACGTTCAAACTGTAATGGTTTGAACGTTTTTTTTTATTCTAAAATCCAGATATTTGTATTATTTTTAAACCTAATTTAGAGTATTCTTTAAGAAGTGTCGGAGAGGCGTATTCATCTGTGATTAAATAATCGAAAATACTCAAATCAGATATTTTAAAATTAGCAGTTAAACCAATTTTTCGATGATCTGCTACTAAAACCCGAGTTGTGGTTGTTTGTTCAATCATCGCTTTATTGATTTTTGCTTCATTGAGAATTTTAGTTGTAACCCCACTTTCAAGATCGACACCAGAGCAGCCAATAATACAAATATCGGCATTCATGTCGTTAATGGTGTTAAAGGCAATATCTCCAACTAAAGATTCTTTAGGCACTCTAAGTTCCCCACCAGTCAAGATATAGGAAGAGTGGGCATCTAATTTCAGAGAAGCTAATTTTAAATTATTAGAAATAACCGTTAAATTAGTTGCCTTAGTATATTTTATGGCATTGAGAGAAGTAGAGCTTGTGTTGATAAAGACAGAATCATTGTTTTTTATTAGTTCCGATGCCTTAGCTCCAATCATTGCTTTTAATCGCTCTGGTCCCGATTCATCAAAATTATCTTTGTTCTTAAAGTTGTACAAACAAAACCCGTGCTTTCGAATGATGTCATTTTTTTCTTCTAAAACAATTAGATCTCTTCGGATGGTACTAATTGATACGTTTAACAATTCAGAAAGTTCTTCAGTAGTTAATTGACCATGTTCTTGTAGTAATTCTAAGATGCCTTCCATTCGCTTATTAATCGTTTTTATGGAATTTCTCATAAGTATATCCCCTTTTACTTTTATGAATTTATAATAGCATATATGAACAAATAAAAACTTAATTGTTCATATAAACGTCATACAGTCGTAAAAAAGGGTTTTCAAATGATTTTTTTATAGGTAATATTGATTTATAGCAAACAATAAAATCAAATGGAGGAATGTCATATGTCAGAAAATATCCACGATATTACAAAAGAAAAATGGGTTAACTCAGTTTTTCCAGAATGGGGAACATGGTTAAACGAAGAAATAGAGAGTGAAGATGTTAAAAAAGATACTGTTTCTATGTGGTGGTTAGGCTGTACAGGTATTTGGATTAAATCTCATGAATCAACCAATATTTTATGTGATTTATGGTGTGGATCAGGTAAGAGAACTCACGGAACTGGAATGATGAAAAAAGGGCATCAAATGATGCGTATGAGTGGTGTTCAAAAGATGCAACCGAACTTAAGAACGCAACCTTTTGTCTTAGATCCTTTTGAAATCAAAAATGTGGATGCTTTAGTCGTAACACATATTCATTCAGACCATTTAGATATTAATACAGCAGCAGCGGTTAATAAAAATTGTCCAGATGCTAAGTTTATTGGACCTAAAGAAGTTGTTGAAACTTGGTTAGGTTGGGGAATCCCTAAAGAGAAAACGATCGTTGTCAAACCAGGAAATAAAGTGAAAGTCAAAGACATTGAAGTAGTGGCACTTGAGGCGTTTGATAGAACAGCCTTAGTGACTTGGGATAATCCAGAGGAAACGTTGAGAGGCAAAGTTCCTCAAGACATGGATTTAATAGCAGTTAATTATTTATTCTGTACATCAGGTGGAAATATTTATCATGCAGGAGATTCACATTATTGTAATAAATTTGCTGAACATGGCAATCAGTATAAAGTAGACGTTTGTTTAGGTGCTTACGGTGAAAATCCTCGTGGTATCACAGATAAGGTGACTTCAGTTGATATGTTACGTATGGCGGAAGCTTTAAATACGAACGTTGTGATTCCAGTTCATTATGATATTTGGTCAAATTTTATGGCTGATCCAAAAGAAATCACTGAAATTTGGAAAATGAAAAAAGACCGCTTGAAATATGATTTTAAACCTTATATTTGGCAAGTGGGTGGTAAATTTACTTACCCAACCAATAAAGATGATATGGAATTTAATTTCTACCGTGGCTTTGATGATGCCTTCTCTGTAGAAAATGATACACCATTCCCTTCATTCTTATAAAAGGAGCGAAAAAATATGTTAGATTATTTCTTAAAAAATGATTTAGTTACTTATTCAGATAAAGAAATCACGGATTGGCAAGAAGCCATCCGTGAAAGCTGTCAAAATTTACTGGCTAAGAAAATAATTAGTGAGGTCTACATTGATGAAATTATCTCTTGTGTGAAAGAGCACGGACCTTATATCGTAATCGTGCCAGAAGTGGCGATGCCTCACTCATCAGAAGAGAGTCAAGGCGTCTTTGGAACAGCTATTTCATTTACAAAAATGAAGCAAGATATTTACTTTGAAGATCCAGAAGAAGAAAAAAAGGCGAGTTTATTCTTTACTCTTGCTGCTAAAAATCCAGAAGAACATATGGAGAATATTCAAAAATTATCAGAATTATTAATGACGGATGGTTTAATTGATGATTTAGTGGCAACCAAAACATTGGAAGATTATAAGGAAGTAATGAAAAAATACAGTAAATAAAAGGAGACGAAGGGTATGGGAGACTTTTTCATGGGAATCTGGGCTTATTTTGCTAACAACATTTTAACCCAGCCTGCTTATCTAATTGGTTTTATTGTTTTACTTGGTTATATTTTACTGAAACGTCCAGCACATGAGTGTATTGCTGGTTTTTTAAAAGCAACAGTGGGTTACTTTATTTTAACCGTCGGCTCAGGAGGTTTAGTTAATAACTTTCGTCCGATTTTAGTTGGACTTAAAGAGAGATTCAATTTAAATGCGATGGTAACAGATCCGTATTTTGGTCAGAATGCTGTCGATTCGGGTTTAATGGAAACATTTGGTAAGACTTTTGGAGACGTGATGATCTTACTTTTAATTGCTTTTATTATGAATATTTTACTTGTGAGATTCCAAAAATATACAAAACTGAGAGCTGTTTTTACAACTGGTAACGTGCAAGTTCAACAAGCAGCAACAGCCTTTTGGATTTTCCTTTTCTGTTTCCCTGAATTTGGGCGTATCGAAGTATTAATTGCTATGGGCTTAGTTCTTGGTTGTTACTGGGCTGTTGGTTCTAATTTGACAGTTGATATTACTCAAGATTTAACAGAAGGTGCTGGTTTTGCGATTGCCCATCAACAAATGTTTGGTGTGTACATCTTCGCAAAACTTTCTGAATGGATGAAGAAACGGGATGAGAAAAAAGGGCGTTCTAAGAAAGAACATAAAAAATTGGAAGATATTGAACTTCCAGGGTTTTTATCTATGTTCAATGAAAATATGGTAGCAACGTCACTTTTGATGTTATTCTTCTTTGGAATTATCCTTCTTGTCTTAGGGCAAGACTACTTGATTCAAGCAGAATTTATGAAAGAAGGGCAAAGTTTCTTCTTCTACATTATGACAACATCACTTAACTTTGCAGTTTATCTAGCTATTTTACAACTAGGTGTTAGAACCTTCGTTGATGAGTTAACACAATCATTTCAAGGTATTTCAAATACAATCTTACCTGGAGCTGTACCTGGTATTGACGTAGCGGCAACATTTGGTTTTGGTTCACCAAACGCTGTAACAGTTGGTTTCTTATTTGGTTCATTAGGACAATTCCTAATGATTGGACTATTAATTTTAATGAAGTCACCAACAATTGTTATCGCAGGCTTTATCCCATTATTCTTTGATAATGCGGTAATTGCTGTATTTGCTAATAACCGTGGCGGAATTAAGGCAGCTTGTCTCTTCCCATTCCTATCAGGGATTATCCAAGTGGGAGGTTCAGCTTTATTTGCCTCATGGATTGGTCTTTCACAGTACGGAGGTTACATTGGAATGTTTGACTGGGCCACAGTTTGGCCAGGATTCGCGATTATCATGAAAGTTTTAGGCGTTATTGGAATTGGCGTTGTTGTGATTCTATTACTTGCTATTCCACAATTACAATATAGAAAAAATCCAGAAGGTTACTTCTTAATTGTTGATGATTATGAAGCATACCAAGAAAAATTTAACAAATAACGATTACTTAAAAACTAGGAGGAACTAAAAATGAGAATATTAATATCATGTGCCAATGGATCAGGAACGAGTTTAATGATGATGAGAAGTACCGAAAAAGCGATGAAGGAATTAAATATCCCAATAACAAAAATTCATCACTGCTCGATTTCAGAAGGTAAAAGTTCAGCTGGACAGTATGACGTGGTCTTTACCCCTGTTAACTTTTTAGGAATGTTTGATCAAGCGATTAAAAAAGGTGTGACGGTTGTCGGAATTAAAAACGTTATGTCTCATAAAGAAATTGGCGAAAAATTTGCTGAAACAGAACTCTATCAAAAAACTAAAAAATAGACTAGGAGGAGCGGATAATGACACGACCAAATTTACAAATTGCTTTAGATCATAATGATTTAGCTTCTGCCTTAGCCGATGTGGTTAAGGTAGGAGAAGTGGTTGATATTTTAGAAGTAGGAACTATTCTTTGTTTACAAGAAGGGCACCAAGCTATCTCTTGTGTTAGAAGTATTTTTCCAAATAAAAAAATTGTTGCTGATACAAAATGTGCCGATGCAGGTGGTACGGTTGCTAAAAATGTGGCAGATGCTGGAGCTGACTGGATGACCGTTATCTGTTGTGCAACGATTCCAACCATGGAAGCTGCTAAAAAAGAAGTAGAAGAACTGCAAGTGGAGCTATACGGAGATTGGACCTTTGAGCAAGCTGCTGCATGGCATAAAATTGGTATCAGGCAAGCCATTTATCATCAAAGTCGAGATGCGCTTCTTTCTGGTGAAACTTGGGGAGAGAAAGACTTAACAAAGGTCAAAAAATTAATCGAAATGGGCTTCAATGTGTCGGTAACTGGTGGCTTAGATGTAGGGACTTTAAAATTATTTGAAGGAATTGATGTCTATACATTTATTACAGGTCGAGGGATTACCGCTGCTAAAGATCCAGTTCAGGCCGCTAACGACTTTAAGAATGAGATCATTCGAATTTGGGGTGAGTAATTATGGCTCAAATTGGAATTTATGAAAAAGCTCTGCCTAAAGGTATTTCATGGGATGAGCGACTAAAATTAACAAGTGAATTAGGCTTTGATTTTATTGAAATGTCAATCGATGAGACAGATGAACGTCTGTCTCGTCTTGAGATGACTGATGAAGAAATCGAAGGAATTCGTGAGAGTTGTAAAAAATACAATGTTCGAATCAATTCAATTTGCTTAAGTGGTCATCGTCGTTTTCCCTTTGGTTCAGAAAATCTAGAAAAACGTGAAAAAGCAGATGAGCTGTTAGACAAAGCGATTATTTTAGCACATAAACTAAGTATTTCAATCATTCAAATTGCAGGTTACGATGTTTACTATGAACCTAAATCAATGCTTTCAAGAGAATTATTTATTGAAGGACTAAAAAAAGGATTGAAGAAAGCCTCTCAATACGGCATTATTTTATCCATTGAAATTATGGATGATCCTTTTATGAGTTCGATTGAAAAATTCTTAGAAATCAAAGCACAAATTGCGTCTCCCTTCTTACAAGTTTATCCAGATTTAGGAAATTTATCTGCTTGGCCAGAAAACAATCCCGCTAGAGAACTTGAGAAAGGTATTTCAAGCATTACTTCAATTCATTTGAAAGATACTTTAGCAGTCTCATCAACGAGTGAAGGGAAGTTCAAAGATGTTCCTTTTGGAGATGGCTGTGTTGATTTTGTAGGCTTATTATCGATCCTTCATCGTTTAGGTTATGATGGCACATTCTTAATTGAAATGTGGAGTGAGAAAAATGAAGACTTTAAAGATCGAATCAATGAAGCCAAAGATTTCTTATATCCAAAATTAAGAGAGGCGGGATATCATGTCTAGAGAGCTACTAATAGAAGAGATGAAAGAGCGTGTGTTTAAAGCTAATTTAGCCTTGCCAAAGCTAGGTCTAGTTAAATTGACTTGGGGGAATGTGAGTGAAATTAACCGTGAGCTTGGCGTGATTGTCATTAAGCCGAGTGGCGTTTCTTACGACACCATGGAAATGAGTCAAATGGTAGTAACTGATTTGAAGGGGGATTTACTTGAAGAAAAAAGCATGAAGCCTTCTTCCGATTTAGCGACTCACGTTGTTTTATATCGAGAATTTTCAGATATCAATGCCGTTGTGCATACTCACTCTACTAATGCGGTTATGTGGGCTCAAGCTGGTTGTGACTTAAAAGCTTACGGCACGACTCATGCGGATACTTTTTATGGTTCGGTTCCTTGTACAAGGGAGTTGACTAAAGAAGAAGTTGAATCGGCTTATGAAGAAAATACTGGAAATGTCATTGTTGAAACCTTTCATAAACGAGGGATCAAACCATCTGAAATACCAGGCGTTTTAGTTAGTGGTCACGGACCCTTTACATGGGGAGCAACACCAGACAAGGCGGTAGAGAATAGTTTGATTTTAGATGAAGTGTCTTTAATGGCTAAAGAAACAGAAAAAATTAATCAACGAGTTGTTGATATTCCAAACTTTTTACTTGATAAACATTATTTAAGAAAACATGGAAAATCAGCTTATTATGGTCAATAAAAAAAGAATCCCAAGTCATGAATTATAAAGTGACTTTGGCTTCTTTTTTTGATTACTCCTTAACATCAATTCCAAGGACTGTTAAATGCCCGTTACCAACTAATTTAATGACAAGACGTGCCATATGATCAGCTTCAAATTCTGAATCAGTCGTGACCCACCAATGGACGGTCCCAATAAAAATCGAAGTCATATATTCAATGATAAAACTAACGGGTACCTCGATATCATTTTCTGTAATTTTGAGCTTAGAAAAAGTTTCTTCATACATAGTAGCTAACATTTCAGAAATTTTATTTCTAAATAATTCACTGGAAGAACCTTCCGTCAGCATAATAAAAAAATTTTGTTTTTCTTTAATTAAAGTAAAAATTTGAGTTAAGGCTTTTTCAATCGTATTTAAATGGATAATTTTAGAATGGTTTAACTGGTTGGCATCTAAAACAATACTTAGGTTTGAGATGGCATACTCCATGACAAAATCATACAAATCAGGTTTGTCTTTAAAATGAGCGTAAAAAGTGGCCCGATTAATCATGGCATCGTCCGCAATTTCTTGAATCGTAATGGCTTCATATCCTTTTTGATTTACCAGGGATAAAAAAGCATCGATAATCATTTTTTTAGTTCGAATCACTCGCAAGTCTGTTTTTTTCATAAAAACCTCCTTCTACAAACAACAGAATGATGTTATTTGTTGTTTAAATCACAAACGAAGCGTAATTGATGATTGAAATTAATTGAAGTAGTAATAAAATAGACTATTATAGTATATCAAACACTTTGTAAGATAATCAACAAAGTGTTGGGTAAAAAAAGGGTGATTATTAAATGAAACTTAGAATCGGAATAGATATTGGCTCAACAACGGTTAAATGCGTTGTCCTAGATAGCCAAGAAAATAATTTGTATTCAACATATAAACGACATTTTTCGGACGTGAAACAAGCAACATTAGAAGTTTTATATGCGATTGAAAAAGAATTAAACATAAAAGAATCAGTCAAGGTAATGTTAACAGGATCGGGAGGTATGGGACTTTCTGAAATGTTAGAACTTCCTTTCGTTCAAGAAGTTATTGCAGGAACAAAAGCAGTTGAAACAGTGATTCCAGCAACCGATGTGGCGATTGAACTTGGTGGGGAAGATGCAAAAATAACCTTCTTTGAAGGGTCACTAGAACAACGAATGAATGGTAGTTGTGCAGGGGGAACAGGGGCGTTTATCGATCAAATGGCAAGTTTACTGAAAACAGATGCCAATGGATTAAACAAACTAGCAAAAGATTACCAAACCATCTATCCAATTGCCTCTCGTTGCGGTGTCTTTGCTAAAACGGATATTCAGCCGCTGATTAATGAAGGGGCTAGAAAAGAAGATATTGCAGCAAGTGTTTATCAAGCAGTTGTTAATCAAACGATTGCAGGTCTTGCCTCGGGGCGTAAAATAAAAGGTAATGTAGCATTTTTAGGTGGTCCGCTTTATTTCATGAGTGAATTAAGACAACGTTTTATTGAAACCTTGGAGTTAAGTGAAGAACAGATTATTTTCCCAGAGAATCCTCAATTATTTGTGGCAATGGGAGCAGCTCTTTCTTTAAAAAAAGAGGAAGATGTTTTAATTTCGGACGTAATTAATCGTCTGAAATTTTCAGATAAAACAGCTTTAGGGATGGAAGATACCTTACCTGCTTTATTTAAAAATGACGAGGAATTAACAGCTTTTAGAAAAAGACATCAGGAGGCAGATATTAAAGAGTATGATCTAAAAAGGTATCAAGGTCCTGTTTTTATTGGAATCGATGCAGGATCAACCACCACTAAAATTGCTGTCATTGGTGCTGATTCAGAGTTACTTTATCAATTTTATGGTAATAATGAAGGACAACCTTTAGAGACTACGATTAGCGTCTTAAAAGAAATCTATTGTGTGCTTCCTGAAACTTGTTATGTGGCTAAAACAGCAGTCACAGGATATGGAGAGCATTTGATAAAACATGCTTTAAAAGTTGATATTGGCGAAGTGGAAACAATGGCTCATTATAAGGCTGCCGACCATTTTTCACCAGGTGTGGATTTCATTCTAGATATTGGTGGTCAAGATATGAAAGCTATGACGATTAATGAGGGAGCTTTATCGTCTATTCAGTTAAACGAAGCTTGTTCATCGGGGTGTGGGTCTTTTTTAGAAACATTTGCCAAAAGTTTAAATTATTCGATTGAAGATTTTGCTAAGGCGGCGATAGAGTCTAAAACCCCTGTTGATTTAGGTTCGAGATGTACGGTTTTTATGAATTCAAAAGTTCGTCAAGTCCAAAAAGAAGGAGCCACGCCAGGAGATATTTCGGCAGGACTAGCTTATTCGGTAATCAAAAATGCGTTATATAAAGTGATAAAAATGAAAAATTCAGAAGAGTTAGGCGAAAAAATTGTGTGTCAAGGAGGGACTTTTTATAATGAAGCCGTTCTTCGTGCCTTTGAATTAATTAGTGGTAAGGAAGTCATTAGACCAACGATTGCTGGTTTAATGGGTGCTTATGGGGCGGCTTTAATTGCCTTAGATGAGTATGCTTTGAATCAGGCAAGTAGTACCTTATTAACTTTAGATGAAATGACCAATTTAGACTCTAAGAAAGAGTTTTCTAATTGTAACTTGTGCGAGAATAATTGTTTATTAACGGTTACCTTGTTTTCTGATGGACGTAAATTTATCACAGGTAATCGTTGTGAGCGAGGAGCTCAGCAAAAAATTGAAAAAGCGGATCGTCGTGAAAATTTAGTCGAGTATAAATATCGCAAACTATTTCGTTATCGTTCATTGAAAGAAAAAGAGGCAGTAAATGGTAAAATCGGTATTCCTAGAGTTTTAAACATGTATGAAAATTATCCTTTGTGGCACACCATTTTTACTGATTTAGGTTTTGAAGTTGTCCTCTCACCAAAATCAGATAAAGAGCTATATGAAAAGGGGATTGAAACCATACCAAGTGATACAGTGTGTTATCCTGCCAAATTAGTTCATGGGCACATTGAAGCACTTGTTCATGACAAGGTGCCTTTGATTTTTTATCCAGGCGTTGTCTTTGAACGAATTGAAGATGAAGCGTCAGATAATCATTTTAATTGTCCGATTGTCCAAAGTTATTCTGATGTGATAAAAAATAATATGGATGTGATTCGTGAAGGATTGGTAGATTATCGTAATCCCTATTTAAATTTAGCAGATACAGAATCAGTCACTAAACAAATGCAATCAGCTTTTTCAGATTTTAATTTTTTAGAAGAAGAAATGAAACGCGCTGTGAATCATGGGTTTGAAGAATTAGCTAAGTTTAAAGCAGATATTCAAAGTCGCGGTGAAAAATTACTTGAAAAAATGCAAAGAAATAATCAAAAAGGCATTGTTCTATCAGGAAGACCTTACCACATTGATCCAGAAGTTAATCATGGCATTGCTAATATCATTACTCAAGAAGGATTTCATGTTTTAACGGAAGATAGTATTTCACATTTAGGTGATGTAAAAAATTTACGAGTGGTGAATCAATGGGTCTATCATTCACGACTCTATGCGGCTGCTAAAGTAGTGGCGAAAATGCCCAACTTGGAGTTAGTTCAGCTTAATTCATTCGGGTGCGGACTAGATGCGGTTACAACGGATCAAGTGGAAGAAATCATGGCTCAATATGGTCGGATTTATACGGTTCTAAAAATAGATGAAGGCTCTAATTTAGGAGCCGTTAGGATTAGACTGCGCTCACTTAAAGCGGCAATTAAAGAAAGGGAGAAATCCAATTTTGTTCCAACGAAACGCTTTGAAGAACCTGAAAAAGTCTCGTTTACAAAAGACATGCGAAAAACGCATACTTTACTACTGCCGATGCTTAGTCCGATTCATCAAGAAGGCTTGGTTGATACAGCGCTAAAAGCAAGTGGATACAATGTGGTTTGTTTGCCAAGTGAGGATAAACAGGCTATTGATGTGGGCTTAAAATATGTTAACAATGATGCATGTTATCCAGCGATTATTTCGATTGGACAACTTATTGAAGCGTTACAATCTGGAAAGTATGATGTGGACAACACAAGTGTGATGTTAACTCAAACAGGTGGCGGATGTCGGGCGACGAACTATATACCGTTACTGCGTAAGGCATTGAGCGATGCTGGTTTTCCAAAAGTTCCAGTAGTATCTATTTCAATGGGGAATCAGGGCGTGGAGTCTAACCCAGGCTTTAAGATGAGCTTACCATTGATGAAAAAAGTGGCAATTGCTTTTCTTTATGGGGATTTGTTTGAAAAAGTTGTTTACCGTACGCGACCTTATGAAGTAGAAGTAGGGTCAGTGAATCGTCTTCATGATGAGTGGATTGAAAAAGTGAAACATAGTGTTGAAAATGGTTCGTTTAGACTATTTAAAAAATATATGAAGCAAATTGTCCATGAGTTTGATACCATTCCTTTACATGATATTAAGAAACCAAAAGTCGGTGTGGTGGGTGAAATTTTAGTTAAATATTCACCAACAGCCAATAATGATATTGTTAGTATTTTGGAAGCAGAAGGTGCTGAGGCTGTTGTTCCAGGGATTATTGGTTTTATGAATTATTCGTTATACAACGGTATTTGGAAATATGAAAATTTAGGTTTTAATAAAAAATCCAAATGGTTGTCTCAGTTTGCCATTAAAGTTATCGAGTCTTGCGAAAAACCTATGAATCAAGAACTTAAAAACTCTGAACGTTTTACAGGGATTACTTCCATTGAAACATTAGCTGAAGATGCGTCTAAAATTTTATCAATTGGAAATCATACAGGAGAAGGGTGGTTCTTAACAGGTGAGATGATTGATTTACTGAAATCAGATGTCCCTAATATTGTTTGCCTGCAACCCTTTGGCTGTTTACCTAATCACGTGGTTGGAAAAGGTGTGATGAAGGAATTACGTCATCAGTATCCCAAAGCTAATATTTCGGCTATTGATTATGACCCAGGTGTTTCAGTGGTGAATCAATTAAACCGAATTCGTTTACTACTTGCGACGGCTGAAAAAAACTTAGAAGAAACTGTACAAATTTAAAAATGTAACCTATCTGACATATAAACTAGTTGTATCCTTTGTCTATACCAGTTATAATATGTTAAAGAAAAACAGAAGGATGTGCATGAAAAATGGCGTCAAAAATGCCAGTATATTTAAAAATTCATGATCAAATAAAAAAAGAGATTGAAGAAGGTAAATGGCATGTAGGGGACCGATTGCCATCTGAAAGGGAGCTTTCTGAAACATTTAACGTCAGTCGAATGACCTTAAGACAAGCTGTTCAAACATTGGCAGATGAAGGTATCTTAGAACGTAAAATAGGTTCAGGAACATATGTGGCTAGAAAAAAAGTTCAAGAAACAATGATTGGAACAACTAGTTTTTCAGACATTGTTGAAGAACAAGGAAGAGAACCATCGAGTAAGACGATTTCTTACTTTGTGACTAAACCAAGTTCAAGTGAGATGGAAAAATTAAATTTAACTGAAAAAGATGATATCTTAAAAATGGAACGAATTCGCTATGCAGATGATGTCCCCATTTGTTTTGAAGTAGCCAGTATTCCTTATGAAATTATCAAAAATTTTCATAAAGAAGAGATTACATCTTCTTTATATAAGGCAATTGCTAAAGAGGGAGTAAAAAAAATAGGCAAGTCTTCACAAAAAATATCGGCAGTCATTGCTTCTGAAAAAATTGCTCATTTTATGGATATAAAAAGAGGCGAAGCAATTCTTAAAGTAAGCCAAATTTCTTATTTTGATGACAATACACCCTTTGAGTATGTTCGTAGCCAGTATGTTGGCGAGCGATTTGAATTCTTTCTAGAAAAATAGAGTGGTGAAAAAAGCGTTTAGCTCTGAGCAACTGGAGGAAATAAAAAATAATTCACGCTTTTGGAATTAATTTTTATTTTTGAAGTTGCCGAAGGAGTTGCTATTTGAACCCGGACTAAAATAGAGTGGTGAAAAAAGTGTTTAGCTCCGAGCAACTGGAGAGTCCAAAAAGAGATGGAAAAATTTTCCATCTCTTTTTTTTTATTTAATCGGTACTTCAACATAATCTGTTTCACCTAGCTCAATAGAACATTGATTACTTAAAAGGTTAATTAAACTTTCTTGACATAAGGGAACTTCTTTTTCATCTGCCATAATCAAAAGAGTGACTTTATCAGTAAAAAGGGTGTCTTTTAGTGTGTAGTTAGGATTGTTTTCTAAGAAGTGCTCAACTTTTCCATGGAGAGAGTAGTCAATGGTTACAGAAATTTCTTGCTGTAATTTTCCTTCAACCATCCCTATTTCATTAAGCGTTTCAGAGACTGAGTTACTGTAAGCGCGAATTAAGCCACCAGCACCTAGCTCAGTTCCACCAAAATAACGTGTGACAATCGCTAAAACATTGTGTAATTCTTTCACTTTCAAGACTTCTAACATGGGAACACCAGCAGTTCCACTAGGTTCACCGTCGTCACTTGAGCGTTGGATGGCTTGATGATCACCTAAAACATAAGCTGTGCAGTTATGACTTGCTTTCCAATGCTCTTTTTTGATTTGTGCAATGAATTCTTTAGCTTCTTCTTCAGATTCAATTCGTTTTAGTTGGCAGATAAAGCGAGATTTTTTTATAACAATTTCGAATTGTCCATCCTCTTTTATGGTATAGTAGTTTGATAGCATAGCTAGCCTCCAGGTTAGTGTTTTGTATAGTAATGTAAATAAAAATGAGGTGTATATGTTGAAAAAAATAATGATTGGAATGATATCTGTTCTTAGTGTAATCTTTTTAGTCGGGTGTAGTCAAACGTCGAAAGAGAAGAAAAAAGAACCAATCAAAGAAACGTCGGCAGAAAGTGCGTTGATGTACACATTTAAACTAGACGATCATAGTTACCGTTTCAGATTATTAGATGGCTGGATTAAGTTTCCAAATGAGGACAAAAGAATTGCTTTTCTAGTAGCCAATAAAGACACAAAATCGTATATGTCAGCTGGATTTGAAGAGAAAAAGGGAACACTTGAAGAGTATAAAGAGTCTTTTGTGCCTAAAGTAACCGATGCTGCTGGTAAAATTTTAGTGGAACCGGAGAAAAAAGAGTTAAACGGCTTACCGGCTTATTATTTGAGTTTTACAATGAAAGATAATAAAGAGCGTGATTTAACTTATAAAACTTACTTAGTGGAAACGCCTGACTATTTTATTAATTTAGGGGCATGGACCAGTGATGAAAATCCCTCAGATAAAGTATTGGCAGATTTAGATAAGATGTTGTCGACATTTGAAGAAATTAAATAATGAAACCTCACTAGAGACTGAAAATAAGTTTCTAGTGAGGTTTTTAGTTTAATCTAAATGGCTAGTCAGCCAATCATAGAGATCGTTCATTACATCTTCTTTTTCGACTTCATTCAAGATTTCATGACGTAAATCATGATAAAGACGTAGTGTAACGTCAGAAAAATAATTATCTGTTAATTCAATGGCTACTTTCCGCGGTCCCTTACCGTAATTACCAACCGGATCTTTTTCACCACTAATGATTAAAATTGGCAATTCTTTATCAATGGATTTAAACCAATTTTTTTGAGTCGCGCCTTCCACTAGTGTAATAAGTGTATAGAAGCCATTATTAGTAAAAATAAAACCGCATTTTGAATGAGCTTCATAAGCTTTGACATTTTCTTCGTTTTTAGAAAGCCAAGAAAAAGGAGAACTAGCTTGTTTGATTTTCTTGTTGAAATTCCCAAAAGATAGGTGGTTAAGAGCTGGATTGACAGCTTTAGGGCTAATTGTATTTAAGCCTTTTAATAAGCGTTTCATCACTTTAATTTCTTCTTTTTTACCACCAGTTCCCATTAGAATAGAACCGTCAACTTTATCAGAGTATTTTTTTAAATAATTTCTAGTAACAAAAGAGCCCATACTGTGCCCCATAATAAATAAAGGAACTTGAGGGTATCTCTTTTTAATATAATTGGTAATTTGGTATGTATCTTCTACTAAAATATTTGCACTATCATCTTTAGCAAAGTAACCATAAATTGGGTTTTCTAAATCAACAGATTCTCCGTGTCCTAAATGATCGTGACCTACAACTAAGATATTATTTTCATTTAAAAAATCAGCGAATTCGTCATAACGCTCGATGTATTCAGCCATTCCATGTACCAGTTGGAGAATAGCTTTCGGCGTTTTATTTGTCTCTGGTTGCCAAATAACACCATTTAAATCTGTTTTCTCATCCATCGACTCGATCACAAAATATTTTTTCATGCTGTCCATCCTTTCGTTTCAAGTTACATACAAACCATTATAGTATATTTATAAAAAATGAACTAGTATTCTACGTATTTTTTTTAAGAGAGGTGATGAAAATTGAACTTAGAAATGTTTTTAAGAGGAAGAAAATTACTTTTACAAGAAATACCCGCTTGTTATCATTCTGAATTAGAGTCTGAGCATGTTAAAAAGGAATCGGGTCTTTCTATCTCTAACCAAACAAGTTACTGCAGACGATGTGGTTCAAAACATTTGAAAAAAGATTATCAAATAAAAAATCCTTATAGGATATTTTACTATTGTCCAGAATGTATTGGACTAGGGCGAGTTGAGAGTCGCAATTTTTTATACTCCATTCCTGAGAAAAAATGTCAGAAACGAGAAGTTAAATTTTTGTGGAAAGGCCAACTAACGAAAGATCAAGCTAAAATATCTAAAAGATTAGTCAGATACTATAAGAAAGAAAAGGACCATTTAATTCATGCAGTCACAGGAGCAGGTAAAACTGAGATGTTATTTTCTTTAATTGATTATGCCTTAAAAAAGGGAGAAAGGATAGCTGTAGCTTCACCTAGAGTGGATGTTTGCTTAGAACTTCATCCTAGATTCCAAGAAGCTTTTCCAGAAGAAGAGATCGCTTTACTCTACGGTAAATCAACCATACCTTATAATTATACGCATTTTGTTGTCACCACGACCCACCAATTATTACGTTTTTCTGAAGCTTTTGATTTAATTGTAGTAGATGAAGTAGATGCTTTTCCTTATGCGGGAAATAAAGTCTTGGCTCACGGCACTAAACAAGCACTGAAAAAAACTGGAACGCTTGTTTATTTAACGGCAACACCGAGCATTGAACTCTTAGAGAGTGTTGAGAATGAGCAGTTAAAAATCAGTCAACTAGCAAAAAGGTATCACGGATATCAGTTACCAGTGCCAATCTGTCAGTTTGATTTCTTTCTAGTATCTTATTTTAGAAAAGGGAAATTACCTAGTTGTTTACAGGATCTCCTAGACGAACAACAAAGGCAATGTTTACTTTTTTTTCCAAATATCGAGCGAATGATTTTATGCTTTGAAAAACTAAAA
Source organism: Vagococcus hydrophili (assembly GCF_011304195.1). NCBI lineage: Bacteria > Bacillati > Bacillota > Bacilli > Lactobacillales > Enterococcaceae > Vagococcus > Vagococcus hydrophili. The sequence goes on along the minus strand of NZ_CP049887.1, from coordinate 153,186 downwards.
GAAAGTTATCCGAATAAAAAAATAGCCTATGTTTTTGCTGGAAAAGAAGACCGAGAAGAGATAATCAAAAAAATGAGAAATCAACAGATAGATTGGCTTTTAACGACCACCATTTTAGAGCGAGGGGTAACATTTCCTAATATTGACGTGATCGTCTGTGAAGCGGATCATCGGGTGTTTAATCAAGCAAGTTTGGTTCAAATATCTGGGCGAGTTGGTCGAAAAAGAGAATTTCCAATAGGTCAAATTTCTTTTTTACATAATGGGAGAACCAAAGAGATGAAAAAAGCTATTAAACAAATAAAAGAGATGAATCAAAAAGCAGGGTTTAAATGAGATGTCGTTTTTGTCAAAGTGAAATTTTAAGAAATCTGACGTTGACCCAACTTCTAAAATTTTCCCCTGTGTATTTTAATCATTGTTGTGCATCTTGCTATTTGGAAATTGTTAAAGTTGAGTTTACTCAGAGAGGTTTTTGTCCTTATTGTCGTAAAAAAACGAAAGAAGATATCTGTCAAGATTGTCAGTTGTGGCAAAAGGAATATCAGGGCTTCAAACTAGATCATCATTATTTGTACGAACACAATGAAAAAATGAGTGATTATTTTAAGACGTACAAATTTTTAGGTGATATTAGAATGGCGGATACTTTTTCGGCAGATATCCAACAAGAGCTAGTTAGTTATGTCAAACAAGGTTTTATCATTGTTCCAATCCCCGTTTCGAGAAAAAGATTAGAGATAAGAGGCTTTAATCAAGTAGAACAATTTTTGAAGGAGGCTAATATTCCTTATCAAAAAATACTAAAAAAGAGGCGAGATACTGCGAGTCAATCAGAAAAAACAAGAGAAGAACGACTTAAAATGGAACAACCTTTTTATATAAGTAAAAGAGATAGAAGAAAAGTGACCAATCAATCTATTCTAGTCGTAGATGATGTGTATACCACAGGAAGAACGATACTTTATGCGTACGATCAGCTAAATAACTATCATCCACTGGAAATAAAGTCTTTTTCCATAACAAGATAAAATATAAAGCGTTTTTTTTGGAAACCTAATTGTCATTTTAAGGTTAGTTAGTTATAATAGAGGTAAGAAGAAGAGATATTAAAGAGTGGTCCTTAAAATCTCATTCTTTGAGTTGATAGACGAAAGGGGCAATTAGTATGTTCAGATATAATGTGCGTGGAGAAAACATTGAGGTTACTCAATCAATAAGAGACTATGTTGAGAAAAAAATTGGTAAATTAGAAAAATATTTTACTAATGTTCCAGAATCAACAGCACACGTTAACTTAAAAGTTTATTCAGATAAAACAGCCAAAGTAGAAGTGACAATTCCGTTACCATACTTAGTGTTAAGAGCTGAAGAAACTTCTCCAGATTTATACGCTAGTATTGATTTAGTAGTTGATAAATTAGAAAGACAAATCAGAAAATACAAAACTAAAATAAACCGTAAGTCTAGAGAAACTGCCTTAGATACAGTGGCTGCTGCAGCGATTTTCGAATCAGAAGCAGTTGAAACTAACGACGAACCAGATTTAGAAATCGTTAGAACAAAACGCTTATCATTGAAACCAATGGATAGCGAAGAAGCTGTATTACAAATGAACATGTTAGGCCATAACTTCTTTATCTTTGAAGATTCAGAAACAAATGGAACAAGCATTGTTTATCGTCGTAAAGACGGAAAATATGGATTAATTGAAACAAATTAAGATGAATCGAAAAATCGCTAGGAATTTAAATTCCTGGCGATTTTTAGTATTTTTAAAGTAACAAAATAGTAATAGAATCTGGACAATATTTTCTTAGTAGTTTTTGATATGATAAACATGGGGAGATAAATATGGTAGATATATTTACAATGAGTCCTTTATTTAACGATATTGAATCAGATCAATCATTTATTATTGATATTAACAAATGGTTATCAAAAGAAAATATAAAGGCGAAACTTAAACTATTTCCATATGTTGATTACAATGAGCCGCTCCAAACGGCTTTAGAATACTATAATCAACCTATTCGAAATATCGTGACAGAAGGTTATTTCGGCTTTTCAACAGAGTCGAGGTATGGCTACGCTAATTCTAATGAAATACTAATACTCGATGTGGGATCTATCTTGGGTAATAACATAGTGCCGCAAATAGCGAAAGCACCTTTAATGTCGAGCACACATGAAATTGGTAGAGTATTAAAGAAAAAAGTTAAATCAGAAACTAAAAAAATCATTTTTGTAAATATTACTAATATGGCACCAGATCTTGGTTTTGGTTTCTTAGAAGAGTTAGGTATAGAATTTTTTGATAGAAGTAATAAAAAAATGAAAATAAGTAGTGGTAAAATTGGCCAAATTAATAGTTTTTCTTATGAAAGATTACCTCGTAAGTGGCTTAATTACGAGTATTTTATTCTCAATAATGTTGATGGATTTATTCCGCTGACAGGTGACAATAGCATATCTTATAAGAATCAAATACTAACAGGGGCGAGCCCTGAGATCGCTAAATTGTTAGATCGTGAAACGCTGAAGGTTGTTAATACGTTTGAAAAAATATTAGATAAAAGGATTATGTATCAACCGGAAGCGAGTGTAGGAAATGGTTTTGCCTTTGGGTGTCTATCTTTTTTTAGAAATGTTGTAGTTCAAGATCAGTTCCAAGCATTTTTAGATTTAACTGATTTTGGAGAGGATATCCAACAATCAGATTATTTTATTTTACCAGACTATCATTTATCATTTAGAAGCTTGTTAGAAAAACAAAATAAGGTGTCCTTCATTTTATCAAATGAGGCAATGAATTTGAGTCGGAAGAATGAGATAGAAGTTCCTACAATGGAAATTTGTATTGAAAATAAAAAATGGCTCCAAAGACAAATTCAAACTATGATAAAAGTATTTTATCTAAATCGGATTGTTAATAAATAAACAAAGTGATATAATGAATTCAAATTTAAATATTATAGAAGGAAATCAGTTAGAATCTGATGCTATACCCGTAACTGTAATGTGGACAATATAAATAACCACGACGTATTTTTGTTGGAAGGATTTATAGAGGATGAAGCAAAGCCAGGATACTTCTTACCATGATTTTTTCGGGAATAAGAAAATCGATGTGCGTATTTTTGTGTAGACAAAAAGAGTATTTCGTTTTTCGAAATGCTCTTTTTTTAATATATTTAATTAATTATATTTTGATTCATTTTGAATAATTTGGCGATACTCTCTAGGAGACATACCTGTAACGCGTTTAAAAATCTTACTAAAGTAGCTAGATTGAGAAAAACCGAGACTATGAGCAATACTATCAATTGACCAAGTAGAATCTTGAAGTAAAATTTTTGATCGATTAATTTTCTTTTCATTCACATAGTCAATGAAATTTTTTCCAACTTCTTTTTTAAATAATTTGCTAAAGTAATAACCAGATAAATAAACATGATCAGCGACTTCATCTAAGGTGATGACTTCATTAAGGTGTCGATTAATATAATTAAGAGCATCTACTATTTCTTGTCGTTCCGATGTGTTTTTTTCAAGAAGATTAGCGGGACTTTCAACGTTAGTTAAAGAAATTTTTTCTTCATTCGAAGTAGGTTGCTCATTTTTTGAAAAAAGATGATTTGGAATATTAATAGGCTCTTTGACTGATAGATGACTACTCATAATATCAGAAAGATAATAGTTAATAATAATTGTTAGTAACTGACTACCAGCTTTAATCTTTTCAGGTGTTGTAAATGGCATATTATCATAGGCTTCTTTAAAAATCGGGTCTTTATCCCAATTTGTTTTTTCATTGATTATTGGTTGAAAACTTGAAATGTCTTGAATTTTTGTTTGGCCACAAAGAATATAACCAATAACTTGTTTGTCAATTGTGACAGGATAGGAAAAATCAACTAATCCGGCATGACAAATATAAGGTGTAGTCATATTATTTTTTAGGGAACTCCGACCACCAAACATGTCACAATTTTGACAGAGCTGTCTAGTATCGTCGTCATTTCTCATTAATTGACAAAAAGGTGAAAAGCCATATCCAGCAGTTAGTTCATTACCTTGAGTATCTACTAATATTGTGGCAAGTCCTGTTGCTTCAGTAAATTCACTAAGTATGGTATCTAATATTTTTTGATGAGACTCAAGATATTGGGAATGATCGTCTGTCATATTATACTTTCCTTTCTAAGAAATTTATTATGAATAATTTGCTCAGTAATTAACAAGAAAATGTTAATCCTTATTAATTATACCTTAATATTATTTAATGTGAAGTTATTTAAAACAGTTGTTTTTGTTTTTTTTTTTATAATCGGAATAACAAAATAGTGTTAAAAAAAATAAAAGTGAAGACTATCACAAAAAAGCTATGACAAAAATGTCGTAGTTTTTTTTTTTATACTCAACTTGTAAGAAAAACAAAACAAGAAATTTAGGAGGATCTATCATGCAACAAGAAGCATTAGGATTAATAGAAACTAAAGGCTTAATTGCCTCTGTAAACGCAGCAGACGCAATGGTTAAAGCAGCCAACGTACAGCTTGTTGGTCAAGAGAAAATTGGACAAGGACTTATTACAACCATGATCCGTGGGGATGTTGGTGCTGTGAAGGCAGCAGTTGATGCAGGTGTTGTGGCAGCAGAGTCAATTGGCGAAGTTATTTCTAATTATGTTATTCCTCGCCCTCACACAGATGTCGAAAAAATTCTACCTATGATTAGTATGGAAAGAGTTAGTGAATAATGATGACTGCTAATGAGGAAGAAATTTTAAATAGAGTAATGGAAAAATTAATATCATCTTCAGATTTGGTGAAAGATGATGTTTTACCAAAGGATGAAAAGAAAATGACTAAAAAACAAAGTTCATTAACAGAATTTGTAGGAACTGCTAACGTTGGGGACACGATTGGTTTAGTAATCGCTAATGTTGATTCTCATTTGGCTAAAGTGATGAATTTAAAAAAAGATTATCGTTCTATTGGAATCATCGGTGCTAGATCCGGTGCTGGTCCACAAATTACAGCAGCAGACGAAGCGGTTAAATCAACGAACACTGAAATAGTAAGTGTTGAGTTACCTAGAGATACTAAAGGTGGCGGTGGACATGGTGTCTTAATTATTTTTGGTGGAGAAGATGTGTCTGACGTTAGACGTGCCGTTGAAATAACGCTTAAAGATACAGAGAGAACTTTTGGGGATGTTTACAATAACGAAGCTGGACATATTGAATTACAATATTCAGCTCGTGCAAGTTATGCTCTTCAAGAAGCTTTTGGGGCAGAATTAGGCAAAGCTTACGGGTTGATAGCTGCAGCACCTGCTGCAATTGGTGTTGTGATGGCTGATACAGCAGTAAAAGCAGCCAATGTTGAAGTGATTTCATATGCTTCACCAAATAACGGACAAAAATACTCAAATGAAGTAACGATTCATATAAAAGGCGATTCAGGTGCAGTTAAACAAGCAGTTATTGCTGCAAGAGAAGTTGGGAAAGATTTACTACATACTTTAGGTAGCGAACCAGTAAATGATTTTCCATCATACATTTAGTTGTTAGGAGGAAAAGAATAAATGAGACGTTCAAAAAGATTTGAAGTGCTTGAAAAGCGTGAAGTTCATAAGGATGGATTCGTTAAAGAGTGGATTGAAGAAGGCTTTATAGCAATGGAAAGTCCTAATGATCCAAAACCAAGTATTGTGATTGAGAACAATGTTATTACAGAATTAGATGGTAAAAAAAGAGCAGACTTTGATTTAATTGATTATTACATTGCAGATTATGGAATTGATAAAGACAATGCAGAAAAAGTGTTATCAATGGACTCAACTAAGTTAGCCACAATGATGGTTGATCCTAATGTAGCTCGTGATGAAATTATTAGTTTAACGACATCTATGACACCTGCAAAAATTGTTGATGTGGTGAGTCAAATGAACATGGTAGAACTGATGATGGCAATGCAAAAAATGCATGCTAGAAGAAGACCTGCAACTCAATCTCACGTCACTAATTTACGTGATAACCCTGTTCAAATTGCAGCGGATGCGGCAGAAGGAGCATTTAGAGGGTTTGCAGAGCAAGAAACAACGGTTGCAGTTGGTAGATATGCTCCCTTTAATGCGATTGCCATTTTAATTGGTTCTCAAGTAGGTCGTCCGGGTGTGTTAACTCAATGTTCTGTTGAAGAATCAGCTGAACTTGATTTAGGTATGCGTGGTTTTACATCATACGCTGAAACTATTTCTGTATATGGAACTGAACCAGTCTTTACCGATGGGGATGATACACCTTGGTCTAAAGGTTTCTTAGCATCTTGTTATGCTTCTCGTGGCTTAAAAATGCGTTTTACTTCGGGCTCTGGTTCTGAAGTAATGATGGGGTATGCAGAAGGAAATTCTATGCTTTATTTAGAAGCAAGATGTATTTTTATTACAAAAGCAAGTGGTGTTCAAGGACTTCAAAATGGAGCGGTAAGTTGCATCGGTATTCCAGGTTCTGTTCCTTCTGGTATTCGTGAAGTATTAGCAGAAAATCTTATCTGTTGTATGTTAGATCTAGAAGTAGCCTCTGGAAATGACCAAGCATTTTCTCATTCAGATATGCGACGTACTGAGAAATTAATGGGTCAATTTTTACCGGGAACAGATATTATCTCTTGTGGTTACTCTGCAGTACCAAATTACGATAATATGTTTGCCGGTTCTAATACAGATATTGAAGATGTTGATGATTACTTAGTCTTTCAACGTGATTTAAAAGTAGATGGTGGACTTCGCCCAGTAACAGAGGAAGAAACCATTAAAGTGAGAAATAAGGCAGCCAAAGCTATCCAAGTAATCTTTGAAGAACTAGGTCTTCCTAAAATTACGGATGAAGAAGTGGAAGCAGCAACTTATGCTCACGGATCAAAAGACATGCCTGAGCGCAATTTAGTAGAAGACATGAAAGCAGCTCAAGAAGTTCTAACAAGAGGATTAACAGGCGTTGATTTAGTTAAAGCTTTAGCTAATGGTGGTTTCAGAGATGTAGCAGACGATCTGTTGAGTTTATTGAAGCAACGTATTTCTGGAGATTTTTTACAAACCTCAGCTATTTTTGATGAAAATTTCAATGTTATTTCAGCAGTGAACGATTGTAATGATTATCAAGGGCCAGGAACAGGTTACCGACTAGAAGGAGAAGAGTGGGAAAAAGTAAAAGATATACCAATGGCAATTGACCCACGTTCTGTTTAGTGATGGAGAGGATGAAAAAAATGTCAGAAACAACGATTAATGAAAAATTGTTAAGAGAAATTATTCGAGATGTATTAAAAGAAATGCCTCTTGATGACAAAACAGTAACTTTTCAAGAGACAGTTACGACGAACTCTAATGAAAAAGAGTCACAGGATCGCGTAATTTTACCATTAAAAAAAGTAGATTGGTTTAAATCAACAGGTGAAGCTAGTGTTGGGGCATCTCAAGATGAAGTAATTGTGGCTGTTGCACCAGGGTTTGCTGAAGCAATGACGGAAAACTTACTTGGAATAAAACATAAGGAAATTCTACGCCAAGTTGTTGCTGGTATTGAAGAAGAAGGCTTACGAGCAAGAGTGGTTAAGGTGTTTAGAACAGCAGATGTTTCATTTATTGGAGCTGAAGCCGATAAATTATCAGGTTCAGGAGTAGCGATTGGGATTCAATCAAAAGGAACAACTATTATTCATCAAAAAGATTTAGAACCTTTATCTAATCTTGAATTATTTCCTCAAGCGCCAACTATCACTTTGGATACATATCGTGCGATTGGTAAAAATGCAGCGAAGTATGCTAAAGGTGAATCACCTGATCCAGTACCAACTGTAAGTGATCAAATGTCACGGGTTGCTTACCAAGCAAAATCAGCAATGATGCACATTAAAGAAACAAAATATGTGGTGATAGGTAAACCAGCAGAAGAAATCAAAGTAGATTTCTCTAAATAAGAGGAGGAATAAAAGTGACAGAGATGGAAAATTTGATAAAAAAAATCAAAGAACAAATGGAACTTTCTGAACAAGCACCACAAGGTAATGTGAGTGTAGCTGATCAACCAATTGTTGAAAAGACAATGGACGCTAGTGATTATCCACTATATGAAAAGCATCCAGATTTAGTTCGTGCTCCAAGTGGTAAAAAACTAGCAGATATTACATTAGACAGTGTTTTAGCCAATAAAGTTAACTCACAAGATTTACGTGTAACAAAGGAAACTTTGAAGTATCAAGGCGAGATAGCTGCTAATTCAGGAAGAGCTGCCATTCAACAAAATTTTGCAAGAGCAGCAGAATTAACAGCGATTCCAGATGATCGGTTATTAGAAATGTATGGAGCTTTAAGACCGTATCGCTCATCTAAACAAGAATTAATGGATTTAGCGAACGAATTAGAAAGTAAGTATCAAGCGACAATTACTGCTAATTTCTTCAGAGAAGCAGCTAGTTATTACGAAATACGAAAAAAATTAAAAGGTGATAACTAGATTAGGAGGCAATCATGAAAAAAATCATTGGTGTTGATATAGGAAATTCTTCTACAGAAGTGACATTAGCAACTGTCACATCCAATGGTAGTGTTGATTTTATTGCTTCTGCTTTATCAGAAACAACGGGTATTAAAGGAACGCGTCATAATTTAGTTGGAATTAAAAATGCGATTAATTTGGTCTTAGGAAAAGTAAGTTTAACAACTAAAGATATTGATCTTATACGAATTAATGAAGCGACACCAGTTATCGGTGATGTGGCTATGGAGACAATAACAGAAACAATCATAACTGAATCAACGATGATTGGTCATGACCCTAAGACCCCAGGTGGTAAGGGGATTGGTATTGGTTATACTGTTTTACTGCCAGATCTTTACGCACAACAAGATAAAACAAAAACATACATTGTTGTGATACCTAAAGAGATTGATTTTGACGATGCAGCACAGTTAATTAATTTATATGTTGAATTTGGCTTTAAAATAAGTGCGGCAATCTTACAAAGAGACGATGGTGTCTTGATTAATAATCGATTGAATCAAGTAATTCCAATCGTAGATGAAGTGGCATTTATAGATAAAGTTCCATTGAACATGTTAGCGGCTGTAGAAGTGGCTGATAAAGGTCAAGTCATTTCAGAATTGGCTAATCCATATGGCGTAGCAACTGTTTTTGATCTAAGTCCAGAAGAAACAAAAAATATTGTCCCTGTATCTCGGGCGTTGATTGGTAATCGCTCAGCGGTGGTTATTAAAACGCCAGAAGGTGACGTAAAAGCAAGAACAATACCAGCCGGACATTTGATTATCAAAGGTGATAATCATACAGAAAAGGTAGGAATATCTGCTGGAGCTAAAAAAATTATGAGTACAGTATCTGATTTTAAATCTATTGATAATGTAACAGGAGAACCTGGAACAAATATTGGCGGGATGTTAGAGCGTGTGCGCCAAACAATGGCTGATTTAACAGAAAAAGAATTGAAAAATATTTTTATTCAGGATTTATTAGCAGTGGATACGTTTGTTCCTTTAAATGTTAAAGGTGGTATAGCAGGAGAATTTTCTTTAGAGCAAGCAGTAGGAATAGCTTCAATGGTGAAGTCAGATCACTTGCAAATGTCAATTATTGCTGAACAAGTTGAAAAGGAAATTGGTATCCCGGTTGAAATAGGTGGTTCAGAAGCAGGAGCGGCTATTTTAGGTGCGCTGACAACGGCAGGAACGAATAAGCCATTAGCTATTTTAGATTTAGGTGCAGGCTCTACAGATGCTTCTATCATAGATAAAAATGGCAAAATAACCGCTATTCATTTAGCTGGTGCTGGAGATATGGTCACGATGATTATTGATTCCGAGCTTGGAATTGAAGATCGATATTTAGCAGAATCAATTAAAAAATATCCTTTGGCTAAAGTGGAAAGTCTATTTTACATTAGACATGAAGATGGGACGGTCGAGTTTTTTGAAAAAGCCTTACCAGCCAATATATTTGCCAAAGTTGTTGTTATCACGCCTGATGGATTTGTTCCAATTCCTGGAGATTTAAGTATTGAAAAAATTAAGATAGTCAGACAAACAGCTAAGGAACGAGTATTTGTTACTAACGCTTTGAGAGCTTTGGCTCATGTTAGCCCTACTGGAAATATTCGTGATATTCCATTTGTTGTCATTGTTGGTGGGTCGGCTCTTGATTTTGAAATTCCACAACTAGTAACAGAAGCGTTGTCCCATTATGCACTTGTTGCTGGAAGAGGAAATATTCGTAAAACAGAAGGTCCGAGAAACGCGGTTGCGACAGGTTTAGTTTTATCGTACTCAGATGAATTGAAGGGTGATGGTGACAATGAATAGACCAACAATCTATGTAACAAAAATGACACCATCAATTGATATCGATTATTTGCTGTATGGTATGGAAGAGGAAGGAATACCTAGTGAGACAAGGGAGTCGACTCGAAAAGAATTAATCAGTGCGGCGTTTGAACAAGCGATTAAATCACCCTTAGGAGTAGGTATTTCTGTTGATGAAAAAAAAGTAGTTCTTCACTTTAAGAATCTCCCAGAACAGGAACCTTTATTTGTTGTTACTAATGAGCCAGAGTCAATGATGATTCTTGGTCAAAATGCAGCACGGCTAGTAAAATGTATTCCGTTTAAATTAGATGTATAGGATGTGAAAAAATGAATCGAGCTTTGGGTATGATAGAAGTCGTTGGGTTTGCTTGTGCTGTTAATATTTCTGATGTAATGGTAAAAACTGCTGACGTGACAGTTATTGGAATTGAAAAAGCTAAAGGTGCAGGGTGGTTAACTGTGAAAGTTTTAGGCGATGTGGGAGCGGTAAATGCAGCGGTTGAATCAGGTGTCACAGTAGCTAAAAAAGATCAAGCATACATAGCTTCAAAAGTTATTCCTCGTTTAGGTGATGGTTTAGAGATTTGGTTAGAAAATGAACTGGACACTAGTACCAATAAATCAGAATTAAAATCTGAAGAAATTATTGAGACAACAGAAATAAGTGAAGCAGTTCATACGATTACTTCATTAGAAAAAGAAGTAGAAAGTGATGGCTACACGTGTAATTTATGTAAAGATTCAGATTGTAAGAGAAAAAAAGGTGAACCAAGAAAAGAATGTTCACACTATGCAGAATTAAAAGAAGAAACTATAAAATAATCGGAGGAATTTATTATGAATAACGCATTAGGAATGATCGAAACAAAAGGTTTAGTAGGAGCTATTGAAGCAGCAGATGCAATGGTTAAAGCAGCAAATGTTACGTTAGTAGGAACAGAAAAAATTGGTTCAGGTCTTGTAACTGTTATGGTTCGTGGTGATGTAGGTGCAGTAAAAGCTGCAGTTGATGCTGGAACTAGTGCAGCAGAATCAGTCGGCGAAGTATTTGCTTCTTACGTGATTCCTCGTCCTCATACAGATGTAGAAAGTATTTTACCAGAAAAAAAATAGTCAAAGAAAGTCAGGATAAAACATGAATGAAACAGAGTTAAGAGAGCTAGTAAAAAGAATAATTGAAGAAGAAATGCAACCTAAAATTCCAATCGGTGTATCTAATCATCATATTCATTTAACGCAATCTGATTTTGATACGTTATTTCCAGGTCAAGAAATGACAGTTAAAGTACCTTTAAAACAACCAGGAGAATTTGCATCTAATCAAACAGTAACAATTTTAGGCCCTAAGGGTGAAATTAATAACGTTCGCATCTTAGGTCCATGTAGAAAACGATCTCAAGTTGAGTTATCTAAAACAGAGGCGAGACAAATCGGTGTTAATGTTCCGATTAGAATGTCGGGTGACTTGGACGGTACTCCAAGTGTCATTGTTAAAACAAAAGAAGCTCAAATAGAAATTCAAGGAGCCATTGCGGCAAAACGTCATATTCACATGAGTGAAAAAGACGCTGAAATGTTAGACGTAAAAAAAGGCCAGGTAGTAAAAGTTTCAGTTGAGTCAGAGGGTAGAAGAACAATCTTTGATGATGTCATCGTTCGTCCTGATCCTAAATTTGTTTTAGAGATGCACATTGATACAGATGAAGCAAATGCAGCAAATGTAGGGAAAGGATGCATTGCGACATTAGTGAAAGAGTAAAAAAGAGCACCATAAACTAAAAAATTGTAGAGATCGTTGTCAAAATATCTAATATATTTGGTTTATGGTGTTGTGTTTGGATTAAAAAATTAAGGAGATTCACTATGGATGAGGAAAAACTAGTCCAGTTGATTAAAGAAAAATTAATAGCTAGAGAAACAGCTAAAACAGTTTTTTCTTATCAACATTATGGTCAGATAAATGCTTCTCCAGATTCTTCGATTTTCAAAAATTATCGAAGGGTTGAATTTAATGGTGTATCCATTCAGTTAATGAATGACTTATATAGATGTGAAAAAACACCTTGGATAGATTGGATTTTAACCGGTATATCTTATCAAACGGTATTTTATTTTGAAATAAATCAGTTTATTTTACCTTTTATTCCTTGGAAGATGCTAACTGGGTGGCCGATCAATTTTATCATTTCAACTTGTGAAGTTCATGCTTTTCAAGAGAGTATGATAACGAGATCAATGATTGTTGGTTTATTAGAAAGTAGTTATCTAGTGAAACTAAATCACCAAAAGATCACAGGCGAAGCGTTGGAGTTAATTAAAAGAAAAAAAATACAAGTGATAGAAAGGTCAAACCAATCATGTATATGGGAAAAGTAATTGGCTCTATTGAAGCGAGTCAAAAAGATCAGTCACTAATTGGAAAAAAGATGATGATTGTCCAACAAATTAATAGTGATAAAGAAGCCATTCGTTATGAAGAAGTTGCGACTGATACAGTAGGTGCAGGGATTGGCGAATATGTCCTTTTAGTCAAAGGTGCAGGTGCTAGAAAACCAAATAAAGAAATATCTCAAGGAAGAGATGTTGTAGATTGTGCCATCGTTGGTATTATTGATCGATTTAACAAGTAAAGAAGAGGTTGTGTTAAAAATGTCTATTTATACAAAGACAGGTGACAAGGGAACGACAAGTCTTTTTGATGGTCAACGAGTGAAAAAGTATTCCACAAGAGTGGATACTTATGGAACTTTTGATGAGTGTAATACGTGTATAAGTATCGCTGAAAAGTTCTGTCAAAACCAAGAAAATAAAGAATTTTTAATTCATTTACAATATAAAATGTTTCAACTTTCAGGAGAAATAGCAACAGTCAATCAACAAAAATTTCAAAATAAGAGTGAACAAATTTCTATTTCTGATATCAAAGAATTGGAAAAAAAAATTGATGAGTACACAGAAAAATTACCAAAAATTACAACGTTCATTTTACCTGGTACAAGTCTTGCGGGTGCTCATTTACATCAAGGGCGTGCAGTTTGTAGGCGGGGTGAAAGAATGTTAGTAGCCCTTTCTGAAGAAGAAGAAATCCGTCCAGAAATTTTACAATATGTTAATCGTCTTTCTGATTGTTTATATATTTTGGCAAGAGATGAAGATCATTTTGAGAGACAAGAAGCAAGAGTAACGGAAATAGTGCGTCGATACTATGAGAAAGAGAGTGAGTCTGTTGAATAATATAGATAAACTTGTTGAAAAGGCGTTAATAACGATTCAATCAGAAGCCTTATTCAGTAAAGAAAACTTACAAAAAACCATTGATGTAGCTGAAAGTAAAGCTCGAGAAATAGAGGTTCCAGTAACTATTTGTATTAGTGATCTTTCTGGTAATCCTAGAATGTTTTACCGAATGGAAGATGCAAAACTGGTTAGTCTAACATTAGCACCTAAAAAGGCTTTATCGGCGTTACTTATGCAAGCAGAAACGAAAGATTTAAATAAAGAAACGCAACCAAATGGTGAACTTTATCAAATAGAAACGATGATGGACGGAAAACTCGTAACGTTTGCTGGTGGCATTCCAATTTTTTATCAAGAGAAAATAATTGGTGCAATTGGTGTCAGTGGTGGAAAAGTATCAGAGGATCAAGAAATCTGTGAAACAGCAGTTAGAACATTTTTAAAAGGAGAATCATCATGTCAACTTTAGAAGAACAAATAAGAAAAATATTAGCAGAAGAACTTAATAATAATGAATCAACTGAAATTATTAATCATTCAACAGGTGATAAAGGGGTATTTAAAACTGTTAATGAAGCAGTTTTAGCAGCAAAAGCAGCCCAAGAAATTTTTGTTGATTGTTCAATGGAAACTCGGGACAAAGTGATTGAAAGTTTAAAAGAAGGATTTACTCCTTTACTTGATCATATTGCTTCTGAAATTTTGATTGAAACAGGAATGGGTACGAAAGAAGCCAAAATCAAAAAATTAGAAAATGCTTTATATAATACGCCAGGAACAGAAGACTTAACATCAGAAATCCAAACGGGTGATGGTGGATTGATTATGTATGAATACGCACCATTTGGTGTTATCGGTGCAGTGACACCAAGTACGAATCCTGTTGAAACAGTTATAGCCAATGCGATTATGATGTTAGCCGGTGGAAACACAGTTTATTTTAGTGTCCATCCAGGAGCTAAAAATATTTCTCGTTGGGCAGTTGAAAAATGTAACGAGTTTATTGAATCAGCAGTAGGATTGAAAAATCTGGTTGTAACAATCGAAAAACCTTCTATTGAAGCAGCTCAAGAAATGATGGTTCATCCTGATATTGCAGCTTTAGTTGTAACAGGTGGTCCTGGAGTGGTTCACCAAGCCATGATTAGTGGTAAAAAAGCGATTGGAGCAGGAGCAGGAAATCCACCAGCAATGGTAGATAGAACAGCTAATATTTCTTTAGCAGCTAAAAATATTGTTGAATCAGCAGCATTCGATAACAATATTCTTTGTACAGCAGAAAAAGAAGTCGTTGCTGAACAACCAATTAAGGATGAATTAATTCGCTTAATGGAAAAAGAAGGAGCTTTCTTAGTTACAAATTCAAAAGATATTGAAACCTTAACAGAGATGACGATTACAGAAAAAGGAACACCAAGTCGTGATTTCATAGGAAAAGACGCTCAATTCATTTTGGATAGTGCTAAAATCTCTTATTCT
The DNA here is from genome assembly GCF_011304195.1 of Vagococcus hydrophili. Classification (NCBI taxonomy): domain Bacteria; kingdom Bacillati; phylum Bacillota; class Bacilli; order Lactobacillales; family Enterococcaceae; genus Vagococcus; species Vagococcus hydrophili. Next base: position 138,084 of record NZ_CP049887.1, on the reverse strand, counting down.
GGACAGCCTAAATTAATTATCTTAGAAACATCTAAAGATCACGACTTAGTGGTTAAAGAAATGTTAATGCCGATTGTACCAGTTGTATGTGCCAGAGATTTTGATGATATGCTAGCGACTGCTTTAGAAGTCGAAGGGAACAATCATCATACAGCATCAATCCATTCAGGAAATCTTGTGAACATAAATAAAGCAGCTCACAGAATGAACACATCAATTTTCGTTGTGAACGGTCCAACTTTTTCTGGAACAGGTGTCGGATTCACAGGAGCGTCAGCTTTAACTATTTCTACCCCAACTGGAGAAGGAACGACAACTGCTAAGACGTTTACACGTCGTCGTCGTTTAAATTCACCAGAAGGATTTTCTATGAGAGTTTGGAGGGACTAAAATGAATCAATTTATCATACCAACAAAAATTTATTCAGGTGTGGATAGTTTAGATATCTTAAAGCAACTTGCGAATCAACGAATATTAATGGTGTGTGATTCATTTTTACCAGGTACAGATAGTTTAAAAAGAATTCAAGAAAAAATTTCAACTAGTAATCAAGTAGAAATATTTTCTGATGTTAAACCTGATCCACCGTTAGATAATATTATGGCAGGTGTCGAAGTTTTTAAACTGTTTAAACCAACTGTCATGATTGGTATTGGTGGGGGTTCAGCAATCGATACAGCCAAAGCGATTCGTTATTTTTCTGAAAAACTAACCAACGAACCAATTGTCAGTTTTATTGCTATCCCAACAACAAGTGGGACAGGTTCAGAAGTAACTAATACAGCAGTCGTATCTGATACAAAAAATGGTGTTAAATTTCCGATTATTAAGGATCATTTAACACCAGATATTGCTTTGTTAGATCCAACTTTGGTTGTTAGTTCCCCTAAAAGTGTGACAGCTTATTCTGGTTTGGATGTGTTAACTCATGCTTTAGAAGCCCTAGTAGCAAAAGATAGCGATTTATTTACAGATGCTATGGCAGAAAAAGCGATTGATGTTATTTCTAACCAATTAACATTAGCTTATGATCATGGAGAAGATTTAAATCTTAGACAAAACATACATGAAGCTTCTTGTGAAGCAGGCTTAGCATTTAATATGGCAGGGTTAGGAATTTGTCATTCATTGGCCCATCAATTAGGGGCTAAGTTTCATGTGCCACATGGTCTAGCTAATGCTATGTTGTTACCGCATATTATTGCTTTTAATGGACAAGATGATAAAGTCGCTAAAAAGTACGCTGAAGCAATCAAAAAGTCTGGTATCGGGTCAGCTAGTTTAAGTGATCAAATGCAAATCAAGAGAATGGAAAAACATATTTTCAAAATGATGAAAGTTATGAATTGTCCTAAAACATTAGTTGAATTTGGTATCCCTGAAAAAGAGATATTAAGTAATCTTGATTGGATTGTTGATCATGCTAAAGAAGATGGAACATTTCCAGGAAATCCTATTGTTCCTTCTGATAATGAATTAAAAGAAATAGTTAAAAAAATAATTAAATAAACATAATAAGGAGTTTATACATGCAAGAATATATTGCTGAATTTATTGGTACGATGGTGTTAATTGTTTTAGGTATTGGTTTAGGTGCCAGTGTTAACTTAAAAAAAGCTTATGCTAAAGGTTCAAACTGGTTGTATATTTGCTTTGGTTGGGGGCTCGCTGTAGCTTTTGGTGTTTATGTTGCTGGCTTTTTGGGGTCAGAAGCTCATTTAAATCCAGCTGTAACAATTGCTTTTTCACTATCCGGTTTATTTGCTAAGGAAAAAGTGATTGGTTATATTATTGCTCAGTTTTTAGGTGCATTTGTGGGAGCAATCATCATTGCTATTCATTATTATCCGCATTTTAAAGAAGCGACATCCGAAGAAGATGGCAATCATATTGGTATTTTTGGGTCAGGTCCAGCAATACCGAATAAATTATTTAATTTTTTAAGTGAAATGATTGCTACTTTTTTCTTTGTTTTTATTTTGTTGAATTTAGGTAATTTTACTGAAGGATTAAAACCCTTGATTGTTGGATTAGTCATTACATCAGTTGGGTTAGCGTTAGGATCAACCACAGGATACGCGTTAAATCCGTGTCGTGATTTTAGCCCTAGATTGGTTTATGCTATTTTACCAATTCCAAATAAAGGTGACGCAAATATGAGTTATGCCTGGGTACCAATTGTAGGTCCAATTGTAGGTGCGATTCTAGCAACTTTACTATTCACGTTGCTTGCCTAAGTCAAAGAGAGGAAGAAAAATATGACAAAAATAATGGCAATTAATTCAGGTAGCTCTTCATTAAAATTTAAACTCTTTGAAATGCCAGAAGAGCATGTATTGGTTGAAGGTTCTTTTGAGAGAATTGGTTTTAAGAATGCTAATTTTTCATATAAACATGAAGGGACTAAAGCTTCAAGAGAATTAGAGATATTGAATCATGAACAGGCAGTTAACTTATTACTAGAGGTTTTAATTAACGAAAAAATGATTGCTTCGTTTGATGAAATTGAAGGTGTGGGCCATCGAATATCACATGGGGGAACGTATTATGCAGATGCAACGTTGATTGATGAAGTTGTAGAAGAGCGAATCGGAGAGCTGGGAATGTTGTCTCCATTACACAATCCAGTTAATTTAATTGGAATACGCTCATTCAAAAAAGTTCTACCTAATACAAAACAAGTTGCGATTTTTGATACGTCTTATCACCATACGATTCCTGAGAAAAATTATATGTATGCTTTACCTTATAAATATTATGAGAAATATGGTATCAGACGTTATGGGTTCCATGGTCCTAGTCATCAATACGTAGCAGAAGAATCTGCTAAACTAAATCCTAAAGGAAGTAAAACAATTACTTGCCATATTGGTAGTGGTGCCAGTGTTTCAGCAATCCTAAACGGTCAATCAATTAACTCATCCATGGGATTTACACCATTAGCGGGATTAGTTATGGGTACTCGTACGGGAGATTTGGATCCACAAATTCTACCTTTTATTCAAGAGCAAGAGAATTTAACTCCACAAGAAATGAAAGATGTTATGAATAAAGAATCAGGTTTATTAGGTTTGTCAGGTATTTCAAGTGACTATAGAGATATAGAGAAGGCTGCTGATGAAGGCGATGAACGAGCTCAACTGGCAATAGATGTGTTTGTCCATCAAGTCGTCCATTATATTGGGGCCTATGCAGCTGATTTAAATGGACTTGATACGTTAGTCTTTACCGCAGGAGTTGGTGAACATTCATCTCGAGTTAGAACTAATATTACGGATTATCTAACTTATCTAGGTGTTGAGATAGATGAAGAAAAGAATAAAAAAGATGAATTATTTATTGAAACAGGAAATAGCCGAGTAAAAGTATTAGTTATTCCAACAGATGAAGAAGTAATCATTGCTAGAGATGTTATGAGAATCGGCAAATTATAACAAAATAAAAAAATGAAACAGAGTGAGAAATCGTTCTGTTTCATTTTTTTCCAAAGAAATATCCACACAATTTATCGATATTAGTAAAAATTATTAGAACATTAACTTAATTTACATAAAATAGATGTATAAATTACTATTTATTTGTAATAAAGAGTTTTAATTTTGTATAACTAATGCTAAAATGTTTAAGATGAACTCATTTTATTATAAATAAATATTGTCAAATGAATATGAACGAGAGGTAGATATAATTCATGGCTAATTTTTTGAAACAATTAATAGAAAACGATAAAAAAGATTTAAAACGTTTAGGACACCTTGCTGATAAAGTAGAGGTTCTAAAAGATGAAATGGAACAATTAAGTGATGAGGCATTACAAGCAAAAACAGAAGAATTTAAAGCGCGTTACCAAAAAGGTGAAACCTTAGATGATTTAATGTTTGAAGCTTTCGCTGTGGTTCGTGAAGCAGCAAAACGTGTATTAGGCTTATTCCCATATAAAGTTCAAATTATTGGGGGATTGGTTTTACATGAAGGTAGTATCCCTGAAATGAAAACTGGTGAAGGTAAAACATTAACAGCGACAATGCCTGTTTATTTAAATGCCTTATCTGGTGAAGGGGTTCACGTTGTTACAGTTAACGAGTACTTAGCAACACGTGATGCTAGCGAGATGGGTGAGTTATACAACTTCTTAGGTTTAACAGTAGGATTAAATATAAACTCTAAATCTTCAGAAGAAAAACGTTTAGCTTATGCTTGCGATATTACTTACTCAACAAATAACGAATTAGGTTTTGACTACTTAAGAGATAACATGGTTGTTTACCGCGAACAAATGGTACAACGTCCACTTAATTTTGCTGTAGTGGATGAGGTCGATTCAATTTTAATTGATGAGGCAAGAACACCATTGATTATTTCAGGACAAGCTGAAAAATCAACTGCTCTATATAATAGAACAGATAACTTCATTAAAGAATTAACAAATGAAGAAGATTACAAAATTGATATTCAATCAAAAACAATTGCCTTAACAGAGCAAGGAATTTCAAAAGCAGAAAAACATTTTGACGTGCCAAACCTTTATGATATTGAGAATACATCGTTAACACATTATTTAGATCAATCATTAAGAGCTAACTACATTATGCTTTTAGATATTGACTACGTAGTAACAGAAGGAAAAGTTATGATCGTTGACCAATTTACTGGTCGTATCATGGATGGACGTCGTTATTCTGATGGTCTTCACCAAGCAATTGAAGCCAAAGAAGGCGTTGAAATCGAAGATGAAACGAAAACAATGGCAAACATCACTTTCCAAAACTACTTCCGTATGTATAAAAAATTGTCAGGTATGACAGGTACAGCGAAAACAGAAGAAGAAGAATTCAGAGAAATCTATAACATGGAAGTTATTCAAATTCCAACCAATAGAGACATTGTGCGTGATGACAAAGCAGATTTATTATACCCAACATTGACAAGTAAATTCCATGCTGTGGTAGCTGATATTAAAGCACGTCATGAAAATGGACAACCCGTTCTTGTAGGGACTGTAGCTGTTGAAACGTCTGAATTATTGTCAGATTTATTAACAAAAGCAAAAGTACCTCATGAAGTCTTAAATGCGAAAAACCATTTTAAAGAAGCTGAAATTATCATGAACGCTGGACAAAAAGGTTCTGTAACAATCGCTACCAACATGGCTGGTCGTGGGACAGATATCCGTCTTGGCTTAGGTGTTATTGAAGCAGGTGGTTTAGCAGTAATCGGTACAGAACGTCACGAATCAAGACGTATTGATAACCAATTACGTGGACGTTCAGGTCGTCAAGGAGATCCAGGTGTGACTCAGTTCTACCTATCTCTAGAAGATGATTTAATGAAACGTTTTGGTTCTGAGAGAATTAAAACATTCCTAGACCGTATGAATTTAGAAGAAGAAGATGCAGTGATTCAAAGCAAGATGTTTACAAAACAAGTTGAATCAGCACAAAAACGTGTTGAAGGTAATAACTATGATACACGTAAAAACGTTCTTCAATATGATGATGTTATGCGTGAACAACGTGAAGTAATCTATCGTCAACGTAATCAAGTCATCACATCAGACTCAGACTTAAAACCTGTTCTTATGGGAATGATTGAAAGAACAATTGAACGCTATGTGGATAGTCATACTCAAGGTGAAGAAAAAGATTGGAATTTACAAGGTTTAGTTGATTTTGTAGGTTCAACAATTACTCATGAAGATGCTATTTCATTGAGTGACTTTACTGGTAAGAAACCTGCTGAAATGAAATCATTTATCTTAGGTAAAGCAACAGCTCTTTATCAAGAAAAAGAAGAAATTTTAGATAGTTCAGAACAATTATTAGAATTCCAAAAAGTGGTTATTTTAAGAGTTGTTGATACGAAATGGACAGATCATATCGATGCAATGGATCAATTAAGAGAGTCAATTGGACTACGTGCTTATGGTCAAAATAACCCATTAGTTGATTACCAAACAGAAGGTTATCAAATGTTCTTGGATATGGTTGGTTCAATTGAATTTGAAGCAACACGATTATTTATGAAAGCTGAAATTCGCCAAAACGTTCAAAGAGAACAAGTAGCTCAAGGCGAAGCAGTTAAACCAACTGAAGAACAAGGAACAGTTTCATCAGACGCTAAGAAAACACCAATCAAAGTAGATGAAAAAATCGGCAGAAATGACGAATGTCCTTGTGGAAGTGGTAAAAAATATAAAAACTGTCACGGTAAGCCAGTTTAAAAAGCTATGCGACTTAGTTAATCTGAGTCGCTTTGCTTATTTTTTAGGGGAGGATTTTTTATGGAATTAAGTGAAATAAAAAATGAATTAGATAATTTATCTAATAAAATCAATAACTTTAGGGGGTCTCTTTGACCTAGAAGATTTAGAGGAACAAATAGCTGAAATTGATTCGATTATGTCAGAACCTGGGTTTTGGGATAATTCTCAAACAGCTCAAGGTGTTATTGATAAATCAAATCAGTTAAAAGCGCAGTATGAAATCTTTAAAAAACTAGAGAATATCTCAGAAGAATTGACGTTAATGTTTGAGATGCTAGTAGAAGAAAATGATCCTGATATGTACGCTGAATTGATTGATAATGTGAAAGCATTTAAACAAGAAGTTGAAAATTATGAATTGGCCCAACTACTTAGCGAAGAATACGATCACAATAATGCAATCATCGAATTGCATCCCGGTGCTGGTGGAACGGAATCTCAAGACTGGGGCAGTATGCTTTTAAGAATGTATACACGCTGGGCGGAGAGTAAAGGATACCAAATCGAAACCTTAGATTATCAATCAGGGGACGAAGCGGGAATTAAAAGTGTGACATTACTTATTAAAGGGTTTAATGCTTATGGCTACTTGAAATCGGAAAAAGGGGTTCACCGTTTGGTTAGAATTTCGCCTTTTGACTCTAACAGCCGAAGACATACCTCGTTTTGTTCAGTCGATGTGATGCCTGAGTTAGCGGATGATGTAGAAGTAGACATTAAATCAGATGATTTAAAAGTCGATACCTTTAGAGCGAGTGGTGCAGGTGGTCAGCACATTAATAAAACCGATTCTGCGATTCGAATTACCCATTTACCAACAGGAGTTGTGGTATCATCTCAAGCCCAACGTTCTCAAATTAAAAATAGGGAACAAGCCATGGGAATGCTTAAAGCAAAACTCTATCAAATTGAAGTTGAAAAGAAAGAACAAGAAGCAGCAGCTATTCGCGGGGAACAAAAAGAAATTGGCTGGGGCTCACAAATTAGATCTTATGTGTTTCACCCATACTCAATGATTAAGGACCACCGAACAAATTTTGAAATTGGTAATACGCAAAGTGTTATGGATGGAGATCTTGATAATTTTATCGATGCTTACTTAAGATGGAAAATGTCAGAAGTTTAAGAATATGACTTACATTAAATGATTGAAATAGAATTGTAATGAAATGAAATTAACATCTGCTAGAAGTCATGTTATACTAGTTTGAACGCATTAATAAAAGCAATCACTTTATTAAATAAATTGGGGAGAATGCTAATGATTGAAATGAAAAAAGTAACAAAAAAATATTCGAACGGAACAACTGCGGTTAGAAATTTATCTATTAACATAAATCAAGGTGAATTTGTCTATGTCGTAGGACCAAGTGGTGCGGGTAAATCAACCTTCATCAAGTTAATGTACCGTGAGGAGAAAGCAACAAAAGGTAGTTTGAGTGTCTGTGGTTATGACTTGTTGAATATTAAAAATAGAAACATTCCTTATTTACGTCGTGAAATTGGAATTGTTTTCCAAGATTACAAGTTACTAACACAAAAGACCGTTTATGAGAATGTTGCTTATGCAATGCAAGTAATTGGTAAAAAACCACGTGAAGTAAAAAAACGCGTTATGGAAGTTTTAGACTTAGTTGGTTTAAAACATAAAGTCCGTGTTTTTCCAAATGAACTGTCAGGTGGAGAACAACAACGTGTGGCAATCGCTCGTGCTATTGTTAATACACCCAAAATATTAATCGCTGATGAACCAACAGGAAACTTAGATCCAGAAAATTCTTGGGAAATCATGGAGTTATTAGAGCGAATTAATCATCAAGGAACGACTGTTGTTATGGCAACTCATAATAGTATGATTGTAAATGAAATTCGTCACCGCGTCTTAGCAATCGAAAATGGCCGCATCACAAGAGATCAAGATGAGGGGGATTACGGATACGATGATTAGAAATTTTTTCAGACACATAGGTAGTGCATTAAAAAACTTAAAACGTAATGGATGGATGACTTTAGCTTCAGCCAGTGCGGTAACGGTAACGTTAACATTAGTAGGTATTTTTCTAGGCGTTATCTTAAACGTGACTAAAATTGCCGAAGATATCAATAAAAATGTGGATGTTTCAGTCTTTGTTGAGATTGGAACGTCTAAAGAAGACACAACTAAATTAGGCGAAGAATTAAAGAAAATCCCTAATGTAGAAAAAGTAACATTTTCTAGTAAACAAAATGAGTACAAAAAACTAACTGACAAATTAGGAGACACTTGGAAGTTATTTGATGGTGATGACAACCCATTATATGATGTTTACATTTTAACTGCTAAAGATTCAGAAGCTATTAAAGGAATTCAAAAATCAGCTTCTAAAGTAGCTAACGTGCATAAGGCTGATTATGGTGGTCAAAACTCAGATAAGATTTTCTCAATTGCTAAAAATGTTAAAGTTTGGGGAACAACAGCAGCAGTCTTCTTGATTGCCGTTGCGATTTTCTTAATCTCGAACACAATCAGAATTACGATCATCTCAAGAAAACGTGAAATTCAAATCATGCGTCTTGTAGGAGCGAAAAATGGCTTTATTCGTTGGCCATTCTTCTTAGAAGGAGCATTTATCGGGGTCTTAGGATCAATTATTCCGATTTTACTAATCTCATTTGGTTATGCACAAGTGTATTTTGTCTTTACAAAAAGTATGATGGCGTCAGCTGCCTACGAACTTGTAGCACCAGCTACTTTAGTTGTACAACTTAATTTATTATTAGTAGTGATTGGTGTTGTTATCGGTTCTGTGGGATCTGTTCTTTCAATGAGAAGATTCTTAAAAATATAATCAAAATAGTGGTCAACAGAAATGTGTTGGCTGCTATTTTTTTATTTTAAATATATCTTTTCTTTATTGTAAAAAGAATGTAAAAAGACTTGCAATTTTCTCTTCTAAATTATATGTTTAGTTTGGGTTATTTTTAAAAGATGATAATAATTAGTAGAATTTTAGTAGGAGGTTAACTCGTGAAGAAGATGTATAAAGGAGCAGCATTAATTGCTCTGACATTAACGATGGCTAGTTGTGGAAAAGTAGATAATGGTGAATCAATTAATGCGGTAGGTTCGTCAGCTATGCAACCTTTAGTCGAGGCGGCAAGTGAACAATATAGTGGATCTAATTTAGGAAAATTTATTAACGTTCAAGGTGGCGGTAGTGGAACTGGGTTAAGTCAGGTTCAATCCGGAGCTGTTGAAATTGGTAACTCAGATTTGTTTGCTGAAGAGAAAAAAGGTATTGAAAGTGAGTAATTAGTCGATCATCAAGTAGCGGTTGTTGGTTTAACACCGATTGTTAATAAAAATGTAGGGGTTAAAGATATTTCTAAAGAAGATTTGAAAAAAATCTTTACAGGAAAAATTACTAACTGGAAAGAAGTAGGCGGTAAAGATCAAAAAATCGTTCTTCTGAACAGAGCTGCTGGTAGTGGTAGTCGTCATACCTTTGAACAATGGGTATTAGACGGAGAAGAATCAAAAAATGCGCAAGAGCAAGAATCAACAGGAATGGTAAGACAAATTGTCAGCACAACTCCTGGAGCGATTAGTTATGTTGCTTTTTCATATGTCACAAAAGATGTTCAAATTTTATCCATTGATGGGGTGAAACCAACGGAAGAAAATGTTATGAAAAATGATTGGTTCGTTTGGTCTTATGAGCATATGTATACGAAAGGCGAACCAAAAGGCCTAACAAAAGACTTTTTAGAGTATATGTTATCTGATGAGGTTCAAACTGAAATTGTCCCTCAACTAGGTTACATCCCAGTCTCTAAGATGACTGTGACACGAGATGTTGAAGGAAAGATTAAGTCAAATTAAAATAGGACTTTTTAATAGGAGGAATTGTGTTGGAAGATATTCAAAGCAAACTTTTAAAAAAATCTCCCAAAAGGCGTTTAGAGCAATTTGGGAAAACAATTAGTTTTTTAGCTATCTCATTAATTGTAGCAGTTGTTATTGCCATCTTTTATTTTGTAGCAAGTAAAGGTTTGGCAACTTTCTTTGTGGATAAAGTAAGTTTATCTGATTTCCTTTTTGGAACAGAGTGGAACCCAAGTTCAGTGGGTGAAGATGGACAGCCTTTAGTTGGTGCAATGCCAATGATCTTAGGTTCATTCATCGTAACTTTCTTATCAGCTTTAATCGCAACACCTTTTGCGATCGGTGCAGCTGTGTTTATGACAGAAATATCACCTAAACTAGGAACAAAAATTTTACAACCCGTTATTGAGTTGTTAGTTGGTATTCCATCTGTTGTTTATGGATTTATTGGTTTATCAGTGATTGTGCCAGCTGTTCGAAGTGTCTTTGGTGGCTCAGGCTTCGGTATCTTAGCCGGAACTTTCGTATTGTTTGTTATGATTTTACCCACAGTAACATCTATGACAGTGGATGCTTTAAAAGCTGTCCCAAGACATTATAGAGAAGCGTCATTAGCATTAGGTGCAACAAGATGGCAAACCATTTATAAAGTGGTGTTAAGATCAGCCGTTCCAGGTATCTTAACAGCCGTTGTTTTCGGTATGGCAAGAGCCTTTGGTGAAGCTTTAGCGATTCAAATGGTTATTGGTAACGCGGCGTTATTACCACATAACTTAATCACTCCAGCCTCAACGCTAACAAGTGTGTTAACAATGGGTATTGGTAACACAATCATGGGAACGTTGCAAAACAATGTCTTATGGTCATTAGCATTACTATTATTATTAATGTCATTATTCTTCAATATTATTACAAGATTGATTGGTAAGAAGGGAGCAATGAAATAATGAATGCAAAAAAAGCAGACAAGATTGCCACTGGCGTTCTTTACGGCATTGCTATAGTCATTACAGCTATTCTTGCTAGTTTACTTTTATATATTTTAGGTCGTGGATTGCCTCACATTAGTTGGGATTTCTTAACGAAGCCTTCTAAAAGTTTCCAAGCAGGTGGAGGAATTGGTATTCAACTATTCAACTCATTCTACTTACTTGTCATTACGATGTTAATTAGTATTCCTATTTCTTTAGGTGCAGGTATTTATTTATCAGAATATGCCAAAGATAATATGCTAACTAATATTATTAGAACATCGATTGAAGTATTAAGTTCACTTCCTTCTGTTGTCGTTGGTTTGTTTGGGTTCTTAATTTTTGTTATTCAAGCAGGATTAGGCTTCTCGATTATTTCAGGAGCTTTAGCCTTAACTTTCTTTAATTTACCTCTTTTAACAAGAAACGTAGAAGAATCATTAAAAGCCGTACATTATACACAAAGAGAAGCTGGACTTGCCTTAGGATTATCTAGATGGGAAACCGTGATTCGTGTCATCATTCCAGAAGCATTGCCAGGAATTCTAACAGGGATTATTTTAGGTTCTGGTCGTATCTTTGGTGAAGCAGCAGCGCTTATTTACACAGCAGGACAAAGTGCACCAGCCTTAGATTTTACAAATTGGAACCCAATGAGCATTACGAGTCCTTTAAATATTTTCAGACAAGCAGAAACGTTAGCGGTTCATATTTGGAAAGTGAACAGTGAAGGAAACATGCCTGATGGGGCGCAAGTTTCAGCAGGAGCTTCAGCTGTTTTAATTTTAGCTGTGCTACTCTTTAACTTCCTAGCCCGTTTTATTGGTAAGAGATTACACAAGAAGATTACGTCAGCATAGACAGGGGATTTATAATGAAAACATATAATCTAGATGAAACACATATTATTCAATTAGAAGAAAAGAATCGTAAAATAGCTTTATCAACAGACGATCTTCACGTATGGTATGGAGACAATGAAGCCATTAAAGGTGTGAGTCTTCAATTTGAAGAGAATAAAATCACTTCTTTAATCGGACCTTCAGGATGTGGTAAGTCAACGTATTTACGTTCTTTGAATCGTATGAACGATGAAATCGATGGAACGAATATTACTGGAAAAATTATGTATGAAAACACAGATGTTAATTCTAAAATTGTGGATGTTTATGAAATGCGTAAACATATCGGTATGGTTTTCCAAAGACCTAATCCGTTTAGTAAATCAATCTATGGTAATATTACATTTGCTTTGAAACAACATGGGATAAAAGATAAGAAGCAGTTAGATGAAATTGTTGAAACAAGTTTAAAACAAGCCGCTTTATGGGATCAGGTAAAAGATGATCTAAATAAGAGTGCTTTAGCTTTATCTGGAGGTCAACAACAACGTTTATGTATTGCCCGTGCCATTGCGATGAAGCCAGATGTTTTACTTCTGGATGAGCCTGCCAGTGCCCTTGATCCGATTTCAACGAGTAAGGTAGAAGAAACACTGATTAACTTAAAAGAGGATTACACAATAATTATTGTGACTCACAATATGCAACAAGCATCACGTATTAGTGATTACACGGCATTTTTCTACATGGGTCAAGTGATGGAATACGATAAAACAAGAAAAATATTTACACGTCCAAAAATTCAAGCAACAGATGATTATGTATCTGGACATTTCGGATAAGGAGGAAGTCAATGTCAATCATAGAATCAAACGACTTACATTTATATTATGGAAAAAATGAAGCTTTAAAAGGGATTACAATGGCTTTTGATGAGGGTGGAATTACTGCTTTAATCGGTCCTTCTGGATGTGGTAAGTCAACTTACTTAAGAACATTAAATAGAATGAACGATTTGATTCCTTCGGTAACCATTACTGGTAATGTTTCTTACAAAGGTAAAGATATTTATAGCCCTAAAACAGATACTGTTCTTTTAAGAAAACAAATTGGGATGGTTTTTCAACAGCCTAATCCATTTCCGTTTTCTATTTATGAGAATGTTATTTACGGCTTACGTTTATCTGGAAAACATTCAAAAGAAGAATTAGATTTTATAGTGGAAGATAGCTTGAAGGCAGCAGCTGTTTGGGATGATGTGAAAGACAAGTTACACAAAAGTGCCTTATCTCTTTCAGGTGGTCAACAACAACGTGTCTGTATCGCTAGAGTTTTAGCAGTTAAACCAGATGTGATTCTTTTAGATGAACCAACAAGTGCCCTTGATCCAGTATCAAGTGGTAAAATTGAAAACATGCTGTTAGAATTAAAAGAACAGTACACCATGATTATGGTAACTCATAATATGCAACAAGCATCACGTATTTCTGATAAAACAGCCTTTTTCTTAAATGGTGATTTAATCGAGTACGATAAAACAAAAAATATTTTTATTAATCCAAAAGAACAAAAAACAGAAGATTACATTACAGGGAAATTTGGTTAAAAAATAAAGGGGATGACATAATGTTAAGAAGTCAATTTGAAGAAGATTTACAAAATTTACATAACAAATTCGAGACGATGGGCCAAGATGTTAATGAGTCGATTAGCAAATCGGTTAAAGCTTTTATTGACCATGATAAAAGTTTAGCAAAAGAAGTCATCGCAGAAGATGAAAAAATCAATTTACAAGAGCAAAGCTTAGAGAAAAAATGTTTTGAAATGATTGCTCTTCAACAACCGGTAACAATGGACTTAAGAAACATTGTCACAATTATGAAAGCAAGCTCAGATTTAGAGCGCATGGGCGATCATGCTGTATCAATCGCTAAATCAACGATTCGTGTTAAAGGGAATAAACGTGTGCTAGAAATTGAAAATGAAATTTCAGATATGGCGAAACATGTAATGGCTATGGTAAGTGAAGTGCTAGTAGCATACGTTAAAACAGACAGCAAAAAAGCGATTGAAATTGCGATTAGTGATAAAGTAACAAATAATTACTTTAAATCAATTTACCGTCATTCAATTCGTGCGATGCAAGAAAATCCTGAAACGGTTATCGTAGGAGCTGACTACTTACAAGTAGCTGGTTACCTAGAACGTTTAGGAGACTACGTAACGAATATTTGTGAGTGGATTGTTTACTTAACGACAGGTAAAATCGAAGAACTTAACTTAGAAGATTACGAAGATAATATGTAATAAAAAAAGAAACTCAACGACCATTCATGGAGCGGTGAGTTTTTTTTTTATGAGTTATTTTTTCTTAAGGTACAGAACCATTAAGTAGGCTGAGATAGGAATCGTTAAGATAATCGCTATCCCACTTAACAGTAGTGAGACCCACTCAAAAACCAAAATTTTACTGTTAAAAAATTGAGATAATGTGTAGTTGAGATCGCTCACCCAAATAAAAAGAGCAAGTTGTCCACCGACTAAAGCAAAAATAACTGTATTCATAGTCGAACTTAAAATATCTTTACCGATGGTGACACCAGAATTAAATAGATCAGACTTAGTTAATTCTGAATTTGTCCGGTGAATTTCATCAATCGCTGATGTCATCGAAATAGCAATATCGTTAATCGCTCCAACCGCACTCATAATCATGACAGAAATACTCAGAGAGAGAAAGGAAATCCCGATATTTAGTGAGTACATATCCATCTCCATTAATTCTTCCATTGGTAGTCCTTGTAAATGCATAGAATTTACCGATAAAAAAATCAAAACAAGTAGGAGCAGTAAAACAAGAAAGCTACTAAAGAAGGCAATCATTGTTTTAGTATTGGAACCGTTAATAAAAAAGAGATTAAGAGCTGTAATAATTAAACTTACGATTAAAGTCATAGGAATAGGTGGAAATCCCCAATTAATAAAGAGTAGCATGAGAAATAAAAAGAATAAGTTAAGAAAAAGAGCGAAGAGTGCTAAACGACCTTTTTCTTTACCAATGAAACACATTAAACCCGCCAGTAATAGAAATAATATTAAATTAACATTCATCATTAAGCTCCTTTCTTAAGAAAAAGGAAGTCACTTTGATTGAAATCGGAATTGCCAGTAGAATGCCAATGCTGCCAACCAGGGCTCTAGCCATTTCGAGAGATAATACGATTGAAAAAGTGTAATTAAAAGCCATTTCGTTTCTTAGAAAAATTAAAATTAATGGAATTGAGCCGCTAAGATAAGAAAAAAACATAATATTAATCATAGGTCCCATAATATCGTGACCAATATTGTTTCCAGAACGCGCCAGCTCTTTTAAAGAAATATTTTTTTGAGTCTCTTTAAGTTCGAACAACGCTGAAATGATTGTCATAGAGACATCCATCACAGCTCCCACACACCCAATGAGTAAACTACTCAAAAACAAGATGTGAGGAGGTCTTGTGATCAGCTCCATCTCTTCGTAATGAAGACCTTGATGATTGAGTAGTTCAATCACAATGAACCCTAAGAGAAAGGTAATCAGACTGCCGATTAAGGTTGAAAGTATGGCGACTTTCGATTTTGTGTTCCAACCATTGGTTAATAGAAAACTACATGAGACTAATAAAGGAATGAATAGGACAAATAGTAAGAGTAAGGAATGGCTATCCATTTGTTTATAGAGACTGAATAGAAGAATGAAAAAGGAACCATTAAGAATAAAACTACTTAAAACCCTTAAGCCGTAACCACCATTAAATATAATGAGTAAGGCTAAAAAGAGTGTTATTAGTAAAATTAGGTAATGATCTCTTTTTAGATCAATAATATTTCCTGTTAAATTTTCTGATTCTTTAGTGAGATGTAAAAAAACATACTCATTTTTATGGTAGGACTGATTTTTTGCTTTAGAAGAAGAGTAAGTATTGATTAAACTTATTTCTTTATTTTTATAGGCTGAATTTAAAATGTGGATGTTTAACTGATCTTCACTGATTACATCGTGATTTCCATGTTCATCCAGATTTTCGACAGTTGATATATTTTTTATAGAGACAATTTTTCCAATGGGTTGTTGATAATTGTCAAACTGAAAACTTTGATAAATAAGTATAGAACTAATAAATAGTAAAATAAGTAAGCTGATTTTTTTCTTTTTATCAATCTGAATCAAAGATGTATCCTCCTTAAGAGTAGAAGCTAAAATAGAGTCTAACATTTTTTTTAAAGAAGAGTAAACAAAAAAAGAATTTTCTTTGAATAAATTCGTTACAAATTGTAATCTAGTTGTAATTTTATTATATCTTCACTTATGGTATAGTTTATACAGCGAAAAAAAAGTCGAGGTAAAAAAATGAAGATAAGTAAATCAATTATTTTAAGTGTAGCAGCTGTATCAATCATGGGATTAACATGTCCAAGTATTGTTCAAGCTGAAAGTATTGATAATAAAATTGCTAATGAAGAACAAAATATAAAAAAATTAAACGATAAAAAAGCAGCAACAGATAATAGTTTAGCTGATTTAGAAGCTAAGATTAAAACATTAACAAGTGAAACAGACGAATTATTAAGTGAAAAACTAAAGTTAGAAAAAGAAGTTAATAATTTAACTGGAGAAATTAAAGAATTAGAACAAAAGATTGAAAAAAGAAATAAAAAAATTGAAGAGCAAGCTCGTTCAACTCAAATTAATCAAGAAAAACAAGACATTGTCAATGTTTTGTTAGACTCTGAATCTTTATCAGATGCAATTGGAAGAACAGTTGCTTATACAAAATTAGTTTCTGCTAATAATGATATTATGGAAGCTCAAAAAGAAGATCAAGCAAGTTTAGAAAAGAAAAAAACTGATATTGAAACAAAAGTTAAAGAAATTACTGAAAAAGCAGCTATTCTTAAAGACAAACAAGAAGAATTAGAAGTTTCAAAAGCAGATCAAGTAAAATTGGCAAATGAAATTTTAAAGAACTTAGATGATTCAAAAAATAAAAAAGCCGGCTACGAAGCTCAAAAAGAAGAAGCAAAACGTATTGCTGAAGAGCAAGCACGTCGTGAAAAAGAAGTAGCTGAAAAAGAAGCAGCAGCTAAAAAAGCAGCTCAAGCTGCACAAAAAGCAGCAGAAGAGAAATTAGAATCAGAACAACCACAATCTTTAGGTAAACCAACAGGAGACAAAGGATCAGCTGATAATAGTCAATCATCAGGTGGTACGAGTTACGCTAGTGGTTACCAACGTCCATTATCATCATTCACTATTACAAGTGGTTTTGGTGGTAGACAAGATCCAACAGGTGCTTCAGGTGACTTCCATGATGGTATTGATATGGCAGCTCCGGCTGGAACACCAATTATGGCATCAAAAGGTGGAAAAGTTGTAGAATCAAGTTTCCATTGGAGTGCTGGTAACCATGTTATTATCCAACATGATGATGGTAACTACACTTATTACATGCACATGAACGCACCAGGCGCTTCAGTTGGTAAAACTGTTTCTGCAGGTGAAGTCATTGGTGGTGTAGGTACAACTGGTAACTCAACAGGAAACCATTTACACTTTGGTATTGCTACAGGTATTTGGAGTGGCTTTATGGATCCAAGTCCATTCATCGGATTATAAAATTTTAAGTCAAAAGAGATCGAGCTAAGTACTCGGTCTCTTTTTTAGGTTCTTGAGATAGATGAATAAATCCAACTCAGGTCCTATGACAAAAAGATAAATACAGGGCATAATAGCAATATAAGAAATATAAACCAACAAGGAGGCTATCAAAGATGCAAGAAAGAGATAGAATTTTAGAATTAGTAAAAAAAGGAATATTGTCTACTGAGGAAGCTTTGGTTTTATTGGAAAATATTGCGACGGAAAAAGATGAAAAATTAGTTAATAAAGAAGCGTCACAGGTTAAACAAAATACAACAACTCAGGTGAATCAAGAAGCAACTGAGGGTGAAAAACAGGAACACCCAACAGTAGAAGAATTGATTAACCAAGGTTCAGAAACTGAAGATACAGAAGAATTTTTCAAAAAATTAGAAGCGAATGAACGTAAAGACAAAGAGAACTTAGAAAAAATTTTAGCAGAGTTAACTGAAGGCATTAATGAAGTATCAGCAAACATTGATGAAATTTCAGTTGAGATTGAAGGTTTGGATCAAGACATTAAAGAAAAAGAAGAAGCCATCACTGTTTTAAATACAATGGAAGAATTAGACGGCTTAACAGACAATAAAAAGTGTGAACGTGAGCAATTAGAAAATGATTTAGCTTATCTAAAAAATACCAAAGTTGAATTAGTTGAAGAAAGAAACGCCTTAAAAGAAGAATTAAAAGATTTCAAGAAAGAGCAAAAAGAAACAACTAAAGAAGAATGGAAGAGTAAATTCGATATTCCAGAAGATTGGAAAGAACAAGCCAATGATACTTTCAGTACAGTGGGTGAAAAAGTTGGCGAAGCAAGTACACAACTGGGCGGTTTCTTAAAGAAAACCATCGATGCTGTAACAAGTTCAATGAATGACAACGTTGATTGGAAAGATATCAATATCAAAGTACCAGGTGTTGCTAGTCAATCACTAACACATGAATTTATGTACCCAGAAAATGAAGCGACATTGATTGATGTCAAAGTTGCTAATGGTAAAGTTAACTTTAAAACCTGGGATCAACAAGATGTAAAAATTGTTGCTAACATTAAGTTTTATGGTAAAATCAATTCACCTAGCCTTTTTGAAGCATTCTTAGAGCGAAGTGAAATAGAAGTAAATGATGAAAAAATTTCTTTCCAAGTGCCAAATAAACGCATGAAAGTTGATTTAGACTTCTATTTACCAAAACGTAACTACGATCACATGTCAGTAAAAATGTTAAACGGTGACATTAAATTAAATGATTTAGAGCTAGGCGATATTTACTTAAAATCAACGAATGGTGAAATGAAAATCCAACATGTTTCAGCAAGTATGCTCGAAGTTGAAGGGGTTAACGGAGAAATCGAAGTAACTGATAGTAAAATTATTGATTTCATTGGTGAAACGGTGAATGGTAATGTCAAAACACAAGCAGATATTAGAAGTATCAGTGTTTCCTTAATTAACGGTGAGATTAGATTAACAACACCTGTGGGTTCAGAACCTAAAAAAATTGAAGCCAGTGCGGTGAATGGAACGATTAAACTAGCTATTCCTGAAACGATTGGCATTGACGGGACATGTAAAACTAATTTTGGTAGTATTAAAAACCGAATGGATCAAGTTGAAGTGATTCGTGAGAAAAAAGATCGAACAAACCAAGCCTTAGAATTCAGAAGATTAAATGATGAAAATCTGGTGTTTGTTAAATTGAGTACAACAACAGGAAGTATTCTTCTAAAAGACACAGATAATTAAAAAATGGAGTGAAGAAAAATGAAAAGAAAATTAACTAAATCTAGATCAAATGTCGTTATTTCAGGATCTTTAGCAGGTGTGGCAGAATTTATTGGAATTGATGCAACGATTGTTCGTGTTATCTATGTTCTATTAGCTTTATTCACAGTAGGATTTCCAGGGTTTATTCTTTACATTGCCTTAATGGTTTTATTACCATCAGGAAGTAACAAACGTAGCGAGCCTTACAATCCTTCTTATCGAAATAATAATAACGATAGAAACCCTTATTATTCTGATAAACCTAGAAAAGAAGCTCAGAAAGTTGATAATGATGATTGGAGCGACTTTTAATGTCGTATTTACAAAGATTAATAGTTAATACTCTCGCATTTATCTCACTTTCCGTTTTATTTCCATATAAATTCTATGTGGGAAGCTTACTTATGGCATTCTTAGCAAGTGTCGTCTTATCAGGATTAAATATGTTTGTGAAGCCGATTTTACATATATTATCACTTCCAATTACCTTGATTACTTTTGGCTTGTTTAGTTTTATCATTAATGCCATGATGCTGAAGTTCACCTCGGTATTAGTCGGAGAACAGAATTTTGCCTTTTCAAGTTTTGGCTCAGCCATCTTAATTGCAGTGATTATGTCGATTATTAATTCAATCGTATCGGATCATTTCTCAAGTAAATATAATTAAAAAGAAGTTCTGTATTGAATGCTATCGGTGAAAATCGTCATTTGATACAGAACTTCTTGTGTTTTTTGTCTTTTTGACCAAAGTAAGCGGATAATCTAGAAACTCACGTAATAAAGTGATAAGATATAACAGTTAAGGTTGAATCTCAAAGTGAAGGAAGTGAATATAATGGTACAAATGAAAGATATTGTGAATCAATTACAATTAGATGTTTATTCTGGTGAAGAATTTTTAGATCGTACCGTGGAATCTAGTGAAATTTCTCGCCCAGGCTTAGAATTAACAGGCTATTTTAATTATTATCCAGCTGATCGTATTCAAATGCTAGGTAAAAAAGAAATTACCTTTGCTGAAAAAATGACAGCGATTGAAAAAGATATTATATTTAAAAAATTAAGTGCTAAAACAGTTCCATGTTTTGTGGTTGCTAGAGGATTGAAAGTTCCAGAAGAACTAGTTGAGATTACTCAGAAAAAAGGAATTCCAATTATCACTTCAACGATTTCCACATCAAGGTTATCAGGTATTATTTCTAATTTTTTAGAAAGCCAATTAGCAGAACGTGTTTCAATTCACGGGGTGTTAGTGGAAGTCTATGGGTTAGGTGTTTTAATTCAAGGTAGTAGTGGAATTGGTAAAAGCGAAACGGGTCTTGAGTTGATTAAAAAGGGACACAGGTTGATTGCAGATGACCGCGTTGATATTTATCGTCAAGATGAGAGATCAGTTGTGGGAGAAGCCCCAAAAATCTTAGAGCATTTAATGGAAATTCGTGGTGTGGGAATTATTGATATTATGAATTTGTTTGGTGCAAGTTCAGTTAGAAATAGATCTCAAATCCAACTAGTTGTCAATCTTCAAGATTGGAAGACTGACAACACGTATGACCGATTAGGAAGTGCCACAGAGTCAATTTCTTTAGCTAACGTGCCTGTACCAAGAATTACGATTCCAGTATCAACAGGGCGTAATGTGGCGACGATTATTGAAGTGGCTGCAATGAACTTTAGAGCAAAAACAATGGGCTATGATGCAACGAAGAAATTTGAAGATAACTTAGCTCAACTAATAGAAGAAAATTCTTCTGGAAATGGAGAATAATGAATGAATTTTTTAACAGTCAACCCGACAGCTTTTAAAATTTTTGGTATCGAGATTCAGTGGTACGCCATAATTATTGTCTCAGCGATTGTTTTAGTGTCATGGATGGCATCTAAAGAAGCTGAAAGAGTAGGATTAAGAGAAGATGATGTGGTTGATTTAATGCTTTGGGCATTACCAATTTCGATTGTAGGTGCTAGACTTTACTATGTGATTTTTGAATGGGAATACTATGCTCAAAATCCAGGTGAGATATTAGCGATTAGAAATGGTGGCTTGGCCATTTATGGCGGTTTGATTGCAGGCGGGATTGTTGTTTATATCTTTACTCGTCATCGTTTTATACCAACTTGGCGCTTTTTAGATGTGGCAGCACCAAGTGTAATCTTAGCCCAAGGAATTGGTCGCTGGGGTAATTTTATGAATCATGAAGCCTTTGGTGGCGTTGTTAGTCTTGATTTCTTAGAATCACTTCACTTACCTAAATTTATTATTGAAAACATGTTGATTGATGGTAAATACCGTCAACCTACTTTCCTTTATGAAAGTGTTTGGAATGTTTTAGGGTTTATTGTGTTAATTCTACTAAGAAGAAAGCCAAACTTCCTGAAAGAAGGAGAAGTGGCATTAATTTATGTGATGTGGTATTCACTAGGTCGTTTCTTTATTGAAGGGATGAGAACGGATAGTTTAATGATTGGTGACGTGATTCGTGTGTCCCAAATCCTTTCAGCTGGACTATTTGTTGTCGCTACCGGCTTAATGATTTACAGAAGAAAGAACAAAGAACTTGTTTTTTATGATAGAACAAAGGGGAAAGAGAAAGGTTAATTCTGACCTTTCTTTTTTTTGCTTATCATAAACGGTGTTCTATGATAAACTGAATGAAGTAAATAAGTAATTATTTTAAAGGAGCATTATAGAATGAAGCAAAAAGTAGCTGTGCTTGGAGCTGGTTCTTGGGGAACCGCACTTGCAATGGTTTTAATTGAAAATGGGCATGATGTCACTATTTGGGGGCACCATCCAGAGCAAATCACAGAAATAAATGAAAACCATACCAATAAGCGTTACTTATCAGATGTGCAATTACCAGAGGAGCTAAAGGCAACTTCAGAATTAGAAGTCTGTGTGAAAGATGCTGACGCGGTTTTATTTGTTGTGCCTACCAAAGCAATTCGTAATGTTGCACAAAAATTTGTGGAAGTCTGTCACAATCAACCTGTTATTATTCATGCGAGTAAAGGGTTAGAACAAGAGACACACAAACGTATTTCTGAAATTTTAATCGAAGAAATACCAGAAAATAAAAGAAAAGACGTGGTTGTTTTATCAGGACCAAGTCATGCTGAAGAAGTAGCAGTTAAAGATGTGACTACGATTACAGCAGCAGCAAAAAATTTAGAAAATGCTGAATACGTTCAAAAACTATTTTCTAATGAGTATTTCCGAATTTACACCAACCAAGATGTGATTGGCGTTGAACTAGGAGCAGCCTTAAAAAACATTATTGCTTTAGGTTCAGGGGCGTTACATGGTTTAGGTTACGGAGACAATGCTCGGGCAGCTATTATGACGAGAGGTTTGGCTGAAATTAGTCGTTTAGGTGTGGCTATGGGAGCAGACCCATTAACTTTTATCGGATTAAGTGGTGTGGGTGACTTAGCCGTAACTTGTACAAGTGTTCACTCAAGAAACTGGCGTGCCGGTGATTTATTAGGTAAAGGTCAAAGTTTAGAAAATGTCTTAGAGAACATGGGCATGATTGTTGAAGGAGTCTCAACAACCAAAGCTGCTTATGAATTATCAAGAGATTTAAAAATAGATATGCCTATCACTGAAACAATCTATAAAGTAATTTATGAGAATGAAGAAGTAAATAAAGTCGTTAAAGAAATTATGTTACGTGAACATAAATCAGAACAAGAATTCTAAAAACTAGGAGTGTCAAACATGCAAAAAGTAAGAAAAGCGATTATCCCAGCTGCGGGGTTAGGAACAAGATTTTTACCAGCAACTAAAGCAATGGCCAAAGAAATGTTACCAATCGTTGATAAACCAACAATTCAATTTATCGTAGAAGAAGCAAGAGCTGCGGGAATCGAAGATATTTTAATTGTTACAGGGAAAGCTAAAC
This sequence comes from Vagococcus hydrophili, assembly GCF_011304195.1. Classification (NCBI taxonomy): domain Bacteria; kingdom Bacillati; phylum Bacillota; class Bacilli; order Lactobacillales; family Enterococcaceae; genus Vagococcus; species Vagococcus hydrophili. The sequence continues at coordinate 114,791 of NZ_CP049887.1, read as the reverse complement.
GCCCCATTGAAGATCATTTTGATTCTAACTTAGAATTAGAAATGAACTTAAAAGAAAAAGGTAAAACAGATTTATTACAATTAGTCACTGAAACAACAGGCTTAAACTTACATTTTATTCGCCAATCACACCCACTTGGCTTAGGTCATGCGGTACTTCAAGCGAAATCATTTGTAGGTAATGAACCTTTTGTTGTCATGTTAGGTGATGACTTAATGGAAGATAAAGTGCCTTTGACAAGACAATTAATGGATAATTATGAAAGCACACATGCTTCAACTATTGCTGTCATGGACGTGCCACAAGAAGATGTGTCTAAATATGGTATCATCAACCCAGGTCAAGAAGTTGAGAAAAACTTGTTCAACGTTATTAATTTTGTTGAAAAACCTGCTGTGGAAGATGCGCCAAGTAATATGGCTATCATCGGACGTTACCTATTAACACCTGAAATTTTCAATATCTTAGAAAACCAACACCCAGGTGCAGGAAATGAAATCCAATTAACAGATGCAATTGATACGTTAAATAAAACACAACGAGTATTTGCCCATAAATTTACAGGAACAAGATACGATGTTGGTGATAAATTTGGCTTTATGAAAACAAGTATTGAGTACGGCTTAAAACACCCACAAATCAAAGATGATTTAAAACAACTTATTTTAGATTTAAGTGATGACTTGCGTAAAGATGAGAAAAAGAAAAAAGAGAAAGAATAATGTTCTCTTAGGAGTAACATTATTTGTATAAATAAGAAAGAGGCTGACATTAAGATCAGCTTCTTTTTCATTGAAGAGTACATATTAGTAGTTGTAACTTATTTCATTAAAGGATAAAGGTGTTTATATGGAAATAAAAAAAGCAATCTTACATATTATTGACCGTGAGGCAGGGAGTTTAATCTGTTCTCAAAAGGAATTAGAATTAAAAGAATACGCAGTAAAACAATATTTGGATTCTGTTTTGAAACGTTTAGAAAAGGCTGAGTACAAATCTGGAATCCTGAATCAAACGTCAGAATTTTATCATTTGATGACCAATGAGGACTTAGATTTTGTTGATAAATCTTCTGAAATTGCTCAAATGGTTTTTGATAGCTTAGCTATTTCAGAGGATGCACCAAGTGGAGATCTTTTGATTGTTGAACTTGAGGAGATGAATGGTTTACCAAAATTTGGGATGATTAAGTTCAATTATAAGCCGAGTTTTACTCATCATGTGACTTATGTTGAAGATAAGATGCAAAACAATATCATTTTAAACAAAACGATTTTTCCTTCTATGACGCAAAGGATAGATGAATGTTGTTTAATTAATCAAGAAACTTTTGAACTTGAAATTGTTGAAAAAAAATATAGCTTTGAAGGTCAAAAGCGTCTTTTCTTTTCAGAGCGTTTTTTACAAGTAGATCCCAAGCCAACGGTGACTGAAAATCTAAAGATCATTAAAAAAGCAGTGAAAGAAGTGGCCAATAAGTACAATGAAGAAGAGTACGTCAGCATGAGCCAAACGCAACAAGCTATTTTTGAAAGTATTGAGGAAACGGGAACGATTAGTAAAGAAAAAATCGCAGAAGCCGTTTTTGATACCAACGAATCTGCGAAACAGGAATATTATGAGATGATTGAACAAACTAAATTCTCAGAAGAAATTCCAAGTAATATTCCCAAATATGAAAAAAAATACAGCATGCAAAAATTTAAATTAACCAATGGGATCGAATTAAGTATTCCAGCTGATATTTATAAAGACAAAGATTTAATTGAATTTATTAACAATCCTGATGGAACGATTTCAGTCATGATTAAAAATGTGGAAGAAGTTATTAGCAAGTTTTAATCACTGAAATGTTGAACGAAAAATTTTCCTGTTTTGTTCATAATATCAATTGTTAGAATATGAGGTTCTCCTTCACCTGTTTCAAAAGACATTTGGCGACCATAAACTTGGTCTTTGTGATCTCGGTAAAACTGATAGGTGACATCATAGGGAAGTTTTTGATCATCGGTCCCGTGCCAAAAATAAAGGGGACGACCGGCGATTTTCTCTGGCATTTTACTGAGATCATAAGTTTTAGTCCATGAAAATAAGTCGACTAAATAATCTGGGTAGTGTCCTTCCTCTTTTTGGATATAAGCGGCTGTTCGACTAATAAAGGATTCAAAATTAGGTGAGCCCATTAAAATAGCAGCGACTTTTATTTCGGGGTATCGGGTTAAAAGTGCAGCAGTTGTCATACCACCCATAGAGAAACCTGCGACACCAAGATTATCCTCTTGAATTAACCCTCTTTTTTGATAGAAATTTTTAATCATAGGAAACTCACTTAAGTTATACTGGAGCGTTGACCAAAAAACAAAAGAGGGAATCATAGAACGATTCTCAATTTTTCGCTCGCCGTGATACATACTATCTGGCAAGATAACACGAATATTTTCTTGAGCAATTTTTTTGCTGGCTGTTAGAGCCAATTCTTTCTTTGTTTGCCAACCGTGATAGTAAATAACTAGGGATAAAGGCTCATTTAAAAATTCAGTAGGAACTACTTCTAAAACTGGGATATGTTGGATCATTCTTTTTCGAATGGTTAATGTCAATATAATCACTTCCTTACGCTTATTTTAAGGAAGCTAAGGTAAGAAGTAAACTAAAGTGAACTTTCGCTTTAAAAGAGAATAAATCTAATAGTCTGGATGGTAATTTCTTGTTTTTTCCATTATAATGGAGGATGAGTTTTTAATTGAGAGGAGAATGAAATTGGCATATCAAGCTTTGTATCGTGAATGGCGATCGCAGACTTTTGACGACATGGTCGGACAAAAGATGATTACGCAAACATTGAAAAATGCGATTGTTCAAGAAAAAGTATCCCATGCCTATCTCTTTACAGGCCCCAGAGGTACAGGAAAGACAAGTGCAGCAAAAGTTTTTGCTAAAGCAATTAACTGTAAACACTCTGTTAATGGTGAACCATGTAATCAATGTGAAGACTGTGTTGGTATTACAGAAGGTCGGGTCAACGATGTGATTGAAATTGATGCGGCAAGTAATAACGGTGTGGAAGAAATCCGTGATATTCGTGATAAGGTTAAATATGCTCCCACTCAAGTCACATATAAAGTATATATTATAGATGAAGTCCATATGCTTTCAACAGGTGCATTTAATGCCCTTTTAAAAACATTGGAAGAACCTCCAAAACATGTTGTTTTCATTTTAGCAACAACTGAACCACATAAGATACCTGCGACGATTATTTCAAGAACCCAGCGATTTGATTTTAAACGAATCGGCATTGAAGATATTGAAGAGCATTTAACAACTATTTTAAAGGCTAAAGATATTGCCTATGAAGAAGCAGCGTTAAAAATTATTTCAAGATCTGCTGAAGGCGGAATGCGGGATGCTTTAAGTATTTTAGATCAGGCTATTTCTTTTAGTGGAGACAAATTGACTACTCAAGACGCTTTAGAGGTAACAGGTAGTTTAACAAATGAAATCATGGATGCCTATTTAGAACACTGTGTGTCCAGTGAAACAGAAGCAGCTTTATCAGTTTTAAATCAGTTACTAACAGAAGGTAAAGAAAGTAATCGAATTGTAGAAAACTTACTTCTGTATTGTCGTGATTTATTAGTCTATCAAAAAGCACCAAATGTTTTAGAAGGACAAGTGGGACTGATAACAGAGAGTTTCAAAAAATTAAGTGAATTAGTTAAAACAGATGAGTTATATCAGCTTATTAATGAATTAAACGAAACCCAAAAAGAGATTCGCTATAGTCACCAGCCAACTGTTTATTTAGAAGTGATGACAGTTAAGTTATCAACGGCAAAAATGACTGCACCAACTGAACAACAAGGGAACGTTGACTTACCTGAAATTCAAAATTTAATGGATAAAGTCATGACTTTAGAAAAAGAATTACATCAATTAAAAACAACAGGAATTGCTCAAAACACTAACAATCAACAAGCGAGTAGCTCTCAGAATACTAAAAAAGCTAAGGTACCAACTTATCGAATTCCAACTGAGCAAGTATATCAAGTGTTGCAAAAAGCGACGAAACCTCAGTTAGTTTCTGTTAAGGGAGCTTGGGATGAGTTGCTGCAGTTCTTATCAGTGACTCAAAGAGCCATGATCAAAGCAAGTGAGCCTGTAGCAGCAAGTGATGACAGTTTAATCATTGCCTTTGATTATGAGATTTTGTGTCAAAAAGCAAGTCAAGATGAGGATTTACTTTTTGCTATTAAAAATGGCTTTGAGCGATTAATTAGATATTCACCTAATTTAATTAGTGTTCCAAGAGATCAGTGGTCTGAATTAAGACAATCATTTATCTCTCAAATGGAACCTGGTGAATCAGGAGAAGCACCAAAAACAGAAGAAAAAGATCCAGTGATTGAAGAAGCCAAAGAATTATTTGGTTCTTTAGTAAATATAATTGAAGATTAAAACAATAGAGGAGAGATTATTATGATGCGTGGAATGGGAAATATGCAAGGCATGATGAAACAAATGCAAAAAATGCAAAAAGAAATGACAGAAACAAAAGGTCAATTAGACAAAATGGAATTTACTGGTGAAGCTGGTAATGGCTTAGTTATTATTACAATGACAGGTGAGAAAAAAGTGGTGGATGTTAAAATCAACCCAGATGTTCTTGACCCAGAAGATGCTGAAATGACACAAGATTTAGTCTTAGCTGCAACAAACAACTGTTTAGAAAAAATCGAAGTGGAATCAGAAAAAATGATGGGACAATATACTAAAAATATCCCTGGATTCTAATAGTAAAATAAAGAGGCTGACTAAAAAAGTCAGCCTCTTTTATGAGAAAGAAAGAAGGAAGTAAGTATGTATTATCCAGCGCCAATAGCGAAATTAATCGAAAGTTATATGAAATTACCAGGTATTGGGGCTAAAACAGCCACTAGACTTGCTTTTTATACCATTAACATGAGAGAAGAAGATGTAACTGAGTTTGCTAAATCTTTAATCAGCGTTAAAAGAGATCTTCACTACTGTTCAATTTGTGGAAACATTACAGATGAGGCAACCTGTGATATTTGCCGTGATAGTAACCGAGATAAAAGTATTATTTTAGTCGTAGAAGAAACAAAAGATGTGATGTCTATGGAAAAAATGCGAGAGTACAAGGGTCTGTATCATGTATTAAATGGTGTTTTATCACCGATGGATGGCACTGGTCCAGATGATTTGAATATTGCTTCATTAATTAAACGTCTCCACGGGGATGAAATTACAGAGGTCATTATTGCAACCAATGCCACAACAGATGGGGAAGCAACGGCTATGTACCTGTCACGCTTAATTAAACCAGCTGGAATTAAAGTGACACGCTTGGCTCATGGTTTGTCAGTAGGTAGTGATATTGAGTACGCAGATGAAATTACATTACTAAAAGCAGTTGAAGGACGAACTGAATTGTAGATAAAAGGAGCAGATAAAGATGCAAGGAATTTTTATTACGTTAGAAGGTCCAGATGGTGCTGGGAAAACAACGGTGGTTAATGAATTAAGCCAACTATTAATGAATGACATTAATAGAGAGGTTGTGACAACAAGAGAACCAGGCGGTATTCCAATAGCAGAACAAATTCGTCAGGTGATCTTAGATCCTAAAAATATTGAGATGGATGAACGAACAGAAGCATTACTTTATGCAGCTGCAAGAAGACAACATCTAGTACAAAAAGTGTTACCATCATTAAAGGAAGGGAAATTAGTCCTGTGTGATCGTTTTATTGATAGCTCGATTGCCTATCAAGGTGTGGGTCGAGAAATTGGCAAAGCTGCAGTACAAAACATTAATGATTTTGCAATTGAGGGGCACTATCCGGATTTAACCATTTACTTAGATGTTCCTTCTGAAGTTGGCTTAGAAAGAATTAATCGTGGTCGAAAAGAATCAGAGCTCGACCGCTTAGATAATGAATCCCTAGACTTTCATAAAAAGGTGAGATCAGCTTACCTAGAGTTAGTAAAGGAGCATTCTGAAAGAATTGTTTTAGTTGATACAGAAGATAATATAGAAAAAGTTGTAAAAAATTGTTATGATTTAATTAAGGATAAATATCCTTCTATTTTTAAATAAGTGAAAGGTGGTCATCGCAATGAAATTGTTATTAGCAATTGTTCAAGATAAAGATAGTAACCGTTTGTCAACTGAATTTAATCAAGGGAATGTTCGTGCGACTAAATTATCTACAACAGGAGGTTTTTTACGAGCAGGAAACACAACCTTTATTATCGGGATTGAAGATGAGCGAGTAGAAGAGGTCTTAAATATTATTAAAGAAACCTGTCAGACAAGAGAACAATACGTAACGTCACCAGTAACTTTTGATATGTCAATGGATGCACATTCTAGTTATCCCATTGAAATTCAAGTCGGCGGTGCCACTGTGTTTGAATTACCAGTTGACGGATTCCATCAGTTTTAATGGAAAAATTATTAAAAGATAAAGTTAAAGAGGAACAGCCAAGGCTAAGTAGTTTATTTGAAAAAGTTTTACTTAAAAATAAATTGACCCATGCCTATTTAATGGAAAGTAAAGAAATAGAATCAGCTTATGTTTTTTCACTTTGGTTAGCTCAATCCATTTTTTGTGAAGAAACAGAGAACCATCTACCCTGTGGCCTTTGTAATAATTGTCAACGGATAGTTAGTCAAGATTTTCCAGATGTGACAACCATTGAACCGGACGGACAAACGATTAAGGTAGATCAAATTAGAGATATCAAACAAACATTTATTAGAAGTGGAATGGAATCAAGAAAAAAGGCGTTAATTATAAAAAATGCTGAAAAAATGACAGTCAGTGCGGCTAATAGTTTATTAAAATTTATTGAAGAACCAGACGGCATGATGCATATCTTCTTTCTGACGAACAATAGCAATAGAATATTATCGACGATTCAATCAAGGTGTCAGCAAATTTATTTGCATCCTACGTCCAAATCAGCCCTTCTTGCAGAGGTCAGTAAAGAAAGCTCTCTTACGAAAAAACAAGTTGAATTAATTGTAGAACTTTCTGAATCTAAAAAAAAGGCAGTTGAATTATCAAGTGATGAGTGGTTTAATAGTGCTAGAGAAACTGTGTCTAAATGGTTTCAGTATTTAGATAAAAAAAATGCATTAGCTTTTATATTTGTTCAACAACATTTAGTAAAATTAGGGAAAGATAAAGAACAACAGTTTTTAATTCTTGATATATTGCTAAATATGTACCGATTAGAATTAAAAGAACAAGTTGCTTTGGACTCTTTTTCTAAAGAACGATATAATAATGCTATTGAAGTGATAATCACTGCAAGAAAAAAATTAGAGGCAAATGTTAGTTTTCAGAATGTCTGTGAACAACTTGTATGGCAAGTGCTGTATTAATATAGGAGGACCACACAATGATAGAAGTAGTCGGTGTCCGATTTAAACCTACTGGGAGAATTTATTTTTATTCAAAAAATGATTTACTAGATTTGGAGTATAATCAGCCAGTAATAGTAGAATCTCAAAAAGCGAAAGAATTAGCGTATATTGCTATTCCAAATAAAGAAATGAACAAAGAAGATTTACCAGAAGAACTAAAGCCCGTCATTCAAATAGCAACAAGTAAACAATTAGCAAAACAAGAAAAAAATAAACAAGATGCCAAACAGGCTTTTTCAGTTGCGAAAGAAAAAATAATCGCTCATCAATTAGAAATGAAACTGGTTGACGTAGAATATACCTTTGATCGCAGTAAAATGGTCTTTAGTTTTACTGCAGATGGTCGAATTGATTTTAGAAATCTAGTGAAGGATTTAGCTTCTATTTTCAAAACACGGATTGAATTAAGACAAATTGGTGTGAGGGATGAAGCGAAGTTATTAGGTGGAATTGGACCTTGCGGAAGACCGTTATGTTGTAGTACTTTCTTAGGAGATTTTGCAGCTGTATCTATAAAAATGGCCAAAGAACAGAATTTATCTTTAAATCCTACTAAAATATCTGGTGTGTGTGGTCGTTTGATGTGTTGCTTAAATTATGAAAACTCAGAATATGAGCGATTAAGAAAAAAAATGCCAGATTTTGGTGAAATCATCGAAACGCCAGATGGTAAAGGGAAAGTTATCGGCTTAAACATATTATCAGAAGTCATCAAAGTTAAATTATTCCAAAGAGAAACACCAATGGAATATGGTTTAGATGAGCTACTAGAGATGGAACCAGAAGAAATAAAGGAAGATTAACATGGAAAAAACAAAATTATACGATGAATTAGTAGATGTTGAGAAAAATTTACAAACCATGTTAAGTCAAGTGAGTGAAATGAAAGACGTGGTAGATGACGTTCTTGAGAAAAACTTGAATTTGGAACTGGAAAACCAACATTTAAGAGATCGTTTAGAAAAACTTGAACGAGAATTTTTTTCAGATGAAAGCAAACAAGAGTTATCTAAATCTCGTTTGAATTTAGAAAAATTATATGAACAAGGGTTTCATGTGTGTAAAGATTTTTATGGTTCTAGAAGAGAAAATCATGAAGAATGTGTGTTTTGTTCTCATATGATCTATGGTAAATAAAAAATAGTGAAACTAATAAGAGGCAGACTTTAAGGTCGGCCTCTTTTTTAAAGGAGTAAAAGAGATGCAACAGCAAAAAAGTTTTAAAAATATGACAGTTGGTAAACTGTATTTAGTTCCAACGCCCATTGGTAATTTAGAAGACATGACATTTAGATCGGTTAATACTTTAAAAGAAGTTGATTTAATTGCGAGTGAAGACACGAGAAATACTAAAAAGTTACTAAATCATTTTGAAATTGAGACAAGACAGCTTAGTTTACATGAACATAATGTGAAAGAGCGAGTGCCAGAATTAATTGACATGCTGCTTAGTGGAACCAATATTGCTCAAGTTAGTGATGCAGGGATGCCTTCTATCAGTGATCCAGGTCATGAACTTGTTTTGACAGCTATTAAAGAAGATATCGATGTGGTGGCTTTGCCTGGTGCTTCAGCAGGAATCACTGCCCTAATTGCCTCAGGAATCACACCACAACCTTTTCTTTTTCACGGGTTTTTACCTAGAAAAACCAATGAACAAAAAATAGCTCTTGATCAATTAAAAGAAATTCAGGCAGCTTTAATTTTTTATGAAAGTCCACACCGAATTGTAAAAACACTTAGCAATATGGCGCTTGTTCTTGGTGAAAATCGAAAAGTAGTCTTGTGCCGAGAATTGACAAAGCTATTTGAAGAGTACACTCGTGGAACAATAAAAGAATTAATCGAATTTTTCAATGAAAAAACGATAAAAGGCGAATGTTGTTTAATAGTAGAAGGTCATGACGGCTTTTCAGAAATGTCAGCCTTAGAAGAAGAGCTTTCTCTTAAAGAACATGTGGATCTGTTAATGGAAACACAGGGCTTGAAAAATAAAGATGCTATCAAAGAAGTAGCGAAAAAAAGAGGTTTAAAAAAACAAGAAGTCTATAAAGAATACCATATAGAATAAATGCTACGTGCCTGTTGAAATCTAAAAAAAAGTTGCATATTGTTAAGGGTATGATATAATTTTCTTGTATAAGTATTATTAGAATAGGGCAGAAAGGTTTTTTTTTGATTTAGATTCCTTTTGTTTTTCTAACTTACTTAAGTATGTGAAAAAAAATTATATATAAGTTCTATTGTGAGGTGGAGTTTGATTGTTTAATAATTGGTTAAAACGTAAGGACGATGAGTCTAATGATGAAGTAAAGGATAACAATTTAAATGAAGAAAACGCACTAATGGCGACAGAAAGTGCGGCCAGCTCTTCAAGTAAATTAGATTATGATAATGGTGATGATGACTATTACTACTATTATTATTACGAAGGGGATAATAAAAACAAACCTTCAATTCCTACTTTAGAAACAAAGGTTCCAGAGAAAGAAGAAACTTTAGATTATTACAATGTTGAAGATGATTCATATGTTAGTCCATTTAAAACGGACGCACCTACTGAAAAATCAGAAACAAAAGAAGAAACGGTATCTCCAGATTTTTCCTATGAGGAAGAGTATGTTGAAGTTTCAAGTAATCAACCTAAAACAGCAACAAGTCAATTAGACATTTCAGAAATTGAAAATGCTCAGTTGAGAGAAAAAATTGATCATTTATTACTTGAAAATGATAATTTACAACATCAAGCAGATCGTTTAGTCCGAGTTGAAGAAAATAATAACCGATTATCTGCTCAAATAGATGAGTATGCTAATTTATTAGAAGAAAACAACCAACTAAAAATTGAATTATTGGATTTAGATAAAATTAAATCTGATCATGCAGCTATGTTACAGCAAGTAGAAACTTTAAATGGAAGTCTAGCTGAGAAAGAGTTAAAAATTACTGATCTAAGCAATGAACTTTCAGATAAAGCTCAAAATGCTGAAACTATTCAAGAATTGGAAGGCAAGTTAAATCAAGTCAACCAAATGTTAGAAGAAAAGTCAGCTGAATTAAATAGTCTGACAACAAGTAGGGATGAGCTAACACAAAGAGTGACTGAATCTGATAATACATTAGCGCTTAAAGAACAAGAAATAGCAGAACAAAGCCAGTTGATAGATTCTCTAAAATCTGATAACGAAACCTTTATCAAAGAAATTGAAAATCTACAACAAACGGTACTAGCACATAAAGAGCAAGAAGAAACGTTAGATCAAGAAGCGTTAGAAAAAGTTGAAATTCAAAGAAATATAACTGAACTTGAAGCTAAATTATCACATGCTAAAGAATTAGAAAATAAATTAATTACGAAATACGAAGAAGAATTAGAAAAAAATCAAAATCTTGAAATAACGATGAAGAAAAAGGAACAGGAGCTAACAGAAATGAATGAGAAATTAAGCCAAACAGAACAATTAGAGAAAGAACTTGCAGAATTAAAAAATAACCAAAGTGTTATTAATAATTTACAACAAGAACTATCTTCTATGCGTCAACAACAAGAAGAGGTAACAACAAGTTTAACAGAATTACGTGCTAACAAAGCTCCTGAAGTAACAGATCTACAATTAGAATTAGCACAAGTTAAAGAAGAATTACGTTTGGCTAATTTAAGAGCTGACCAAGGTACTTCTATGAGCCAATCAGATATCGCAAGCGTTATGTTAGAGGCTCAAGCAAAAGCACGTCAAATCGTTGATGTGGCTAACTATGAAGCGAAACGCCGCGTTGCTGATTCAGAAACAGAGTTAAGTGCTATCAGCCAAGAAGCTAGAAATTACTATAGAAAATTAGAAAAATTAAGAGTTGATTCAGAAATTATCTTCTCTGATTTATTAAGAAAATTAGAAACTATGGGAGAAATTGATCGTTTCTAAGAATTTGAAAGTGAGGTAGAGGTCGATGGAAAAAATTAAAAAAACACATCGTAAATTTGGCGTCTTTGTTGGGGTTAGTACTGTTTTAGTATCGGTTTGTGGACCGGTGTTAGAAACTGTTGTTTATGCTGAAGAAGCAGCGAACACTACATCTAACAAAGTGCTGTCAACTCTACCTAAAGCAGATTCGGCTATCAATTTTTCGAGTGACTTTTCAAGTACAACAAATGGAGAAGTATCTGCTTCAGACTCTTCAGAAGTAACTGTACCTAGTGAAACTGGGGAATCAAGTGTCGAGCCTTCTAAAGATTCGAGTAACAGTTCTTCTTCAAGTACAGATAAAAACACAACATCTAGTAGTAAAAATACAGGATCTTCCTCTTCAAGTATTACAGGTTCATCTAGTAGTTCAAAAGGTGGTATTTCAGGAAGCTCATCAAGTAAAAATGATGGGAACAATACATCGAAAGATTCTTCAGAAAACTCATCTAAAGATGATAATATAGAAAAATCAACTTCTAAGTCAGAAGATAAGACACCAATTAGATATACTAGAAATCAGTCGACAGAAGAGTTTATTGAAGAAATCGGTGAAGATGCTAGAGCAATTGGTCAAAAAAATGATTTGTATGCTTCAGTTATGATTGCACAAGCTATTCTTGAGAGTGGATCAGGTAATAGTGGTCTATCGAGAGAACCTAATTATAATTTGTTTGGTATTAAAGGTTCCTACGAAGGTAAATCAGTAGAGATGCCGACGTTAGAAGATAATGGGAAAGGTAGCATGTATACTATTTCTGCTAAATTCAGAAAGTATCCAAGTTACAAAGAATCATTAGAAGATTATGCAACGCTAATGACAGGGGGAACATTAGGTCGTTCAACTTTTTATCAAGGGGCTTGGAAGTCAAATACTAAATCTTACGAAGAAGCTACCAAATATTTAACAGGTCGCTACGCAACAGATACACGCTATAACGACAAGTTAAACGGATTGATTGAAACGTATAATTTAGCTCAATATGACAATAAAAAGGCTGTTGAAACTAAGCTAGAAAAATCCAAAGAAACAGAAGCTTTTATTAAGGAAATATCAGCTGATACAAAAGAGATTGCCGAAAAAAATGATATGTATGCTTCTGTATTAATTGCTGATGCTGTTATCAAAAGTACCTCTGGCAATAACATTTTAGCTGAAAATAAAAATATTTATCAAACAAAAGGTAAATATGAAGATAAAAGTATTGAAGTGGATACAATCGTTAAGGATAAAAAAGGCACTAAATTAGAAAAAGTAACTTACAAGGAGTATCCTTCTTACAAAGATTCAGTGGAAGATCATGTAAAATTACTTAAAGACGATAAAGCTGTCTATCCTGAACTGACAACTAAGAAAAAAGATACTTATAAAAAAGTAACAGCTTATATGACTGCTCAAAATAAAGAAGATCGAAATTATCATAAAAAGTTAAACGCACTTATTGCAACATATGATTTAACTCAGTTTGATAAAAAAGTCGAACCTAAAAAAGAAGTCAAAAAAGATAAAAAGGCTGACAATAAGAAAAAAGATGAATCCATTGATATCTTAAATCAATTAGGTCGTAATATGACGACTAAGTTATCTGAAAGCTTGGAAAAACCAGCCAAATATGATGTAACAAGTAAATAAAAGGCAATACGCCTTTTATTTTTTTAGAAAGATAAATAACAACTTATATATGATTATAATAAGGATAATCGTTTCTACTCAGTACCGTAAATACTGATCTATAAGTGAAGATAGGTTTATTTGCCCATTTTTGCTTATGCAAGAGTGGGTTTTTTATATTATGAGGGGGATAACAATGAAAGAATTATTAGATAAAATCGTGAGTGATGGAACAGTTTTACAAGAGGATGTATTGAAAGTGGATAGTTTCTTAACTCATCAAATTGATCCAAAATTAATGAGTTTGATAGGTAAAAATTTTGCGGATAAATATCGGGATAAAAAAATTACTAAGGTCGTAACCATTGAATCATCAGGCATTGCTCCTGCCGTTTTTATTGGCTTAGAATTAGATGTCCCTGTTATCTTTGCTAGAAAGCAAAAAAGCTTAACAATGAGTACAGAGCTTCTAACAGCAAGCGTTCATTCATTTACAAAAAAACAAACAAATGAAATTTCAATCTCAACTAAATTCCTAACATCTGAGGACCATGTATTAGTTGTAGATGATTTTTTAGCAAATGGACAAGCAGCATTAGGATTAGTCGAGCTATGTTCTCAAGCTGGAGCAAGTGTTGAAGCGATTAATATTGTAATTGAAAAATCTTTTCAAAATGGACGTTCATTACTTGAAGAAAAAGGTTACAAAGTAGATTCTCTTGCCAGAATAGAATCTCTGAAAGACAATAAAGTTCATTTTATTAAATAGAAATTAAAAAACAACAAAACAATCGGTTGATAAAATACCGATTGTTTTTTATTTATACTAAAAGAAGGGGAATTAAGAGCTTTTTATCTTTACAGTTATTCCGCAGATTGATACTATTAATATATCATTTAAATATCAGATTTAAAGTGGAGAAAGTAGTGAGGGAAGTTGTCAGAAATTATTTTACCTGGTAGTACAATTGGTATTATCGGAGGAGGACATATTAGCAAAATGCTTGTTATGTCAGCAAAAAAATATGGATACAAAGTGGGGATTTTAGATCCATTAGAAGAAAGTCCGGCGTCACAAGTTGCTGATTGGCATATTGTTGCCAATTATAATGAAGAAAGTGCGTTGTTGGAATTAGCCAAAAGAAGTGATGTTTTAACATTTGAAACAGAAAATATTGATACCAATGCCTTGGATTTTTTAAAAAAATTTGTGGCAATACCTCAAGGAACGTTTGGTTTATCTGTCACTCAAGATAGGTTGTTAGAAAGAGAATTTTTAGATAATCATTCGATTAATATCGCACCATATGAAACGGCAGTTGTTATTTCAGATATTAAAGAAGCGGCTAATAGTGTTGGTTATCCTTGTATTGTCAAAAGTACGAGAAGATATGGTGAAGAAGAGTATATTGTTAAGATTGATAGCCCGTCAGAAGTTGATTTAGCAGTCCCACTAGTTCAGCAAGGAGCTTGTATGGTAGAAGCTTTTGTTAAACTTAAGAAAGAACTATTCATGACGATTGCAGTTAATTCAGATGGAGAATACACGTTATTTCCAATTGTGGAGTCTTTTCATTATACAGATGGTTTGTTAAAGAAAGTCAAAGCACCGATTGAAATTGAAGATTTAGAACAGACGATTATTAATCAAATTGAACTTATTTCGAAAGTTATCGCCTCAGAATTGAATGTGTGTGGGATTGTTGGCATTGAATTTTTCTTAACGGAAGATGATAACCTTTATGTTAATGAGATTTCAGCAAGACCACATGAGTCAAGCACTTATACAATGGATGCATGTGATTTTTCTGAATACGATGCTCATATTAAAGGGATTTGTAATTGGTCACTGCCTAAAATTAAACAATTCATGCCAGCGGTGACGATAAATATTACGAAGGATAACTACGATCTTGTTATAGAGTTATTAGGAAAAAAAAGAAAATGGCACTATCATTTTTATCAGTATCCAAAACATGCAGAGATGTTTAAATTAGGTCATATAACAGTGTTGTCAGATAATTTAGAAGAAACGATTCAAGAAATAAAACATGTTGGCTTAATTGATAACTAATCTAAAGAAATAGGATGGAATGATCGTGAAAAAAAGTAGAATGCAACTTTTAGCATATAATTATATTAAAGAAAATATTGAAAATGATAAATGGGAAAATGAGTTTAGACTCGTGGAACAAGATATCTCAAATGATTTAGAGATTAGTCGAACGCCTATTAGAGAAGCGATTAATAGTTTGATTTTAGAAGGTTACCTTGAAAAGGAAACTAATCGCGGAGTTGTTGTAAAAAAACAAATTATCTCAGTTGAAGAATTTATTGAAAGAACGCAATTGTTAGAGTTGTTGTTATCAAATTATTTATTTCAATTACAGGTCAAACGCTTGAAGTTTGATACGACTGAAATTAAAAATATTTTAATTCTCATCGAGAAAGAAAGTGATTTTGCAGTCAAGAGAACGTGTTTAGGTAAAATACTAACCGTTTTTTTAGAATGTATGGAAAATAAAATTGTTAAACAAATAGTAAAGAAGAACTTTCAACAGCTAGATTATGTGATTTTTCCTAACGAAGCCGCTGACTTTTTATATCAAGAAATCAATGAATGTATGTTAAAATTATGTGATAATATTGATAAAAATGAATATGAAGTTGGTAGAAAAACCATACGAGTATTCTTTAATCGATTAAATCTAGAATTAATTGACCAGCAAATTTAAAGGAGCTATCAAGATGAAACATATAAATTTAGGTAATACGACATTAATGGTCCCACAAGTAGCTTTAGGTTGCATGCGTATGAGTGAGATGACAGTTAAAGAATCTGTAAAAGTAATCGAAACAAGTATTGAAAATGGCATTAATTTTTTTGATCATGCAGATATTTATGGTGGTGGTCAAGCTGAAACTTTATTTGGTCAAGCCATTAAAGAAATGAAATTAGACCGTGAATCAATAATGATTCAGTCAAAATGTGGTATTCGTGACGGCTTTTATGATTTCTCGAAAGAACATATCTTAAAAAGTGTGGATGGTATTTTAGAACGCTTAGATGTGGACTATTTAGATGTTTTAGCTTTGCATAGACCAGATACCTTAATGGAACCAGAGGAAATTGCAGAGGCCTTTGATATCTTATTAAGTTCTGGAAAAGTTAGAAACTTTGGTGTGAGTAATCAACGTCCAATGCAAATTGAATTGATTGAAAAATATTTGAATCAAAAATTAGTGGTGAACCAATTGCAATTTGGTTTAAAACACGGAGGTATGGTTGCTCAAGGTATGAATCAAAATATGGAAAATCAAGCAGGTATTGGCCGTGATGATAGTGTTTTAGAGTATTCACGTTTACATAATATGACAATTCAAGCATGGTCACCTTACCAATATGGTTATTTTGATGGTGTCTTTTTAGGTAATAAAAACTTTAGTGAATTAAATGGTGTGATTGACGAGATGGCTAAGAAATATGATGTGACCGATACAGGAATTGCCACAGCTTGGATTAACAGACACCCTGCTAAAATTCAAACGATTATTGGTACGATGAATCCTAAGCGAATAGAAGAAGTTGCTAAAGCCAGCGAGATTACTCTAACAAGAGAAGATTGGTATACTTTATATAAAGCAAGCGGTTATGAGTTGCTATAATTTTTTATAGAGAAGAGGGAAAAGATGGAGATAAGAATAGATCATGTAAAAAAATCATATGGTGTTTTAGAGGTTCTTAACATAGATGAAATGATTTTTGAAAGTGGTAAAGCTTATGGTGTGATTGGTCCCAATGGTGCCGGTAAAACAACATTGTTCAAGAGTATTACTAATATTATTGGTGATTATCAAGGGAATATTTATTTTGGTGATGTCAATGTGAAAGAAAATAATAGTATTTTAAGTAATGTTGGTATTGTTTTAGATGGAATTTCTGTGTACAAAGATCGCACGGGTTGGTTTAACATTGAATATTTTTCTGGTTTAAGAGGTAATTTTGACCCTCAGAAAGCTGAAAAATTAGCAATGGAGTTAGAAATTGCTGAATTTTTACATAGTAAGGTAAAAACATATTCATATGGTATGGTTAAAAAATTGATTTTATTAATCGCACTGCTTCATGATCCTAAAATTTTAATCTTAGACGAACCATTTAGAGGATTAGATGCAGAAACGGTAACATGGTTTAAATTTTACTTGAAACAAATGACTAGAAAAGGCATGACGTTAATTATTTCAAGCCACGTGAAGAATGATATTGAGTCATTGTGTCAAGAAGTGTATGTGATTAAGAAAGGTCAACTAGTTAAAACGATTGATTTAGTTGGTATGACTGATCAAATGCTAAGAGATGTTTTAACCACTAATCAAGAGGCGTTTATTGTTATTCTGGAGCAATTTAATTATTATTACCAAGTGCGTGACAATGGGATTGTCCGACTAAATATTCAAGATGATAGATGGGCTGAAGTTAAGAAAACTTTAATCGATCAAACCATTGATATTACAGAGTTGTCTAAAGTAAATATCTTAGATGGTAATTTAAATTAAAGGAGGAAGAAAATGACAGCTAAATTAATTTTTAAAATGGAATTATTTAAATACATGAGAGATAAAAAGTATCTAATCGCAACAGGAATATTAGCCATTATTAATATTTGTTCGACAATCTACTCGGTGTATTTAATCGATCATGCTCAAATGTTTAATGATTCTCAAACACCATTTATCGGCTTGTTTATGTTGTTTGTAACATTTACGATTTTTGCAAATATTGCCTTTATGTTTTTATATCCTTTTCATTTAATGTCTATGGATTATAAAAATGATGTGATGGCAATGCTGGTGGCTTCTGGTGTGAATCGAAATCGTTTGTTTTTCTCAAAAATAGGTGCAACGTTACTTTGGTCAATCTGTGTGACCTTTATCCTTGTGTTTATTCCAGGATTTATTGTTTTATTTAAAGTCTCTCAAACAGAAGGCATGTTCACATTTTTAGGCAATATTTTACATACAATTAGTTTGGATCAGACAAGTATTTTTGGCTTATCCTTAACTTTCTTTAATTCATATGTTAATACATTGATTTTAATTTCAACGGCGACGATTTTAATGAAAGGTAAGAATTTAACTATTTTAATTTATTTTGCCATTAACATGGGACAATCAATTCTTTTAAATGTCTTATCATTAATTCCAATTTCAATGAATTTCAGTGATTTAGGCGTTTCGATTATGCATAATTTATTAATGTTACTAATGTCAGTTGCTATGACATTCTTATCTTTATCCATAATGAAGAAGCAAAATTTATAAAAACACGAACATTAAATATAAAGAAAGCAAGAATATTTTGTATATGTCTTGCTTTTTTTTTGCTTTTAAGGTAGATTGTCATAGGACGCAAAATATAAAGAACGAATATTTCTCAAATGTTCGGATTTTGCTCTCAATAATTTGTATTATTTTTTAGGAGGAAGTTAAATGAAAATTTTTGATTATGAAGATATTCAATTAGTACCGAATAAATGTATCGTAGAAAGTCGTTCAGAATGTGACACAACAGTAACACTGGGGAAAAAGACATTTAAAATGCCAGTTGTTCCTGCGAATATGCAAACGATTATTGATGAGAATATTGCAGAGTTTTTAGCATCAAGAGACTACTTTTATATTATGCATCGTTTTGACGAAGAGGGTAGAATTGACTTCATTAAAAACATGCAAAGTAAAGGATTGTTCGCTTCTATCAGCGTCGGAGTAAAAACGAACGAATACGAATTTGTTAAACAATTAGCTGAAGAAAAATTGATTCCTGAGTATGTTACGATCGATATTGCTCATGGGCATTCTGATGCAGTTATTAATATGATTAAACATTTAAAAGAATATATTCCTGAAAGTTTTGTTATTGCAGGAAATGTGGGAACACCTGAAGCGGTTAGAGAATTAGAAAATGCAGGAGCTGATGCAACGAAAGTCGGCATCGGACCTGGTAAAGTGTGTATTACTAAAATTAAAACTGGTTTTGGTACAGGGGGTTGGCAATTATCAGCGTTAAGACGTTGTAGTAAAGCGGCTCGTAAACCATTGATTGCTGATGGAGGTATTAGAACTCATGGTGATATCGCTAAATCAATTCGTTTTGGTGCGAGTATGGTCATGATTGGTTCTCTATTTGCAGGGCACGAAGAATCTCCAGGTCAAACCATTGAAGAAGACGGTAAATTATTCAAAGAGTATTTTGGTAGTGCTTCTGAGTATCAAAAAGGTGAACATAAAAATGTTGAAGGTAAGAAAATTTTAATTGAACACCGCGGGAGTTTAGAAGATACACTTAATGAGATGCAACAAGATTTACAATCATCTATCTCATACGCAGGTGGAAAAGACATCGGTGCCATCCGTAAAGTGGATTACGTCGTTGTAAAAAATTCAATCTTTAATGGAGATAAATTCTAGGTTGTTTCCGAATAAGCTACTTCTGAAACACTGATTTAAAAGACTGGTGAAAAAGATGTTCAGCTTCAAGAAGTAAAAATAAAAAGAACTGTTTCTATTGTTATGTAGAAACAGTTCTTTTATTTTACCATCTAATCTATAAAACCCATTCTTCAATCGCGTATGACACGCCATCTTCATCATTGGTTTTAGTTATTTTATTAGCAATTTCTTTAACCGTAGGAACCGCATTACCCATAGCAACACCCGTCCCTGCAAATTCGATCATCGATAAATCATTTTCGTTGTCCCCAATAGCCATCACTTCATGAGGTTCAATTTTTAATAATTCGGCAAGTTCTTTAACAGCTTCACCTTTAGTGGCATTTTTATTTAAAATTTCGTAGAAGAAAGGAGCACTTTTAACCATTGCAAATTGTTCTTTTAATTCACTAGGAATTTTAGTGATTGCTTCATCTAAAATTTCTTCATGATCAATCATCATTGTTTTGATAATTGTCATGTCTGGTGTCATTTCAGATACTTCACGGTATTTGACTGGCATACCAGTTAAAGAAGATTCATGAATAGTATAAGGACTGATATCCTTATTGGCAGTATACATGCTCTTATAGTCTTGAACGTGGAAATGAACCCCAAGTTTTCTAGCAAGTAACTCAAAGTCTAAATAATCTTCAAATGCGACTGGGTGTTGGATTAAAACATCTTCCGTTCCGGCATTTTGAATCATTGCCCCATTATAAGTAATAACAAAGCCATGTTCGTTATCTAACCCAAGTTCTTTGACAAGTGGTAAAACTCCAATTGTTGGGCGTCCAGTAGCTAAAACGATATTTACGCCAGCTTTTGTCGCTTTGTTGATTGTATTTTTGACCGCCTCAGTTAATTTACGGTCTGAATTTAATAGTGTGCCATCAATATCGATGGTAACAAGTTTAATTCCCAAGAATAAAACACTCCTTCAAGTTAGTTTTCTTTTATTGCTCCGTTGTGAATCATCTGGTTAAATAAAAGGATTTGCTCTTCAAATAAAGTATAGGATTGATCAGACGAGCTTGCAAGCATTTCTTTTGGAAAATAGAAACGGCGATCGCCTTTTGTTTGCCCAGCAAGAGCAGCCACGAGATCACTTGCTTTAGATAATTCCATTAAACTACCATCGCCTTCCATCAGCTCAATCTGTGTTCGGTGTTTATTTTCTGCTGGATGATAAAAATCATAAGGCAAGTCATAACTTGAATTAATTGCTGTGTAGTTCGTTGCGTCAAAGCCAACTTCTTCAATCAAAGCCGTTAATTCTGGTATTCTTTTTTTCGTCTCCTCATTAAAAGTGACTGATTTCAATGGATGACGATGTAAGAACCGTTTAGCTAAATCGCTTAACGTTGTATCAGAATGATCCATCCAAGAAAGAAAGGCGGTATTTAAGACACCGTCATCTAATTTTAAATAATCAGATAAGGTGTAATCATTTTTTAGAAATGGAATCAGAAGTGGCGAGTGGCTTTCAAAAAAACTACTATCCGCTTTATAAAGAAATTTTCCTCTATTTAAAAGATGATCCAGAATAACTTCCATTCCTCTTGAAACCGGGTGGAAATAAATTTGCATATACATTTGATAACGACTTACGATGTAGTCCTCAACGGCATGCATGCCATTGGCTTGAAAGGCAATACCATTTTCATAAGGTCTAATCACTCGTAAAATCCGAGTTAAATCAAAGGTTCCGTATTCAGTACCAGTATAGTAGGCATCTCTTAGTAAATAATCCATCCGGTCAGCATCAATCTGACTAGAGATAAGTTGAACCACTTGTTTATTTGAGTAGTCTTTACTAATAACACTGGCGACTTTTTCTGGAAAATCAGGTGCCACCTGTTTTAAGATTTGGTTAATTTCTGTGTCTTCCGAAGTAATAATATCAATCGTAAATGCTTCATGATCTGTTTTGAAAATACCTTCAAATGTATGAGAGTAAGGACCGTGTCCTAGATCATGTAATAGTGCGGCTGATAGAGCGACTAATCGTTCATTGTCATCCCATCCGTTAATCGGATCGTCTTTTATTGAGTAATTACGATTAAAATAATTACAAATTCGGCGAGTCAATTCATAAACCCCGAGAGAGTGACCAAAACGAGAGTGTTCAGCAGCATGAAATGTAAAAGAGGTTGTGCCTAGTTGCTTAATTCGTCTCAAACGCTGAAATTCTTTAGAGTTAATTAAATCAAGAATCAATTGGTCCTCCACATGAATATATTTATGAATCGGGTCCCTAAATACTTTTTCAGGAACTAATTTTTTTAGTGGATCTTTCAATAATTTTCGCTCCAATCAATGATTTGATTTCTTTGTTTCATGCGCTCGTTTTGTTTCTCAAATTTGTCGTTAAATTCAGTAGAAATTAGAAAGTCCTTGAAAGTCTGGTCATATTTTTCTGAGAAATCAAAGGTTTGATTCAAGACGTGAGAGATTCGTTCTTTCACATCTTCAACCGTTAAATTAGCTTGTAGTAAATCTGATAAATTAGCCATGGAATCAGGATTGACTGGGGGAAAACCATCTGTGCCAAATTTTTCTACTAAACTTGTTTGATAAAACTCACGAACGATTTCACCACGCTTATTTTGATCCCCGCAGATACTTAAATAAATCATAATCCCAATGCCATTTTTGATTCGTCTTTGAGAAATACCAGCAAATTTTTTTCCGTTAATACTTAAATCAAAATCACCCGGACAGTATGAATCACTTACTTCAAAAGCTTCAATATCCATCTCAAATTCGGCAAAAGCTTTCTCGATAATTGACTTCATCAGCTCATAACCTTGATCAATTGAGAAACTGTATTTATCTGTTGGTTGAGGCAGGATAATCGAGAAATTAAGAATCCCTTCATCTGCAACTACAGCTAATCCGCCAGAGTTTCTAACAACGACTTGATAGCTATTGTTCTTAATTGATTGTACCCCTTCTTTTAAAGAGGCAACACGGGTATCTTTCATTCCTAGAATAACTTGATGTTCCATTTTCCAAAAGTGAAAGCAACACATTTGGTGATCTCCTGCATACTCAGCTAAAAGATCTGTATATATAAAAGGTAGTAGACTTTCTCTATGTGTTAACATGTGTTGGTCTAACATAACTGCTTTTTTTCTTAACATGAAAAAACTCCTAAAATAGATTTAGTCCTATTATACATGAGTTTGCCTAAAGAAATAAGTAAAAAGAGTTGAGTTGAATATTTGACAAAATCTGTGATACCAAGGAAAATGAAACGGAAGATAAAAGAGAAGTGTAGGTGGAAAAATGGAAGAGAGAAAATCAGTCCCAGTTATGATTCAAGTTAAAACAGAAGTTTTTCAGGAAAATGAAACCAGAGAGTTCTTTTTAGAAGAAGAGGGACAAGTTGTTAGAGTGGGAGAGAGCTTATATATTCGTTACAATGAAGTAATGGAAGGCGTTGAATCACCTGTTCCAGTGACAATGAAAATTATGCCAGATGGTAGTGTTCAACTGATAAGAGCTGGTGAAGTTCGTATGAAATTGAAATTTGATTACCAAAAATCAAATGAAACAAACTATCAAACGCCCTTTGGTGTCATGTGGATTAAGACATTTACAAATAATTTACGTGTCAGCTTAAAAGATCAGCCCTTTTCAGGCAGTGTTCAGATTGATTATGATTTATTTGGTGGAGATGAAAAAATTGGTGTGTATCACTTAGAATTAAATTTCACCGCATAATGAGGAAATTTAAAGATTTGAATTGCATTGAAAACTAACTTATTGTATTATAAAGAGTAGACTGTGAAAGGACGTGTGCCAGTTGGAATTTAAAGCTTTCGAAGGTATAAATAAAAATGAAATCTCAATGATTGAGGCGGCTCATGCTATTTTAGCTGAACGTGGCGATATTATGGATTTTTCAGATTTAGTTAATCAAATTCAAAACTATTTAGAAAAAGCAGATAGTGAAATTAGAGATGTGTTACCTCAATTTTATACAGACTTAAATATTGATGGTAGTTTTATTTCTTTAGGAGATAATCGTTGGGGATTACGTTCATGGTATCCAATCGATTCTGTCGATGAAGAAGTAACTGGTATTGATGATGACGAAGATGGTACAGTAAGACGTAAAAAACGCAAAAAAGTTAATGCCTTTATTGGTACAGACGAAGATGCGATTGATTACAATGATGACGATCCAGAAGATTCTGATATCCATGATGAAGATGATGAAGAATTATATGATGAAGAAGAAGATGAAACAAAAGAAATTAAAGAGTATACAACTGATTTATCTGAGATTGGTGCTGACAACGACGTAGAAGAAGATAACGGCGTTGAAGGTTTAACAATCGTTGATGAAGATGATTTAGAAGATGATCTTTATGAAGAAGACGAAGAAGAAACTCACGAATAAAATAATTAATAAAAGGCTGACTAATTAGGTTAGTCTTTTATTGTATTTAAAATCAAAAAGGAGTTTGTCTATGCTAACAACCATTGTTCATTACATTATTTTATTGTTGAATTCTTTTTCAGTGATTATTCTCTTATTCGGTGTCACAAAAGCCATGATTGATTTCTTTAAAAATGAATTTAAACAAGAAGACCGAATGACAACTGCGAAAAAGAATAACTCTGTGAAAATATATTTAGGATCATATATTTTACTAAGTTTAGAAGTTTTAATTGCTTCAGATATTATTGAAACCATTTTAAACCCATCTTTCCAAGATATCTTAATTTTAGCGGGAATTGTTGTGATTAGAACGGCTATTTCATATTTCTTAGGTAAAGAAATAGAAAGCACAGAAATTTAGAGATATTTTTGCTGTTTAATGGCTAGAAAAAATAAGCTTAAACGTAATTTTTGTTTAAGCTTATTTTTTTATTTCACAAAAACACTTGTATTTTTATTGTTAAACGCTTACAATTACAACTATACCAATTATCAAAAATATAAGGAGATTGATTTTATGATTGATTTAAATCTAGAAGAGAACTACAAATTATTTATAGATGGTAAATGGACCAATGGAAAAGGTAGTCAGAAAATGACAAGTATCTCACCTACCAATGGTCAAGCGTTAGCAACATTTGTTGATGCTGTTGATGAAGATGTGGATGATGCCGTATCAGCTGCTCAAAAAGCATTAGTTGATTGGCGAAAATGGTCACTGGTTGATCGAAGTAATTTATTATTAAAAATTGCAGATGTGATTGATGCCAATCTTGAGCATTTAGCAATGGTGGAAACAATGGACAATGGAAAGCCAATTAGAGAGACGTCGACGATTGATGTTCCTTTAAGTGCTGATCATTTTAGATATTTCGCAGGTGTTATTAGAAGTGAAGAAGGCAGTGCCACAGCTTTTGATGAAAATACACTAAGTTTAGTTATTCGTGAACCAATTGGTGTCGTGGGACAAATTATTCCCTGGAATTTCCCGATTTTAATGGCAGCCTGGAAAATTGCCCCAGCTCTTGCAGCGGGAAACACAATTGTGATTCACCCGTCATCATCCACTTCTTTAAGTTTACTTGAGATGGTGAAACTAATCGGACCACTTTTACCAGATGGCGTCATCAATGTGATTACAGGTAAAGGCTCTAAATCTGGAGAGCACATGTTACATCATGAAGGCTTTAATAAATTGGCATTCACTGGTTCCACAGAAGTGGGATATCGAGTAGCAAAAGCAGCAGCAGAACGATTGATTCCAGCAACCCTTGAGTTGGGCGGAAAATCTGCCAATATTTTCTTTGATGATATGCCTTTTGAAAAAGCAATTGAAGGAGCACAACTTGGTATTTTGTTCAATCAAGGGCAAGTGTGTTGTGCAGGTTCAAGAATTTTTGTTCAAGAAGGGATTTACGATGAATTTGTCTCTGCTTTAAAAATAAAATTTGAAGCAGTCAATGTGGGCAATCCTTGGGAAAGTGACACGCAAATGGGCGCTCAAGTCAATGAAGGTCAAGTAAATAAAATTGTTAGTGCTATTGAAGCAGGTAAAAAAGAAGGCGCGACCGTCTTAACAGGTGGCGAAAAACTTCTTGGTGACTTGGAAAAAGGGTGTTACATGAAACCAACTTTACTAACTAATGTAACTAATGATATGACGATTGCTAGAGAAGAAATATTTGGTCCCGTGGCTGTTGTGATTAAATTTAAAACAATGGATGAAGTGATTGAGATGGCGAATGCCTCTGATTATGGTTTAGGCGGTGGTGTTTGGACAACTGATATCAATAAAGCCTTAAAAGTTAGTCGCGGGATTGAAACTGGGCGCGTTTGGGTGAATACTTATAATCAAATTCCAGCAGGTAGTCCATTTGGTGGCTATAAAAAGTCAGGGATTGGTCGTGAAACTCATAAAGCTATTCTAGACAGTTATTCACAATCTAAAAACATTTACATTGATACTAACGATAATCCAATAGGTTTGTATTAATTTTCATGTGAAAGTCTAGAATCTTTTCAGAAAAGATAATCAAAAATTGTGATTTGACTAGCAAAATTTTTTAAAGAATGTTAAAATAACCGTGTTAGTTAAGTAAAACTTAACAAAATTGTTATCCAAAATTAGGAGGAAGTTAATTATGGCATTAGTATCAGCAGCAGAAATGTTAAAACAAGCTAGAGAAGGTAAATATGCAGTTGGCGCTTTCAATACAAACAATTTAGAGTGGACAAAAGCAATTTTACAAGGTGCTCAAGAAGCAAATTCTCCAGTTATGATCCAAACATCAATGGGAGCAGCTAAATATATGGGTGGCTACCAAATGTGTTACGATATCGTTAAAGATTTAATCGATTCAATGGGCATTACTGTACCAGTAGCTTTACATTTAGATCATGGTGAATACGAAGATGCTTTAAAATGTATCGAAATTGGATACACTTCAGTTATGTTCGATGGTTCTCACTTACCATTTGAAGAAAACTTAGAAAAAGCAAAAGATGTTGTAGCTAAAGCTCACGCAGCAGGCGTTTCTGTTGAATGTGAAGTTGGAAGCATTGGTGGAGAAGAAGACGGAATCATCGGTTCTGGTGAATTAGCAGATCCAGCTGAATGTAAAGCAATGTCTGACACAGGTATTGATTTCTTAGCAGCAGGAATTGGTAACATCCACGGTTCATACCCAGAAAACTGGACTGGATTAAGTTTTGAAACATTAGCAGCAATCGCTGACGTAACTGATGGTAAACCATTAGTATTACACGGTGGATCTGGTATTCCTTTAGAGCAAGTACAAAAAGCTATCTCTTTAGGCGTTTCTAAAATTAACGTTAACACTGAGTGTCAAGAAGTATTCGCAGCAGCAACTCGTAAATATATCGAAGAAGGAAAAGACCTTGAAGGAAAAGGCTTTGACCCTCGTAAATTATTAGCACCTGGATTTACAGCTGTTACTGAATTAGTTAAACAACGTATTGAATGGTTCGGTTCAAACGGTAAAGCATAATTAAATTTTTAAAGAGGTTGACAATTTTTTGTCAGCCTCTTTTTCTTTTCACTGAAACTATCTAAATCTTTTTTTACTTGCTGTTTTATGGTAAAATACAAATGGTCAATAAAATAGATGATATTCTAGCTGCTTTTTAAAAAGCAGCTTTTTTAAAGAATAAAGTGAGGATATAAAAATATAATGAAAAAATTAGTGATTAATGGTGGAAAAAAACTAAAAGGTGAAGTCAAAATAAGTGGAGCTAAAAATAGTGCGGTGGCTTTAATCCCAGCAGCAATTTTAGCCGACTCACCAGTTATCTTAGAAGGCGTTCCTGACATACAAGATGTGTATTCATTGAAAGAAATTTTAGAATTAATGGGCGTTAGTGTGACGTTTGAAAGCAACCGCATGAAAATCGACCCAACAAATATGAAATCAACACCAATGCCAAGTGGTAAAATTCAAAGTTTAAGAGCTTCTTATTATTTCATGGGAGCTTTATTAGGTAAATTTAACGAAGGTGTTGTAGGACTTCCTGGTGGCTGTTACTTAGGACCAAGACCAATTGATTTACATATTAAAGGGTTTGAATCATTAGGAGCTACTGTAACAACAGAAAATGGTGCAACTTACCTTAAAGCAGATGAAGGTTTAACAGGAACTAGAATCTATTTAGATACAGTTTCAATAGGTGCAACGATCAACATTATGTTAGCAGCTGTTAAGGCTAAAGGTCGTACTGTGATTGAAAATGCGGCTAAAGAACCTGAAATTATTGATGTTGCCACACTTTTAAATAATATGGGAGCTTCAATTCGTGGTGCTGGTACAGATGAAATCAGAATCGATGGTGTTGAAGAATTACACGGATGTCGTCATTCAATTATTCCTGACCGCATTGAAGCTGGAACTTATTTAGCATTAGCTGGTGCTTACGGTGATGGTGTTAAAGTTCAAAACGTGATTCATGAACATTTAGAAAGCTTTATCGCAAAACTTAAAGAGATGGGCGTTAAAATGACGATTGAAGAGGATCAAATTACGGTTCACCCTTCATCTAATTTAAAAGCTGTTAACATTACAACAGTGCCTTACCCAGGTTTTGCTACAGACTTACAACAACCAATCACACCATTATTAATGCTAACAAAAGGGACAAGTATTGTGACTGATACAATCTATGAGCAACGTGTGAACCATATTCCAGAATTAGTTCGTATGGGAGCTGACGCTAGTATTGAAGGTAGCATGATTGTCATAAACGGTAATGAAGATCTTCAATTACACGGTGCAGAAGTAGCTGCAAGTGATTTAAGAGCGGGAGCTTGTTTAGTTACTGCTGGTATCATGGCAGAAGGTATCACTAAAATTTCAAACGTAGAAAATATTTTACGTGGTTATGACGATATTATCGGAAAATTAACGAATCTTGGTGCAGAAATCTGGATGGAAGAGGAGTAAACCTAAATGCGCGATTATTTAACAATGGGTGAATTGGAAAATAAAACATTAAAAGACATTTACGCTTATGCAAAAGAATATAAAATTCCTTATTATAGCCAAATGAATAAAAAGGAATTATCTTTAGCAGTTATTCGTGCGCAAGCTGAAAAGCAAGGTTTCTTTATGATGGAAGGTGTCTTAGATATCGTCTCTCAAGATGGTTATGGGTTTTTAAGACCGATTAACTATACATCTAGTAAAGAAGATATTTATATTTCAACTTCTCAAATCCGTCGTTTTGGCTTAAGAAATGGGGACAAAGTTGCTGGTAAAGCACGCCCACCAAAAGAATCAGAACGTTATTATGGTTTAATGCATGTAGAGAGTGTTAATGGTAAAAATCCTGAGGAAGCTAAAGAGCGTCCTCATTTTCCAGCACTAACAGCGTTATATCCTGAAAAACAAATTAAATTAGAAACACATAAAACACGTTTAGCGACTCGTATGGTTGATATTTTTGCTCCTGTTGGATTTGGACAACGTGGTCTAATCGTTGCCCCACCTAAAGCAGGTAAAACAAGTGTCATCAAAGAGATTGCAAATGGGATTAGTAAAAACTACCCTGATGTGGAATTAATCGTCCTTTTAATCGATGAAAGACCTGAAGAGGTAACGGACATTGAACGTAGTGTTAAAGGAGAAGTTGTTTCTTCAACTTTCGATCAAAAACCTGAAAATCATACAAAAGTGGTAGAATTGGTTCTTGAGAGAGCCTTACGTTTAGTAGAAGATAAACGTGATGTTGTAATCCTAATGGATAGCATCACGAAACTTGCTAGAGCTTATAACTTAGTTATCCCACCAAGTGGACGAACACTAAGTGGGGGATTGATCCAGCTGCCTTTTACAAACCAAAGCGTTTCTTCGGTTCAGCTAGAAACATTGAAGAAGGTGGCAGCTTAACTATTTTAGCCACAGCTTTAGTCGATACAGGAAGTCGTATGGATGATGTGATTTATGAAGAGTTTAAAGGAACTGGTAACATGGAGCTTCATCTTTCAAGAGAATTATCTGAAAGACGTGTCTTCCCAGCAATTAACATTAAACGCTCAGGTACAAGAAAAGAAGAACTACTGATTGCACCAGAGCATTTAGAAGAAGTTTGGAAAGTTCGTCGTCACATGAAGGGCGATTCTATCGAGTTTACCAACCAATTCTTAACGATGTTGAAGAAAACTGATTCAAACACACAATTTTATGAGACATTTAAAGATGTATCTTTTTCTAAAAAATAATTGCTAAACTAAAATTAACATGTTAGAATAAGAGCGTTGTATATTAACTCTGTTCCAGCAAATGGTTCAGGGCAAAGGAGAGAAAAGAACATGAAACAAGGAATTCATCCAGAATACCATCCAGTAGTTTATATGGACTCACAAACAGGGTTCAAATTCTTATCTGGATCAACTAAACATTCAGAAGAAACTATCGAGTGGGAAGATGGTAACACTTACCCAGTAATCCGTGTCGAAGTAACATCGGATTCACATCCATTCTATACAGGACGTCAAAAATTCACTCAAGCAGACGGACGTGTGGATCGTTTCAACAAAAAATACGGTCTCAAAGACGAAAACGCTGCAGAGTAATCTTTCGCGTATAAAACATTGTTCTAGACAAAGTTTTAAGACTTCTTATCAATTTGATAAGAGGTCTTTTTTATATGTCCTAATAAATCGTGATGAAATAAAAAATCCCTAGCGAAATTAATCGTTAGGGATTTTCTGATAAAAATAGTTATACGACTTCTAAATAATGATATTGCCTAATTAAATCATCAGTAATAACACCGCAAAAAGGTTGTTCTTTATAAACTCGATCCCATGGTCCATCAGTTACATGAGTTAATGTAACTAGTTCCGATGCACTTTTATGCCAATATTTTTTAATAGTTTGATTTAAAGTTTCCATAATTTCTTTTGAGCTATCGTTTAAAGTGATTTTAGCTAAAGATAAAGGTAAGGACATATGACGTAACTGAAGCTCTGGTTCTTTATCTTCAGAAATGCTTTCTTTTCCGAATTGTTTGTACATTGTATAAACATCTTCAATTACTGGTCCGTATTTGTAGGCAACTATAGGTTCAGTGAATAGTCGATCTCCAGTTCTGTTCAAATGAGTAGCGTATGATAAATAAATAAGTTTTTGTAACTTCAAATTGGTAACTGATCCTACCGATAAAAAGAATTTAGCAATGTCAAAAACTGATATTTGTTTATCTTCATCTAGCATTTCTAAAAATTTGTTTTTATCTTTAATTATCATGACATCTTCGAAATAACTATCTTTTTCAATAATGCTAGACCAACTAGTGTTGTCAGTAGTTAGTTTATGAATTCCAAACTCAACTTTACCTAGTTTCTTTTGACTAGATTCTAAAAAATCTGAGATAACCTCTTTATTCAGGATTTCGTTTGAAGAATAATGCCAACCGATTCTACGACCACCAGAATAATAACTTGCTATTGCAATAAAATGATATGCCATTATTAATCATCCTCTCTTAAATTTGCTTCTCTTATCCTAGTATAACATTAATTAGTGTTAACTTACTTTTTAATATATTGAGGGAATAGATAACTTCTAAATTACTGGAGTTAAAATTTTTAATAATAAATCTATATCCTATTAAATTATTCAAGTATTTTAGATATATTTTACTATGGAAATTTCTTCGGAAAACATGTTAATTTATTTATGGATTTTAGAAAGGAGTATGCCATTTAAAAGTTTTAGAGTAGAATTATTTTGAGAGAGTGATCATGTTTTGTTAAGATGTTATTTTTTAGCGACTTTTATGGATAAAGAACTTCTATATTTATCTCAAATTGAAATATCATTATTGGGTTATTGAACAAATAGATTAGTTGAATGGCTTTCTTAAATAAATTATTAAGTTCTCTTTTTCTCTTTTTTTGAAATTTATATATATTGAAATATTTATGAATTTAACTAAATTATAAAAAAGTATCAATAAGTAGCGAAAAATCGATATAATGTTCATAAAAAGAGAATGGTGTATCATCAATGGTAATACTAATTAATTCAGTATCAACATTAAAAAAATAAATTAACAATTGAATAAAAGATAAAGTAACTTTACTTTCAAATATATAAATTAAGGAACACATAGTAAAGCACATAGGTCTGACTTTTTTTACAGTTACTAATGTAAATTGTATTTTTACAAATGGCAGTTTCTTTTCAATTGAAATGGAACCTAACCAATTAGGAAATGTTATATGAATTATTATTTTCTCGATGGATAGGTGGATAAATATAGAAAAACAGATTGGAATTTATATTTGTATGATAGAAGAATTAGCGCATCACTTTAGAAAGGTAAATAAAAATGACAATTAATAGTAATTCAATTCATGTTTCAGAAGAACAAATTCAAATACTAGAATTTATTTTAGAAAAAAATGATTCTTTGTTTCAAATATTAAAAGATATAGAGAAATTTAATCTTCCTAATTATTATGTGGGTGGAGGAGCAATTACTCAAACGGTGTGGAACTATATTTTAGATAAGCCATTAAACCATGGAATTAGTGATGTAGATATTGTGTATTATGATTCGGATTTATCTGAGGAAAAAGAAATAAAATACAGAGAATCCATTCAAAAACATTTTGAAACAAATGAGTTTCAAAGTGATGTGACGAATGAAGCTAGGGTGCATTTATGGTATAACGAAGCTTTCGGGAAAGAGATTAAAGCTTATGATACAGTGGAAGAAGCCATCAAATCTTGGCCGACAACTGCCACTTCAATAGGTGTAAGGTTAATAAATAATCAATTAATCGTCTACGCTCCTTATGGTTTGGAAGATTTATTTGAATTAATCGTACGCCCGAATAAGATAATGATAGATAAAAAAGTATATGAAGAAAAAATCAATAAATGGAAACAAAAATGGCAAGAATTAGATTATTTAGAATGGGAATAATCACAAATTTTTAAGTGTTTATTTTTAGTATAAAATCAAGATAATTTAAATGAAAAATTAATAAGCTGAGCAAATCTAGTATGTTATAATGTAGCATATTAAGGAGTGAGAGCATGAGAGAACTGCAAAAAAGAATTATTAGTGAATTAAAATCAAAACCAAGTATAGATGTACCAAATGAGGTCAGAGAAAGAATTGATTTTATTAAATCATACTTAAAAAAATACCCATTTATCCAATCTTTAGTTTTAGGGATTAGTGGAGGACAAGATTCAACTTTAGCTGGTCGTTTGGCACAACTGGCAATTAGTGAAATCAGAGAAGAAACTGGAAATGAGGCTTATCAATTTATCGCCGTTCGTCTGCCTTACGGTGCGCAAAATGATGAAGCCGATGCTCAAAAAGCATTGGATTTCATTCAAGCTGATAAAGTCTTTACCGTTAATATTAAACCTTCCGTAGATGCCCTAGTTTCTGAATTTAAAGTGAACTCAAATCTAGAAATTAGTGATTTTAACAAAGGAAATATGAAAGCAAGATCACGTATGATCACACAATATGCCATCGCAGGTGAATTTAAAGGAGCTGTCTTGGGAACGGATCATGCTGCTGAAAATATTACTGGTTTTTATACAAAATTTGGTGATGGTGCAGCCGATTTACTACCTTTATCTGGCTTAAGTAAGCGTCAAGGAAAACAAATGCTAGCCTTTTTAGAAGCTGATGAAGCTCTTTATCTAAAAGTACCTACAGCTGATTTAGAAGAAAACAAGCCGATGGTCGCTGACGAAGTAGCTTTGGGTGTTAATTATGATGCCATTGATGATTATTTAGAAGGTAAAGAAGTCAGCGAAGACAATGCCAAAGTGATTGAAGCTTGGTTCTTAAAAACGGAACATAAACGTCATTTACCAATTACTAAAGATGACACATTTTGGAAGTAAGGAATCGTTGATAGAATGACAAAAAAAGAAAAAATAATGTATTGGTTGAAGACGCCATGGTTTGGTGGCTTCATTAGTTTGCTTGTGACATTTCTAAGTAATTATTATTTACAATTATCTCAAAATGAGTGGTCGTTTAAACTAGCTACTAAGTTTGCTTTTTCTTGGCACACAGAGAAATTTTTACTTGGAACTTTGGTTTTATTTGCGTTAAATTTACTACTTGTTTCATTATCAGGCTCTTTTAAAGTGGGGAATATTTTTTATAGTGTCTCAATTATTTTTCTTGGGATTGCTAATAATATGAAAATGTCTGCTCGAATGGAACCTATTTATCCTGATGATTTAAAAATGTTGTTTGAATGGAGTATGCTGAGAGATATTTTAGGTTTACCACTGTTTATTCTATTTTTAGTCATTATTGTTGTGGTCTTGTTATGGTTTGGTTTGACGTTTAAGAAATCACTAGAATTGCCTTTAAGGAAACAAAAAGCAAGAGTTATGACGCTATTACTATCAACCTTGTTTTTAGTCTATGCGAGCAATTTTAATCAGCCAAACAACTTACTAAAAAAAGCTTATGATAGAACCGCGTTATGGATTCCTTATAGTCAGAAGATGAATTACTATAATACTGGTTTTATGGGCGGTTTCTTGTTTAATTTAAATGTTGAAGGAATGGATAAACCAGCTAATTATTCACGTCAAGAAATGGATAAAATCGTTAAAGAATACAATGGAAAAGCTGAAAAAACAAATGAAGACAAGAAGAAAAGTAAACAACCGAATATTGTTTATGTGATGTCGGAAAGTTTTTCAGATCCATCCAGATTAAAAGGCATTGAATTTAACGCAGACCCGTTAAAAAAATATCGTGAAATCACCAGTGATGCTTCCATACATGGTCAAATGCTATCTCAAAATTATGGTGGTGGAACGGCTAATATTGAATTTGAAGCTTTAACTGGTTTTTCAATGGCATTGTTAAACCCACAAATGACAACACCGTATACCATGATGTTACCAAAAGAAAAGGCGTTTCCATCGATTGTTTCTACATTAAAAGAACAAAACTACCAAACAACTGCCATCCATCCTTACAATACATCTATGTATAAAAGGAAAGATGTGTATCAAACGTTTGGCTTTGATCAATTTTTAGATGAGAAAACCATGAAGCATCAAGAAAAATTATCAAAAAATGGGTTTATTTCTGATCAATCCGCTTTTGATGAAATATTAGATGTTTTAGCTGATCCGAACCAGCCACAATTCGTCCATTTAGTCACGATGCAAACTCATATGCCTTATACGAATAAATATGCCTCTTCAGATTATCAAGTGAAGGGCATGGAAAATTCAGTTAATATTGATAATTATGCTCAGGATATTGCTTATACGACGGAGGCTTTAGAAAAATTTATTTCAGAACTAGATAAATTAGAGAGACCAACAACCCTTGTTTTTTGGGGAGATCATTTGCCTGGAATCTATTCAGAAGAGACGTTAAAAGAGAACACCATGATTGATACTCATCTGACAGAATATTTTATTTATGATACGAAAGAAAATGGACCAGGTGTTAAAGAAACAATTAGTCCCTTCTATTTTCCTTCAATGATCGGACAAACAGATGGAGTCAAAGCGACTGGTTTTAATGAATTATTAAGAGAGGTTCATGAAATACTACCAGCATTCGAAAAAGAGATGTACTTCCATGAAAATGACTGGCAAAAAGAAGTGCAGCTATCAAAAGAGGAACAAGCTATTTTTGATACATACCAACTTGTTCAGTACGATATTGTTTCAGGTGAAAAGTATAGTCTGAAGTTATTTTAAATTGAAAAGAATTTAAGAGGATGATTATGACATTTAAAAAGAAAGAAAATCAAACGTATTACAACCCAATCATGAAGGCCATTAGTAATTATGGTTTGATTGAACCTGGTGAAAAGGTTGCTGTTGGAATGAGTGGAGGAAAAGACAGCACGAGTCTTTTTCTATTCCTAGACACCTTATCCAAACAAGGACGACTAGGGTTTAATTTTGAAGTGGTTCCTATATGTTTAGATATGGGCTTTGAGATGGATATCGCTCCCATGAAAGAATTTGTGGAATCGCGAGGGTATGACTTAGATATCGTTGAAACAGATATCGCTAAGGTTGTTTTTGATATTCGAGAAGAGAAAAATCCTTGTTCTTTGTGTGCTAAGATGAGAAGAGGTTATCTTTATTCTCGAGCCAAAGAATTGGGCTGTGAGAAAGTCGCTCTAGGTCATCACCTGGATGATGCCATAGAAACCTATTTTATGAATTTTTTATTTCATGGTCGAATGGAAAGTTTTGAACCTATGTCTTACTTAAGCAAAACAGATATTTCTTTGATTAGACCGATGATTTATATTGAAGAAAAAGATATTATTCGTTTTGTTAAAAATAAGGAACTACCAGTTATCTTTAACCCATGCCCCGTTGATAAGAAGACAAAGCGTGAAGAGATGAAACAGATGATTGAAACACTTTCCTTAGATTATCCGCTCATTAAGCAACGATTTATTCAAGGTATGGAACAAGAAGTCCGTGAAAATGAATGGAAAGTTCAAAGAAAATCTTGAAAAAATTGTTAAGAAAAACAGGGCGTGCTATAATAACATTATCAAAGAAAAAATTATCAGTTTAATTTTAGGTATGGCCTTAAATTGTGAGACTTATGTATGTTAAGGCATGCATGAGTCTCTTTTTTTATAGATGTTTAGAAAAAAGTTTTAGGAGGATATAGCATGTCAGAAGAAAAGAAAAAACAGCTTGAAATCCCTTTTTATACTGAGGAAATTGAAAGTGTTTTGGAAAAAGTAGAGTCATCCAGTGAAGGATTAACAACTTCAGAAGTGAATCAAAGATTAGAAAGTTACGGACATAACCAATTGGATGAAGGTAAAAAGAAAAGTTGGTTAAGTAAATTTGCTGATCAATTTAAAGATTTTATGATTATTGTTTTGATTGCAGCAGCCCTTGTCTCATTTGCGATGGGAGATAAAATTGAAGCGATTATGATTATTGTGGTGGTTATGATTATGGCAGTCTTTGGTGTGATTCAAGAAGCAAAAGCTGAAGAAGCCATCGAAGCCTTAAAAGATATGTCCACACCTAATGCCAATGTGAAACGAGATGGTACGACCAAAGTTATTAAAAGTAATGAATTAGTACCAGGTGATATTGTGTTACTAGAGGCAGGAGATGTCATTCCAGCTGATATGCGCTTAATTGAAGCAGCTTCATTAAAAATTGAGGAAGCCGCGTTAACTGGTGAATCTGTTCCAGTGGAGAAAAATATTGCCACTTTAGCTAAAGCTGACATTGGGATTGGCGATCGGCTTAATATGGGCTATATGAACAGTAATGTAACGTATGGTCGTGGTGTGGGTGTCATTGTGGGCACTGGAATGAATACCGAAGTCGGTAAAATTGCTAACATGTTGGCTCAAGCCGATGAAACTAATACGCCGTTAAAAGAGAACTTGAATAAATTAGGGAAAAGTTTATCTGTTGTCATCTTAGCAATCTGTGTCATTATGTTTGCAATTGGCATGTTACGTGGTGGGCACACTTGGATTGAGATGTTATTAACTTCCGTTTCTTTGGCAGTTGCGGCTATTCCGGAAGGCTTACCAGCGATTGTCACGATTATCTTAGCACTAGGTACTCAAAAAATGGCCAAACGAAATGCCTTGGTTCGTAAATTACCTGCAGTTGAAACCTTAGGTAGTACAGATATTATTTGTTCAGATAAAACTGGAACACTAACATTAAATCAAATGACAGTAGAAGAAGTTTTCTCTAATAACGAAACAATTGAAGTAGATGAAAACTTACCTTTAGACAACCAAACGTTAAAAATTATGACGTTTTGTAACGATACCAAAATTTCTGACGACGGGACGTTAATTGGTGACCCGACTGAAACGGCCTTGGTTAAATTCGGTATGGAACGTGGATTTAATGTGAGTGATGCCTTAACTGTAGAACCACGTGTAGCAGAAATACCTTTTGATTCAGATCGTAAACTCATGACAACGGTTCATAAATTAGCAGATGGCAAATTTTTAATCGCTGTAAAAGGGGCACCAGATGAGTTATTAAAACGTTGTTCTTTTTATGATGTTCATGGTGAAATTAAACGAATGGATCAAGAGCAACAAGAACTTATTTTAACCAATAATACAAACATGGCTAAACAAGCGTTGCGTGTTTTAGCGATGGCTTATCAAATCTCAGAAAGTGTTCCAGAAAATTTAGAGTCTGATATGGTAGAACGTGAGTTAATCTTCTCAGGTCTTATTGGAATGATTGATCCAGAGCGAAAAGAAGCAGCAGAAGCCGTTAAAGTAGCAAAAGAAGCTGGCATTAGACCGATTATGATTACGGGAGATCATCGTGATACAGCAGAAGCGATTGCGATTCGTTTAGGGATTATTAACAAAGAGCAACACAACGCTGTAATTACAGGTGGCGAACTAAATGAAATGAGTGACGAGGAATTAGCTGAAAAAATTGAACAATATTCAGTCTATGCTCGTGTGTCTCCAGAACATAAAGTAAGAATTGTGAAAGCTTGGCAAAAAGATGGAAAAGTGGTTGCCATGACGGGAGATGGTGTTAATGATGCCCCTGCTCTTAAAACCGCAGATATTGGTATTGGAATGGGAATTACAGGTACCGAAGTCTCTAAAGGTGCCAGTGACATGGTCTTAGCAGATGATAATTTTTCAACGATTGTTATTGCTGTTGAAGAAGGTCGTAAAGTCTTCTCAAACATTCAAAAGACAGTGCAATATTTACTTGCTGCAAACCTTGGTGAAGTTCTAACTCTTTTCATTGCCACAATGATTGGTTGGGACACACTTATGCCAGTTCATTTGTTATGGATTAATGTGGTAACTGATACTTTCCCAGCCATTGCTTTAGGTTTAGAACCAGTTGAAGCTGGCATTATGAAATTAAAACCACGCGGACGTAACTCTGATTTATTCTCTGGCGGTGTCTTTAGTAGTATCGTCTATCAAGGAATTGTTGAAGCGGCTATTACATTAGGTGTCTACTTCATGGCAATTACATACCCTGTTCATACAGGCTATGAAGCCATTCATGCAGATGCACTAACAATGGCTTATGCCACATTAGGCTTAATTCAATTATTCCATGCCTTCAATGTGAAATCGGTCCATGAATCAATCTTTAAAGTCGGTTTATTTAAAAATAAAACCTTTAACTATGCGATTCTTTTATCCTTTACATTGTTAGCAGTGACAATTGTTATTCCGGGATTTAATGACATCTTTAAAGTAGCGCATTTAGATTTACATCAATGGATAATTGTCTTTGGTGCATCCATTTCAATCATTCCAATTGTTGAAATTGTAAAATTCTTCCAAAGAAAAACATTAGTATAAACAGAGGAGAGACTGACAATTACGTTAGTCTCTTTTTTTGAGAAATCCCATTATATCAAGGTTGCAACTAAACGGTTCGTTACAATTTTAGAAGAAAATGCTAGAATTAGAGTAACAAAAGGAGTTGGTGGAGATGATTATTTCTTCAAACATAAAAAAATATCGAGAACTTAATAAATTCAGTCAAGAAGAGTTAGCGAATCGAATGAATATCTCGAGGCAGTCTATTTCTAAATGGGAGCGAGGTGATGCTCTGCCTAGTGTTGAGAATTTAATTCGATTAAGTGAATTGCTTGATTTGTCACTTGATGAGTTGATACTCGAAAAAGAACAGTTCCCCTTACCGTTTGAGTATGATCGTTTGACATCTAAATTTGTCTTTTTTGCTTCGATGTTTATTCCGTTGTTAATGATTATATCTAGTTTACCGGATATTTTTACATCAAGAGATTCTCAACTAGGTGCTCTCTCAGGAATCATTTTAATTTGTTTGATTCAACTGACAGGATTTGTTAATTTTAAACGTTATTATACTTATTTTACGATTAGTAAAACGGGAATAGAGTACTTTGACAATAGTATGTATAGTCCTGTTTTAGTGAGAGCTATTTTAGGAATGTTTGGTATAAGAAAAACTAAAAAAATAACGTATAGTGAAATTGAAAAAATGATTATTTACTTTAATAATCAGGGGAATCAAGGGTTGGGAACGACTGTAGCATATCGACCGAGACAAATGTATTATGACAGGGAGGCTTTTTTACTAATTTTCCAACTAAAAAATGGTGAAGAAGTTGAGCTTAATTTAGATCGTGCTTTTTTTAGAGAGTCTCAAGAAAGAAAATATTTTTGTGCTATCTTTGATTATTTTAAATCAAAGGATATCCCCGTTGAAGACCCATATCAGGTGTTGTTAAGCATTGAAAATGAATACAGTATTATCGAAGAAGCTTACAAATTAAGACAAAAGTAATGATATCATCTATTTTTTCTAAAGAAAGCTTTAATTTTTCTTGGAAACAAGTTAAAATGGATAAGAGAGTAAATTTAGAAAGAGGGATCGTTTTGAAAAAACCAAATTTAGGATATTATATTCAAAAAATAAATGACATCGTTACCACATCTGAGGAGATTGGGGAATTAATGAACCCATCATATGAAACAATCAGAACAGCAATTGATTCAAAAAAACTAGCCGATTTAACGAGTGAACAATTAAAAGAAACCAAAGAATTATTCATGAGTGGAACGGATAAATACCGTACATTGTTAGCAGAAATTAAAGGGTTAAAAGCACCAGTTAAAGTAATTGGTATTCACAAAAAATTAGAAAAATCATTTGAGACATATGTTTTTGGATGTCAAGAGATGGTTGACTCAATTAATGTAGAAGAAACTTCAGTTAACCAAGAACAATTTAACACATCTGAAACAAAACAAGATGAAGCAACGGATGAAATTTCATTCTGTATTCAACGTATTACACAACTTGTTATGGGTAAATAGAGGTTAGAGAGATTGACTAAAAAATTAGTCAGTCTTTTTTTATTTCTAATATCAGTTACTCAGAGCAAACCGATTTTTGATCCACTCTTTTCTTAAATTTATGCTAACTCGGTCTTAGGTACGTGTTTTATTTAAAATATTAATGGTAATCTTATAGTATTGAAAAGTAAAATTGTTAAATTTTAAATATATAACTGACACATGATTAAAAAAATAAACGATTGAGGTAAGTGAATGGAAAATAAAAGCAAATACCCGGGTTTGACAAGTTCAGAAGTAGCTAATCGAAAAGCAAGAGGTGAGGCTAACACGTCAGCTCCTACAACGACGCGTAATTTTAGGCAGATATTAGCTGAAAACAGTTTAACTCTGTTTAATTTTATTAATTTAATTATTGCAGGTTTTATCATCTACACAGGCAGTTACAAAAATTTACTCTTTTTAGGTGTGATCATAACGAATACGTTTATTGGTATTTATCAGGAGATTAGAGCTAAGAAGAATATTGATAA
Source organism: Vagococcus hydrophili (assembly GCF_011304195.1). Taxonomy (NCBI): domain Bacteria; kingdom Bacillati; phylum Bacillota; class Bacilli; order Lactobacillales; family Enterococcaceae; genus Vagococcus; species Vagococcus hydrophili. The sequence continues at coordinate 73,959 of NZ_CP049887.1, read as the reverse complement.
ATTAACACTTTTAAATCAAGCTAAGGCTGTTGTGATACGAAATTTTGAAAAAGTCGAAATTCCTCAAGACGAAGTAGTTAAAGATGACTTAATTATGATTAGGCGTGGGCAACAAATTATTGTTGATGGGGTTATCATCGAAACAGAAGGTATTGAGTGTGATGAATCTCAATTAACAGGTGAATCTGATCCTGTTGAGAAGATAAATGGTTCTGAGGTCTTTTCAGGTAGCTTTGTGGTGAGTGGTAATGCTGTAATGCAAGCAACCAAAGTGGGAGAAGAAAGTTATACATACAAATTAACAATGGAAGCTAAGCAAACCAAAGGAATTTACAGTGAGTTAATCATTATGATGAAAAAATTAATTCGCATTTTAACTTTTGTAATTATTCCAGTGGGTGCCATTCTTTTAACGACGAGTATTGCGAGCGGTGTTCATATTGATAAAGCTATTTTAGGAAGTACGGCAGCTGTTATTGGGATGATTCCAGAAGGATTAGTTTTATTAACTTCAGTCGCTTTAGCAGTTGGAGTGGTTAAATTAAGCAAACAAAATGTTCTGGTTCAAACCATGGGCTCAATCGAAACTCTTGCAAGAGTGGATGTTCTTTGTTTGGATAAAACAGGCACTTTAACGAGTGGTAAATTAAAAGTTGTTGAAAGCGAACCTTTTGCAGACGTTAATTGGACTGATTATGATTTTGATGAGTTAGTTGCGTCAATGATCCATGGGTTAGATGAAGATAATGCCACAGGACAAGCGTTGATGACCTACTTTAATCAACGGAGTACAAATCTAAAAATGGCTAAACAAATCCCTTTTTCATCTGCAAGAAAATGGAGTGCCATCTCATTTGAAGGTGAAGGTAGCTATTACATGGGAGCCCCTGAGTATTTATTTCAAACGTTTGAACAGGCTCAAATCGATAAAATGAAAGAAGCCATGGCTCACGGGTTACGGATTATTGCAGTGGCAAAAAGTGATACTCTCATAACAGGTACACAATTACCTGAAGACTTAACTTTACTTGGTTTCATTTATTTGGAAGATGAGATTAGACCAGAGGCACCACAAACGCTTCAATACTTCAAAGAACAAGAAGTAGATATTTGTATTATTTCAGGAGATCACCCAGAAACTGTGTCCCAAATTGCTAAACGAGCAGGTGTCTCAAACCCTGATAAAAAAATTGATATGAGTCAAGTGAAGGATGAAGATATACCTGAGTTAATAAAAGAGTACCGAATTTTTGGACGTGTCTCACCAGAACAAAAACGTTTATTAGTCGATGCTCTTCAAGCAGAGGATCATGTCGTTGGAATGACAGGTGACGGAGTTAATGATATCTTAGCCCTTAAAAAAGCAGATTGTAGTATTGTGATGTCGAATGGGAGTGACGCAGCGAAAGGAATTGCGGATTTTGTGTTACTCGATTCTAATTTTGATTCTATGGTAGGTGTGGTGTTAGAAGGTCGAAAAGTGATTAATAATATTCAACGAGTCGCCTCACTTTATTTAACGAAGACGGTTTATTCCATGGTATTAGCGGTGCTATTTATTTTCTTAGCATCCAATTATCCTTTCCAACCTATTCAGTTAAGTCCGATTAGCTCATTGACTGTTGGTATTCCGTCATTCTTCTTGGCGTTACGTCCTAACACAGCACCGATTAAAGGGAAGTTTTTAAGAAATGTCTTTGAACCAGCTTTATCTAGTGGATTTAGTGTGGTGGTCTTTTCTCTTGCTATTGAGATAATAGGGAACATGCTTAATTGGAGTTACGATGAAAAATCAACAGTAACAGTTTGGTTAACAGGTATGGTTTGTTTCATCGCTCTTCACTATATTGCAAAACCTCTAAGCTGGAAAATTTATGCTTTAATAGGTTCACTAGCAGCAATTTTTTTAGTAATATTTATCTTCTTTGCCAATATTTTTTCATTGGTTAATATTTTTGATTTCCATTTAATGGTGGTTTACGTGCCGTTAATGATTGCTGTGCCTTTTGTCTTTTACGGACTTAAAAAAATATTTCATTATCTATTGAATTTAGAACTAAAAGGAAAAATAAAATTTTTAAAATAGCAAAAAAATAGGTTCTTATCCAAATAATCTTGGGTAAGAACCTATTTTTATTAATGTTTAATCTCTGAATAAAGTAAAGCCTTTACCGTAAACTTCATTAGCACTTGAAATAACCATAAAAGCTTCTGGGTCAATTTCTAAAATGGCTTGTTTAATTTTTGTGTAGTCATTGTCACGAATAACCGTCATAATCATTTTTTTCTGATCTAAACGATGTCCGCCTTCAACTGGTAAATAAGTCACACCAGTTTGTTGTTGATGAAGAAGGGCTTCACGGATTTCTTCAAATTTAGGTGAGATGATAAATAGATTTTTTGATAAATCAGGTCCTACTTGAACCATATCAATCACACGAGCTGTTAAATATAAAGCAATCATCGCATATAAAACGCGTTGAATATCAAAAACAAAAAGAGCACTTAAAATAACTAAACCATCACAAAGTCCTGTTAAAAGACCAAGTTTTAATTGTGTATATTTCTGAATAATTTTAGCGATTAATGTTGTCCCACCAGTTGAACCATTTCCTAAGAAAACAAGACCAACACCAATCCCGATAGTTACTCCACCAAAGATCGAAGCTAAAATAGGGTCTGTTGTTGCAGGTTCCATGTCATGTAATAAAGAAACAAATAAAGGAACCAGTAAGCTACCTAGGACACTTTTCATGAAAACTTCCTTGCCTAAAATAAAGAAACAAAGAAAGAGTAAGACAATATTAACAGAATACAAAACAATACTTGGAGACCAATGTAAGGTTTCAAAAAGAATAATCGTTAAACCGTTAATTCCTCCAGAAACAATTCGATTAGGAAATAAAAAGGCGTTAAATCCTAAAGAGACAACAAAAGAACCAAGAGTAATTAAGAACATTTCAACAATTTTTTTACCAAACACACTATTTAATTTTTGTATTATCATAATAAATTCCTCCCCAAGAAGTCATGTTAACGCATTTAGGTTGACTTATCAACCGATGAAAACTATTTTTTGAAAAATTTCATGTTTGACGTACATTTTTTAGTATGTTATATTTCATTTAATAAAGTTAAGGGTGAGTAAAATGGTCTTGATTAGACGAATTTGCTCTGAACATTAGAAATAGATGAAGCATATGTTCAGAGCGTAAGAGAAATTTCTTCATCACTATTGAGAATAAGTAACTTAAAAAGACTGAAAATAACAGTCTTATTTGTTGATACTTCTATTCTAATAGTGATTGTGGGGAGGGCGACTTGAAAATGTTTCCGTCGTCTTCTCTATTTTTGTCTAGGATAGAAGTAGAGAGATTAACCACAAAATTTCGGTTAGTCTCTTTTAATTTGTAGAAAGAAGGAAAGAAAAAATGAGTATATTAACAATTACCAATTTAGATTATGAATTACCAGATAAAGTTTTATATAAAGATAGTGGTTTAAGAGTCAACAAAGGGGAGCATTTAGGCTTAACTGGAAAAAATGGGGCTGGAAAATCAACGCTTTTAAAGATGATTCAAGGAGAAGTTTTACCAGATGGGGGTCAAATTGTTTGGCAAAATAATTTAAGAATCTCTTATTTAGAACAACAACTGACTTATGATGAAGGGAATACAATTTTTGATTATTTGAAACGTGCCTTCAAACATTTATATGAGATGAATGATAAAATTCAAGAATTATATATGACGTATGCAGAGACCTATGATGATGCTTTGTTGGAAGAAATTGGTCAGTATCAAGATATATTAGAAAACAATGATTTCTATAATATTGAAACTGAAATCGAACGTGTTGCAACAGGTCTTGGGATTAATGCGATTGGTTTAGATCGTGAAGTGGATGCCCTAAGTGGTGGTCAACGTTCAAAAGTATCTCTAGCAAAATTATTATTAGAAAAAGCGGATGTGTTCCTTTTAGATGAGCCAACGAACTACTTAGATGCGGAACATATTGATTGGCTATCAGATTATTTAAATCAATTAGAAGATACCTATATTGTTATTTCCCATGACCGTGAATTTTTAAATCGTGTGACTAATTGTATTTGTGATATCGAATTCCAAACGTTAACAAAATACATGGGAAATTACGACGCGGCGATGAAACAAAAAGAAGCACAACAGGAACATTTGCATCGTGAATTTGAAAAACAACAAAAAGAAATTGACAAGTTAGAAACCTATATCAGAAAATATAAAGCGGGTAGTCGTTCAACCATGGCGAAAAGTCGTGAAAAACAATTAAATAGAATGGACCGCTTAACACCACCAGTTTCACCAAAACCAGGGCATTTCCATTTTCCATATACAGCTTCTCACGGAAATTTAGTCGTGGAAGTGAAACGCTTAGAGATTGGTTATAGCAAAAAAGCATTATTACCACCCATTAATCTATTGGTTCAAAACGGCGAAAAAATTGCGATTAACGGGTTTAATGGGATTGGGAAATCAACTCTTTTAAAAACGTTAATTGGTGAAATTCAAGCGATTAATGGTGAAATCGAATTATCAAGAGAAGCTAAAATTAGTTATTTCTCTCAAGATTTAGTTTGGTCAAACCCGCATCAATCTGCCTTTGATTGGATTAAAGAACAATTTCCGAAATTAAATAATAAAGAAGTTCGTCGTTATCTATCTCGTAGTGGGATTATTGATGACAATGTAACAAAAGCACTAGATCAATTAAGTGGGGGAGAACAAACTAAAGTTAAATTGTGTGGTCTAACCCTTAAGAAAAGTAATTTCTTAATTTTAGATGAGCCAACGAACCATTTAGATCAGGGTACTAAAGATGGGTTGAAACGTGCCTTAAAAGATTATGAAGGCACATTGATTGTCGTTTCCCATGAGCCAGAATTTTATAATGGCTTAGTAGATAAACAATTTGACGTCGAAAGTAATACGTTGACACATGTATAAGATAGAACGGAAAGCTGATCGTAAAAAGTCAGCTTTCTTTTTTATAACAAAAATGTAAGTTAGTTGTAAGATACTTCCATTAAAAATATTCTTAATTTCCTTTATGATATAAGAAAGGTTTGAAAGGGAGTTTTTTTATGAATCAACAAAAATATGGTATCACAGGCACACAATTAAAATTGATTGGTATTATCTTAATGGTCTTTGATCATGTTCATCAAATGTTTTACTATGCAGGTGCTCCACTATGGTTTGGTATGTTAGGTCGATTGGTGTTACCGATCTTTTTATTCATGGCAGCAGAAGGATTTCACTATACAAGAGATCGTAAAAAATATATGCTACGATTACTAATCGGCTTTTGGCTGATGAATGTTCTTACTTTTATTTTTAGTCGAGTATTTCCATTAGAATCTGTTGTTTTAATGAACAATGTTTTTGGTACGATGTTATTGTCAACAATGATGATGTCGATGATTGATAGTTTAAAAGAAAAGAAATTTTTAAAGGCAATCTTAATGTTAGTATTACCAGCTATTCCAACAGTTTTATTTTTGTTATTTTTAAATACAAATCCAATGTTAGCTGTTTATAGTTCAATGATATTTCCATCATTTATTACGGTTGAAGGTGGCTTTCTAGTAGTTATCTTGGGAGCTGTTTTATATCTATTTAGAGAAAAAAGAATTATTCAATACATCGCGATTTTACTGGTTGGTTTGATTTCCACAGGCTTTAATTTTACGAATCTTTTTTCTGGGAACCATCAATGGATGATGATTTTCTCGATTGTTTTAATAGCTTTATATAATGGGCAAAGAGGGAAAGGAAGTAAATATTTCTTTTACATTTTCTACCCAGCTCATATTTATATCTTGTATGTAATGTCCTATGTTTATACGACGTTTTTCTTGAAGTAACACTTTAAAACAGTATGATTCACTTATTAAGTATAAAACTTTTTAATAAAAAATTAATTTAACTTTAGAGAAGTTGTCGTGTCGGGTGTAGTCCTAGCGTCAGCTTCTTTTTTATATGTGCGTTTTATTAATTATATAATACATCTTATTGAAATTATATAAGACGTATTATATAATGTTTTTAGATTTAATAAAACGTTTGGAGGATTATTCATGACAAAAAATGTGTACAGTTTCAGTGAAGGTAATGCAGAAATGAAAGGGCTTTTAGGAGGTAAGGGGGCAAACTTAGCTGAAATGACGCGCTTAGGATTACCTGTTCCAGATGGTTTTACGATTACAACTGAAACGTGTATGACTTATTTAAACAATGAAAGAATGCTAACAAAAGACGTTCAAGATGAGATTGAATTACATTTGAAACAATTAGAAGAGCGTTCGGGAAAATCATTAAATGATCCAGAAAACATGATGTTACTTTCTGTCAGAAGTGGTTCTAAATTCTCAATGCCTGGCATGATGGACACGGTTTTAAATTTAGGACTGAATGACGAAAACGTGGAGCACTTGGCACGTGTGACTCAAGATGAAGAATTTGCTTATGATTGTTACCGCCGTTTACTTCAAATGTTTGGTGACGTGGTTTACGGGATTGATGGTTCTCATTTTGAAAACTTTTTAGAATTTTATAAACGAAAAAATAGAGTCAAACTAGATTCAGAATTAACGGCAGATCAGTTGAAAGAAATCGTTCATGAGTATAAACGCATCTATTTGGAAATTAAGAAACAAGCTTTTCCTCAGAATCCAAAAGAACAATTATTCGCAGCCATTGAGGCAGTGTTTAGTTCTTGGAATAATGAACGCGCTAACATTTACCGTAAGTTACATGATATTTCAGACGATTTAGGAACAGCTGTGAACATTCAACTAATGGTTTTTGGGAATAGCGGTCCAAATAGTGGGACAGGTGTGGCTTTTACAAGAAATCCATCAACAGGAGAGAATAAACTGTTTGGGGAATATTTAATCAATGCACAAGGAGAAGATGTAGTGGCAGGAATTAGAACACCACTTCCAATTTCAGAATTAAAGACAGCTATGCCAGAAGTTTATAAACAATTTTTTGAGATGTCAGAAACTTTAGAAAAACACTATCAAGATATGCAAGATATTGAATTTACCATTGAAAATAAAAAATTATACCTACTTCAAACTAGAAATGGTAAACGAACAGCTCACGCAGCTTTTAAAGTGGCTGTTGATATGGTGGAAGAAGGGTTAAAAACAAAAGAAGAAGCGATTTTAAGTTTGGATCCACATTCAGTCAATCAATTATTGCATCCGGTCTTTGTAGAAGAAGCATTAAAATCAGCTGAATTGATTTCAACAGTGGGACTTCCTGCCAGTCCAGGTTCTGCCACAGGTAAAATTTGTTTTGATGCGGCAGTGGCAAAAGAATGGTCAGAGCGTGGTGAAAAAGTCATTTTGGTGAGACAAGAAACCTCCCCAGAAGATATTGGTGGCATGGTGGTTAGTCAGGCGATTGTGACAAGTCGCGGTGGGATGACGTCTCACGCGGCAGTGGTTGCTCGTGGTATGGGAACCTGTTGTGTGGCAGGGTGTAGCGAGCTTGAAATTGATGAATTTATTAAGACGGTAACCTATCCTAAAGGTGTCTTAAAAGAAGGGGACATCATTTCAGTTGATGGAACAAATGGGGATTTGTATGTGGGGGAAGTTTCTCTTGAATTGTCTGAGAAAAACGAATACTTCGAAACAGTCATGGCTTGGTCCAAAGAATTTTCACGCTTAGAAGTTCGAATGAATGCAGAAATGACATCTGATATCGAAACAGGAATGGCTTTTGAAGCGAGTGGTATCGGTTTAGTTCGAACAGAGCACATGTTTTTTGCGCCCGAGCGTTTAATCGAAATGCGCCGTTTTATCTTAGCAAGTAATCAAGAAGAACGAAACAAAGCACTACAGACTATTCTAGGTTATCAAATTGATGATTTTAAAGAAATATTCAAAACGATTAGTGGTAAGTCAACGGTGATTCGTTTACTTGATCCACCTCTGCATGAGTTTGTTCCGTCAAAAGAAGGAGATATTCGCAAGATTGCTGAGGAGATGGGTGTTCAGTATGATTATTTACAACATCGAGTGAATGAACTACATGAAATTAATCCAATGTTAGGTCATCGAGGCTGTCGTTTAGCTGTGACCTATCCAGAACTTTACATCATGCAAGTGGAAGCAATCATCAGAAGTGCCATTGAACTAAAAAAATCAAGTCAGATGGAAGTTTTTCCAGAAATTATGATACCATTAGTAGGAATGGAAGGTGAGCTAAGTAGTTTAAGAACTAAATTAGAGAACCATATTAATCATATTATGGATTCTGAAGATTGCAGTGTTCCTTTTACTTTGGGAACGATGATTGAACTACCGAGAGCATGTCTGATTGCGGATGAATTAGCTAAAAGTGCCGACTTCTTTAGTTTTGGAACCAATGATTTAACGCAAATGACTTTTGGTTTCTCAAGAGATGACGCGGCCAAATACATTAATCAATACCTGGCAGAAGGGGTATTACCAATTGACCCATTCCAAACACTAGATGTGACAGGTGTGGGGGAATTAATTAAGATTGCTGTTGAAAAAACCAGAAAAACGAAGCCAGATATGAAAATTGGGGTTTGCGGGGAATTAGGAGGAGATCCACATTCCATTGAGTTCTTTGATCAACTAGGCTTAGACTATGTATCTTGTTCACCTTACCGAGTACCTGTTGCCTATCTTGCAGCAGCTAAGAGTGGTATCAGAATGAAAAATAAGTAAAAAAATGAGGGACTAAGATGGAGTTAAGTGAACGACAAAAATCAATTATTGAAATTGTGAAAGAAAATGAACCGATTAGTGGTGATAAAATTGCAGAGCATTTAGGTTTAACCAAACCAACCTTAAGAAGTGATTTAGCGGTTTTGACAATGACAGGTGTTTTAGATGCAAGACCGAAAGTAGGCTATATCTACTCAGGGTTAAATTTTGAACCTTTATTACATGATCAGTTGTTTGAAACCAAAATTTCAGAATTAATGACATCAAGTATTATTGTTTTTCCAAAAACGAGTATATTAGATGCAACTACTTCATTGTTTATGTACGATAGTGGTTCTTTATATGTAACTGATGAGAATACAGGCGATTTACTTGGATTGGTTTCGAGAAAAGATTTATTAAGAAGCTTACTTAATAATCAAGATAACGAATTATCAGTGGCTGTGATTATGACCAGAATGCCAAATATCATCGTCGCAACGCCTGAGATGACCATTTTAGAAGCAGGTAGTTTAATCATGAAACATGAAGTCGATTCACTTCCTGTAGTGGAAGAAAAAGGCTCAAAAAAAGTTATTGGAAAGATTTCTAAAACACGGATTATGCAACATTTTATTATGATGGGAAGCGAGAGAAACGTATGAATAAATTAAGAGAAAGACATTATAGACAAGTAAGATTGTTTGTTGTATCAGATTCCATAGGAGAAACAGCGCAACGAGTGATTAATGCTGTCTTAGCACAATTTCCAGATTTGAACAATTACGAAATAAAGAAATTTCCTTTTGTGGATTCCAAAGAAGTCTTAACGAATATTTTATCAGATGCTTTAAAAGAAAAAGCGGTCGTTGTCACTACTTTAGTCAGTGAAGAATTAAATGACTTATGTGCCGATTTTTCTAAAAGAACAGGCTTAGAGTACATTGATTATATGTCACCATTAGTTAATATTATTTCAGAAAGAACGCAAATGGAACCTTCATCAAAAAGTGGTTCTTTGTATCAATTAGATGAAGAATATTTTAACCGTGTGGAAGCCATTGAGTTTTCAGTGAGATATGATGATGGTAAAGACCCAAAAGGTTTCGCCAAATCAGACTTTGTTATATTGGGTATCTCGCGAACATCAAAAACGCCTTTAAGTATGTATTTGGCTAATCGTTCCTTTAAAGTATCTAATCTACCATTAATCCCTGAAGTGCCGATTCCTAAAGAGTTATTCCAAATCGATTCAAAACGAATTATTGGTCTAACAGCTGATCCTGAATATATTAAAAAGGTCCGTCAGTCTCGTTTAATTTCATTAGGATTAACGGGAAGTTCTTCCTATGTTTCGTTAGAGCGAATCAAAGAAGAATTGAAATTTTCACAAAATCTCTACCAACAAATCGGAGCGACTGTGATTAATGTAGAGAACAAATCTATTGAAGAATCTGCTCAGTTGATCGAGGAGTATGGAAGAACATTGTTATAAGAAGGGATTTCCCAAACATATAGTTAAAAAGCAGGGATTGTGATGGTTTATGTCACAATCCCTGTTTTTATTTTGATTGGTGTCGTTTAATCTTTTTTGTCCAAAAGCCACCAGAAATATATTTAGGTTCATGAGAAATGATAAACGCTCGCTCGTCTAGTTCTTTAATCAACCGGTAAAGACGTCGTTCATTTTTTCGAGGGGAGAGGATTTCTAAGACAAGGCGTTGACCGTCTTTCCCTTCTCCGTAGTGCTTGGTGACCCCAAAACCGTTATCTCTTAAATCAGCTGTAAAATTAGGTTTTAAACCATCATCTGGCACGATTACAGTGACCATAATATAACCTAGAGCTAAATAATCTTCAATTTTAATTCCCACACTAACACCAACAGCATACCCTAAGGCGTAAATAAAAATATTAAGAGGTTGATCAACATGATCCAAAACAAGAGATAAACCAACAATGTAAATCGTAATCTCAGCCATACTTACAAGAGGGGCGACAATTCGGTAGCCTTTCATCGTTAACATAAATCGCAAAGTGCTAAGGGTAACATAACAAAAGTTAATCACAAAAATTTGAATTAAAATTGACCAATCCATAATATTCCTCCTTAAATATTGTTAGTACCATCATGCTAGCACAAAATAAAAATTTGTGAACTAAATTAAAGTAAAATACTGATTAAAATAGAATAAGTATGTTAAAATATATAGTGTAAACGATTAATAACAAAAAATGTCTAGGAGTGATTTCATGTTATTTTCAAATAGAGAAAGAATTGATCATTTAGAAAAAATGTCACAAAATGAATTAGATGTTTTAGTCATTGGCGGGGGTATTACGGGTGCCGGTATTATTTTAGACGGTGTCGGTCGTGGCTTAAATGTTGGACTTGTTGAGATGCGAGATTTCTCATCAGGAACATCGAGTCGTTCAACAAAACTCGTTCATGGTGGACTTAGATATTTAGCGCAATTTGATGTGAAAACAGTCGCAGAAGTCGGACAAGAGCGTGCAGTAGTTTATGAAAATGCCCCACATGTTACAACACCTTTAAAAATGGTCTTACCATTCTACGATAAAGGAACATTTGGTTCATTTACAACGTCAATCGGTTTAGATATTTATGACCGCTTAGCACGTGTTAAAAAAGAAGAACGTAAATTTATGTTAGACAAAAAAGAATCATTAAAAAGAGAACCATTCTTAAAAGAAAAAGGCTTAAAAGGAACAGGAGTTTACGTTGAGTATCGTACAGATGACAGCCGTTTAACTCTTGAAACCATTAAAAAAGCCAATGAAATGGGTGGACTGATCGCAAGTTATGCGAAAGTTGTTAAATTACTTTATAGTAACACAACAGGTAATATCATTGGGGTAACTGTTCTTGATACTATAAACAAAAAAGAATACCCAATTTACGCTAAACGCATTATCAATGCTGCTGGTCCTTGGGTAGATAGTATTCGTGAGATGGATAATTCTAAAAAAGGTAAATTCCTACACTTAACAAAAGGTGTTCATGTGGTAGTCGATAATGCTAGATTCCCAATCACAAATTCAATTTACTTTGATACACCATATGGCGACGGCCGAATGATGTTCGCTATTCCTCGTGAGGAAAAAGTTTATATTGGAACAACAGATACGTTCTACGAAAAAAATCCAGCAGAACCTGAAATCAAACGTGAAGACGTGACTTACATTATTGAAGGTGTGAATCAAATGTTTGATATCGAACCTTTAAAATTAGAAGATGTAGAATCAGCTTGGGCAGGAGTTCGTCCATTAATTCATGAGGACGGAAAAGATCCTTCTGAAATTTCAAGACGTGATGAAATCTTTGTTTCTGATCGTGGACTTTATTCGATTGCTGGTGGTAAATTAACTGGTTACCGTAAAATGGCAGAAGAAATCGTTGATAAAGTCTTAAAAGACATGGAAAAATCATACGAAGCCGTTTATATTTCTTGCCAAACAAAAAATCAAGTTCTTTCTGGTGGTGAAGTAGGCGGAGGCCAAGGCTTTGAAGAATTTGTTAAAGATGGTATTCGCATTGGAACAGACAACTACAACTTGACTGAAAAAGAAGCAAGCCAACTAACACATCGTTATGGCTCAAATGTAACAAGTGTTTATCAATACTTAATGGAAGATAACCAAACATCATTAGACGATATGACTTATGCAATGCTTCGTTATGGATTAGAAGAAGAAATGGTGATTCACCCAATCGACTTCTTATTAAGAAGAAGTAGCACTATGTTATTTAACATTGAGAGATGTTTAAACATTAAAGAAGAAGTCATCAACTACATGTCACGCTACTTTGATTGGGATGAAGCAACACTAGAAAGGATCAAAGAAGAAGTCGAAGTCGAAATTAACCAACATACAGTATATTCGATTTAAAGACAGCGTGGATAAAAAATCGTTTTGCTCCGAGTAACTGGAAGAGAACTCAAACAATCCGCTTTTTGGATTGATTGAGTTTTCTGAAGTTACCGAAGGAGCAGATTTTTTATCCCGGACTACATAGCATGGATAAAAAATCACTTTACTCCAAGCAACTAGAACCACAAAAAAGAACCAACTCAATTTTTCGAGTTGGTTCTTTTTTTTTACGCTTGAGCTACATTCTTAGATAAAAAATTTAGGCTTAATTGATTGATTTGTGTTGGTTTTAATCTTGGGACAGAGTGTCCACAATTTTTAATGACTTTTAAAGTTGCATTTGGTAGATTTCTAACAAATGAACGCATTTTATCTGGTGTGACAATATCATGATCCCCCATAATAAAGAGTGAAGGGATTCTTAGCGCTCTTGTTTGCTCCGGTAAAATAGGTAGATCTTTACGAGCCAATTGAAAAACACGTGATTTCTTTGGAGAGCGTAAGATATTTTTAGCCATCCAATATAAATTATTCGACATAAAGCGTTGATAAGGAATCAACTGATTGAAAGTAATGTTAGGTGAAACTAAGATTAACTTACTCACAAATTCTTGATTATATGTGGCAAATGTTAAGGCAATATTTGCGCCATCACTAAAGCCGAAAAAGGCTGTTTTTTTAATTTTTTCATTTTTCAAAATCATTTTAATATCAGCCATGATTTGTTCAAAAGTTAGTTTATCTGTTTTGTTTTTAGAAAGACCATGGTCACGAGTGTCCATTAAGATAAGCTGGTAATGGTCTTTAAAGTAATCGATTTGACGTTTAAAGTATTGGTGAGAGCCGCTATTTCCATGAATAAAGAAAAGGGGTTCACCTTGTCCAATTGTACGGTAGAAGATGGGAGAACCATCTTTAGCAGAAATAATTTTTTCCATAACCAAACTCACTTCTTTCTAAAGTTAAAATTTTAATTCATAAATTTTAGAGGGACGACCAACACCAGTTGGCTTTTCTCCAATTTCTTTAAAATAAGGTAGAAGGGATTTTTTGAAATTAGAATGATCAATTTCTTTATAATCCAGTCCTAAAAATTTAGCGTAAACTTTTCTTGCTTCTGTAATTGTAAACTCATTTCCTAAAACACGCAAGACTTGAGGCTCGTGATACATTTTATTACACACACGATTAAAAGCTTTAATAATAATTTGTGAATGGTCAAAAGCCAAACTTTCTTTGCCAAGAGATTCGCCAGTTTCAATGTTTAAAATGATCTCAGCGTCCTCCTCGTTTCGTAGGTAAAGAAGGTTATCTTTTCTATCAAGGGAGAACCAAGTTGCATCAGACGCTTGATCGCCAGCTTTTAAAGGTTCTTCGCCGATAAAAGCCAAGTAACTCACTGTAATAACCCAACCACGAGGGTCACGTCCTGGTGTACTAAAGGTGTGAAGTTGCTCCACATGGCTATGAGTAATTGAGACGTTGGTTTCTTCTTTGGTTTCTCTGATACAACTATCAGAAGTTGCTTCTCCGTTTCTAACAAATCCCCAGGCAGTGCCCAGGAATTTTGGAAGGGATGGGTTTTTCTTTTGATTAGTAATAGTTTAAAGTCATCTGTTTCTTTATTGTAGCAAAACATAACCATATCAACTGTGACGGATGGCATGTCTTGAGTTGGAAAATGCTGTGTTTTGTACCAATCTAAGAACTCTTTTTCAGTACCTTGTGTTTCAAAATAGTGTTGTTCTGCTGTTTTTTGTATAGATGAAGACATAAAGAACTTCCTTTCTTCATTTGGTGGATATCGTTAACATTCTTATTTTAACAAATAAAATCAATGAATCAAGTAAATTTCTCTTGAAATAGCAAAACTAATTTGTTAACATGTAGTTAATTTGAAGAGAGGAATAGGTACTTAAGACTATGTGGAATTCATTCGCTAACTAATTTTTTGAAAAATTTTAAAAATTACAGTGGATGAGTGTGCTTATTTTACCTATATACTAACATGTGAAGCAAGAAAAAACTGCCTTTTTTGGTGTGTTTTTCTGTGAATTTTTTGTGTATATTTTAAAAGACATCATCCATTCGTAAAGTGAAAGGATGATGTCTTTATGTCTATAAAGATAATAAATTTAAAAAAATATATTGGAGAACGTTTATTAATTGATATTCCAGAATTAACGATTAGTTCTCAAAGTCGCATCGGAATCGTTGGGAAAAATGGCAGTGGTAAAACAACGCTCCTTAATTTAATTTCAGGTAGCGTTGAAAAAGATGAAGGCCAAATAATTTATTCTGGTAGTGTCTCAATCATTGATCAATTTTTAGAATTAGATAATTCTAAGAGCGGTGGGGAGCAGACGAAAGAAAAAATTCGCCAAGCGATTCAAATGGATGCTGAGATTTTACTAGCAGATGAAGCGACAAACCATTTGGATCAAAAGGGGCGTCAGTTTTTAATTAAGGAGCTCAAAAGATATCAAGGGAGTTTGTTAATGGTTTCTCACGACCGTGATTTTTTAAATCAAATGTGTGAGGAAATCATTGAGATTGAAGATAGTAAAGTGACTCATTATAGTGGTAATTATGATGCTTACCTAGAACAAAAGGAAATTGAAGAAAAAGAATATCAGAAGAAATTTCAAAATTATGTCAGAGAAAAAGAGCGTTTGACCGGCTCTATTCAGGAATTGCATGATAAAAGTACAGGGATAAAAAAAGCGCCTAAACGAATGGGAAACTCAGAAGCAAGACTACACAAGCGTGGTAAAGGTCAAACAGC
The DNA here is from genome assembly GCF_011304195.1 of Vagococcus hydrophili. Classification (NCBI taxonomy): domain Bacteria; kingdom Bacillati; phylum Bacillota; class Bacilli; order Lactobacillales; family Enterococcaceae; genus Vagococcus; species Vagococcus hydrophili. The sequence goes on along the minus strand of NZ_CP049887.1, from coordinate 58,555 downwards.
CAAAAAAGCCTTATCTAAGCAAGCGTTAGCCATGGAAACACGTTTAGAAAAGTTAGAGGTTATTGAAAAACCATGGAAGAAACAACCATTAGTTTTACCATTTACAGAAGGTCAAAAGATCCATCGTCAGTTTTTAATAGAAGGCAGAAACGTTGATTTAAAAGTAGGTCAGAAAACCTTACTTAAGGATGCTACATTTGTAATTAAAACAGGTGAAAAAACAGCTTTAGTTGGTGATAACGGCAGTGGAAAAACCACACTTTTAAAAGCAATACTAGATAAGGAAAGTCAATTAGATATCGCTCAAAAAGCGGAGTTTGCTTACTTTAGTCAAAGTTTAAATCAACTAGATGAAGAGAAAACGATTTTTGAAAATGTGAATCAGACATCAATTTATGAACCGCAAGTTGCAAGGGATTTACTGGCACATTTATTGTTCAGAGGAACGACAGTGAATAAACAAGTGAATGTTTTAAGTGGTGGCGAGCGGACTAAAGTTGCGATTGCTAAAATGATTCTAGGAAAAAGTAATGTGCTTATTTTAGATGAACCGACGAATCATTTAGATATTGAGTCATTGCAAGTTTTGGAGGAGGCTTTGATTGCCTATCAAGGTTCCATTATTTTTGTGAGCCATGATCAATATTTTGTAAAAAAAGTAGCAGATACAGTGCTTGAAATAAAAAATCAACAAGTAATCAATTTGACTAATCAAAAACAAATCAAACCACGCTCTCAAAAAAAAGAGCAAAAAATGGTTCTTGAAATGCGCAAAACAAGTTTACTTTCAAAACTAACCATGGGAAGTGATGAAGCAACTAAAAATGCTTTGGAAATCGAATTAAAAGAGGTATTAGAACAACTAAGAAGCAATTAAGAGATAGAGAAGGGAATTTCTTTCTCTTTTTATTTCCTCCAGTTGCTTGTAGCCAATCGCATTTTTCATCATTCTTTATTAGTCGTGATTCAAAAGGCAGCTACTGCGGCAACTTCAAAAATAAAAAAGAATCCCAAACCCGTGGATTAATTTTTATTTCCTCCAGCTGCTTGTAGCTAAACGCCTTTTTCATCACTTTTTCTTTTCTGAGCATTTTTCTTTTCTTTTTATAGGGCAGGGGGTATATTAGGTGTGTCAACAAGATGGAGGAACGTTATGTTTTTATTTAAAAAAGTACCTAGTATTACTATGAGTCAATTAGAAGAGAAGTTAAAGAAACCAATTGAATTAATCGATGTTAGAAGTGAGATGGAGTTTGAGAGTGGTCATATCGCCAAGGCTAAAAATATTCCACTTAACCGTATTTCAGGCTATAAGAAAAAAACAGACCAACCTGTGTATGTGATTTGTCAGTCTGGTGCTAGAAGTAAGCAAGCAGCTGATTTATTAATCAAGCAAGGTTATGATGCTTTTAATGTTCAAGGTGGCATGAATGTTTGGCGAAATTCTGTAAAGGTGGGAAAATAAATGAGTAGAACAGTTATTGTTGGTGGTGTTGCTGGAGGCATGTCTTGTGCGACTAGATTACGTCGTTTGGATGAAACTAGAGAAATTATCATTATTGAAAAAGGACCAGATGTTTCTTTTGCCAATTGTGGATTACCCTACTACGTATCTGGCGAAATTAAAGAGCGTAGCAGTTTGTTAGTTCAAACGCCACAATCGTTAAAAGCAAGATTTAACTTAGATGTTCGTGTGTCTTCAGAAGTTATTAGCGTTGATTCTGATCAGAAAACTATTGAAGTTAAAACAGATGAAGATATTTATACATTAAGTTACGATCAATTAGTTTTATCACCAGGCGCAAAACCATTTATTCCACCGTTAGAGGGAATTGAAACGGCAGACAATTTATTTACTTTAAGAAATGTACCTGATGTTGATAAGATTGTGACAGCTATTGAAGAAACCAAACCTAAAAAAGCAGCAGTGATTGGTGCGGGATTTATTGGGTTAGAGATGGCAGAAAGTTTGGCAAATCGCGGAGTTGAAGTGACGATTATTGAAATGGCACCTCATGTTCTTCCAACGGTTGATTATGAGATGGCAGCATTTGCTCATAATGAGCTTGTGGCTAATGGTTTAACTGTCTTAACAGAAACGAGCGTTGTTGCTATTGAGGATGAAGGAAAGTCTCTCGTTTTAGCAACAGGAGAAAAGATAGCTACCGATTTAATTATTTTGTCAGTTGGTGTTCGACCAGAGAATGGTTTAGCTGAATTTGCGGGAATTGAATTAGGCATGCGTGGCGGTATTTTAGTTGATGAAGACTATCAAACCTCTGTTAAAGATATCTATGCTGTAGGAGATGCGATTATTGTGAAGCATCAAATTACTAAAGAAGATACAATGATTGCACTAGCCTCACCAGCCAATCGTCAAGGTCGCCAAGTTGCTGATATTTTAGGTGGGATGAAACGTAAGAATAAAGGCAGTATTGGCACAGCTATTGTACGTGTCTTTAATCAAGCGGTTGCCTCAACAGGTTTAACGGAAAGACAACTCCAAGCTCTAAATTATGAGTTTAAAGTGGTTCATATTGATGGGAAAAATCATGCAGGGTATTATCCAAATGCAAGTATGGTTTTCTTGAAATTATTGTTTAACCCAACAACAGGGGAAATTTACGGAGCACAAGCTGTCGGACAAGATGGTGCTGATAAACGAATCGATATTATCGCTACAGCAATTAAAGCGGGTATGACAGTGGATGAACTGCCTGAGTTAGAATTAACCTATGCACCTCCGTTTGGTTCAGCAAAAGATGTGGTAAATATGGCAGGCTATGCAGCGCTGAATATTATGGAAGGCGTGACAGATAATATTCAATTATCGGAACTATCTGAGAAACGTGATTCTGGTGCTTATTTACTAGACGTGAGAACACCTACTGAGTTTGAAAAGGGTAATATTCCAGGATTTGTTAACTTGCCTTTAAATGAGTTGAGAGAGAGAATGACTGAACTTCCAAAAGATAAAGAAATCATTGTCAGTTGTCATAGTGGTCAAAGAAGTTACATTGCTTCTAGAATGCTCGTTCAAAATGGCTATCAAGTTAAAAATTTAGATGGCTCACATTTGCTTTATTCTACTGTTAACGGCTAAAATAGAGTGGAGAAGTTTTTAGGAGGTAACATCATGACAGAGACTGATGAAACAAGAAAAAAAATAAAGAATCGTTTAAAGCGTAGTGAAGGTCAAATCCGTGGTGTCATCAAGATGGTAGAAGATGAACAACCTTGTCGTGACATCGTGATTCAATTATCTGCCATTCGCTCAAGTATTGACCGCGCGATAGGGGTTATTGTGGCTGAAAACTTAAAAGACTGTTTAACGGCAGATGATTTAACCGATGAAAAATTGCAAGAAGCCATTGATTTAGTGGTGAAGAAATAGAAAAAACAACCTGTAACTCGGTGGAGTTATGGGTTGTTTTTTTTCACTCTAATTAATCCGGGTTCAAATGGCAGCTCCTTCAACAACTTCAAAAATAAAAATTAATTCAAAAAGCACGAATTATTTTTTATTTCCTCCAGTTGCTCAGAGCTAACCGCCATTTTCACCACTCTATGTAGTCCGGAATAAAAAATCTGCTCCTTCGGTAACTTCACTAATCACAAATAATCCAAAAAGCAGATTACCTGTGATTACCTCCAGTTACTCGGAGCAGTACGATTTTTTATTCATTCTTTTTTAATATCCTTTTGCTTCTGTAGTTCCTGTTGGATCAACTAAACTTAAACCAGAGCTTGTTCCTAAGCGGTCAGCGCCTAATTCGATCATTTTAACAGCGTCTTCTACTGAACGAACGCCGCCTGAAGCTTTAACTAAGGCTTTGTCGCCAACTGTATCTTTCATTAATTTTACGGCTTCAAAAGTAGCACCGCCTGTTGAGAAACCAGTTGAAGTTTTAACGAAATCAGCTTTTGCAGCAACAACTAATTCAGATGCTTTAATGATTTCTTCGTCTGTTAAAAGACAAGTTTCGATAATAACTTTTACTAATGTATTTGGATGAGCTGCTTCAACAACTGCTTCAATGTCAGCTTGAATGAACTCATAGTTTTTAGCTTTTAATTCGCCAATGTTGATAACCATATCTACTTCATCAGCGCCATTATAAATTGCATCTTTTGTTTCGAAAACTTTAGTTTCAGTTGTGTTAGCTCCTAAAGGGAAACCAATAACTGTACAAACTTTAGCAACAGAATCTTTTAATAATTCACTTGAATATTTAACCCAGTAAGGATTGACACAAACAGAGGCAAATTCATGCTCTGCAGCTTCTTCACATAATTGTTTGATTTGATCTCTTGTTGAATCTGGTTTTAAAAGGGTGTGGTCAACATATTTTGCTAATTCCATTTATAAAAACTCCTCTTGTATATATATTTGTAAACGCTAAACTACGTCTCTATTCTACCATCAAATGAAATTCTTTTTAAGTATAATTTACTAAAAAACAATTAAATCAACTGATTATTAAAATTTCATTGACACTTTCTCATTAGTTTGTTAGACTAATTTCAATATATAAAAGCGTTGAGAAGAAGAGTACATTTTTGGACAGTTTTAAGAGACCTCGGGTGGTGAGAAAGAGGAGCTAAGAAGAAAATGGAAGATGGTCTTTGAGCACAGGAGAGTGAGCGATTGTTAACTTTCTTCGGGAGTTCCCGTTAGCGGACAACAGTATTTAAAGGTAATTCTTGCGTACTGGGTGAGGTTGTTATTGTGAGATAATGACGAATTAAAGGTGGTAACACGAAAAAATGCTTTCGTCCTTTGTTTACTTTTTTATAAAAGTAGATAGAGGAGGGAAGCTTTTTTATTTTATATCAAAAGGAGGAAGACGTATGAGTTTAATCGAATTAAAACAAGTTAATAAAATTTATGAAACGAAAAAAAATCAAGTAACCGCAGTTAATAATGTCAATCTAACCATTGAAAAAGGTGAGATTTTTGGTGTGATAGGATTCTCAGGTGCTGGTAAAAGTTCTTTGATTCGTCTACTTAATAATTTAGAAACACCCACATCAGGAGATGTTATCATTGGTGGAAAAAATGTTGGGCAACTAAAAGGAAAAGAGTTACGTGATTTTAGAAAGAAAGTCGGTATGATTTTTCAGCATTTTAACCTTCTATGGTCAAGAACTGTATTAGATAATATTTTATTACCATTAGAATTAAGCAATTATCCTAAAAATGAACGAGTGAAACGTGCCACAGAATTACTGAAACTTGTTGGCTTAGAAGGAAAAGAACATGCGTATCCAAGTGAGTTATCAGGTGGACAGAAACAAAGAGTTGGGATTGCTCGGGCATTAGCTAATGAACCAGAAATTTTATTATGTGATGAAGCAACGAGTGCTCTTGATCCGCAAACAACGGATGAAGTGTTGGACTTGTTGTTAGATATTAATAAAAAGCTTAATTTAACGATTGTTTTGATTACCCATGAGATGAATGTGATTCGTAAAATTTGTCATAAGGTAGCAGTTATGGAACAAGGACAGGTCATTGAAACAGGAGAAGTTTTCTCAGTTTTCAAAAATCCTCAAAGTACGGTGACGAAAAACTTTGTAAAACAGGACGCTTTAGTCGACGGAGAGGAAAACGAAGAAGCGATTCAATACTTGTTAGATGCTTATCCAGATGGCATGATTGTCAGATTATTATTTGAGGCAGAAAAAGCCAATGAAGCCGTGATTTCAAAATTAATTCAACAATATCCTGTTGATGTTAACGTGCTTCAAGCTAATATTAGACGAACCAATCAAATGTCATTTGGAACGATGTTGGTTCAACTCACTGGAGAATCTAGTATTTTAAGTGAAAGTTTAGTCTTTTTTGAAAAAAATGGGTTAGGAATTGAGGTATTACAATATGGATAAAGGATTTTTACAAACATATTTTGATTTTTCACATGTTAAATCAGAAGCATTCATCACAGCAACTAAAGAAACATTATATATGACCTTAGTTTCAATGTTTTTCGTGATTGTCTTAGGAATTTTAGTTGGTCTAATGCTTTTCTATTTCGAGAAAAATGACAAACCTATTTTTAAATTTGGTTACGGGGTTGTTTCCTTAATCAGTAATACTTTCAGATCCGTTCCTTTCATTATTTTAATGATTTTACTATTTCCAGTGGTTAAGACGTTGATAGGAACTATGCTTGGGCCAAGTGCGGCAGTACCAGCACTTGTTTTATCTGCAGCACCGTTTTACGCGCGTCTTGTTGATATTGCTTTTCGTGAAGTAGACAAAGGTGTTTTAGAAGCTAGTGAAGCAATGGGAGCCAACAAGTTTCAAATTATTTTTAAAGTTTTGATTCCAGAAAGTTTACCTGCGCTTATTTCAGGCGTGACCGTTACAACGATTACGATGATTGGTTTTACAGCAATGGCTGGTGCAGTAGGTGCTGGTGGATTAGGAACTCTTGCGTATCAAGCTGGTTTTATGGGCAATGATTATTCTATTATTATGTTATCAACCTTACTTATTCTACTCATCGTTTTTATCATTCAATGGATTGGCGATCTACTAGTTAAATTAGTGGATAAAAGAGAAACGTCAAGTAGTGGCATTAGTAAGAAAAAACTAGGTTTAGGATTTGGCGCGATCATTGTTGCGGTTGCAGCCTTAACATTGATTATTGGTGGCGGACAAGGTTCGTCTGAAAAAGCAGTCGCTAAGTCTAAAAATGATCCAAATAAAATCGTCGTGGGAGCTTCTGCAACACCCCATGCAGAAATTTTAGAACAAGCTAAACCACTACTTGAAGAACAAGGATATGACCTTGAAATCAAAGTTTTTCAAGATTTTGTCCTACCAAACAAAGCTTTGGCAGAAAAAGAATTAGATGCAAATTACTTCCAACACATTCCTTATTTAGATAAAGAAATCAAAGATAAGCATTATGATTTCATCAATGCAGGAGCAATTCATTTAGAAAAAATGGCTTTCTATTCTAAATCAGTAAAAGACGTGAAGGATGTTAAAAACGGTGCCACAGTTTTAGTGAGTAACTCACAAACGGACTGGGGACGTGTGATTACAATGCTTCAAGATGCTGGCTTAGTTAAAGTCAAAGAAGGAACAAATTTAGTTGAAGCAACATTTGATGATATCGCTGAAAATCCTAAAAACTTGAAATTCAAGTATGACATTGACCCAGCAATCATGACAACAACTTATGAAAATAATGAAGGAGATTTAATCGCGATTAATGCCAACTTTGCAGAAAATATCGGCTTAAATCCTGAAAAAGATGGCGTGATTGTGGAAGGTGACAACTCACCATACGCTAACGTGATCGCCGCAAGAACAGAAGACAAAGACAGCAAAAAAATCAAAGCCCTAGTCGAAGTTCTCCATTCAGATGAAATCAAAGCCTTCATCAAAGAAAAATGGAACGGGACAATCTCGGTAGTGGATTAATAAAGGTTGTCTCGGAAGCGTTTAGCTTTGAGAAATAAAAAGGAACTCAAAAAAATTGCTTCTCAAATTTTATTGAGTTTCAGTTTATTTCCGAAAAAGCTGCTTTCTAGACACCGTATATAAGAGTAGTGAAAAGAGCGTTTAGCTCTGAGCAGCTGGAGGAAGTCAAAAACAATCGGTACTTTCGATTGATTTTGACTTGTGAAGTTGCCGAAGGAGCTGCTCTTTGAACTCGGACTAAGAAAATTAAAACGACGTATGTTCTAAGCCAAAAGCTTAAATCATACGTCGTTTATTTTTTTATTCTTCGATTGGATCTTCGTCTTCAACGAGTGTAATTAACTTCTTATTAAAGATGAAAAGTAAACAAGCTGCGATGATTAAAACAATGGGAATCCCAATGTAAGCTTGCATCATATCGAATTTTAAAACGAAGGCATACATGTAACCATAACCTTTACCAGCGATAAAAGTTGCCACTGTCCAAACACCCATCATTACTGAAAGAATACTTTTTGGTGAGTACTTAGTGATGAATGAATTACCAAGAGGAGAGAAGAACATTTCGCCTAATGATAAAAGAATCGAGAACAGAATAATCCAAATCATACTTGCTTTAGCTGTATCAGGTGCACCAACACCACGCTGTAATTCAGCAGCTATTAACATTAAGTATGAACTACCTAGGAAAAGTAAGCCGATTCCTAATTTTTTGAAGAGACTCATATCACCTTGGGCACGATTGGCTAGTTTAAGCCATAAGATACCTAAAATTGGACCTAACACAATACACCATAAACCGTTTAAGGAATCAAACCAAGCTGTTGGGATTGTATAAGAACCAACTTTATTTTGGATAAAATTATCCATGTAATCATAAACAGATAAATAAGACATGTACCAGAACAACCAGAAAATAATTGAGAAGAATGAAATTAGAAAAATCGCTCCTACTCGTTTTTTCTCAATGGTTGTTAAAGGTTTTTTCACTTCCGCTTTTTCTTCTTTAACAATGCCTTCTTTAAAAGGTCGTTTTCCTGCGTCACCTAGGAATCGCCACCCGAAGATAAACCAAATACCACAGATGAAACAGATAATAGCGGCAAATAAAAAGCCTTCAGAAAAACCTGGTAACTCACCGGATTTAAAAATATTATAAACGATAATTGGGATAACTGTAGTCCCAACTAGTGAACCAATGTTAACAAAAGAATATTGAACAGAAAATGCGGTATCAAGTTCTTTTTTATCATTAAATAATTGTCCAGTAATGGCAGATAGGTTTCCTTTAAATAGCCCAGTTCCGACAGCAACTAAGAAAACCATTAAATGAATCATACCAACGCTTGTGGCAATAGACCCAACATAATAGCCAATACCCATAATAAAGGCTCCTAAAGGAATCAAATAGCGAGCCCCAACAAAACGGTCAGCAATATATCCCCCGAAAACAGGAGCTAGATAAGTGTACGCCACTAAGTTTGCTTGAAGCATGGCAGCTTGTCCTTTATCAAGACCTAACCCGCCTTTTATAGCTTGGTAAGTTAGAAAATAATAAAGCAACCATTTAGCTGAGTAATACGCCATTCTTTCAAAAGTAAAAGAGATGGAACAAAAATAAAATGAAACAGGTTTTTTCCCAGATGTCTGAGCAGCAACGTCATTCATGTGTATACCCCTTCCTAATATTAGTCATGTTTATTTAACCATTCAGTTAATAATGTCATGTATTCTTGATTTTGATCCACAAAAGGCATGTGACGGCTATGTTGGAATAATTCCCATGTGGCATTAGGAATGCGGTCATACATTGTTTTAGCAATATATGGCGTACATAAATCATCAGCCCCACTTGTAATCAAGGTTGGTTTGTCAATTGTGTGTAGTTTATCTGTGTAATAAAAATCTTTCAACGTTCCACTTGGTGTGTATTCATTTGGACCCCAAGCGTATAGGTAACTTTGAGCACCAGAATTTTTTTGACGTCTTAATGGCTCTGGCATGTCAGGAGATGGGTTATCCGCTGCATGACGAACCATAAAATGATCGTTAGCTGTAATATAAGCATCATTTTCAAAATTCCATTCAGATTCAGCAACTCTAATTGCTTCTTGATCTTCTTCTGAAAGATATTTAATCATGCGGTGTTGCTCTTCACCCCAGAGTTTTGAAGAGGGAAGAGTACTAGATAAAATGGCACTTTTAATTCCTTCAGGTTGGTAATCGCACAAGTATTCAATTGCCATCATGCCACCCCAAGATTGACCAAGTAAGTGGATATTTTCTAAATTGAGGTGTTTTCTTAGAGCGACTAACTCTTCAATCCAAATGGTAGAGTTCCAAAGAGTTGGCTCATCCGGCATGGATGATAATCCGCAACCAAGTTGATCATACATAATCAATTGACGACCATCGCGGGCTAAATTATCGAGCATTTCAAAATAATTGTGAGTTGAACCAGGACCTCCGTGTAAGAGAACAAGCGGTGCTTTCTCTGGATTTTCTTCACCAATAATCCGGTAGTACGTTTGATACTTGTCTAAATAAGGCATGTAGCCTTCTGTTATTTTCATTAAATCAGACACTCCTTAACCAATAATTTGTAGTTCTTTCGATACGTGATTTAAGTTTTCGTAGCCATCTTCTGTACAGATAATTAAATCTTCAATTCGAACGCCAACTTCACCAGGAATGTAAATCCCAGGTTCCACAGAGAAAATCATACCAGGTTCTGCAACGGCGGTGTTTGAGCCTGATACGTCACCAGTTTCATGACATTCGATCCCGATAAAATGACCTGTTCTATGCGTGAAGTATTCACCGTAACCTTTTTCTGTGATGTAATCACGAGCTGCGGCATCAATGTCACAAAAACGCACGCCAGGTTTTACCATTTCAATGGCACGGCGATTGGCTTCTAAACACGTTTCATACACGTCACGGCTTTTTTCTGAGACTTCTTTATAGAAGTAAGTTCGCGTCATATCAGAACAGTAAGAATTTTTAACCCCACCAATGTCTAGAATAATACTATCGCCAACTTTAACGGTAGAATCATCTGTCATGTGATGTGGGTCAGCCCCATTAGCCCCGTAAGCAATGATTGGGTCAAATGAAAAGCCACTATTGCCTAATTCTTTGTAGATGGCAGCCAAACGATCGGTCATTTCAAGCTCATCAAGCTCCAGTGGTACTAAGTCTCTTAATTGTTCAATAGCGTTATCATTGTCTTTTGATACCTCGCGCATAAGATCAAGCTCTTCGTTGTCTTTATGAGCACGCACACTATCTGTAATGTCAGAACCATTGCAAAGTTTAGCATTAGGAACTTTTTCTAACAAGTTAAGCAAGAATTTTGATGGCCAGTTTTTATCAATCCCGATTTTTTTATCTGCATGAACAAATTCAAGGACTTTTGCTACAGCGTCATCTGTGTCATCAATATAAACCAAATTCACCCCTAAATCTTCAGTAATAGGGAAAAGTTTATTAACAACAAGAGTGTGTTCACCTGTATCAGATAAAACCAAAACTAATAATCGTTCACCAGGATGAATCCAGTAATCTGTTAAATAAAAAATAGTCGCTGGATCTGAGATTAATAATTGACCGACTTCTTGCTCCTTCATAATGTTCAACATTTTTTCTGTACGATTTGTTTTCATGATATAGCTCCTCTATTGTTATTATATTCACAAGTAAGTTGATGCGCTCCTTTCAAATCATTGCCTCAACAGAGTATTTTGTTGTTCAACAGTTTACAAACCTATTATCCTAGTATTTATGTGAAAAGACAATCGGAAAAAGAGAAAAATATTATATTTATCATTTGGTTTTAATGGATAAAGAGAAATTAAATATTTTATTATCAAATAATAAAAATTAGTTTAAAAAATGGTACAATTAGATTATTAATTCATTTAATTAGGAGGAGTAATATGAAAAAGAGTTTATTTGGCCTTATTTTAGGAGGAACACTTTTATTTTCAGCAACTGCTTACGCCGAAAACTTGGTAAAAGATGAGATTAGTAAGCCAGAAAAAACTGAGGATGTACAAAATAACAAGGTGAAAATTGATGTCAAAGAAAGTTATTCAATCGATCAAAGTAAAATTGAACTTGGAAAAAGTACACAATTACATGTATCTCCAATCATGGGTGTTGAGTTAGAAGGTACATTTGGATTAGTTAATGAAAATGATTTGGTTAAAGTTTCTGAAACTGGTGAAGTTAAATCATTAAAAGTAGGAAAGACTAAGATTGCACCGACATTTAAAATGTCAGAAAAAACGAAAAAAGAAATTAAACAAGCTTACATTAAACAACCAGGTAATGAGAATATCAAAGAAGAGGATATTGAATTTGTAGTTAGAGAAAATCTTCAATTGATTCCAATTGAGATTGTGGATTCAACTCAAAAATCAGAACATAAAATAGATATTACACCTCAATTTATTTTTAATCAAAAGAAATTAGAAGTTGGTAATAAAGAAACAATTAAGGTAGCACCCATATTGGGAGTGGAACTTAAAGGTGAATTTAAAAACTTCTCTGATAAATATTTACAACTTAGTACTACTGGTGAAGTGACTGCTTTAAAACCTAATAGTAAAGCAGTATTATCTCCTGAATTTATTATTTCTGAGGGATCATTAAAAGAAATTAAGCAAGCTTATATTAAACAATCAGGACATGATAATATTAAAGAAGATGAGATTGTTTTTATTCAGAAAGATGTTAGACCGCTGATTCAGATTGAAATTCCATTAATTAATATGGGAGTATTTGAAAACTATACAATCAATAAAACGAAATTATCAGTTGGAGAAACAGGCCAAGTTACTGTGAAATATAAGTATGATATTAAATACATTGGCAAGTTTACTCCAATTAAAAATGAATTTATTGAGATGAATGAAAATGGAGAGTTTAAAGCATTAAAAGCAGGTAAGACAACTATTGTACCTATTTTTAAATTGTCAGAAGAAGGTCTTACAGAACTTAAAAAAGAATATATAAAAGAAAATAATTTAAAAAATATTGATGTAGAAGATTTAACAGAAGGTCCTCGTCCGACAAAAGCGCCTACTTTTTTTGCGATTGAAATTTTACCAACTAACACTGGAAATGCAAATAAAGATAATGGTAAAACCTACGCATCTGTCAATAAGAAGTTACCTCAGACAAATGAAAGAACTTCATTAATAGCACAATTAGTAGGTAGTTTTACAGTTTTAGGAACCACTATTTTATATTTAGTTAAAAAAAGAAAATAAGAGTAGATAAGCTTGTTGATATTTTTAAAATATCACAAGCTTTTTTCTTTATTTAGGGAGAATTAAAGAGAGTAGAATGTATTTTTTATTTATACTAGTTATCATTTGTGTATTATAATTTAATGGTTATTATTATATAAATAAATATCGAAGTGAAACCGATTGAAGTTCATTCTCAATTGAGCTAGAATAAAGGGTGTAGAAAATTGTGTTTGAATATAACAAATGGAGGGAATAAAATGTCCGTTTTAGAAATAAAAAACTTACATGTCTCAATTGAAGACAAAGAAATTTTAAAAGGTGTTAACTTAACCATGAAAACAGGTGAAATCCACGCAATCATGGGACCAAATGGAACTGGTAAATCAACCTTATCAGCTGCTATTATGGGAAATCCAAATTACACAGTAACTAAAGGTGAAATTCTTTTAGACGGTGAAGATGTCTTAGAAATGGAAGTTGACGAGCGCGCTCGTGCTGGTCTATTTTTAGCTGTTCAATACCCAAGTGAAATTCCAGGAATCACCAATGCTGAATTTATGCGCGCTGCGATCAATTCAAAACGTGCTGAAGACGATAAAATATCAGTGATGGACTTCATTGATAAACTAGATGAAAAAATGGCTTTATTAGATATGCCAGAAGAAATGGCAGAACGTTACTTAAACGAAGGCTTCTCTGGTGGAGAGAAAAAACGTAATGAAATTTTACAATTATTAATGTTAGAACCAACTTTCGCGATTTTAGATGAAATTGACTCTGGTCTTGACATTGATGCCCTTCAAGTGGTTTCAAAAGGCGTGAACGAAATGCGTGGAGACAATTTTGGTTCATTAATCATCACTCACTACCAACGTTTATTAAACTATATCGTGCCAGATGTGGTTCATATTATGATGGAGGGTCGCGTGGTTAAAACAGGTGGTGCTGAATTGGCACAACGCTTAGAAGCAGAGGGTTACAAAGGAATCAGTGAAGAATTAGGCATCCACTTTGAAGAGGACGAGGCGTAAAGGAAGGGAGACAAGGTAAATGAAAAATTTTAATATCGAAGATTATCTTGACGACATTACCTTATTTTCAGCAAGTCAGGAAGAGCCACAATGGATGCTTGATTTGCGTCTTAAGGCAGCTAAACAATTGACTGAATTAGAATTACCTAATATTGAACGAGTGAAAATTCATCGTTGGCCACTAATGAATGTGGGCAACCTTAACGAAGAGATTTTAGGTAATCCAGTAATGCCTTCTTTTGATGAGATGGAAGACAATCCAATGATTATTCAAGGACGTACAACCACTCTTTATGAGCAAATGCCAGTTGAATTATCAGAACAAGGGGTCATATTTACAGATATCTTTACAGCCATGAAGGAACATAGTGAACTAGTTGAAAAATACTTCATGACAAAAGCTGTGCCAATGAATGAAGATAAATTAACAGCTTTCCACGCTGCTATGTTAAATGGTGGAGTTTTCCTTTATGTGCCTAAAAATGTAGTGGTTAAAGATACCTTTGAATCATTATTCTTCCAAAACATGGAAGACAATAGTGCTTGGATTAAGCATGTTTTAATCGTGGCTGAGGAAAACAGTGAAATCACTTACCTTGAAAGACTTCAATCTGAAGGGGAAACAAGTGAAAAACTATCCGCTAATATGGTCGTTGAAGTCATTGCTAAACCTGGTTCAAAAGTGAAATTTGCTGCGATTGATCGCTTAGGTAAAGACGTTACAACTTATATGAACCGTCGTGGCTACATCATGCGTGATGCTAGTCTTGATTGGGCATTAGGTATTATGAATGATGGCGATGTGATTGCTGATTTTGATTCTGATTTAGTAGGCGAAGGCTCTCATTCAGAAGTAAAAGTTGTGGCAATCAGTTCAGGTCGTCAAACTCAAGGAATTGATACGCGTGTCACTAATAAAGCCTCTCATTCGATAGGTAATATTTTACAACATGGTGTGATTCGTGATCGTGGAACCTTAACATTCAACGGAATTGGTCATATTCTAAAAGGTGCTAAGGGAGCAGATGCGCAACAAGAAAGTCGTGTTTTAATGCTTTCAGATAAAGCAAGAGGAGATGCGAACCCAATTCTTTTAATTGATGAATTTGAAGTAACTGCCGGGCATGCTGCCAGTGCCGGTCGTTTAGATCCAGATGAATTGTACTACTTAATGAGTCGTGGCTTGCCTCAAAAAGAGGCGGAAAGACTTGTTACTAGAGGATTCTTAGGTTCTGTTATTACAGCGATTCCAGTGAAAAGTGTTCGTGAAGAATTAGTTAAAGTGATTGATAGAAAGCTGGCTGACTAATATGCTAGATAAAAAAATTAAAGATGATTTTCCGATTTTATTTCAAGAAGTCAATGATGAAGCTTTAGTTTATTTAGATAGTGCGGCAACCAGTCAAAAGCCTAAACAAGTCATTGATTCATTGGTTTATTTCTATGAACATGACAATGCCAATGTTCATCGTGGGGTTCATACTTTGGCTGAAAGAGCCACATCAAGTTATGAAGCTTCAAGAGAGAAAGTGCGCCAGTTTATCGGAGCGAAAAGTACGAAGGAAGTTCTTTTTACAAGAGGAACGACCACATCGATTAACTGGGTTTCTCGTAGTTTTGGTGATTCCTTTGTGAATGAAGGAGATGAAATCCTGATTTCCCAAATGGAACATCATTCAAACGTGGTGACGTGGCAAGAATTAGCCAAACGACAAGGAGCTAAGTTAGTTTATATTGACTTAACACCAGAAGGCGAGCTAGATTTAGAAGATGCCAAAAACAAAATCAATGAGCGCACAAAAATTGTATCAGTAGCTCATGCGTCAAACGTTTTAGGTGTCACTAACCCAGTGAAGGAGCTAGCGCATTTGGTTCATGAAGTCGGTGGTGTGATGGTGGTGGATGGTGCGCAATCTGTGCCTCACATGCCAGTCGATGTCGTTGACTTAGACGCAGACTTTTATGCTTTTAGTGGACATAAGGTGTGTGGACCAACGGGGATTGGCGTTCTTTACGGGAAACAAAGCTTACTAGAAAAAATGGAACCTATCGAATTTGGTGGGGAGATGATTGATTTTGTCTACCATGATCATAGTACGTGGTCAGAGTTGCCTTGGAAATTTGAGGCAGGGACACCAAACATCGCAGGAGCTATTGCTTTAGGAAGTGCCATTGATTACTTAACAGAAATCGGCATGGATAACATTCATCAACATGAACAAGAGTTAGTGGATTATGTCTTACGAAGTTACTGGCGATTGATGGCTTAACTGTGTATGGACCTAATGATCCGAAAAAACATAGTGGAGTGATTGCATTTAATCTAGATGATGTGCACCCACATGATACAGCCACAGCTCTTGATATGGAAGGAGTAGCCGTTCGAGCAGGACATCACTGTGCTCAACCACTACTTAATTATTTAAACATTCAATCAACTGCTAGAGCCAGTTTTTATTTATACAATACCAAAGAGGATGCTGATCGTTTAGTCGAAGCCATCCTTGCAACAAAGGAGTTTTTCGCTAATGGCTTTATCTAAATTAGAAAATTTATATCGCCAAGTTATCTTGGATCATACCAATCATCCCCACAATAAGGGCAGTTTAAACGAGGCGACAAGCCAAATCGAATTAAACAATCCAACTTGTGGCGACGTGATTCAATTGCACTTGCAAATTGAAGATGGCATCATCCAAGAGGTAAAATTTGATGGACATGGTTGTTCGATTAGCATGGCAAGTGCCAGCATGATGACCATGGCAATTAAAGGCAAGACAGAAAAAGAAGCCATTGAAATCGTGGGAAACTTTTTAGAACTTGTTCAAGGCGAAAAAATCGAAAATGAGAAACAACTAGGAGATGCCAGAATGCTTTCAGGCGTTGCAAAATTTCCAGCACGAATTAAATGTGCCACACTAGCATGGAAAGCCTTAGAACGCGGCATCATCCAAGAAAACGAAACAACTGTCGAAGGACATATACATACTGAAGAAAAAGGAGTGTAACCTAAATGAGTGAAGTACCAGAATTAGAAGAATATAAATTTGGTTTTCATGATGACGTCAAACCAGTCTTCAGTACAGGAGAAGGGTTATCAGAAGACGTTGTTAGAGAAATTTCAGCCCAAAAAGAAGAACCAGAATGGATGCTGGAATTCCGTTTAAAATCATTAGAAGCATTCAACAAAATGCCAATGCAAAAATGGGGACCAGATTTATCAGACATTGACTTTGAAAAAATCAAATACTACCAAAAACCAAGTGATAAACCAGCTCGTGATTGGGATGATGTGCCAGATAAAATCAAAGAAACCTTTGAGCGTATCGGGATTCCAGAAGCAGAGCGTAAATACTTAGCCGGCGCTTCTGCCCAGTATGAATCAGAAGTGGTTTACCACAATATGAAAGACGAATTCACTAAATTAGGGATCGTCTTTACAGATACAGACACAGCCTTAAAAGAGTACCCAGAAATATTCAAACAATATTTCTCAAAATTAGTGCCACCAACTGATAACAAGTTGGCAGCCCTAAACTCAGCCGTATGGTCAGGTGGAACTTTCATCTATGTACCAAAAGGCGTGCGAGTAGATGTGCCATTACAAACCTATTTCCGTATCAATGCGGAAAACACAGGTCAATTCGAGAGAACACTGATTGTCGTTGACGAAGGCGCAAGTGTGCATTACGTAGAAGGCTGTACAGCACCTACCTATTCAAGCAATAGCTTACATGCAGCCATCGTTGAAATCTTTACCTTAAAAGATGCTTATTGCCGTTATACAACCATCCAAAACTGGTCTGATAACGTGTATAACTTAGTAACTAAACGTGCCAGAGCCGAACAAGGCGCAACCATCGAATGGATTGACGGTAACTTAGGTGCTAAGACAACGATGAAATACCCAAGTGTTTACCTAGAAGGAGAAGGCGCTCGTGGTACGATGTTATCCGTTGCCTTTGCAGGAGCGAACCAAATCCAAGACACAGGAGCAAAAATGATTCACAACGCACCAAACACGTCGAGCTCGATTGTTTCAAAATCAATCGCTAAAGACGGCGGCGAAGTGAATTATCGTGGTCAAGTAACCTTTGCTAAAAACAGTCCAGGATCAATCTCGCATATTGAATGTGACACGATTATCATGGATGCTTTATCGAAGAGTGACACGATACCATTTAACGAGATTCACAATAGCCACGTGGCATTAGAACACGAGGCAAAAGTATCAAAAATCTCAGAAGAGCAATTGTATTATCTAATGAGTCGTGGCTTAACAGAAGCAGAAGCGACAGAGATGATTGTTATGGGATTTGTTGAACCATTTACGAAAGAACTTCCAATGGAGTATGCCGTTGAGTTGAATAGACTTATTGGGTATGAGATGGAAGGGTCGGTTGGATAATTGAATATCTAGCGTCAAGAGTGTTGTTAAATCAGCGTTCTTGACGCTCTTTTTTTGTTTCTTCTTGTTTGGTTGCACCAAATGTTGCACCATTAGCCGAAAATTCATCTAACTTTAGGATTGGCGCACGTTTGCGGTCTTTAGAAATATGTGTGTAAATATCCATCGTCGTTTTTAAGTTGGCGTGTCTCAAACGATATTGAGCATCTTTAGGGTCAACACCTAATTCATATAATAAAGTCGCTTGGCTATGTCTAAAACCGTGTGGTGATATCCGATGTATGCCACGTCGTTTTAGTTCATCTTCGTTTCTGTCAAAGAAGTTTTTTAACCATTCGTTTGGAGCTTGTCGGTGATAATGTTTTCCTGTTTTAGGACTTGGAAATAAAAAGTCATTATTATAAATATAAGTTGTGTTTCCGTATTGTTCGAAAGAATTTCTAAAATTAATCAGTTCTATGACATAATCGTAAGTATCATCATCTAGGTAAACTATATTATTTGATTCTTCAGTTTTAGGAAATGGATCCACATAAGTTTTACCATCTTCATCCTCAGCTAACGTTTTATTCACATCAATAGCTTTTTTATTCCTAATTACATCACTTTCATACAAAGCTAGTGCTTCCCCACGTCTTAACCCAGTAAAAGCAATTAATCTGAAATAGACGAACTTATGAAATTCTTCAACTTCTTTATAAGCTTCTAAAAAAGTCATCAGTTGTTGAGGTTCATAGAAGTTTTCAGAAGCAGCAAGCCTTCTTTTCTTATACCTAGTTTCAACTTTACTAATTAGAATATACTCCATTGGATTAGTGGTTATGTATTGTTTAGTAATCCCAAAATCTAAAACCGTCTTTATTTGATTCTTAATCTTTCTATGGTCTTTACGTTTCTTTCTTAGTGCATCATACGCTTCCTGGCAATCGTCCACATCAATTTTGGACACATACTTTTTACCGAGTAAGGGAATAGCATAGCGATTCATTTCATCTTTAAATTTTTTATAAGTACCAGGTTTAATTCCGCTTTGCTTATAGTATTCTAAGTATTCTTCGAGCAGTTGTGAGAACTTAATATCTTGTTTCATTTTTTGTTGGGCTTCATTTTTGTAGTTTTCTACAGTTCTTTCATAATCCAGTTTTGCTTCCGCTTTTGAATCAAATCCACGTCCTCTTGGTTGTAACTTCTTACCAGTCTTTTCATCAAAACCATAATATCCACTATATTTCCATTTATCCTTTCCTGCCTTTGTCTTGTATTTCTCATATTTAACCATGATTTTCTCTCCTTTCTATGCTAAAATGGGTACAATAAAGAGGCCTATCTAGCATAGGAATTTTTTTATGTTGAGCACATCTTCGGTCGCCAAACTGATGAGATGTGCTTATTTTTTTATTTACTTTTCCAAACATTACCACAATTTGTACAATGCCATTCATTACCTTTATTTTGTTTAGTTCCAGTAAAAAGTAAAGAAGTTCCACCGGTCATTACACCAAGAGCTACTTTTCCACTAGAAGTTTTTTTCTTTTTCTTCTCTTTGTGATTAAAAACTGTGAAAGGTTTTAATGGGTTAAGGTTTAAAGAAGTTGATTTTTTACTTTCAATGTTTGTTTGTGAATCTATTAGTTGAACTTTAGGTGACTTACAAGATGGACATTTTAATTTTGCCATTTTACTCTCCTCCAATATGATATAATATCTTTGAAGTAATTTAGCTTCAACACACTATTTCCTTTTAGGCGGGGAGGCAGTGTGTTTTTTTATTTAACGAAGCCATGTATAGCGATACAATTTTCAGAGTTTTCTAGATTATTTTTAGGAATACGTAGTTTCATCTTTGTTAATAACTGTATAACATAAGGCGCATAGTTTGAATCTAGCTCATAATCTTCTAAAAATTTTAGGTAGTTTACTTTTTCTATATCTCCATCTAGAAATGCAATATACTCATTTAACGATTCTTTAACAACATTTTGCTCTGCTTCATACTCCATTTTTGAATGGTAAACAAATTGGTCGTAAAGGTAAATATAGTCTTTATGGTCAAAATGTTTTAATTCGTGACGGATTGCTTTTAATTGTGTCAATTCATTATATAGATTACTTATTAGAATAGTATTACTATTTACTAAACAAAGCCCAACCTCTTCCATATCTACAAAGTAAACTTCTATACCTTCATGTTTAAGCCACTTGATTAATTTATCCAATAAAATTACCTCATTTACTTCCAAATTTACCCTCTAGAAAAGCTTTTACTATCTCTCTATCTGAATCTGATAGAGGTTTACCACTATAAGTCATTGCTTCATCTAACATTTTGTTTAAGTCTTTTGATTCATTAGCTTCTGAATTAGCTGATTCAACTAATTGAGATTTCGTAACATTAAAGTATTCTGCCATTGTTTCAATTTTATCTATTCTTGGGTAAGTTTTTCCATTTATCCAATCTGAAACTGTTGTATAACTAATATCTAAGTCATCCGAAAGTTTTTTTCTGTCAATTCCTCTAGAATCCATAAGTTTTTTTATATTCTCAGCCATTATTTTTTTATTACCTAAATCACTCACAATTAAAACTCCCTTCAATAAAATGTATAAATTTATACTAACTCAAAACTTTAGTTTTTACAAGTTAAACCGTAAAAAAATACGGTAAAACAAGAATAATATCTTGACTTTACGGTTTAACCGTATTATATTGTGAGTACAGATTAATTGAGAGGAGGAACTTTTTTGGAAATAACATTAAAAGTTTTAAGAGCTAGTTTTGATCTTTCTCAGAAGCAGTCAGCTAAGCTAGTAGGTGTTTCAGAAGATACTTGGAGAAGTTGGGAGCAAGCGAAAACATTTCCAGATGTACCCAAGATAAAACGAATTGAACAAGTATTTAATGTCAATTATGATGACATTGTTTTTTTACCTAAAGTTACGGTTTAACCGTAAAAAAGAAAGAGGTGTACTCCGTGCAAGTTTTAAGCGACAACTTCATGAATAAGATAATGGATAAGATTTTATCAATGGTTGATAAGACTTTAAAAAGCATTGAAAAGAATTATGCAATTAAATCTCGTTATCTTAATAAAAAAAATGCGTGTGTCTATGCAGACATTTCAGAACCAACTCTTGAAAAGTGGTTAGCTAAAGGATTGCCTATTACTAAAGTAGATGGAACGTTTCGAATCGACACACAAGAAATTGATAAATTTATGATTGAAAACAGAATGTAGGTGGTCAAATGACAAGAAAACAAGCGTTAGACAAAGCTTTAAAAGATTTAAGTAAGTGGAGAGTTAGCAACGAGTATTACATGCAGTTAGCTCAACAAAATATTGATAAACGGAAAGGAATAAGAAAATGACAAAAAAATATTTATTGGCAGCACTTGGTACAAACACAACACCAGTTAAGCGTACTAGACAAATGCAGTTACTTTTATATTTATCAATCGTTCTTAATATTTTACTTTTTGTAGCAGTGATGTTTTTAGCGTTTGAAAGGAGTGATTCATTTGTCTGTTAAAGATAAAGCGCTGGATAAAATGCTTGAAGAAATGAACCAAAAGCATAGTGGAGCAGAAGACGCTATTCACAACTGGTTATGTGACCAAGAATGCGAAGAGTTGTTTGAAGGAATTCTAAAAAAAGAAAAAAGTATTAAAGGAGCTTTGAAATACTGTTCAGAACAAGCATCTAAACAAAAAGATGGCAATGTGGCCATGATTGCAGATCAAACAGTTTTCGGATGGGTTTATAAATACTTCACATCAAAAAAATTACCAAAAAGCAATTCAAGCATTCAAGCAACGGTTAAGGTTGCTGCACAACCTAAAAAGACATCAGCTAAGAAATCAATTAATAATTCTGATGGAGTAGAGCAATTAAGTTTGCTTGATATGTCATGAGTATAAGTAAATATCAAAAATATATTGATAACTCACTCAAACCACCTAAAAAGTTTTTTTGATTGGTGTTACTCACAAATTCATACTTTCAAATGGAGTAATAAGAGCGAAACTATCCTAGCTTCAGACAGAAAGAATTGTGAAGTGATTGAGAAACAGCTTAGAAAAAACACAGTGCTGACATTCAATGATAAGTTTTATGCTTTTGCTTTAGTCCTAGTTACAAAGAAAAGAATAGAAATTCAAACGTGGGCTTTTTATTCAGAGATTGTTGAAGGAAAGCAATTTATAGAGAAAGAGTTAGCCAACTTAGAACTATTTACTAACGACAAGCATATCAAAGTAGGTAAGTGGTGGAATGGTTATTCTAGTGGATTAGTTCCTATGACATCAATGGGCAGTGCTTATACTGGGGTTAAATTTTATGAACCAAGCTGGGATGAAAGGATTTCGGGAATATCAGAATTGAAATATATAGACTTTACTAATGATGAAGAATGTAATGGCTGGTTCTATTTATCACGACTTTATAAGCATAGAAAAGAAATAGAGTTTCTTCAAAAAATTGGAGCTAAGAAAATAGCGAGCGAATTAATGCGTGGTCACAGTATTGATATGAGGACATTCAATGAAAATTGGTTAAAGAGAAATAAATCAGTTTTAAAAAATACTGAAAAGTCTTTTAGTTACTTCGAATTAGAGAACCGTATTAAATCACGAGGTGGCAAAATAGTACCAGGAATTGAAGAGTATTTGAAGTTTAGTGACATTAATCATATTCCTAAAAAAGCAAGAATGGTTAATTTTCAAAATTGGATAATCAAGAACAAGGTAGACTTCAGTTACTACAAAGATTACTTGATGTTATTAGATGAAATGGAAGTTGCTGTTGATACTGACAACTTGATTACACCTAAAGATTTAACTAAGGCTCACGATAATGCAGTTGAATTATTCAATATTATGACAGTTGAAGGGAAAACAAAATCAAGTAAAAAGGAAAGAACACTTTATGAAAAACGAATTAAGCAAATGGATAAGTTAGAAGCTGTTGTTGATGATTATGTATTCATCATTCCAAAGAGTACTAAAGAAATCATTAACGAAGGCAAACAATTAAGTCATTGTGTTGGTGGTAGCCAGTACGTAGATGGTCATTTTAAAGGCACTACAACAATTGTGTTTGTTAGAAAGAAAGATTCAATCAACAAACCTTTTTACACAATTGAGTACCAAGGTGGCAACATAAAGCAAATTAGAGGTAAAAGAAATCAGTTACCACCTAATGAAGTTGAAAAAGCAGCTAATAACTGGTTAAAGAAAATTAAAACCAAAAAGAAAAAGAAGGTGGCTTAATGCAAATTCAAGAAAGAATATCAGAAGCAGCTTCACATATTCCAGGAAACATTGCGTTAGTTGTTTTAACTGATGTTGATAAACGAATAAGTGACTGGAAAGCTTCAGGGGGAAAAGATGAAGATTCATACATGGAACAGCAAGCTAGATATGTTGAGCATGTAGCTGATGTTTTTAAGCAGAAACACAGTAATTGAAGGGTGGTGAGAAGATGAAAGAGCTTGTAAACATTGAACTTCCAAAATTAACAACGGAATATGGAATATTTCAAATAGATAAGCTTGATAAAGTTTGGTTTCGTTTTGAGATTATTAATGGGAATCCCAATTTAATGCCTGATTTATTTGTTGAAGGCAAGGGAGAAAAAGGTTTTATAGAAATGCTAGGCGAAACAGTATTGTATAAAGAATTGCAGGAATCGTTAATTGAAGTATTAAAAAAGACTGATTCGCCGGGAAGCAAAAATCAGTCAGAAGTAAAATATTAAATTCAAGGAGAGTGTATCACGAAATGACACAAGAAAACAAGTTGGAATGGGTTAAGGAATTAATTTGCGAGTTGACAGAAGAATGTCAGAAACAAGGAATATCACTAGTAATGCAAGCAAGTTCTGAAAAACATGACTTTGCAAGTAGTTCTATTTCAGGTAGTGACCAAGAGTTAGGCTTGAATTTACTTTTATTAGAATCAAACATTGAAGAGGACACTGGAAAGACGATCAATACAATCAAACGACAAGGAGCTGAATCTGTTTGTGACTGTCCAAGATGTACAGCTAAACGTGAAGATAAAAGCGTAAAGTCTGAAAATACTCCTGATGATGTTTTGTTCAAATTTTTAGAAGCTTTGTTTTCAGTAGCAGAAAGCGGTGGTTTAGATGACTGAAATTAGAATTAATTCAATTCACTACAAGAATTTCAAAGGTTTTAAGGACTACAAATTAGAACTTGATGGTAAGTCAGCTCATGCAATTGGTCCAAATGGAGCAGGAAAAACATCTATTGGTGAAGGTTTAACATGGTTGTTATTTGGAAAAGATTTATTAGGCGCTAAGTTAAATCCTAAACCAAAGGATAAAGATAAAAATGAAGTCTTAGGTCTTGACCCAACAATCGAAGCTGAACTAGTAATTGATGGAAAAGTCGTATTAATGAAACGAGTTCAAAAAGAAAACTGGACTACCAAACGTGGCGAGTTAGAAAAAACTCGAGGGAGCGATAAAACGGAATATTATATCGATGCCGTTCCTAAAAAAGAAAAGGAATGGAAAGAGTACCTTGAAAATATTGAACCGGAAGAGGTTCTTCAGATAATGACAGCTGCCGGTTTCTTCATGACTCTTGAATGGAAAAATCGTCGTAACTATTTAATTAGCTTAACGGGTTTAACAGATGAAGAAATTATCGAAATGGATCCTGAATTAAAAGAACTTGAATCAATTCTTGATGGGAAAAGTATTGAGGACGCTAAAAAAATACTCACTAGTCGTAAGAAAAAACTTCAAGATGACATCAAATCATTGCCTGGGAGAATTCAAGAAAATCAAGATATGCTTGATAGATTAGCATTAGATGAACTTGATAAAAACCAAATAGAATCTGATTTAAACGTTGCTCAATCAAATTTAGAGAAAGCTGAAGCTAAAGTTATTTCAGCAGAAAACGGTGATTCATCATTAGATTTTAAAGAACAAGTTGCAAACTTAAATATTAAGTTAGGCGAAGAAAAAAATAAGTTTCTAGCAGGCTCTAATTTAGTTACTGAAAACTTAAATAATGATTTAACAACTATTCATTCAGAAGGAACTAAGTTAAGAGAAACTCAAACCTCTTTACAATTCGAAATTGATAAGTTAGCAAATTCTAAAAAGCTTCTCGAGAACGACAAGGAATATTTGTTAAAAGAATATAGTGAATTGAAAGTTTTGAACTTTGATGAACATAAAAAAGAATGTTCTATGTGTGGCCAAGATTTACCAGTTGATCAGATTGAAGATTTAGTCGCTAAATTTAATCTAGATAAATCAAATAAAGTAGAGAATAACATTTCATTAGGTAAGAAAGCAGCGTCTGATATTGGAATTTACACAAATGAAATTAATGAATTAGTTGCTAAACGTCAAGAAGTTACAAACAACCTTGATAAAACAATGAAACGATATAACGAGCTTAAAAATGAGCTTGAATCTCAAAAACAACAAACAGGAGCTTTTGAGGATACTGATAGCTATAAAAAGATTAAATCTGAAATTGAAGAACTTCAACAAAAAATAATAGTTGCTAAGTCTGATAGTTCTCAATTTATCCAAGAAGCTACGCAAGAACGGGATAAGGCGAAAATTGAAGTTAACAGATTGATCGAACTCACATTTAAACTTGATCAAGCCATCCCAGTTAATGAGCGTATGGCTGAATTAAGAAAAGAAGATTCAAATCTTAAAACACAAAATCAAGAAGTAGAACGTCACTTGTGGTTGATAGATGAATTTACTCGTAAGAAAGTAAAAATGCTTGAAGAAAGTATTAATAATCATTTTGAACTTACTAAATTCAAATTGTTTAAACCATTAAAAAATGGTGGATTGGATGAGGTTTGTGAGGCTACTTATAACGGTATTGATTATTCAGCAGGCATGAGTACTGGAGAACGTGGTCGTTGTGATTTAGATATTATTTCAGGCTTTTCAAAAAGCCTTAACGTTTCAATGCCTGTATTTCTTGATAATGCTGAATCAATCACAGAGCCTATTGTTTTTGACGGACAACTGATTGAAAACTATGCAAGAAAAGAAAAATTCAATGTGGAGGTTAAGTAGATGAATTTAGAAAGAGTAGAGTCTTTTACCGATGAAATCGCAATTCTAAAAGTTGAATTGCAAAATTATGAAAAACAGAAGTCAGTTTTAAATGATTTGTATTTTATAGATGTTCATGGAGGTAAATTAGCCAATCATAAAGAATTTAGGATTCAAGAAGATAGAGGGTTATTTAGATTAGATGAAGTATCAGTTGAAGTTTTCAAGACACTTGCCTTGAAAGAATTAGAACAAAAAATAACGGAAACAGAAAAACAACTAAAAGATTTAATCAAAAAGGGGATAATGGATAATGACTAATCAAGCACCAGCAGTTTATAAATCACAGTTAGCAAAAATTAACGATACTTACATGCCACAAATTGAAACGCAGTTACACGGAAACGGTATAAACATGACAGAGTACCAGCGAACTTGCGTGATTAACTCAATTTCATCTATCAATGAATTGTTAGTTAAAGAAGGTCTTGATATGAGTAAGATTGACCAAAGCAACTTGACACAAACATTAATGCAAGTGGCAGCACTTCAATTAAATGCCACAGCTACTCCAAGAGAAGTTTACTTTATCAAACGTAATCAAAAGGTCAAAAATGGCCAACCTATTCAAATTATTGAAATGGGAATTGAGGGTGATGGAAACGATGCAATCTTAAGTCGTTTCGGTCGTAACATTAAACAAGTTCATCGTCACTGGGAAGTTAGAGAAGACGACGGATTTACTTATCCAGGTTATGCAGGTATAACAGTTACACCGCCGAGTTGGAATCCTAAAGGAACAGGAAAAATTGTCAGAGTAGTTTATCCTGTTGAGTTTAATGATGGTCAAGTTGAGTTCTACATTTCAGAACGTGAAGATGTGAAAGCAAACTTATTAGCCCATATGTATAACAATTTGATGTGGGATAAAGATAAAGACAATAAAAAACCAAAAATTAAAGAATTTGCTGAAACTCACTCACTTGATGAAATTCTTGATGATGAAGAAATGCAAAAAATAGGTAACATTAGTCCGGCTTGGAAAGAGCCACAAAGTAGAGAATCAATGATTGTCAGAAAAATGAGAAACAGAATTGTTAAGAAAATACCTAAAGATTTTTCTAACGCATATATCCAACAAATTGCTGATAACGTGGATGATGATTTTCAAGAAAGACAGCTGCAGAGAAAAGAGGCTGTAATCATTGATGAGATAGAAGAAAATGCTAACTCCGAAGTTTTCGAACCAATAAATAAAGTTGATAACGAAAGACCGGCCAACGTAACAGAAGATGGAGAAATTCAAAACGGTGATTTTTCAGAAGTAACAGATCAAGAACCTATTGAAGAAAGCAGTGATCCATATTGATTAGTATAAAATCATTTGGTTCTAGCAGTGACGGCAACGGCTACTTAATTGATGATGGCAACTCACAATTATTAATTGAATGTGGTGTTTCATTAAAGAAGATTTTACCTCAAATGAAACATAACTTAACAAAAGTAGCCGGCTTGCTGGTTTCTCATGAGCATAGAGACCATTGCAAATATATTAAAAAGATAGTTGATGAAACGGCGTTTGATATTTTTTCTACAAAGGGAACTCGTGAAGCTATGTTTGAAGACGAAGTTTTACGATTAGAAAAAACTGATAGATATCGTTTCAACACTATGAAGTATAAAGAAACAGTAACAATTGGTACTTGGGAAGTAACACCTTTTAAACTTCAGCATGATGTTAGAGAGCCATCAGGATTCATGATTGATAATACAGCTGGCGATAGATTGATATTTATTACTGATAGTTACTACATCAAATATCAATTTCCAAATGTGACTCATATCATGATTGAAATGAATTATGAAAAAGAAACCATGAAGGAAAACCTAGCTCATGATAAAAAGAGGCAAGAAAGATTATTAGAAAGCCATTTTGATTACAAGCGAGCGATTCAGTTTATTCAAAATAATAAGAGTACTTACTTACAAGAAGTTTGGCTCTTACATTTATCAGATTCAAATAGTAACGAAAAATTATTTAAAGAGGAAACACAAAAAGTTGTCGGTGTTCCTGTTTATGTAGCGTAGGTGGTGATGGCATGTCAGAACAAGGTTGGATAACTATCCATAGAGGTGTACGTGATCACTGGCTATATGAAGAAAAAAGAACATTTTCAAAGTATGAAGCGTGGATTGACCTTTTGATGGATGCTAATCACAAAGATAAAAAAATATTATTTGATGGCAATTTAGTAGAAGTTCAACGAGGTCAAGTAATAACTTCATTAAGAAAAATATGTAACAGGTGGGGCTGGTCAAACAATAAAGCTAAACGGTTTTTAAATCTACTTCAAGAAGATGAAATGATAATTTGGAAAAGCACCACCAAAAAAACCGTTGTAACCATTGTCAATTATGACTTCTATCAAGGTGGCAAAATAGAAAAAGCACCACCCGGTTTTAACTCACGAACTGATGATGAATCGAACGTGACCGAAAAAAGCACCGGCAATGCACATAGCAATACACCATTAGTACAAAGTGATACACCAATTAGCGAAAAACCAAAAGCACCACAGAAGCATACCAAAAGCATATCAGAAGCACACCAAAAGCATACAAACAACAATGTAAACAATGATAACAATGTAAACAAAATAGATGATGATGATAGCAAATCAGAAAACGTTATATCTGTTTATGAAAAAGTGTTTGGTATGGCCAATCCAATTATTATTGAAAATATTGATTATTGGTGTAAAGACCTAAGTTCTGAATTAGTTATTGCAGCTTTAAAAAAATCAGCTGAAAACGATGCGTTTAACTTTAAATATACCGAACGCATTCTTAGAGATTGGGAAAAGAATAATGTTAAAACTTTAGAAGATGTTTCAGCGCTTGATAAAAAGTTTGAGAAAAAAAATACTAAAAAGCAAACTTCAGCAAAACCAATACTAGAAAACAACTCGGAGGTGAGCTATTAAGATGAACTTTGATTTGTTGAACAAAGTAAAAAAGACTAATGAAATATGTCAGTTTCACTCAATACCGTTGATACAGCTGAAAGACAAAAGACCGTTTTGTACTGAATGCCAAAAAGAAAAAATTGAAAATAACGAAAAAGAAATGACAAATAGAGCCGTTAAAGAAAATCATCTTAGAAGAACCGTTCAAATGCTTGAGAAAGATTCTATTATCGGCGACCCTACACTTTGGAAAGCCTCTTTTGATAATTATGCCATCGACAACGAAGAGACGTCACAGGCTTTGAAAAAGGCGAAAATCATTGCTGCTAAGTACGTTGATAAAGAAAATCATTTCAATACAATTTTAACTGGAGTACCTGGTGTTGGTAAAAGTCATTTGGGCATGTCGATTTTAAAGCTGGTTAATGAAAACTATGAAGATTATGGAAGTTGCTTGTTTGTTTCGATTAGTGACGTGCTAAGACTTGTCAAAGATAGCTTTAACAATCCTAAAAGTAAATACACCGAAAACAATATGACTAACTTATTAATAAAAGCAGATTTACTTGTTTTAGATGATTTTGGCAGTGAATCAAGTTTTAAAGCTGAAAACACAGAATCTAGTGAGTACAATCAAAAGTTTTTATTCAACGTTTTAAACGCTAGGACAAGAACGATAATCACAACTAATTTAACCAGTGATCAAATGTATAGGATTTACAATCCAAAAATTATTAGCCGTCTGCACAGGGGAGTAGACGGCAACATAATTAAGTTCACGCAGGCAACAAAGGATAAACGAAGCGGAATAAGTTATTAGGAGGATAAGTAATGTCAAAGATGTATGAATTAATATTTATGAAAACAGAAACGGATGAAGAGATTTTATATCACACTCCACAAGCAGGTTTCTTTATAGGCTTAAGAAGTGAGAACGAAGGATATTTCACTCAAGAATTTACTGAAGAACAAATTAATCAATACTTTCCAAATCATTGGCCATTTGTTAAAGAAATAAAAATAGATGAAAAATTAGGTTTTGGGGATAGGAATTTAGTTGTTATGAGTGATGATAGAGCGAAATATAAAATTTATCTTAAAAATATTGTCAAAGGATCTTTTTTACCAACTGAATCTACGATTGAAACTTTAACTTTAAAAACGGAAGATGTTAAATCAATCTGGAAAGCCATATTTGAGAAAAAAGAATGGGTCGGTTGTGATAATTTTGGAATTCTAAAAGTAGAAGATGTTAGAAGGATTGTTAGGGTAGAAGCTGATGTGTAAAGACTGTTACGGAAAAGGTGTTATTCACCAAATTAATGGATTTACAGGAATTACGACATTTGGACCATGTCATTGCAACAAACCGAAGCCACACAAACAGTGGCTTTCCGATTTGATTAAAAAAATGGCTGAATATAATGGGATTCATGAAAATGTAATTCGTAAAGATTTAGGGATGGAATTAATAAAGGAGTGACAAAATGAGTAAATTAACCTTTAAAAGAGTTATGAATGATGATTTTGAATTAGATTATGAGATTCCAAAAGAAGTTGGAGAAAACTATGAACGACTTACTTCTTTTAGAAGTGGTAGAGACTTTAATTTAGAAGTTAGAGGATACGTTTCTGATTACGTTAAAAAGTTCAAAGAATATTTAACAGATGAAAACGAAGCAGCAATGGATGAGCGACTTATTAAATACAATAAGTTAGTGGTTGAACTAAAAACTGCTATTTTAGGAGCTACAAATGTACCTTCAATTATGATTTCTGGTGGCAGTAATTATCCGGTTGCTAAAAAAAGAAAAGAATTAGACAGGACTTACGCAAGAGAGTCTGAATTATATTCTGAGAATGGAAAACATGCTCGTTTCTTTGAAAATACAAGGAAGATGTTTGATCCAGTACTTAAAAGGCAAGCTGAAGACGTTGAAGAAATGAGAAAAAAACGTTCTGAAGAACAAGGTTGGCAGTCATTCTTTAAAGAAGTGGACCATGAAGAAATAGAAGGTTATGGAAT
Organism: Vagococcus hydrophili; assembly: GCF_011304195.1. Lineage (NCBI taxonomy): Bacteria > Bacillati > Bacillota > Bacilli > Lactobacillales > Enterococcaceae > Vagococcus > Vagococcus hydrophili. The sequence goes on along the minus strand of NZ_CP049887.1, from coordinate 27,368 downwards.
AGATGTTGATGATAATCGTATTTATATTCAAACGTATACTAAGCCAAGTCTTGAATTAAGAGCAGTTTTAAAAGTTTGTGCTTTAAGATGGTCGCCTAAAAATGTTAGGTGGCAACGTATTTTAACGCAAAATGCTATTAACTCACTACAACACAACTTAAAAACTAGTGTTGGTTTAGAAATTGAGGTGAATTAATTGGAAATTAAAATTGTTATACCTGGTCAGCCGATTCAACAAGAACGACCACGTTCAAGAATAGTTCAAGCAAAAGGAAAAGCGCCTTTTGTGAGTGTGTATGATTCAAAAAGAAGTAAAGACAACAAAGCTTTTATTGCTAGTTGTGCAGTACAAGTTAAGCCGGACGTTCCACTTGATTGTGATTTAGAAGTTGAGGTTATCTTTTACAGGGAGCTTCTAAAGTCGTTTTCTAAGAAAAAAACGGAACAAGCACTAGCTGGCCAATTAAGGCCAAATACGAAACCGGATATTGATAACTATGTAAAAGCAGTTTTTGATGGTATTAACGGAATTATTTGGAAAGATGATGCTCGTGTAGTTGATCTAAAAACATCTAAGTATTATTCAGACAAGCCACGAACAGAAGTAATTGTTAGAACGATTGAAAGCCAACAAGAAAAATTATTTTAAGGAGGTGGGATTATGGGTGATATGGGTGATTACTGGAATGATTTAAAACCTCACTTAAAAGAAAAGAGAAAAAATCATGTCTCAACGAGTATTAGCAATGCAGAAAATTTCTTTAATAAAAGATTTATTGAATACAAATTATTTGAAGATACCGGTCAATTTCAAGTGAATTTGCCAAATGAAATAATTGACTATTGGGCAACAACAGGAACTTGGATAGCTAGAAAAACTAAAAAACGCAGTAAAGGTTTTAGAAGCCTAATGCGATACATGGAGGAAAACAAATGACAGAGCAAGTGAGTTTCAGCCCAGAGGTTAAGAAAGTGACTAACAAATCAAACGGAAACACAGAGGTTTTATTAGTGATTAGCAATTCATCTTTAAAAGGTAAGGCAGATGATTTAAACGAATTTTTAGGTAAGACAGTTAATATCATGATTGTTCCTGAAAATTACAGCTACACAGTACCTTTTGATAATTCAGTTAACAAGCCAACAATGGAATACAAAGTATTTGAAGATGGCACCGTTCAACTAGTGCAACAGGAACAAACACAGCTAGATGTTGACGGAAAAGGCAATGTTGATATTGTTCAAAAATCTTTTTCAGTCGATAAAAAAGTAATCGATGAATACATTTTAAATGCTGGATCAATTCAGTTCCCTGGAGAAGTAAATCCTCGTGAAGTGCTGCAACGATTAGCACAAGGGGTAAGCATGGGCGAAATTGCCGAAGAATTAGAGTTTTCAGAATCTGCTCTAATTAACGAGTTGGAACACGCTAGACGTAAATTGGCACCATTTGCTGACGCTTGGAAAAAAGCCAATGCAAGCGGTAATGTTTTGCCAGTTGAAGAAAGTACCGAATCAGAAGAAAAAGAACCAATTTCAACTGAAAATGATACGAAAACAGAAGAAAACGTAATGGAAGTAGCTGAAAACGAAACCGTAGAAGTAGGTGAAGAAGATCCTTACTAAAATGCCTGAAGGTGAACGGCTTATAACAGAAGTTCTTTGGGATAACTTAGAAGATTACCGTGTAAAAAACAAAATGACTGTTTCTGAATTGTGTAAAAAAGCTGGTTACAGTAAGGCAAATTATTTTTCTTACAAAAAGAAAAGAACGCCAATAAATTTAACCACAATACAACGATTAGCTTGGGCTTTAGGAGTTAAAACTTTAGATTTATTTGAAGATTGGTCAGAACAATGAGTGACAAATATCTAATACAGAAATAAGGGGTGGTGTTTTGAGATTTCAATGGTTAAAGGATTATCAGGAATTAGAAGAGCAGATTCTTTATCTAAGATGGAATCTGAACAAAAGTAATTTAGAATTAGCCCGCTGGAAAGGCGGTGATTTGTCAGATGTTCGTCTAGAAAAAAACTCAAGAGCATCATCCCTTGAAGAAAAAATAGATAAGATTCACAATGAAATTGAATTATTAGAAAAAGAAGAAATAGAGCTTTTGCACCTAGTTGACTCTTTTAAAGGCGTTGATAATCAAATTGTTAAAATGAAATATGTTGATGATATCCCGTTAGAAGATGTTGCAGAAAAAATCGGTTATAGCATTTCTTATGTCAGAAAAAGACATACTGAGATAAAAAAGACACTATCATTTCTAGATGAATATGAAGAAAGACGTTTAGACAGAGAAAAAAAGATTGGTGAGATTGATTATTACAATACAGACAGGGATCAATTATCTTTATTTTAACTTTGTCATGAAAAGAGATACGCTAATAAGTGTATAAACATTGATTTAGATAAGTTATTCTAATAGCATAGTAATTTATCAGAGAAAAGGAATGGTTGCCATGCCTGCTCCTCTTTTGAAGATAATACCAAATGTAAGCATCCAATTAATTTTGGGTGCTTTTTATTATTCACTTTTCTTCTTTTGTTCGGTATGATATTTGTATTGCAGAAAAGGAGAGTGACAGTGAATGTTAGATGCAAATGTATGGGGGACTGTAGCTGATTGGGTTAGTGGGTTAGGAACAGTCGGAGCTATTGCAACAGTTTTTTATCAAATAAAAAAAGATAAAGAAAATCAAGAAATATTTTATGACTTAGACATTTTAATTAGTAAACAAGAAAAAGTGGCTCATTTAATTCATATAATAGGGATGGATATCTCAAATGAAGCAAATCAAAAATTTCAACCGATAGAATATGGGAATATAGATTTTCATGAGGTTACAAGAATTTATATTAGAAATATTGATATACTTACTCAAATATTGATACATTCTGTAGTAATAGATCGATTAATTGAAAAAAATCAGTTAAAAAATGTTGTTTCTTTTGAAGACTCTGCAGTAAAAGTGAGAGAGTCTTTAGATGAGTTTATCGTTTTTTTTGAAAATAAAGTGAAAGAAAATTTTGAATCTTATGATATACAATACTCAAAATCAGAAAACAAAATAATAAACGAAATTTTAAGTAAAGTGACTAAAAATTCTTCTGACTTGTTAACAGTTTATAAAGAAAATATACAAGTAATTACTCAAAAAAATAACCAAACACCTAACTAACCTTAGGTGTTTTTATTTTACTTAAAATTAGAAAGGAATTTTCGCATGAAACTAAAATTAATGCCAATCGTTGAATTGAATGCTGCTGAATATAACCCAAGAATTAAACTTGAAAAAGGTATGCCAGAATATGAAAGATTAAAAAGCTCAATTCAAGAATTCGGCTTTGTTGACCCACCTATATTTAATATCCAAACTAAAAACTTAGTTGGTGGCCATCAACGAGTACAAGTCGCAAAAGACTTAGGATATAAGGAAATAAATGTTTCTATAGTTGATATGCCTTTGGAGAGAGAAAAACAATTAAACATTGCTTTGAATAAAATATCAGGTCATTGGGACGAAACAAAACTAACAGAGTTACTTGAATCATTCGATAGCGCACAATTAGAATTGAGCGGGTTCTCTGACGTCGAATTAACAGATTTGATTGATAGTATGAATAAACCTATGACACTTGCAGACAAGGTTAAAAACAACCCTATCAACTCCAATTTATTCGATTCTTTCTTATTTCCGCCGTTTTCTTATCTTGATACTAAGTCTAAAAGGTGGCTTGATAGGAAAAATCTTTGGAAGTCTATTGGAATCAAAAGCGAATTAGGTCGTGATGATAATTTAGTATTCAACGATAATTTAAAAGCTCCAGGACTGGAAGGTACTTCAATATTTGACCCAGTTCTTTGTGAGTTAGCTTATCGTTGGTTCACGCCATACAAAAATAGTAATATTTTGGATCCATTCGCTGGTGGTTCTGTTAGAGGGATAACCGCAAATATTATTGGCCATAATTACAACGGTATTGATTTAAGAAAAGAACAAGTCGAAGCTAATTATAAGAACGCTGATGAAATAGGCTTAAGTAATATTAATTGGGTTTGTGATGATAGCTTAAATATGAGTGATCACTTTAGTGATGAATCAATGGACTTAGTTTTTACGTGTCCACCTTATTTTGATTTAGAAGTTTATTCTGATGATAAATCAGATATTAGCAATATGGATTATGAATCATTTGAAAAAGTTTATGCTTCTATCTTAAGAAATGCTTCAATGAAGTTGAAAGAAAACAGGTTCGCAATTGTTGTTATTTCAGATGTTAGAGATAACAAAGGTTTTTATCGTGATTTAACTGGACTAACAAAGAAATCTTTTGCTGATGAAGGCTTATTCTTCTACAACGACTTAGTTTTATTAAACACTGCCGGTTCTGCAGCATTAAGAGCAAGACAAAGCATGAATAATAGGAAAATCGTTAGAATTCATCAAAATGTTTTAGTCTTTTATAAAGGTAATCCCAAAGAAATCAAGAGCCATTTTGAACCTTTAGAAGTTCTTGAAAATGATTTAGAAACTCTGCTGGAATCCCTCGAAGAATAGTGTCAAAGGCGTTATGCTCTTTGCGAGGTGATAGGAAATGAATAAAGAATTAAGAAATTTAGCAGAGGAAGCAAGAAGATCATACAGAAGTAGTTTAATTAATCGTGATGAAGCAGTAAAACAAATTAATCCTTTTATTGAAGCCTACAACAAAAAGTCAAAAGAGATTGCTAAAAAATACAATCAAAGACCTAAAACAATTAGTGTAGCTTCATTTTTAAGATAAAAAAAAGAAGCCGAGTGCATCAACACTCGACTACTTCAACGAGGATTACTCCCCGAAGACACAGAGACAAGACCGACGTCGGTTTTTGGAAAGCTCTGTGTCTTTACTTATTCTATAAGAAAAGGGATGTAATCACAATGGGAACAAACGAAGAATTATTGGCTTATGAGATTGAAAAAGCCTTAGAAAAGGCTGAATCAGTTGAGGAATACAAGAAAATAATCAGGATTGCTCTCGGCAAGTGGCTATCTAACTTGCAATCAGGGGAAATTAAATTAAATAGCGTGTCCGATTTAAAAGTTTTAATTGAAGCAGATTTAATGCTTAAAGAAATTGAAGATTAATCAGATAGATTTTTTATTCCGTTATCTCTGAGCTCTTTATTATAGTCTGTTTTTTTATGTTCACGCATCGAATTACTACTATATTTACTTTTAAATGTCACATGCTCACGACTACAATAATGTTTGTATAGTCCAAAGAAGGTTCTTTTTTCTTTTAAATCGAGTTCACATTCGGGACAAAAAGGACCATCAACATCAATTACAGAGTATGCAGGTTCAATATTTTCAAATTGATTATGATGACGGTTATTATTTATTTGAACGTTAATTTTATACATTTCTAGATTATTTTTAATCGTTAAAACTCCATCTGGAATTATTGTAGAAAAAAACATTTGATCAGGTTCCTGAATATTATCTATTTTTCTTTTATGAATTAGTCGACATAGGTTACTAATGGCCAATATAACGATTATAACAATAACAGAAATTACGTACTTCGAATCGATGTTTATTTCGTAAGTCTTTTCAAAATATTTAACTCCAAAAACAGTCAACGATGTGGAAATAGCAGTTGATAACAGCGTAACAATTGATTCTCTAAATACGTCTTTTATAAATTTTATCATTTTAGACACCTCCATGATTGAGAATATCACAGAGGTATAAAAATTAAAACAAACTTAATTAATGTTGAGGAGGTAGGTCGTGATGACATGAATGAAGAAATCAAAGAAAAAGCATTAGAACTATACCAGAAAGATTGGAAATATAAAGACATTGCAGCTGAATTAAATATTTCAGTAAACACATTTAAATCTTGGGTACGTCGGTATGGATGGACTAAAAATAAGGGTGCACCCAAGCAAGAAAAGGTGCACCCTAAAAAAGTAGGTCCACCTAAAGGTAGTAGAAATGCTTTGGGTAATTCTGGTGGCGCAGCTCCAAAACAAAATAAAAACGCCGTTAAAACTGGCGAGTATGAAACAATTTATTCTGAATATCTAACTGATGAAGAGAAGAGTCTATTTGATAAACAAGTAGATTCTTCTCTTGTTTTGTCGCAAGAGATACACCTTTTAAGAGTAAGACAGCTTAGAATGTTGAAACGTTTAGAACAAGCTGAAAACGGCTTAAACGATAACGAAAAATCTATCCTATATGAATTACGTGGTAGAAAAACACTTATTGAAGCGAAAGGGAAAAAGATTCCTGTTGACGTTGATCAAGAATTAATGCAAACAGAAATACAGGAACGAGTTACAAGAAAGATTGATGATGTATTAAGAATTGAGGAAGCCTTAACGAGAGTTTCAGCACAGTTAGCACGTTCTGTTAAACAGTATGAAGAAATAGACCTTATCTATGCTAGGACTCGTTACACGATCGCTCAGACTGAAAAAGCATTACTTAATAACGATAGAGGTAAGCGTGGAGAGAACGACGGCGAAGGTCAAACAATTATTAATATTATTGATGACATAGGATAGGTGATTGAATGAATAAAACAGTTAAAGATATAAGGTTTTCGATCATTTTAGCACCATCTTTTTTTAGTTTTCATAAAAGTATTCGCGATGGTCTATATTCTAGTTTTTGGTTAAATGGTGGACGTGGTTCAACTAAATCATCTGCTATATCACTTGAAATCATTCACGGAATGGAAAAAGACCAAGAAGCTAATGCTGTTGTCTTTCGTAAAACAAAAACTTATTTAAGAGAATCAGTTTACGAGCAAATGTTGTGGGCGATTGACTCGCTTGGTTTAACTGATGAATATCATGAGTCTTACAGTCCTTTGATGATAACTAAAGTCAGAACTGGCCAACGTATTATTTTTAAAGGAGCTGAACGACCTAAGAAAGTAAAAGCTAGTAAATTTCGTCGAGGTTATGCCAAATTCATTTGGTTTGAAGAGGTTGACGAGTTTAACGGCATGCATGAGATAAGAACAATTAATCAATCAGTTGCTCGTGGTGGTCCTGATATTAAAATCTTTTATTCTTACAATCCACCTGAAAGCAATACTAATTGGGTTAATGTGGAAGTGGTTCAACAAAGTTTAAGAGATGATGCCTTTGTACATCATAGTGACTATACAAGTGTTCCTCCTGAATGGCTTGGACCAGTATTTATTGCTGAAGCTGAACATCTTAAAAAAGTTAATCCACAGAAATATGACCATGAGTATATGGGTAAAATCACAGGTACTGGTGCCGAAGTATTTAAGAATGTCACTGTTAGAGCTATTACTGATGAAGAAATAGCAACCTTTGACAAAATACATCGAGGGCTTGACCACGGTTATGCATCAGACCCAATGCACTACACAGAAAATTATTACGATTCAACTCGTAGAAAGATTTATATCTTTGGAGAAGTCCATCAAGCAGGACTTAGCAACATTAAAGCCACAAGTGAGATTAAAAAGATTAATGCTCAAAATGGTGAAATTACTGCTGATAGTGCTGAACCTAGAACGAACAACGAGTTTAGAGATTTAGGACTTAAAATAGTTGGTGCTAAAAAAGGACCAGGATCAATTGACCACGGAATTAAATGGTTACAAGATTTAGAAGAAATCATTATTGACCCGTACCGTTGTCCGAATACTAAAAGAGAGTTCACTACTTATGAGCTTGAAAAAGATAGCAACGGAAACTTTAAAGCAAATTATCCGGATAAAAATAATCACTCGATTGATGCTACAAGATATTCACTTGAAGATGAATTCAAGAAACGAGTGGCTAAAGTTAAGAGACGACCATCAAGAATAAGATAGAGGTGAGAAAGTGGCAATTAAAATTGATAGAGAGTTAGCAGGCAATATTAATAATCCATCAGCTGAGGTTTTAGCTTATTGTATTGCTGAACATCAGAAAGAATTATCAAGACTGGAAAAGCTAGATAACACGTATAATGGCAAGCATGACATATTTAATCGTGTAAAAGAAAGTGACGAAAAGCTAACTAATGTCATGGTTAATAATGCTAAATATGTTACTGATATGAACGTTGGTTTCACATTTGGTAATCCAATAGCATACACACCAGGTAAAGATAAAAACATTGATCCAGTTATTGAAGCATTTGACGAAATGGGAATTAAAAAGCATGACCGAGAACTTGGGAAAGACTTATCTGTTTACGGTTACGGCTTAGAACTCCATTATTTATCAGTTATTGGAGATAAGACTATTCCTAAAATAGCCTGCGTTGACCCAAGAGGAATGTTCTTAGTTACTGATGATACTGTTGAATCACACCCTTTATTTGCTGTTAGATATTTACAAAAATTTGACTTAGAGGGAAAAGCAATTGGTTGGAATGTAGAAGTTTACACACCAAACTGGTTAATGGTTTATCGTGTTGAGAATTTGAGTTTCAGTGATCCAGTAAGAATTAAAATAAAACAACACTATTATGGTGATGTTCCTGCTGTAGAGTTTAGGAACAATGAAGAAAAACAAGGTGACTTTGAACAAGCTATGTCATTAATTAATGCATACAACGTTCTTCAGTCTGACAGAATTAACGATAAAGAAGCCTTTATTGATGCTATTTTGGTTTTATATGGCTTCTCTTTAGATGGTGAAAAGGTAGAAAATGGCGATTCACTCGAAGCTCCTTCAAAAGAAGATGGTGCTGCAGTTGAATGGCTAACAAAGACTTTCGATGAACAAGATGTTGATGTTTTATCTAAGTCTATTGAAAAAGATATTCATAAAGTTACTTATACGCCTAATTTAAACGATGAGAATTTCGCTGGTAACATTAGTGGCGAAGCTATGAAATATAAGTTGTTTGGATTATTGCAATTACTTGTTACTAAAACTGGTTACTTTGAAGACGGAGTGAAACGTCGCCTTCAGCTGACACAAAACATTTTAAATGTATCAAGTAAAAACGTTGATGTCACAGGGACTAAGATTAATTTTAAACCTAATCTACCAATCAATAAAAAAGACATCATTGAAATGATTCGTGACTCACAGGAGTTTATTCCATTGCTAATTAGTTTAGCTTGGCTTGATGATATTGACGACCCACAAGAAGTAATTGAAATGTTAAATCAACAAAAAGATGAAAATGTTGAGCGTAACCAAAAAGCATTGGGACAACCTAGTCCAAGTTTTTACGAGCAAGATAATCCACCTAAGGAGGGCGAAGATGAATGATAATAGCAAACTTTAAAGAAGCAAATAACCGTTATACATTTTCAATCACTGGTCATGCTAATTTTGATGATATTGGAAAAGATATTGTTTGTGCTGCAGTTTCTGTTCTAACAACTGCAATAGTCAATGAGGTTAATCGTTTTGGGGTTATGCATGAGAATAACGATGAATCAATCTCTTTTTCTTTTATCGCTGTTCAAACATCTCAAAGTCCTACTGATTGTCATTTGTACAGGTTGTATGAAATGTTGAAAGAAAATTTACAAGAAATAGAACGGCAATATCCTGAAAATATGAAGGTGGTGCTTGAATGAAAATACCTTTAGAAATTAAAGTTGGTTCTGTATCTTATTCTATTGTTGAAAAACCATTTATTGAAATAGATAGTGATAGAAATTATCAAGGTTGTTGCGATTATCCGAATACTGAAATAGCAATTTTGAAAGATATTAGCAAAGAAAGAAAGTCTGATGTTTTTATTCATGAACTAACACACGCTATTTTTTATGAAGCTGGATTTGAGGAACAAGATGAAGACATGATTAATCGAGTTGCTAAAGTATTACACCAGGTATTAACAGATAATGAGTTGATCTAATGGCTAAAAAGAAACAAAGGAAACCAACTTATTGGGAACGTCGGTCTATTGACGAGGAAGAAAAGCTCAAACAAACCTCTATTATTGTTGAGGATAAAGTTGTTAATGCTTATCTCAAAGCTCAAAAATATCTTACTGCAGAAGTTAGAAAGATTTATCAAAGGTATCTTAATAAATCAGATAAAACAGAAGCAGAAGTTAAGCAAATACTTAATACATCAGTTGAACCATCTGAGTTAGTTAGACTTAAACAGCTAACTAAAGACATTAGTAACCAAGAATTAAAAATTGAATCTCAAAACTATTTAAACGGACTAGCTGCCAAACATCGTATAACACGATTGGAAGACTTAAAAGCTAAGTCTTATTTAGTTTCTAAACAAATTGCTGATGTCCAACTAACAAAGTATACTGATTTTTACATTGATACAATTCACAATGCATACAACAAAGCATCAGCAGAAGCTATTATTGGTCAAACTGATAAGAGTTATAAATTAACTGATGATGGAAAGTATAAATCTTATGCAGTTAAAAACGGTAAGCTTGTTTTGGAACTAACGGATAAAGAAACAAACAAAGTTTTAGATACCGTTAAAATTAAACCTGATGAGCCTGTGATCGAATTTAAAGAATTATCGACCAAATACACTAAGAACATTTTAGAAAGCAACTGGCAAGGTTCTAATTACTCCAAACGTATTTGGAATGATACTGAACTACTTGCTAAAAGTTTAGAAGAGCTTTTCACTGTTGAATCAATGACTGGTATGTCTGAACAAGAAATGGTTGATAAAATTTCCAAACAGTTTGAAACAAGCATCTATGTAGCAAGACGTTTAATCAGGACTGAAGCAAATTATATGGCTAACCAAGCAAAGCTCAAGGGTTGGAAAGCTCATGGCGTTGAGAAATATGTCATTGTTGCAGTACTTGATTTAAAAACATCAACTATCTGCAAGGGAAAAGACGGCAAAATTTATAAAGTTTCAGAAGCTATATGTAACGGAAAAGAGGGGAATTATCCACCTTTTCACCCTTGGTGTCGTACAGTTGTTAGAGCCTATTTTGGTAAGCAGTCACTTCAAGGAACAAGAATTGTTAATGATCCAATAACTGGCAAAACTTTTGTCATAAAACATTCTGATGCATACAAGCAGTGGGAAAAGATGTTGATGGATAGGCATGGTAAGACTGATTTAGAGATAGCTAAAAAGAAAATCAGAAACTATAAATCAGATTTAAAACAATATCAGAAATTATCTGATGAATATAAAGAAGAAAATAATATTGAAAGTTTTGATGATTATCAGAATAAGAAATATAAGAAAAGAGGTGTGTCATGAAAGTAGTCATTAATCAAGAAGGTGTTTGCAAGAAATCTGATAATGATATTGTTTGGGGTTCATTAATGGCTAAGTGTCGTCAGCTGGAACGAGTACTTGATAAAAGGTATTTGTCACCAATGGAAAGACTAGCTGTTAAAGATGAGTACGAAAGAACATTTGCTTTAACTGAAAAATTTAGGAGGAATTAGTTATGAAGTATCGTAAGGAACCGGTAGTTATAGAAGCTGTTCAGTTTGATTCAAAAACACCTAAATTAGTGAATGAAGCTAAAGAGTTTGTTGGAGAAAAATTAGTTGATTATCAAGAACATTATGCAGCAGATAATAGAAACTATTATATTAAGACGCTAGAGGGCGAAATGAAAGTATCTGATGGTGATTACATCATCAGATGAGTTCAAGGAGAATTTTATCCATGTAAACCAGATATTTTTGAAGCTACTTATGAAATATACAAACCAATATCACCAATGGAAATCTAATTACTAGATTTTTTTTATTTTGTCCCAAGCAAGACGTTATAAAAGGCTTAAATCAATCGTGTGTGGGGTTCAAAACTAAATAAAGCTTATGACATTGTTTAGAGGGGTAAAACGTTCTAGGGAGTGTTTTTATTTTATCTAAAATCGTACATGGGAAAAGGAGAAAGAAAATGAAATCAAACAAATTAAAATTAAATTTACAATTATTTACTGACGGTGGAGATGGTGGGAATGGTGAACCAGAAGTAATTACTTTTGCTAACCAGTCCGAACTTGATTCTTGGAAAGACAAGCAATTGGCTAAGTCGTTAGAAACTGCCAAAGCTAAATGGGAAACTGAATCGGCTGCTAAATTAGAGGAAGCTAAAACAGAAGCTGAAAGAATGGCCAAAATGACAGCTGATGAAAAAGCTGCTGCAGAAGCTAAAAATCAAGCAGATGAATTAGCAAAACGTGAAGCTGATATTACTAGACGAGAGTTAAAAGCTCAATCATTAGAAAAATTAGCTGAAAAAGGACTTCCAAGTGAGTTAATCGATGCAGTAGTTTTAACTGATGCTGATACTTGTAATAGTTCTATTGAGTCAATCAGTACAGCATTTAGTAAGGCAGTTGAGAAAGCGGTGAATGAAAAACTTAAAGATTCAGCAGAAATTCCAGGAAGTATTGCCAATCCATCAGGTAACAATAATCCTTGGAGTAAAGACAGTTTTAACTTGACTGAACAAGGAAGAATCTTACGTGAAGATCCTGAACGTGCAAAATTATTACAACAAACAGCAATCAAATAAGAAAGTAGGAATATAAATGAAAAAGAAAATTAACATGAATTTACAACGTTTTGCTTCAGACAAAACAAAAATTTCAGATGTAATTGTACCGGAAGTGTTTAACGCTTATGTGATTGAGCGTACTGCTGAATTATCAGCGTTTTATCAGTCAGGAGTAGTTGTTAATAACCCTGAATTAGATAAATTAGCTTTAAGTGGTGGTCGTATTATTAATATGCCATACTGGGAAGATTTAACTGGTGATGACGAAGTTCTATCTGATACAGACCCATTAAGTACAGATAAAATTGTTGCTGGCCAAGATGCAGCAGTTCTTTTAATGCGTGGTAAAGCATGGAAATCTAATGATTTAGCAAAAGCATTATCTGGTGATGATCCAATGCGTGCTATTGGTGATTTAGTTGCGGCATATTGGGCACGTCGTCAACAAGTAACATTAATTTCAACATTAAAAGGAGTATTTGCTACTGCTGGAACTAAAATGGCAACAAATACTCATGATGTTTCTGCTTTAACTGGGAATGAAGCAGCGTTTACTGGTGAAAGTTTCTTAGATGCTTCTTATAAATTAGGAGATGCAGAGGAACGTTTAACAGCTATTTCGATTCATTCAATGGTTTATGCAAGTTTAAGAAAACAAAATTTGATTGAATACATGCTTGATTCAAACAACCAAAAGATTCCATTATACATGGGAAAACGTGTCATTGTTGATGATGGAATGCCTAAAGATGGAGATGTATTTACTTCATATATTTTTGGAGCTGGTGCTGTTGGTTTAGGTAATGGAGCTGCTCCTGTTCCAACTGAAACTGATCGTGATAAATTAGCAGGTGATGATATTCTTATCAACCGTCAACACTTCTTACTACATCCTCGTGGTGTTAAATTTACTGATAAATCTGTTGCAGGTTCTTCTCCAACAAACGCTGAACTTGGTAGTGGTACTAACTGGGAACGTGTTTATGAGCCTAAGAATGTTCGTATTGTTCAATTTAAACATAAGTTATGGGTTCCGACTAAGAAGGTGGACGATACACCCTAATGATGCCTATTTAGGCTATGCGTATATTAATTATGCCAGGTTAAAACATAATTATTTTATCGCTGACAATCTGAAAGGACTGATTTAGTTGGCAGAAGAAAAAGAAATAACAGAACTAGATAAGTTAAAGGATCGTCTTGGCATTAGTGACGATAAACAGGACAAAAAACTAACTGTTCTGTTATCTGATGCCACTGATGAAGTTTTAAATTATTGTAATCGAGATGATGTTCTTGACGGTATGAAGTCGGCAATCAGAAAACTAGCATATCTTGATTACAAGTCTGATGGGAAAGAATTGATTGTTTCTAAGTCACAAGGTGGTCGTTCAGTTACTTATAAATCGGGCGATGAATTACCTTCTAGCATTAAGAAAAATCTTAATAGATTTAGAAAAGGTAAGGTGAGCAAGCTGTGAGTGATTTTGAAGAATGGGATAGTGAAGTTTATCTGAAAAAAAGAATTGTCACAGAAGATGATGAGAATAACGATATTGTTTCTTATTCTAGTGAATATGATGAAATATCAATGGATATTCAATCAGCTGGTGGTTCTGAAAGTGCTCAAATATGGGGTGAACAATTACCTTATATAAAAACTTGCTATTATGAAGGCGATAAAATAAAAGAAGGTCAAAACGAAAATGACGGTATTTGTTATAAAGTTGGACCAAATGAAGAGCCTGATTATGAAATAAAATCTATTCAAGAATGGGACAATCATTCGATTATCACACTTAAAAAGTTGGTGGTCTGATGGGTGTTGAAATTAGAGGTATGGATAGGTTAAAAGCTAAAATTGGGAAACTGACAGAAGCTACAAAAAAGGGAACTGAAAACGCAGTTTATGAAATGACTCAGGAAGTTTCTGGTCGAGCTGTCGGTAATCTATCTAGCATTAAACATGGTTCAGGTGAGTTAGTAGGTAGCGTTAAAGATGAAGTTGAGTCAAATTCTAGTGGTAATCCAGTTGGTCATGTTTGGACAGATAAAAAAGAAGGGCTTTTTAGAGAGTTGGGAACTGGTCCAAATGGTGAAAAATCAGATAAGAGTGATATTTCACCATTAATTACACCAGTTTACACTCAAAGAGCTTGGTTTTTCCCTGTCACTGCTTCAGTTGAAGATTTAACAGTTCTTTATGGTATTCCCAAAGTAGAAATACAAGGTATTGAATTTTATTTCACTTCTGGACAGCCAGCAAGACCTTGGTTATATCCAGCACTGAAATACGTTGAAGAAAATCTAGCAAATGAAATAGTTAAGAGGAATGTATCAGAAGCTATTCGGAAAGGATTGAAATAATGGAACAAGTAAATATTAAAGCAGTCATTGTTCAACTCCTTGGAGAATTTAAAACTGATGGTACTTTGAAGCAAGTAAAAACAGACTATCCAAAAAGTTGGAACGATTTTCCAACGGCGATTCATAGAACATCATCAAAGCCTTATTTTGTTGATGCTGATCAAAAAGAGCTACAAACTCAATGGCATATTACTATTGAGCTATATCATAATAAGTCACTAACGGATATTGTTAAACGTATTTCAGAACGTTTTAATGATGTCCGTATTAATTTGTCTGATAAAGATGCAAATACAGCTAATTTAAGAAGAGTCATTCTTGAAGCTGAATTTATTGTCGATAACACATTAAAAATAGTTTATGAAAAATAGGAGGAACAACATGAAAAACTTAAAATTACACTCAAGTGTATTAAAAATGAATTTACAACGTTTTGCAGATGATGAAATTGCAGGGCTTTTATCAAAAGGAACTGTACTATCATATAAAGAAGATGGAAAAGACGTTCCAATTGCAGCAGTAAAGTCTATCCCAGCATTAGGTACAGATCCGGAGAAAGTTGAGGTTACTCACTTAGGTTCTGAAAAGAAATCGTATATTTTAGGTATTCAAGATACTGATAGCTTAGAATTTGCTATCGTTTACCAAGGTAAAAACTTCGCTGATGTGCATACATTAGTTAAAGCAGGTAAATCTAAGGATTGGACTATTACTTTCCCAGATGGGCTTAAATCAGAGTTTAAGGGAGAGCCATCTTATAAATTTGATGGTGTTGAAGTCAATCAAGCATTAGGTTTTAACTTGGTAATTGTGGTTTCAGAAGGTCCAGACTTCACGCCTGCGCCCTAATGTTCCCGCAGGAAGAAAAGTAGCGGGGAAATCAGAAACAGAAGAACAAGAAGAAATTCCGACTGTTGAAACAAAAAAACAAAATAAAGAAGAGATAAAAGGTTAGTCGTTTTTGACTAACCTTTATTTTTTAGGAGGAAATTAAATGAATAATGTAATCAACATGCCAAATACAAAACCAGTAACTTTTGGAGGGTTAAACCTACAGCTTAGACTAGATGGACGTTCTATTTTATCAATCGAGAAACGTTTGGATAAATCATTAATGGGCTTGTTTATTGGAGGAAATGGTGGATTTAAATTACCACCAACCAACGAATTATTAATTGTTATTCAAGGAGCTAATAAAACATCTGGTGTCACTGATGAACGAATCGTTGAGGCATTTGAAAAACATCTAGATGAAGGGAAATCTGTTTTAGAAATCCAAGAAATTGTTCAAGAATTGCTTGAGGATTCAGGTTTTTTCGGCAAGAAAAAGGAAGTGACTCCGACAGATGGGGAATCAGTGGACGAAGTAAATCTAGAGTCAACTCCATTGGAACAGGAAGAGAGCAGTCTTCTGTAGAGCATTTCTCAACAGTATCTGAATTGTTAATTGCTATGGAAATACAAGCAATTGAAATAGGTATTCCAGCGACTGACTATTGGAGTATGACATTTGATGAAATCATGATTCAGTGTTCGGCTAATAAAAAGATTAAAGAACGAGATATTAAGGAAAAAGCAATGTTAGATTACAGCCTAATTCAAGGTATCTTGTATGCATTCAATGATCCTAAAAACATGCCAAAAGCTGAAAAGCTCTATCCGATTTTAGATGAACAAAAACAAGTTGAAAATAAACAACCACAAGAATTAAGTGAACAAAAGCCATATAACGCTGACCATGACCAAGCTATTTTTATGGAAATGGCTAGAGGTGTTAAAAGAATTAATAAAAGTAAAGAATAGTAGGAGGTGAATTAGATGGAATTGGAAACACTCGAAATATTTATTGAAGCCAACATTGAGAAGTTTAGTGAACAAATTCAACGTATCATGCCTTTAGTTGAGCAAACAATGGGAAGACTTGAAAATTTTACAGGTCAATCAATTGGAAAAACAGAAAAGAATTTAGACGTTGGCGATGGTGTCAATAACATGCAGAAGCAACTTGATCAATTAACGAAAATGTATGAAAAAAATATGGAAACATTAGAAAAAATCACAACATCAACAACCAACAATGTTGAAAAGGGACTTTCTAAAGGTTTTACGTCTGCAAGAAAAACAGTTAATAAAGATGTTGATTCATTAATTAAAGATATCAACTCTAAAATGGGACGTGCTAAAGCAGAACAAGAAAAACTTGCTTTCTTACAGGCACAACGTCAAGACGCATCTTCTAAAGGCGACACTAAAAACGTCGTTAAATATGATACTCAAATTGCTAGAGCTCAAGAGATGATGAATAAGTATCAATCATCTGCCAAACAAATGGCTGACAGTATCAAGAATGAGCTTAAATCATTACCTCAAAATATGGATTTAATGTCTGATGAAATGTTGAATAATGAACGAGTTATTGAAAGTCAAAAAGCAAAAGTTAAAGAATTAACTGCTTTGTATGAACAACAAGCTAAAAAAGTGAGTAAGTTAAGTCGTGGCCAACAAACTGCTTTATTTGAAAAATATGGGAGTACGTTTGATCCAGGTTATCAAAAAGAATATAAACAAGCAGGATTTAAGTTTCAAGATAATAAAGAATCAAAACGAACTGGTGCAGAGTTAACCAAACAACAAGCTAACATTCAAAAGTTAATTGCTAAAAATGATGCCTTGCAACGCTCTTATTCAGAAGCTGAAGACAGAACTAGATCACTTCGTTCAGCAGTAAAAGGTCTAAACACAGAACTAGGAAATACCAGTGTTAAAACTGGTAATGCAGCGTTAGGGACTAAGAAGCTTGGACAAGGTGCTGAAAAATCTAAACAGTTATTTTCTCGTTTTGGCGGAGTGTTTAACAGAACATCTAATAATATAGCTCATGGTTCACGGCGCATGAGTAGTGGTATGGGAGCTTTTAGTCAATCTATGAAGTATCTATTGCCATCATTAATTGTTTATCAATTAATCGGTACTGCAATTAGAAAAATGACTACTGGGTTATGGAGTGCTTTGAAAACAAACGAAGAGTTTAATAGCTCTTTAAATCAAATTAAAGTAAATATGCTAACAGCATTTTATCCAATTTATACTGCTATATTGCCACCGTTAAATGCATTAATGAGAGCATTAGCAACTGTAACTGGTCAAATAGCTCACTTCACAGCTAGTATTTTTGGAACAACTTATACGGCTGCTAAACAAGGCGCACAAGGTTTATACCAAAATGTACAAGCTATGAATGATACTGGGAATTCAGCTGATAAGAATCGGGAAAAGGTTAAAAAACTTCAACGGTCTTTAATGGGATTTGATGAAATTAATCGTATCGGATTACAAGAAGACAAAGAAGAGACACCAAAACTTGATAATAATTCAGTTAATTTCAATACACCTGTTCCAGCAATGCCAGATTGGATTGGCAAAGCTAACAACATTCTAAGAGACTTCTTTAAGCCATTCCAAGACTCTTGGGCTAAACATGGACAAACAGTTATAAAAGCTTGGAAATATGCTCTAGGCGAAATTATTCAACTTGCAAAAGCAATTGGTAATAGTTTTATGGATGTTTGGACAAACGGCACTGGTGAGAAGTTTATAAGCAATATACTCATATTGTTAGCAACTATGCTTAATATTGTTGGTGATATTGCTAAGGCTTTTAGAATTGCTTGGGATGAAAATGAACGTGGAACAAAACTTATTCAATCAGCGTTTAATGCTTTAAACAGTATTTTAGAGCTTGCTAATGAAATTGGTAAGTCGTTTAGAGACGCTTGGGCAGAGAATCAAATAGGGATATCAATTTTTGGAAACTTGCTTGAAATTATAACCAATATCAACGATACGATTTCTAATTTTGCGAGCGGATTAAAAGAAGCTTGGACTGAAGGAGCAGTTGGTCAGTCAATTTTCCACACTATATTAACCATGATTGATAATATGTTGGGATCAATTAACAAAATGACAAAAGCAACTGCTGAATGGGCTGACAAGTTAGATTTCACACCGCTTTTGAAATCGATAGACGGTTTATTAAAATCAATCGAACCATTAACAAAAAATGTGTTTGACGGTATTGGTTGGTTTTACGAGAATATCTTACTTCCATTAGCTGGATTTACAATTACAGAAGTTATTCCTAACTTTTTTGATTTGTTAAGTGGTGCTATTGATGTTGTTAATTCTGTGATTAATGCACTTAAACCATTAGGAAAATGGCTATGGGATAGTTTCTTAAAACCGATGGCAGAATGGACTGGTGGAGTAATTGTTGATGTTTTAGGTGGTGTTGCAAAAGCGCTGAAGGCTATTAGTGATTGGATTGATAACCACTCTAAAGGATTTTCAGATTTTGTGTTAGTAGTTGGCACATTTGCTGCAACATTAAAAGCTATTAGCATGTTAAGTACAATAGCAGGTGTTTTATCTTCTGTTTTCACTGGATTAGCTAGTATCGGCGGTCTTTCTGGAGTAATCAGTGCAGTAGGAACTGCTATTGGTGGTGTAATTGCTGTACTTGGTGGACCATTAACTATTGCAGTTGGTGCTGCCGTTGGTGTAGGTGTCTTACTTTGGAAAAATTGGGACACAATTAAAGAAAAAGCTGGTGAACTCGGAGCTTGGATTGGCGAAAAATGGGAAGGTATTAAAACTGCTACAAGCGAGAAGTGGGAAAGTGTAAAAACTAAAACCAAAGAAACTTGGGATAATGTTTCAAGTAAAGTAAAAGAAACATCAACAACTGCTTGGAATAACGTAAAAGACAAGTGGGAAGGTATTAAAAAATCTACTGGGGATAATTTTGAAACTGCTAAAAATTGGACTCGTGAAAAATGGGATAACATTAAAAATAAAGTTTCAGATTCATCATCAACAGCAAGACAAAACGCATCTAATGCTTGGTCTACAATGAAAAGTAACATTAATACCTATAACGATAATATCAAAACTAACACTAGAAAAGCCTTTGACTCTGTAGTTGGATGGGCTAAAGGTTTAGGTGGAGATATTGGAAGTAAATTATCAGCTGGTTTTAAAGCAGTTCAAAAAGGAGCTAAAGAAATCGGTAAAGGTATTTGGGAGTTTCCTATGAAAGCTGTTAATGGTGTTATTAAAGGTGTTGCTTGGGTTCTTGATAAAGTTGGGGCTACAGATACAGCTAAAGGCATGAAAGAATATGTCTTTAAGTATGCCCAAGGTACTGGTTATCATCCTGGTGGAATGGCTTTAGTAAATGATGGGTATGGCGCTAATTTCCGTGAAGCTTATCAATTGCCAAACGGTCAAACTGGTTTATTCCCAAACAAACGAAACTTAATGGTAGATTTACCGGCTGGTTCTTCTGTTTTAAGTGGACCTAGAACTGCTTCAATGTTAAACGGAGGTATTCCGGCTTATGCAGGTGGAGTTGGTAAATGGTTTAAAGAGAAATGGGAAGGTGTTAAAGAGTTTACTGGGGATGTTTGGGACTATATGTCACACCCTAGCAAGTTAGTGGAAGTTGGTGTTAGTAAGTTTACTAACTTAAAAGGCGCTTTAGACCCAGCTTTATCAATCTCTAAGGGAGCTATTTCAACCTCAATGGATGCTGCAACTTCATTAGTAAAAAATGCAATGGATGAATTTTTCAGTGGTGGAGATGCTGATACATCAACTACTGGAACAATGGGAGTTATGCAATATTTATCAGACATTGCTAGTGATGTAATGAAAAAATATCCAGGTATGGTTGCGACTTCTGGTTATCGCCACGGAGACCCATATTCTCATGGTAAACGACAAGCTATTGATATTGCATTTCCTTCAAGTATGAATGGTTCGAGTCAATATTTTGCACCAGCTAATTATGCTTTTGAAAAGTTCCGTGACAAAGTTGCTTATGTAATTACTCAAGGTAAAGTCCGTGACTGTTCAGGGATGAGTGGAACAGGTTCAAGTGGACAATGGAGAAGTTGGCCAGACAATGACCATTACGACCATTTACATATCAACGGTTCAATTGCTCAAGGGCAAGGTGGCGGTGGAAGTAGTCCTAAAGGTTCAGGAGTTGATAGATGGAGAGGTCCTATTAATCAAGCAGCCAATAGGATGAAACAAAGTATCACACCTAGCCAAGTTAATGGTATTTTAGCTCAAATTGCTCTTGAATCTGGTGGTAATGATAAAGCGATTCAAGGAGCAGGAGTTTGGGATGTCAATATGGCTAATGGTAATCCAGCTCAAGGTTTACTCCAATATATTCCGCAAACATTTAATGCTTTTAGAGTTAGAGGATTTGGTCAAATATTGAATGGTTTCCATCAATTAATGGCATTCTTTAATAACTCTAACTGGCGTAACGATATTCAGTATGGACGAAGTGGTTGGGGTCCTCGTGGCCATCGTATTCAACCATACGCAAAAGGGACACCCTATATGCCTGAAGACCAAATAGCCTTGTTACATAAAGGAGAAATGGTCGTACCTGCTGAATTTAATCCATACAATAACATGGCAGATTTCCAAACGTTACAAATGCCAGAGTTGTTTAGAGAAAATCAAAAACCTGTTAAATACGTTTATACACCTGAAGATAGAAATATCGGTGGTGGAATGAATGAGTACAGTGAAAATATCATCAATGCCGTTATGATGGCATTGAATATGCGTGGAGATGATAACCAACAACAAAGTGCTGCTGAAATTATTATGCAGATTGATCAAGGTGTTTTAGGTAAGGCAGTCATTAACGAAATAAACAAGATTACGAAGCAACAAGGGGTAACACCAATAATTCAATAACAATGAGGTGGTTTGATGTCAGGAGCATTAACAATTAATGGGGTGTCTGTAAAGCCACCTCGTGATTTTACGGTAGGTTTAAATACAATTGATTCTGATACTTCAGGAAGAAATGCAAAAGGGAAAATGAAACGGGACATTATTGATCAAAAGGTAAAACTTGAACTTAAATGGGGTCCTTTAAGTGATGCTGAAATTTCCACTATTTTGAAATCAGTTAAGGGGAAGTTTTTTACGGTCAATTATCCAGATCCCGAAGAGGGTAAACAATTAACAAAAAGCTTTTATGTTGGTGATAGAACTGCTCCCGCTTATTCTTGGAATGAAAAATTTAAGAGTATCAAGTGGGAAGGTTTATCCATGAATTTTATAGAGGAGTGATGTCATGCTTAAGTCAAGTATAAAATTCAATGAAGCTTTTGAAAAAAACGTAAGAAAAGTATATGCAAGAGTGACTATTGGAGATAAAAGTTTTACTGAAGCAGACATTTTTACAATTGATTTTGAATCAGGAAGTGTGAACGGACCAGGTTATCAAATCGGGTCTGTTTTTTCTGATTTAGTAAAGATTAAATTTGATAAAGTTATTAGAGACTTAAAAGAATTGGACAAAGTAATTGTTGAAACTGGTATTGAGAGAGAACAAATAGAAGACAAAAAACAACCTCTTTTCAATTCAAAAGTAAGAAGTTTGAGAATTGGGCAAGGTAAGTTGAATAAAATGTTTTATGACAATCCGATTGAATACGTTAGATTAGGTACTTTTTACATTAGCGAACATGCTGATATAAATGAAAATGATAACACTACTACTATCACTTGTATGGATGCGATTATTTATTTTGAACAACCATATAAACCAACAATAAAATTTCCAGCAGATATTTTTGACGTGTCTGTTGATATAGCAGGTCAAGTAGGAGTACAAATTAATACTCAGTCGTTTTCTTCATTACCTAATAAAACTATTAAATTGCCGGAACAGATGACTGCAAGACAGTTGATAGGGTACATAGCTCAGTTTGCTTGTGGATTTATTAAGATTTCCAAATTTGGAGTACTGGAATTAAAAACTCCAAAAAGTACAGAAAAAATTATTGATAGTTCATTATATTATCAGAAAGGTTTATCAAAAAATGATTTAAAATATAGGATAGACGGTATTTTAAATAGGAATCAAATAACCAGTAAAGAAATTATTTCGGGAAAGACTAGCGGTTCTCAATTAGTAATTGAAAATCCTTTTATAGAGCAATCTGATTTGGATAAATTATTTAATTTAGTTAAAAACGTCGAGTACTACCCTTTTACACTCCAATGGTACGGTTTACCATCTATTGAAGCTGGTGATTGGTTAATTATAGAGGATATTGATAATAATCAATATAGAGTACCGAATCTATCTTATAAATTACACTATAATGGTGGGTTAAAAGCTACTAGTTCAGCAGAAACACAATCTCAATCTAGTGAGTTAAATATATTTGAAGGTCCATTAAATCGAGAAATTGTTCGCTTAAATAAAGAAGTAACATCAAATAAAGAAAATTCAATAACTAAAGAAGATATTATAGAAAAAATAAATTTATCAGAAGAAAGTTTAGATGGTAAGCCACTTCAAATTTCAGGTAACAAAGTTACGATAAACAACTATACAAAAATAGAAGATGGTAGTGTTAAAGATGAAGCCATCGAAAGCTTGAATGCTAAAAAAATTAAGGGAAATACATCAGGAAATAAAATGGATATTGATTTTGATAATGAGTCAATAAAATTTAATAAACCAAACAACTCATTGATTGAGTTTAAAAATGGTGATTTATTTTTTGATAATTATTCAGATCTATATCAAAAAATAAATAGTGCTGATGTAATTGATTATAGAAAGGTAGATTTAGACATCGTATTAAATGCAATTAATAGTACAGATGTATATATGTTTGATGGTGATAAAATACTTAACAAATTAGGGCTGATAGATGATATTGAAATAAATATTGATAATTTATTTAAAACAGATGATGGGAACATTTCATTAACACAAGTCGTGATGTCTTTATTGGTTGCTGTTAAAAATCTTAATTCAGAGTTGGAAAAAATAAAACGAGGTGATTAATAAGTGGTATATATAGCACAGCATTGGAATGATTATGATGAAAATATGACAGAAACTCAAAATATTGAGAATGGTGCAGTGGTGACATCAGAGCGAATGAATCGTATTGAGGGCGGAGTTGTTGAAAACTTTAATCATTTAAATCAGCGTAAATCTGATATTACATATGTAGATTCGTTAATAGGTTCAGTTGCAACTGGTGGACCAAGAGATGTTTTTTACTCTGTAAAAGCTTTGAATGATAGATATCCTAAAGGTTCAGATGGTACATATTTAGTGTTTGATTCAACATTGACTGAAGGTGCACATACTTTTATTTGGAAACAAAATAAATGGGTTGACTTAGGTGTATATCAAGGTATTGAATTGCAAGATGATTCGTTGTTGTTATCTAAAATCAATCCTGAAGCAGCAGATAAATTGAATTCTGTTGACAAGAATAGAAAAATATTAAAAAACTTACTTTTTGACTATGATGAAAGTAAAAATTTATTTGATCTAGACAAAATCACTTTGGGAAAATATGTTATAGATGGCAAAGAAACAGACACAGTTAACAGTGAGGGATACTGTACTGATTATATTGAAGTAGATAAATATTCTAACTATTTTTTTACTAACCTATTTGGCTCACCATCAATTGCAGGAGCTAGATATGATAGCAATTACAGATTTATTGATAATATTAAAGTTAGTAGCAACGGTGATAATATCATTGAGTCTAAAAGAGCAAGGTTTATAAGGATAAATATTGCAGGAAAACCAAGTGATTTAGTAAAAAATTTTGGTATCTATAAAGGAGTTGCTGAACAACCATTCGATGTTCCGAATCATGGTAAGATAAAAGGCTTAAGATTAGATACAGATTTTTTAGAAGGTAAATTATTACCAGAGCAATTTGCTGATAGTAAAATCTTTAATCTATATAATAATGATAGTTCTGAAGAAAGTAAGTATATTGATAATTTAGGTCGAGTTGGAGATGCGCAAATTATTAATTTATCTCGATTTATAAAAGTATCGCCTGGAGAAAGGTTTTTATTTAATAAATCGTATCAACAACCAGGTGGTTTTTTCAGTTATGACAAAAAAAGATGGATGTCTAAAATCGAATTAACTAAAGATGATGAAACTTGGTTTTATTGTACTGTTCCTAAAAATTGTTATTGGATGAGAATTAATGTTGTTAAGATTGATTTAGGTATGTTTATGTTAACAAAAGGAATTAAACCTAAGTCATTTACACCATACAAGATAGAAAACGAATGGATAAAAATTCCAGAAAGAATGGATGGATTTTTAGATGATAAAAATATAGCAGTTTCTGGCGATTCAATTACATGGCTCCATAATCAAACTGTAGAAGGTGTAGGTAAAATTACAGGATATCAGCAAAAATTGATTGATGCAGGAGCTAACGTTATGACTTATGGAAATTCGGGAGCTACTTATCGTTTGTATGATTCAGCTATTTCTAATATGGAACACGGCTCATTATATAAAGATATAGTGATTGATGAAAAAATAGACTTCACAAAATTTGATATTTTTACAATGTTCGGAGGCACAAATGACCCAGCAAGAGGAGCTAATTTTGGTACTGTTGACAGCGAAGATCCAAAAACTACTTTTGGAGCAGTAAATTTGATAATTAAGTATGCACTTGAAAAGAATCCAAAATTAAAAATTTATTTATTCTCTCCTATTCAATCAACAACAGATTCTAGACCGAGAAATAAGATGATTGAATTATGTGAAGGCTTGAAAAAAATAGCTAATTTCTATAGTATTCCTTTTAAGAACATGTATTTTGAAGGTGGAATAAATTATCTAAATGACAATACATATTTGTATGATAATTTGCATCCGAACAATTTAGGGATGAGTACCATTGGGGAATTATTCGTTAAAATGATTTTCGCCAAATAGAAAATTATTAGTGGTACAATAAACATGAGGTGAATGTTTATGAAATGTATACATGATGGAGATTTTAAGCTTTATTTAAGCAACGAAGGGTCGCAATACATATTATATATCTTTCAAAATACTAAGCATGTAAGATTAGCAAATATAAATTTTACAAGCTTAAATAAAGAGGGGGTACATTTAGAAAAAGCATTAGTAGGAATAGATGGAGATTGTTTTTCTGAAAGACAATTGCACAACAGTGGTATAATGTCGTTCTTATTATCGTATTGTTTGTATAATTTTTTATCTAAAAACAAAAATTTGGATTTTAAAATAACGACAAATAATATTTCTCAGCAGTGGAAGAGAGATGAGATAAATGTTTACGACGCTTATATTAAAGATTATATAGGAGAAAACAAATTCAGAAGCATTTATTATGCTGAAGAAAGAGTTATGGACATAGAGAAATTAAAAAAAGATTGTCAAAGACATTATAAGAAAATGATGAAAAAATTATTAACAAAAGAAAATGGTGTCACAATCGGCAAACAATATTATACACATGTACGTGCATTGTAAAAACAACTAGATAAATTTCTAGTTGTTTTTATTTTGTCAAAAATTAATGAAAAGGTGGTAAAAATGTAAGATGAATTTTTTGGATAAGTTACTAGAAGTCAATAGTATTCTTATGGCTTTAGGGTTCGGAAGTATCATCACAATAGTGTCAAAAATATTTAAATCTAGTCTGAAGTCTAGGGAAGAAACTGAAATCAGATTTAAAAACTTAGAGTTTGCTAATATTGCAATGCTTCATGACAAAATATATAAACAATGTTCCGATTTTTTAGAACAGGGTTGGATATCTGTTGATGACTTAGAAAACTTAGATTATTTATGGCGAGGTTACAAAGGTCTTGGAGGTAATGGAACTGGGGAGATTTTATATAAGAAGGTTCAAGATTTACCAAATTTAAAAATTGAAAGGGAGTAATAATATGAATGGATTACAAGAAGCAGTGTTAAATTTAGCTGTTGTTTTAATTACTGGAGCAGTGAGCATAGTATCAGCAAAAGCAACACAGTATTTTAAAGAAAAAGGCGTATTAGCTAAATTTGAAGCAAAGAAAGAATCGGTTAATATTGCAGTAAATGCTGTTGAGCAAATTGCATTAAACGAAGATGTACCTCATAAATACAATGAAGCTAAACGTAGAGCTAGAAAATTATTAGAAAATCAAGGAATTATCATTTCAGATTCTGAGTTAGATAGCTTAATCGAAGCAGCAGTAAGTGGATTTAATCAAGGATATCAAGAAAATAAGTAGCGCTCATTAATTTGAGCGCTATTTTTATTAATTAAATTAGGAGAGTGATAATGTGGTCAAAATTAACATTGAAACATCTATTGGGTTCATGGATGGATTAAGACAACAAGGTATTAAATATTCAATGACAGGAGCTAGAGACGGTTCAGACGGTACTGGAGATTGCTCAGGTACTATTGTTCGTTCAGTAGAGAAGGCTGGAGCAAATAAACCGACTTGGCTCTATAATACAGATTCTATGCATGCATGGTTAGTTCAAAACGGCTATAAATTAATAGCTGATAATAAATCATGGACTGCTAAACGTGGTGATATCGTTATATTTGGAAAAAAAGGAGCTAGTGGTGGAGCGGCTGGTCATGTGGTTGAGTTCATTAGTAACACTCAAATTATCCATTGTACTTA